>UQUO01000037.1 GCA_900544295.1 uncultured Eubacteriales bacterium | reverse complement strand
CCCAAAAGCGTTTTTCTTTGGGGCTCCACCCCGTTTCTTTGGGCAAGACCAAAGAAATGGGGTGGAACAGCAGCACAAGGTAAAGCCAAGCAGAACAAAACGGCGAGTTCCTCCCACCCCAAAAACCCGGGCGGGGATGGAACCCCGCCCCTACAGGAGGGGGGAACGCTGAAAACATAGAAAACGCCCCCATCGGGGGCGTTTTCAAACTTTGACTCCTCATCCGCAGACGCCGAGCACCTCGTCCAGCAGCTCGCGCGTACACGCAAGCACGGCCTCGATGCCGTCCCGGCCAGGGGCTTCGTAATGGATGCCGCAGACGGCTGTGACGGTGGCGCCCAGCTTGCGGGACAGACCCTCGGCAAACATGTCGCTTACCACGTCGTCCCTGTGTCCCGGCAGAAGCAGGGTGCGCAGAACGGGCTCCCCGCTGTCCCAATAGGCGACGCTGACACTGCCTATGTGCGGCGAACAGCCGCCCGTTATCTTCACCAGCGTGTCGTTCCCGCAGCCGGAGAGCGTCACGTTTATGGGCAGGCCCAGAGCCTGCCGCTCAAAACTCAGCCTTTGCAAATTATTCCTCCCTGCCTTCCGCACCGTGCTTTTTCTTCCCCTTGCCGAAGGGCCAGGCGCGGTTCTTGTCCACGAGCCCGAGGACGACCAGAGCCAGCCCCAGCACTATGCCGGTGACGGAGCGGAAGCTGTCCCCGACGGAGAACATGCCGCCGATACACAGCAGCGTCCCGCAGATAACAAGAATGATGTCAGTAGCCTTCTCCACGGCGGACCTCCAATGAAGTGTTGTTGACATAATAACACAGCCCGTACGCTTATTCAAGCCCCTGTACGACGCTGACGCTGCCGATACCGAGTTCCTCCATGAGCTGCGCCGCCTCGGGAGTTATCCGCTCGCCGCAGACGGCCACGGGTATGGCCGGGGGGCAGCTGACGGCAGCCTCCGCGCAGACCCTGCCCGCGCTTTCCGACACAGGGACGCTCTCGCGCCGCGCCAGCAGCGCCTCGCGCGGGGAGAGCAGGCGCTCGCCCGGCTCAGGCAGGCTGCGGGGCTTGCGGGAGCCGGGCCTGCGAAGGGGCATGGCGCGCCTTACGTGCTCAAAAGCGCCCTCTCCCAGCCCGGGCGAGAACATGAGCACCAGCCAGTCCTCGTCCGCGTACTCCGCCACGGTGCGCCAGTCGCGCAGGCGGGAGGCCAGCTCGAAGCCGGTGCAGCCGAAGTCGCAGGAGGGTATGGCCAGCTTCAGCGGGTCGCCTTCTGGCGGCCGGAGGCCCAGCTCCCGCGCCAGCTCTGCGACCCTCCGCGCCGTCGCGCGTATGAGCGCCGGATAGTCCTTGTCCAGCCTGTCCGCACACAGGTCCAGCGACTGCAATATGAGATAGGACGGGCTCGAAGAGCCGAACACGGCAAGGGAATGACGCGCCTCAGCCTCAAAGGCAGCCTGCGCGCGCTCGGATACGTGCAGGTAGGCCCCGCCCGTCAGCACAGGCAGGGTCTTGTGCGCCGAGTCGCAGCACATGTCCGCCCCCAGGTCCAGAGGATGCCGCGAGGGTTCGAGGAATTTCAGATACGCCCCGTGCGCGTTGTCAACCAAAAGCGGCAGTCCGTGCCGGTGGCAGACCTCCGCCAGCGCCGAGATGTCCTGCACGCCTCCAAGATAGTCTGGAGAAGTTATGTAAATCGCAAACGGTCTCTCGCCCGTCTGGAGCGCCATCTCAAGCGCCGCGGGCGAGACCGGGCAGGAGCACAGGGGCGTTCCCGCCTCCGGATAGAGCCAGCGAGGTTCGAGGCCGAGCAGGGCGCAGCCGTGCAGGAAGCTCTTGTGCGCGTTGCGCGCGGCGAGGATGCAGTTCCCGGTCCCCTCCGGGCGGAAAAGGTACGCGAGGTGCAGCATGGCCTTGACGCACTGGGAGCTGCCCCCGGTGCAGTAAAAGCTGTGCCGCGAGACGAAGAGCTCCGTGGTGTTCTCCTCGCTTTCGAGGATGACGCCCTCCGGGCAGGCGAGGTCGTCCGCGCCGGGGACCTCGGTGATGTCGAGAGCCTCGCAGCCGAGCTCCCCGCGGCCCTTGTGGCCGGGCATGTGGAGGCGCAGCAAGACGCTCTCGCAGTAGCCCAGCACGAAGTCGCAGATGGGCGTGCTCATTCGTCATCACCAAGTTCCGACGCGGCCTGGAGCATGATGGCGCACTCCATCCGCTTCTTGAAGAGGCGGCAGCCGTATTCGTAGACGCCGCCTATGCTGCCCGTGGCGTGGTAGCTGTTGGCTGCGCAGCCGCCGGAGCAATAGAGCCTGGCCCAGCAGTCCTTGCAGTCGGGGCGGGAGTAGGCGTTGCAGGCGCGGAATTCCTCCTGCGCTGCGGCGTTCGTGACGCCGTCCCAGATGTTGCCGAGGCTGTATTTCGGGTCTCCGACGAACTGGTGGCAGGGGAAAAGCTCGCCCCAGGGGGTGACGGCCATGTACTCCGTGCCGCTGCCGCAGCCGGTGACGCGCTTGTAGATGCAGGGGCCGTGCTTGAGGTCTATCATGTAGTGGTAGAAGGTGATGGGCCTGCCCTCGCGCCGGCGGCGGAGCATTTCCTTCGCCAGCAGCTCATACTGCTCGCAGAGGACGGGGAAGTCCTCCTCCGTGAGCGCGCAGGGGTCGTCGGGCGCGCAGACGACGGGCTCCATGCTCAGCTCCGTGAAGCCCAGGTCGGCCATGTGGAAGAGGTCGCGCGTGAAGTCGGCGTTGTAGTGCGTGTAGGTGCCGCGCATGTAGTAGCTCTTGTCCCCGCGCTTTGCGACGAAGCGCTGGAAATTGGGCACGATGCGCGAGTAGCTCCCGTTCCCGGCGGCGTCCACGCGGAAGCGGTCGTTCACCTCGGGCCGCCCGTCGAGGGAGAGGACGACGTTGTGCATCTCGCGGTTGCAGAAGTCCGTGACCTCGTCGTCGAGCAGGACGCCGTTCGTCGTGAGGGTGAAGCGGAAGTTCTTTCCGGCGTCCTTTTCAATGGAGCGCGCGTAGGCGACGAGGTCCTTGACGACCTGCCAGTTCATGAGCGGCTCGCCGCCGAAGAAGTCCACCTCAAGGTTCCGGCGCGAGCCGGAGTTCTCGACGAGGAAATCGAGCGCGCGCTTGCCGACCTCGAAACTCATGAGCGCCCGCTCGCCGTGGTACTTGCCCTGGCTGGCGAAGCAGTAGGCACAGCTGAGGTTGCAGGTGTGGGCGACATGGAGACAGAGGGCCTTTATGACCCTGGACGAGCCCTTGTAGTCCGCGGCGAGCTGCTCGTAGTCGTCGGGGGTAAAGAGCTTGCGGCATTTTTCAAGTTCCGAAACGTCGTCGAGGCACTCAAGGACGTCCCCGCGCGTGACCTCGGGGTATTTTGCACATATCTCGGCGCATATTTCGTCAGCGGAGCGGGACTTGTACATATCGATTATGTCATAGGCTACGTCGTCCACGAGGTGGACGGAGCCGGAGGCGGTGTCGAGGACGATGTCGTAGCCATTGAGCTTGTATTGGTGGACCAAAGTAAAAAACCCCTTTCCGAGAGCATAAAAAAGCGCCGCCTCGCTGGGAGACGGCGCCGGATTCAGCGTGAGGCTATTACTTCTTCTCGCAGGGCTGGTTGGCAACGCCGCAGCTGGTCTTGCAGGCAGACTGGCAGGAGGTCTGGCACTCGCCGCAGCCGCCGTTCTTAACGCTCGCGCAAAGGTCGCGGGTCTCAAGGGTCTTGATCCTCTTCATAATAAGAACTCCAATCATAAGTGCAAAAGCACGGATTTACATTTATATAGACTAAAACATCGCGGGCCCAATGTCAAGTGCCAAATGCGCGGTAGGACGAGAAGAAAGCGCCGGAGTCAAAGGACTCCGGCGCTTTCTGGTGGAGACTGCTGGACTCGAACCAGTGACCTCCTGCGTGTGAAGCAGGCGCTCTAACCTGCTGAGCTAAGCCTCCGTAGGTTGGTGACCCGTACGGGATTCGAACCCATGTTACCGCCGTGAAAGGGCGGTGTCTTAACCACTTGACCAACGGGCCATAAGGCACCGGGGCGCCAGAGGCGCCCCGGTGGTAGCGGCGACTGGATTCGAACCGGTGACACTTCGGGTATGAACCGAATGCTCTGGCCAACTGAGCTACGCCGCCAAAAGGCAAAGTGAATTATACCCGACGAAAGGGCGCTTGTCAACACATTTTTTGGCGGCGCGGCTATTTTTTTGACTCAGAGCCTTATAAGCTCGTATTTTCTGCTGCCCAGGCCTATCTTTTCGGCGTGTTCTGTCTGCGAATTCCAGTCCGTATCGGGGGAGATGTCCTTGAAGTGGTCGTGGTGGCAGTGCTCGGCCTCGCCCAGCATGCTGTTGGCGATGGGCGGCTGGGCGTTCACCGCGTCCGCGCAGGCAACGTCGATGGCCACGGGGTCGAAGGAGACGAACATGCCTACGTCCGGCACGACGGCGGCGTCGTTTTCCGCGTGGCAGTCGCAGTAGGGGGAGATGTCCACGGCGAGGCTGATGTGGAAGTGCGGCTTGCCCTGGCAGACGGCCTTGGCATACTCGGCTATCTTGCAGCCCAGTATCTCAAAGGCCTCGTCGTTGGCGGGGGTCACAGCGTCCTTGGGACATACGCCGATGCAGCGGCCGCAGCCGACGCAGCGGTCCTGGTCTATGGTGCACTTGCCGCCCTCGATGATGGGCGCGCCGTGGGCGCAGATGCGCGCGCAGGCCCCGCAGCCGATGCACTTTTTCTGCTTAACGAAGGGCTTGCCAGCCGAGTGCATCTCCATCTTGCCAGCGCGGGAGCCGCCGCCCATGCCGAGGTTCTTCAGCGCGCCGCCGAAGCCGGTCTGTTCGTGGCCCTTGAAGTGGGAAAGGGAGATGATGATGTCCGCGTCAGCCAGAGCGCGGCCTATCTTGGCTTCCTTCACATACTCGCCGCCCTCGACGGGGATGAGCGCCTCGTCCGTGCCTTTGAGACCGTCCGCGATGATGGTGTGTACGCCTGTCTGGAAGGGGTTGTAGCCGTTTTTGTAGGCGCTGTCGAGGTGGTCGAGCGCGTTCTTGCGCCCGCCGACGTAGAGGGTGTTGCAGTCCGTGAGGAAAGGCTTGCCGCCGAGCTCGCGTATGTAGTCGCAGACCTCCGCCGCCCAGTTCGGGCGCAGATAGGCAAGGTTGCCTGGCTCACCGAAATGTATCTTGACTGCGACGAACTTGCCGTCGAAGTCTATGCTCTCAAAACCGGCCTCCTTCATAAGGCGGCGCAGCTTGGAGAGCAGGCTCCGGCCGTGCGCGCGCATATCGGAATAGTAGACTTTTGCTTCAGTCATGTGTAAGCCTCCCTACAAGGTTTTGTACAATATTAACACATTTTACTCAGAATAACAACGCCGGAGATGATGTTAATTTGTTGACAAATATATGGGCTGGTGATAGAATCAAGCATAGTTGAGGCGGCATTTACACTATGAAATGTCAAATAATTAACACTAATCAGGGGGAAAATTGACAAGGCTTCACATAGATGTGCGCGGCATAGTCCAGGGCGTGGGGTTCCGCCCCTTTGTCCACCGGCTGGTGAAGCGGCACGGCCTTGTGGGCTGGGTGCGCAACAGCCCGCAGGGCGCGGAGCTGGAGCTGGAGGGCGAGGCTGGGGAGCTTTCCGCCTTCCTGCGCGAGCTGGAGGCGGAGGCCCCGCCTCTGGCGCTCATAGAGGGCGTCGAGGCGCGCGCGCTGCACGGCGGGGAGCATTTCACAGGCTTCCGCATAGTCCCGAGCGAGCGGGGAGAGAAAATGCGCACGCTCGTCTCGCCGGACGCGGGCATCTGCCCTGACTGCCTGAGGGAACTGC
Source organism: uncultured Eubacteriales bacterium (assembly GCA_900544295.1). GTDB lineage: Bacteria > Bacillota > Clostridia > Oscillospirales > Oscillospiraceae > Scatomorpha > Scatomorpha intestinigallinarum. The sequence goes on along the minus strand of UQUO01000037.1, from coordinate 12,999 downwards.
TGACTCCCGGGGACAGACGCTACCGCTACCCCTTCATAAACTGCACTAACTGCGGGCCGCGCTTTACCATCATCCGCTCCGTCCCATATGACCGGGCCTACACCTCCATGTCGGAGTTTTCGATGTGTCCGGACTGCGCGGCGGAGTTTGCGGACATTGAAAACCGGCGCTACCACGCCCAGCCTGACTGCTGCCCGGCTTGCGGGCCGCATACCTTTTTCACGGACACCGACGGCCGCCGCCTGCCGGGGGACGGCATCGAGGCAGCGCGGGCGCTGCTTAAAAGCGGCGGTATCCTCTGCGTCAAGGGCCTGGGCGGCATGCATCTGGCCTGCCTGGCGGAGGACGAGACCGCCGCGGCCAGGCTGAGGCGGCGCAAAAGGCGGGACGAGAAGCCCTTTGCCCTCATGTGCCGGGACATCGCCGCCGTCCGGCGGCTCTGCAAGGTCTCGCAGGACGAGGAACGGGCGCTTTCCTCCTTCAGGAGGCCGATAGTCCTCCTCGAAAAACGCGAGCGTGGGACATACATGCACCTGAGCGAGAACAACTCCCTTGGCGTCATGCTGCCATATACGCCCCTGCACGTCCTGCTCCTGGGCGAGGACCTCGACTGCCTCGTTATGACGAGCGCGAACCTCTCCGATACGCCCATCGTATACAAGAACGCCGAGGCCATGGAGCGCCTCGGCAATATAGCGGATGGCTTCCTGCTGCACGACAGGGAGATACTGACCCGCTGTGATGATTCGCTCATCCGCGTTTTCGAGGGCCGGGATTATCCCCTGCGCCGTTCGCGGGGCTATGTGCCATACCCCGTCGCCGTCCCGGGCCTGAGCGCCGGGCTGCTGGCCTGCGGGGCGGAGCAAAAGGCGGGCTTCTGCCTTTCAAAGGAGGGCCACGCCTTCCCGAGCCAGCACATTGGCGACCTTAAGCACCTTGAAACGCTGGACTGCTACGAGGAGCAGCTGCGCCACTTTGCGAAACTCTTTGATTTTGAGCCGCGGGCCGTGGCCTGCGACCTGCATCCGGATTATCTCTCCACCGGCGTTGCGGAAGCGCTGGCGAGGGAGAAGGGCATCCCGCTCCTGCGCGTCCAGCACCACCACGCGCACATGCTCTCCTGCATGGCGGATAACGGCCTTTCCGGCGAGTGCCTGGGCCTCATCTGGGACGGCACGGGCTACGGGACGGACGGTGCCATCTGGGGCGGTGAGCTGCTCGCGGGCGGTGCGAAGGGCTTCAGGCGGCTCGGCACGATAAGGCCAATACCGCTCCCCGGCGGCGACGCCGCGACAAAGGAGATATGGCGCACCGCCGAGGCGCTAATGTTCGAGGCGGGGCTTGAAAATAAGAACAGCACGATAAAAACCATGCTCCTGCGCTCCCTGAACTGCCCGAGAAGCTCCGGCATGGGCCGGCTCTTCGACGGCGTCTGCGCCCTTGCGGGAATAAGGGAGAATTGCAGCTACGAGGGCCAGGGCGCTGTGCTCCTGGAGGCCGCGGCGGCGGAGAACGAGAGCAGCGAGTACGAGACGGCCTTTTACGAGGACGGGGAGCTTGCGGTTTTCGACTGGCGGCCCATGGTGAGGCAGATCGCCTCGGGCGGCGAGGCCGCGGAGAAGGTCGCGGCGAAGTTTATGAACACCCTCGTGCGCATGGCGGCGGAAATGTGCCGCCGCGCAGCCGAAAAGACGGGACTGCGGAGGATCGTGCTCTCCGGCGGGGTGTTTCAGAATATGTATCTCATGGAGCGCCTTACCGGCGCCCTGCGGGCCTGCGGCCTGGAGGTATACACGCACAGCCGGGTCTCGACGAACGACGAGGGCGTCGCGCTCGGGCAGCTCATGGCTTTGGAGGCAGAATATGTGTCTGGCGGTACCGCTGAAGATAGTTGAAATAAACGGCCTGGACGCCGTCGGCGAGGTCGAGGGCCTGCGCCGGAGGATGAGGCTCGACTTCATAAAGGAGCCGAAAATAGGCGAATACGTCATCGTCCACGCGGGTTTTGCCATAGAGCGCCTGCCGGAGGAGCAGGCCCTGGAGGACATAGCGGAGTGGGCTGAGGTGGAAAATGCGCTCCGCTGAGATAATAGAGCGCATAAACGCCCTGCCGCCCATGCGCGCGCGGCTCATGGAGGTCTGCGGCACGCACACGATGGCCATAGCGAAGGCGGGGATAAAGAGGCTCCTGCCCCCGGGCGTGGAGCTGGTCTCCGGCCCGGGCTGCCCTGTCTGCGTGACGCCGCCGGAGCTCATGGACGCGGCGCTGGAGCTGGCCTCAAGGCCGGGCGTCACCGTGGCGAGCTACGGCGACATGCTCCGCGTCCCCGGCACGAGGCGCGGGGACGACCTGGCGCACAGGCGGGCGCGCGGCGGCTCGGTCGAGCTGGTGTACTCGCCCATGGACGCCGTGGAGCTGGCAAAAAAGCACACGGAGCGCGAGGTGGTCTTCCTGGGGGTCGGTTTTGAGACGACTGCCCCCGGCACTGCGGCCAGCGTCCTCGCAGCCAGGGAGCAGGGAGTGGGGAACTACTCGGTGTTCCCGATGTTCCGTCTGGTGGAGCCGGCGCTGCGGGCGCTCATAGGCTCGGAGGGCTTCAGCGTGCATGGCTTCCTCTGCCCGGGACACGTCGCCGTCGTGACGGGCTCGGAGCACTTCCGCTTCCTGCCTGAGGAATACGGCCTGCCCGCCGTGGTGGCCGGTTTCGAGCCGGAGGACATACTGCTTTCCGTCTACGAGCTTTTGCGCATGCTCGCGGACGACAGGCCCGGTCTCGTGAACGAGTACAAAAGGGCCGTGAGCCCCGGCGGCAACGAGCTGGCGCGGGCGATGCTTGAGCGCTGCTTTACGCCGGCGCGGGCCTCCTGGCGGGGCCTCGGGGAGATAGAGGCGAGCGGCCTCGCCTTCCGGGAGGAGCTCTCGGCCTGGGACGCGGCAAAGAAATTCGACATAAGGCCCGGCGCGGCCGAGGCACCCACGGCCTGCCGCTGTGGCGAGGTGATAACGGGCCGGTTGGCCCCGGAGGGCTGCCCGCTCTTTGGGAAGCTCTGTACGCCGGAGGATCCCGTGGGGCCCTGCATGGTGTCCTCGGAGGGAGCCTGCGCCGCGGCGTACAAATATCGGGAGTGCTGAGATGGATGATATAATAACCCTCGACTACGGCTCGGGCGGCAAAAAGACCGCGGCGCTGATAGACGAGATAATAGTCCCCGAGCTGGGGAACGCTGCGCTGAACAGCCTGGGCGACGGGGCGGTGCTGGAGGGAGGGCTCGCCTTCTCGACGGACAGCTTTGTCGTGAGCCCGCTGTTCTTCCCGGGAGGGGACATAGGCAAGCTCAGCGTCTGCGGCACGGTGAACGACCTTGCCATGTGCGGCGCGGAGCCGAAGTACCTCAGCCTTGCCCTCATCATCGAGGAGGGCCTGCCGGCGGAGGATTTGCGGCGGGTGGTGGCCTCGATAAAGTCAGCGGCGGAGGCGGCGGGCGTCCAGGTCGTCACGGGAGACACCAAGGTCGTCGAGCGCGGCAGGGGCGATGGGCTCTATATAAACACCGCGGGCATCGGCCTCGTGAAATACCCAGGCCTCGGCCCGGATAAGATGCGCCCGGGCGACGCCGTGCTCCTTTCCGGCACGGCGGGGGACCACGGCGCGGCGGTCATGCTCGCGCGCGACGGGCTGATGGAGGGCGAGATACGCTCCGACTGCGCAGCCCTGAACGGCCTGGCCTTTGCGTTGCTGGACTCCGGCGCGCAGGTGCGCGTCCTGCGCGACCCCACGCGCGGCGGCGTTGCGACGACGCTCTGCGAGTTTGCCGAGAGCGCAAAGCTGGGCATAGAGCTCGACGAGGCGGCAATCCCTGTGAGGCGGGACGTCTCCGCGGCCTGCGCCCTGCTGGGGCTCGACCCGCTCTACTGCGCGAACGAGGGCAAAATGCTTGCCGTCGTCGCGCCGGAGGACGCGCAGGCGGCGCTGGCGGCGCTCAGGAGCCGCCCTGAGGGCGAAAACGCCGCGATAATAGGCCGCGTGACGGTGGAGCGGCCCGGAAGGGTCGCGCTCAGGACGGCGGCGGGCGGCGCCCGGCTGCTGCAAAAGCTCGCGGGGGCGCAGCTTCCGCGCATATGTTAGTCCGCAATGTTTTTTAAATATATCTTTTAAAAACAGTGAGGTGGAAAGAATGCAGGGATACAAGATGATCCAGATAACGAAGGAAGAGATAGTCCCTACCGCACTGCGGATGCGGCACGAGGGCAGGTGGCTCGTCATGATCCACGGCTACGTCCAGCCGGACGGGCAGGTCCGCGTGTCCTACGACTATGCCGTGGACCCGGATATCGAGTCCTACTATGTCGTCGGGGAGACCGATCTGCCTTCTATCTCGGACATCTATGACGAGGCCGCGCGCTGGCCGGAGTGTGAGCTCTACGAGCTCATGGGGCTCAATTTCGAGGGCCTGGATACCTCCAGAAGGCTCTTCCTGCCGGAGGATATGCTTGAGACCCAGGGCAAGGGCCACATACTCGTGACACCGCTTTCAGAGCTCAGGGAGAAGCGCGTGGAAATCATGGAGAAGGGGGAATAAGGGCGTATGAGCTACATCGTACCGATAGGGCCTTACCATCCCGCACTAGAGGAGCCCGTTCACGCAAAGCTGTATACAGAGGGCGAGGTCATAAAGGACGCGGAGGTCATGGTCGGCTACAACCACCGCGGCATAGAAAAGCTGGCCACGGAGCGCAACGCCATCCAGACCCTGGTGCTGGTGGAGCGCGTATGCGGCATCTGTTCGCATTCCCACGCCTTCACCTACGCCATGGCGGTCGAGGGCCTGAATGAGATAGAGGTCCCGAAGCGCGGCCAGTACATCCGCGTCATCACGGCGGAGCTGGAGCGGCTGCACTCGCACCTGCTCTGGGCCGGCATCGCCTGCCACATCATCGGCCATGACAGCATGTTCATGCACACCTGGGACGTGCGCGAGCTCATCATGGATATGCTTGAGGAGCTCTCCGGCAACCGCGTGAACTACGCCATGGTCACGATAGGCGGCGCGCGGCGCGACATCTCCGAGGACATGCGCCGCGACTTCCTGGCCAAGCTCGACAAAGTCGGCCCCATCGTGGACAGGATAGTCGAGATATGCCTGAACGACAAGACCATCGCCATGCGCACCAAGGGCGTTGGAGTTATGTCAACCGAGGACGCCATACGCCTCGGCGCGGTCGGCCCGCACGCGAGGGCCTCGGGCGTGAAGATAGACGTCCGGCGCGACGCGCCATATTCGTCCTACGACGACTTTGACTTCGACGTGCCGGTCTGCGACAGCTGCGACGTGTTTGCGCGCGTGGTGGTGAGGCTGCTGGAGTGCTATGAGAGCGTGAAGATACTCCGCCAGGCGATGGAGAACCTCCCGGCGGGGCCGATAAACCTGGGCAACAAGATCCCGAAGCTCAAGGAAGGCGAGTTCGTGGCGCGCCACGAAGCGCCGCGCGGGCAGCTCTCACACAAGGTCGCCGGCAACGGCGGGCAGATGAACCAGCGCGTGAGCATCCATGTCCCGAGCTACAAGAACACGCCCACCGTGCCGCTCATGCTGCGCGGCAACACGGTGGCGGATGCGGGCCTCATCATCGCGAGCATAGACCCCTGCTTCAGCTGCCTCGACAGGTGAGATGCACGAGCTTGCGATAATGCAGAGCGTTGTGCGGGTCTGCGAGCGGGAGGCCGCGCAAAGGGGCTTCCGGCGGGTGGAGAGCATAGCCCTCGCCGTCGGGGCGCTGAGCGGCTTCGAGCCCGAGTGCATGTTCGAGTTTTTCCCCGCTGCGGCCGCGGGCAGCGTGGCCGAGGGGGCAAAGCTCGTAACGAGGGTGATCCCCGCCGCCATCGAGTGTCCGGACTGCGGCTACTCGGGGCAGGCCCGGGGCGCGGAGTGCCCCGGCTGCGGCGGCAGGAGCTTCAGACTCACGCAGGGCAGGGAGTTTTACATTGATTCGATAGAAGTTGAGTAAAACAGGAGGTGTCAACTTGGAGGCAAAGCGTAAGGCGACGTTTGGCGCATGGTTCGCCACGTTCGTGCTGTGCTACTTCTTCTGGATACTTTTGACAGGCTCTTTTGCCTGGCAGGAGCTTGTCGCGGGCGCGGTGGTCTCGGCGGGCGTGGCGCTGTTCTCGGCGCGCTGGTTCGTGCATGAGAGCCCGGGCCGGTTCTTCGGGAAGCGGCTGTTCATTCTCATCTGGTACTGCGTGGCCATCTTCCCCTGGGAGCTCATCAAGGCCAACTGCGACATGGCGAAGAGGGCTCTTTCTCCAAAGCTGAAAATAAACCCCGGTATCATCAAGGTCCCGGTGGACGTCCCCACCGAATACGGCAAGACCATGCTGGCAAATTCCATCACCCTGACGCCCGGCACCATAACCGTGGACATAGACGAGCACGAGGGCCAGACCTGGTACTACATCCACTGGATAGACGTGGTCGAGACCGACAGGGCCGCGGCGGGCGAGATAATAAAGGGCCGCATGGAAAAATGGTTAAGGAGGATATGGCAATGACGGAGCTTATATACTTTGCCATCTTCTACATACTGTGCTGCTTCATCGCCATCTGGCGGCTCATAAAGGGCCCCACCGCCCCCGACAGGGCCGTGGCGGGCGACTGTGTGGACGTCCTGACGGATATGGCTCTGGTGCTGGTGGCCATGTACTCCGGCCGCGGCATCTACCTTGACATAGCCATCGTGACGGCCATACTGGGCTTCCTGAGCCAGGTGCTGATAGGCAAGTATCTGGAGGGCACGCTATGAATATTGCACTCAGAGTCATTATCGACCTGTTCATAGTCGGCGGCTGCTTCTTCGCCTTCGCGGGGGCGGTGGGCATAGTGCGTATGCCGGACACCTTCTCCCGCATGCAGAGCTCGACCAACATCACCACGCTGGGCATACTGCTGACGCTCATAGGCGCGCTGCTGTACTTCATCTTCGTGATGCACAGCTGGGGCAGCGCGGCGAAGGTCGTCATCATCGGCGTGCTGACGGTGCTGGCGAACCCAGTGGGCGGCCACGCGATCGCCCGCGCGGCATACAGGATAGGCATAAGGCCCGAGCGCGAGCTTGCTGTGGACGACCTGGCGGAGCCGGACGCCTGCGTCGAGCCCGAGGCGGAGGCCGCTGTTGAAAAGGAGGGTGAAGAGACATGATAACGCCCGTCTACATCCTCAACACGCTCATAGTCCTCGGCATAGTCGTGAGCGCCGTGCTGACCGTAACGGCGAAGCGGACGCTCTCCAGCATCATCTGTCTGGCGGCCTGCGGCGCCTTCGTCTCGCTGGAGTTCATCATGCTCCAGGCCCCGGACGTCGCGATAGCCGAGGCTGCGGTCGGCGTCGTGCTGACGACCATCATCTTCGTCGTGGCGCTGCGCAAGACCGGCGGAAAGGGGGAGGATGAGAAATGAAAAAGCTCGTTCTGGCAGTTTCGCTCATAGCCATCCTCATCGTCGGCGTCTACTCCGTGGCGTATATGCACAGCGAGATACCCGTTACCTACGACGGGCGTGGCACGGACGTCTACCAGCTCCAGCAGGACCCGCAGAGCTACGACGTCTCGGACCCGGACGGCGCGGCGAGCATAATAGTCCAGGAGAACCTCGCAAAGACCCAGGCGGTCAACAACGTCACCGCCATAGTCTTCGACTTCCGCGGCTACGACACCCTGGGCGAGAGCTTCGTCCTGCTCATCGCCATAACCGGCGCCACCGTCATCCTGCGGCGGCAGACCAAGAGATGGGAGGGCGGCGGCCATGAATAAAAAGTGGAAACGCGACGACCTCATCGTCCGCTCCCTTGCGGACAGCTACCTGCCCATAGCGCTGGTGCTGGGCTTCTACGTCATCCTGCACGGCAACATCAGCCCCGGCGGCGGCTTCCAGGGCGGCGTCCTGGCGGCCAGCGGCGTGCTGCTGCTGTACCTGGGCTACGGCTTCAGGGGCATAGCGTCGGCCATAAACATGGAGCGCATGCACAGGCTGGAGGCCGTGGGCGCCATAGCCTACGTGCTCTTCGCCATGCTGGGCATCTTCGCAGGCTACAACTTCTGCCGCAACATCCTCTGGAGCAGCGGCAATATAGGCGACCTGTGGAGCTCCGGCACGATAGCGCTCATGAACTATGCGGTCGGCTTCAAAGTGCTCACCGGCGTCGGCTTCCTGCTGCTGCTGGTCATCTACCTGCTAGGCATGGACGAGGGGCACGAGTTCGACGGCACCATCCCCACCACGGAGCACGAGGAAGGGGGTCTGTCCAAATGATGCTGGCAAACTACATCGGAGCCGTGGCCCTGGTCGTCATCGGCTTCTACGCCATGGCAATGAAGCGCGATATAATCAAGATAGTCGTCGGCATGGGCCTCGTGGACTACGGGCTGAACCTCATGATAGTCTCCATAGGCTTCAACGAGGGCGGCACGGCGCCCATATACACCTTCGGAGAGCTGACGAGCGGCATGTATTTTGTAGACCCCATCCCCCAGGCGCTGACGCTGACGAGCATCGTCATCGGCGCCTGCGTGACGGCGATGGCCTTGGCGCTCTGCGTGCGCATCTACAAGGAATACGGCACTCTGGACGCGCGTGAGATAAGGAGGCTGCACGGATGACACACGATGTCTATATGCATTTCCCCGTGCTCGCCATCATGGTGCTGTTCGTGGGCGCCTTTCTCGTGACGCTCGCGGGCAAGCGCGAGAAGCTGCGCAACGTCATAGCCGGCGTGGCCGTCCTGGCGGCGCTGACGCTTTTGGCGCTGCTTATAAAGCCCGTCATGATAGGCGGCGAGACGATAGTCTACTGGATGGGCAACTGGGAGCCCGTGAGCGGCTACGCCATAGGCATCGCCATAGAGGTGGACGCGCTGAGCCTGTTCTTCGGCCTGCTCGTTGCCATAGCGGTGGCCTGCTCCTGCTTCTACTCCTTCCGCTACATAAAGCAGGACGACGCGCGCGGCAGCTATTTCACGCTCTACCTCATGCTGGCCGGCGGCGTCATGGGCATAGTCCTCTCCGGCGACCTCTTCAACATCTACGTAATGCTGGAGGTCATGACCTTTGCGGCCGTGGGCCTGACGGCCTTCCGCACCTGGAACCCCAACGCCCGCGAGGCGGCTTTCAAGTACCTCGTCGTCGGCTCCATAGGCTCCAGCTGCGTTTTGCTCGGCACGGCGCTGGTGTATGCCCAGTGCCACACGCTGAACCTGGCGCAGATCTCGGCCCTGCTCCCGGGCAACATGAACCCGACCATGATCCTGGCCTTTGCGCTGCTCTTCACCGGCTTCGGCTGCAAGAGCTTCATGTTCCCCTTCCACCCCATCGCCGCCGACGCCCACGGCGCCGCGCCGAGCTCGGTCTCCGTGCTCATCTCCGGCGTCTTCACCAAGACCGGCGTCTACGGCATCATCAGGGTCAGCTACTTCCTCTTCCGCAGCATGGGCCTGCCGGCCATGCAGACCGGCCTTGTGCTCATCGGCTGCGTCTCGATGTTCGTCTGCGTGACGATGGCGCTCAACCAGCACGACTTCAAGCGCCTGCTGGCCTTCCACAGCATCTCGCAGATAGGCTACATCCTGACGAGCCTCGGCCTGTGCACGGCGCTCGGCATCGCGGGCGGCCTGTACCACGCCATAAACCACACGCTCTTCAAGGGCCTGCTCTTCCTCACCGCCGGCGCCGTACTGTACGCCACCGGCACGACCTACCTTGAGAAGCTCGGCGGCCTCGCGCGGAAGATGCCGCAGACGGCGGCGCTCTTCCTCATAGGCGCCTTCTCCATCAGCGGCATACCTCCTTTCAACGGCTTCTACTCCAAGTGGCTCATATACCAGGCCACCTTTGAGAAGTCCGCGGAGACGGGCAGCATAGGCTACGCCCTCGTCACCGTCGTCTGCGTCGTGACGAGCGTCCTGACCCTGGCCTCCTTCATCAAGGTCGGGCAGTCCGTGTTCTTCGGCCAGCTGCCGCTGGAGCTGGAGAACGTCAAGGAAACGCCGCTGTCGATGCGCATACCCATGTGGATAATGGCGGCCCTGTGTATCTTCACCGGTGTTGCCCCGAACCTCATGATGAAGTACATCATCGGCCCAGCGACCGCGGCCGTGCTGAACTTCCCGCAGTACATAGACGCCGCGATGGGCGAGGGCTACGCCCTGGCCACGATAACGGACCCCTACTATCTCGCAGCGCCCGAGCTGAAGGCCGTCGGCGCGTGGAGCCCGGTGAACTGGCTGCTGCTGTTCGTCATCGTGCTCGCCGCCGTGTTCCTGGTGTCGCTCCTCGGCAGGCGCGACAGGGGCGGCATGAACTGCGCGCCCGACAGCAAGCACGCCGTCTTCTTCGGCGGCGAGGAGGCCCAGTACTCGCACGTCGCGAGCGGGGACCTCTTCTGGGGCTTCAAGCACAATCTGCGCGGCTACCTCGGCTTCATGTCAAAGGCGCACAGCGGCGTGACGAACGATTACGTCCTCTGGGGCATAACGGCCCTTGCGGTGATAATCGTGTACTGCTTCGCATTCATGTAAGGGGGTGGACGAGAGATGGAAATACTGATAAAAGCGATCTATATCCTCATTTTCCCCGGTCTTTTGTTCGCCTGCGTGTTCGGACTCTGGCTGGCCGGCGTGGACAGGAAGCTCCTGGCCCGCATGCAGAAGCGCGTCGGCCCCCCGGTGCTCCAGCCCACCTATGACTTCTTCAAACTGCTGGGCAAGGAGACCATAATCCCGGCCAACGCCGCGAAGGTGACCTTCCTTGCGGCGCCCTATGTCGGCCTCGTCAGCCTTGTCGTGACGGCGCTGTTCATCCCGTTGGGCGGGCTGCAGGCCTTCGGAAGCGCGGCGGATACCGTCGTCATCCTGTATCTGCTGGCGATACCCTCGCTGGCCATTATCCTGGGCGGCTCGGCCTCCGGTTCGCCCTTTGCGGGCGTCGGCGTGTCCAGGTCAATGGTCACCATCATGAGCTATGAGCTGCCGCTCATCCTCGTGCTGCTGGCGGTGGGCCGCGCGGCGGGCTACGGCTACGTCACCTTCTCCCTGGAGCAGATAACCATCATCCAGGGCCTGAGCGGCCCCTTCCTGCTGGACTGGCGGCTCATCCCGGCGGCGGTGGCCATGCTGCTCATCATACCCTGCGAGGTCGGCGCGCACCCCTTCGACGTCGGGGAGGCGGAGACTGAGATCTGCGAGGGTCCGCTCGTTGAGTACAGCGGCGCGCCTCTGGCGGTGTTCAAGCTCTCGCACTGCATCAAGATGTTCATCATGACGGCGCTTTTCACCGCCCTCTTCCTCGGCGGTGTGACGACGGGCATGATGTGGCTGGACGTCATCATCGCGCTGGTGTTCTGCACGATAGTCACGGTCGTGAGCATGACCCTTACGCACGCCGTCATGGCCCGCTTCCGCGTGGAGCAGGTGTTCAAGTTTTTCTGGACGGTGGTCAGCGGGCTGGCGCTCGTGAGCCTCATCCTCGTGTGGATAGTGTAAGGAGGCGGAAGGATGTTTAAGAAGATAATAGACAATTCCGCGGCCAAATCTCCCTGGCTGTTCCACATCAACGCGGGCAGCTGCAACGGCTGCGACATAGAGCTCGTCGCCGTGCTGACCCCGAGGTACGATGCGGAGCGCCTGGGCTTCAAGCTGGCTGGTACGCCGAGGCATGCGGACATCGTCGTCGTCTCCGGCCCCATCACGGCGCAGTCGAAGGACAGGGTGCTGCGCACCATAGAGCAGGTGCCGGACCCGAAGGTCATCGTGACCCTGGGCAGCTGCCCGAGGTCCTGCAACGTGTTCAAGGGCAGCTACTCCGTTGTCGGCCCGCTGGATAAGTACGTGGACATAGACGTGTCCATCGCCGGCTGCGCGCCGAAGCCGGAGGCCATAATCGACGGCCTGGCCCTGGCGACGCAGATACTCAAGGAGAAAAGGGGGGCCAAGGAATGATACCGTTTCTTAAAGAGGCCGTGACCCAGCTCTTTTCCAAGCCCAGCACCGAGGGCTATCCCTTCACGCCGAAGGAGGCGCCGATAGGCTACAGGGGCCGCATAGTTTTCCACGCGGACCAGTGCATAAGCTGCGGCATGTGCGAGCGTGTCTGCGCCGGCGGCGCCATTTCGACCAGCTCTGAGGAGACCGAGGACGGCATCCTCGTGACCCGCCGGTTTTTCCTTGGCTCCTGCACCTTCTGCAACACCTGTGCGGACTTCTGCGTGAAGCATGCCATAGAGCTGACGCAGGACTACCACATGGTGGCGAGGTGCGAGGACGACCTGGTAGTGACCGGAACGTATTTGAAGAAGAAGCCGGTGAAGAAGGCCCCGCCCGCCGCCTGCGGCGAGGCGGCCGCCCCGGAGCCGGAGGGCCCGAAGCCGCGGGAGGACGGCCTGCCCGTCCAGGACCCGGCCAAGTGTATCTACTGCACGCTCTGCGCCAAGAAATGCCCCGCCGGCGCCCTCGCCGTGGACCGCGCCGCCAAGACCTGGACCCTCGACGAGGACAAATGCATCGCCTGCGGCACCTGCCACGACATCTGCCCCAAGAAGGCAATAGTTATGTAAACCAAAACACAAAGAGAAAAATGCCGCCCTGAGGCGGCATTTTTCTTTCGTACAACCGTGAGACAGGCAAAGCCCCGCAGGGGACGGCGTCCTCGACGACCCGCCGTCACGGTCACCGCCGACCCTATCGTGTTCCGCCATCCCCCTGTAGGGGCGGGGTTCCACCCCCGCCCGGACGCGGTATTATCGCTGACCTCACGTTGCCGCAGCCGCCCTGTAGGGGACGGCGTCCTCGACGTCCCGCTGCTGCGGTTACCGCCGGCGTCACTCCGTTCCGCCGACCCCCGCCCGGGCGTGGGATAACCTCGCAGTATATCACGTGGCACACGGCCCGTTTTCCCCCCGCCGTAGGGGTCGGCGTCCTCGACGACCCTTTCCTTCGTCCACCGCCAGCCCCACG
>UQUO01000036.1 GCA_900544295.1 uncultured Eubacteriales bacterium | reverse complement strand
CAATACTACGATTTACAACACGGCGCTTTATATGAGATTGAGCCGGGACGATGAAAACTATGGTGACAGCGTAAGCATTGAAACACAGCGGACAATCCTGCAACAGTACGCAAAGGAACAGGGGCTTCATGTAGTCGGTGAGTATGTGGACGATGGCTGGTCGGGGACGAACTTTGAACGCCCGGATTTTCAGCGCATGATGGACGATATGGAAGCCGGAAAAGTAAACTGCATTGTCACGAAAGACCTTTCCCGTTTCGGGCGGGAACATGTGATGATGGACTACTATCTGGAATTTCTGTTCCCGGAAAAACGGGTGCGCTACATCGCCGTTGCGGAGAATGAGGACACAGAAAAAGGGCTTTCCGATTTTGTCCCGTTCAAAAACCTGTTCAATGAGTGGTTTGCGAAAGATACGAGCCGCAAGGTAAAGGCCGCTTTCAAAGCGAAGTTTGCCACAGGACAGCGTATCGGCGCCTATGCTCCCATCGGGTACAGGAAACACCCGGAAATCAAAAACAAGCTGATAATCGACGAGGAAACCCGCTGGATAGTGGAGAAGATTTTTGACCTTGCCATTCATGGCAGAGGGGCGGCCAGTATCACAAGAATACTGATTGCGGAAAAGGTTCCCACGCCGGGATTTATCAACTTCCAGCGTGACGGGACTTTCGCAAACATCTATGCGGGTGCACCGGAGGAAAAAAGCTACGCATGGACGATAGCGCAGGTCAAGAGCATTATGAAAGATGAAACCTATATCGGCCATACCATCCACTACCGGGAAACAAATATTTCCTTTAAGAACAAGCGGAGGGTACGCAAGCCCCAAAGTGAATGGGTGCGGGTGGAGAACACGCAGGAGCCGATTATCAGCGAGCAGGTTTTCCGGCAGGTACAGGAGCAGATAGCAAACCGCCGCAGGAAGTGCAAGGATGGTACAACGCAGATTTTTTCCGGATTGGTAAAATGTGCGGATTGCGGCTGGTCGCTGTCCTATGGGGAGAACAGGCAGAACAGCAAGCCTTACGGCCATTATCATTGTAGCAAGTACGGGCAGGGCACACGCCAATGCTCCATGCACTATATCCGTTATGATGTGCTTTATGCCTATGTCCTCTCCCGTCTGCAATACTGGTCGGGACTGGTACAACATGATGAAGAACGGCTCTTGAAGCGGCTGTTAAATGCCACTGATAAGGGACAGGCCGCCGCAAGAAAGAAGCAGGCCGCAGAACTGAAAAAGGCAGAGAAGCGAAAAGCCGAAGTCGATACTTTGTTTGCCCGGATGTATGAGGACTGGGCGGCGGGGCGTATCACGGAATACAACTTCTCTATGCTGTCCGGGAAGTACCAAAGCGAACAGGCTGAACTGGACGAAAAGATTGAGCGGCTTCAATCCGCTATCACCACTGAAAGCCAGAACGCCGCAGACGCAGAAAAATGGATTGCCTTGATGAAAGAGTGCGTCAATCCAACGGAACTGACCGCCGAACTTTTGAATACGCTGATTGAAAAAATCGTTGTCCATGAAGCGGTCAAAGGTGAGGACGGAAGCAGGGAACAGGAGGTAGAAATCTTCTACCGCTTTATCGGCAAGATTGATTGAATGACACCAATATCTTTAACTATGTGATACCGGTCTCTGCACGCCCGACATCGTGCTGCTTGAACCTTTGTCTGAGGCGCTGGACTTGAGCGTCCTGGAGCTCATCTCTGGCGAGCGAGTGCGGACGGAGGAGCCGGAAGCGAAGGCCGAAGCCGCCGCCAGGAGCGCCATAGCTTACTCCCGCGCGGAGCTTATGCGCAAGCTGCGCACTCTCAGACTGCGCCATGTCGCCCTTGCTGCGGCAGCTCTCGCAGTGCTGGCGCTAATAGTGTTCGCGGCGCTCTGGCGCAGCGGCCTGCCCTTTATCCTGGACAGGAGCCCCGCGCCCGAGGGCGGGAGTGTCGCCACAGTCTACAGCAAGGCGCTCTCCGGCGGCGGGTTTTCCGCAAAGGACGCCGTGTCCCTCATCGTGGAGCGCGAAAACGGCTCCAAGCTGCGCATAACCTACGGCGACTGCGAGTACGCTGGCCTCTGGTGGTCCCCGGACGGCAGCAAATACGTTCTCGCCCTCGACGGCTACGGCGGCGGCTATTATCTAGCCCTGGCCTGGCTGGAAAACAACCACGAGAGCAACCTGAACGCCCATCTCCACCTCGCCTCCGCACCGACGGGCGCGGAGGTGGAATACCGCTTCCTGCAATGGGGCCGCGACAGCGAGACGATGCTGCTCTATTACTCCTATGTGGACACGGTCGGGGCGCGCAGGGACGGCTACTTCTGGTATAACTGCGTCAGCGGCGAGACGGACGCCGTGCTTGAGCTGGACGCGAAATAGCCGCCGCTGGCGGCAAATCACGCGACGAAAGGGCCGCCATGTATTACAGACGTATAAAACTGGCCTGTTATCTCGGCCTTGTGACCCAAGCCATCGTGAACAACTTCCTGCCGCTGCTGTTTCTGACAATGCAGCGGAGCTTCGGCATATCCCTTGAACAGCTCTCGCTGCTGGTGTCCGTGAATTTTGGCGTGCAGTTGTTGACGGACCTTACAAGCCCCCTGTACGTTGACAGGCTGGGTTACTGGCCCAGCATGAAACTGGCGCAGCTGCTTTCCGCGGCGGGATTGCTGGGGCTGTGCCTTTTCACGGAGCTGCTCGAGCGGCCGTTTGCGGGCCTGCTCGTCTCGGTTGGCATCTATGCCGTAGGCGGAGGTCTGCTGGAGGTGCTTGTAAGCCCTATAATCGAGGCCTGCCCCTCGGACAACAAGGGCGCGGAGATGAGCCTGCTGCACTCCTTCTACTGCTGGGGGCATGTCGGCGTAGTGTTGGTGTCCACGGCCTTTTTCGCGATTTTCGGGCTGGAAAACTGGCGCATAATGGCCTGTCTGTGGGCGCTGCTGCCGGTTTACAACTTCTTCAACTTCCACCGTCTCACGCCGCCGGCGATAGCGGCCCAGACAGGAGGCACCGGAGCCGCCCAGCTTCTTAGAAAGGGCCTGTTCTGGCGGCTGCTGGTCATGATGCTCTGCGCCGGGGCGGCGGAGCAGGGGATGAGCCAGTGGGCCTCTGCTTTCGCTGAGGCCTCGCTCGGCGTGTCAAAGACGGTAGGGGATCTGCTCGGCCCCTGCGGTTTTGCAACGATGATGGGGCTTTCGCGCGCCCTCTATGGGCGCTTCGGCGCCGGGTTGGATTTGCGGCGGTATATGTCTGTAAGCAGTCTGCTTTGCGTAGCCGCATATCTGCTCGCGGCGCTGACCAGTACGCCCTGGCTGGGGCTTGCCGGCTGTATGCTCTGCGGCCTCTCCGTGGGCGTCATGTGGCCGGGCAGTGTGAGCCTGGCGGCCGGAAGCCTGAAAAACGGCGGCACAACGATGTTCGCCCTTCTGGCCCTGGCCGGCGACCTGGGCTGCTCCGCCGGCCCCGCCGCCGTGGGCTTTGCGGCGGAGAAGGCCGGCGGCGACCTGAAATCCGGCCTGCTGCTGGCTGTAATATTCCCGGCGGCGCTGCTGGCCTGCGCCCTCGCAGGCAGGAAAGGAGGTGCGCGGAATGGGCCTTTTTGACTTCGGCTACAAGCGCAGGCTCTGGTTCAGCCTGCAAGATAACTACGGCCGCCGGCCGGACCCCTTTTATGCCGCGGGCGATATGTCCACCATCCGCAGCTACCACGACTACATGCGCGAGCAAGAGCCGGACGTTTTCCACATAGACGACGTGACCTGGTCGGATCTCGACATGGACCGGGTGTTCAAGCGCATAAACCCCGGCCTCTCTACGCCGGGCGAGCAGGTGCTCTATCACCTCCTGCGCACCCCTGCCATGGACTCGGCGGAATACGAGCGGCGCACGCAGCTTATACGCTTTGCCGAGGCGGACGAACAGGAGCGGCTGGAGACGCAGTATGTCCTCGGCTGCCTGGGCCGCTTCCGCCGCGCAGATGTCTGCCGGGTGTTTTCACCCTCTTACGGCGGATACCTTGGCATGGCTCTGTATATGATCCTCGCCCTTGCGCTCCTATGCTCTCCGCTCAGTATGATAGCCCTGGGGGTGAAGGGCCTGCTCATAACACTCGCTCTTTTTGCGCTGAACGTCATGCTCCACGAGTGGAACACGCGCCACAGCCAGGCGGAGATAGAGACCGTAAACTTCAGCGTATCCATGGCCTTGGCGCTGAAAAAGCTCAAAAACCTCGGCTTTTCCCGCCTTGATGAGTGCATCGGAGACAGCTATCGGCACTTGCAGGCCCTGCGCCCGCTGATGGCCCTGGGCGCCGTGCCGAGCAGGAGTTCGGACATGACCGCGGACTTCATAAGCAGCGCGCTGCTGCTCGACCTCATCATGTTTGAATACCTAAAAAACCGCCTGGGAGTCCTGCACAAGGAGATCTTGGCCGTGTTCGACGCCCTGGGACGCGTGGATGCGGCTATCGCCGCGGCCTCGTGGCGGGAGAGTATGCCGCTCTGGTGCGCGCCTGAGCTGGACTTCGGCACAGGGGAGAGGTATATAAGCGCCGAGGGCCTGGTCCACCCGCTTCTGTCGAGCCCCGTGCCGAACGGCCTGGAGCTGAGGCGTCCCGCCCTGGTGACCGGCTCCAACGCCTCGGGAAAATCGACCTACCTGCGCACCTGCCTGCTCGCAGCGCTGCTGTCGCAGAGCCTCTGCACCTGCCCGGGCGCGAGTTACCGCGGAAGCGCCTTCCATATCTACTCCGCCATGGCCCTGCGCGACGACCTGCTCTCGGGCGAGAGCTACTATATTGCCGAGATCCTCGCCACAAAGCGCATCCTCGACGCCGCCGCGGCGGGCGAGCCCGTCCTGTGCGCCGTGGACGAAGTCCTGCGCGGCACGAACACGCTGGAGCGGATCTCGGCAGCCAGCGAGATATTGCTGTCACTCGCATCCTCCGGCGCGCTGGTCGTGGCCGCGACTCACGACCTGGAGCTGTGCGCCATCCTGGACGGGAATTACGATATGCTCCACTTTGAGGAGGAGGTCACGGACGAGGGCATGAGCTTCGATTATCGTGTCCGCCCGGGCCGCACGCTGACGCGCAACGCGATAAGGCTCCTGCGTCTCATGGGCCTTGACGAGAGCATAACGCAGCGCGCCGACAAGCGAGCCCGGCGTTTTCTTGAAACAGGCATCTGGGAGAAGGGAGAAATATAAAAAAGAGAGCCGCCCGCCGGGCGGCTCTCTTGCTTTTCAGTTCATCCAGCGCTCAAAGCACTCGGAAAAGAGCGAATCGCCCTCCTCGCGGAGCCTCCGGCAGAAGGTCTCATAGTCGGAGAGCAGGGCCTCGGCCTCGGCGGTGAGCACCGCGCCGCCGCCGTGGCGGCCGCCGGTGGTGCTGTCCAGCAGCGGAAAACCCAGGGCACCCTCGCAGTCGCGCAGGATACGCCAGGCCTTGGAGTAGGCCATGCCCATTTCGGCCGCCGCGGCGCGCAGGGAATGGCGCTCCCGCACAAGCGACAGCAGCGCCGCCATCCCGGGACCGAAGCATTTGCCCGCCGTGAACAGCCTCACAGATATGTTGTAGTGCATCTTTTCCATATTTGAATTATACCACCCGCTTCCGAGCCGCGTCAACGCTTGACGAAGGTGGAAATGGGTGGTATTGTTGTCCTCGGGAGAGAATAACGAGGTGAAGATATGCAGTTTTGCGAGGCCCTGGGTCTTGGCCGGGGGATAACGTCCATAATAGGCAGCGGCGGCAAATCCAGCCTGTTGGACCGCCTGGCTGAAGAGCTGCGGGAGCGGGGCCGTGTTGTTTTGTGTACGACAACGCATATGTTTCCGCCGCCGGGCCTGCGCACGCTGCAAAACGCCTCCTCGCAGGATGTCGAGCGGGCGCTCGCTGAGGACGGGGCCGTCTGCCTGGGCGAACTCGCGCCTGACGGGCGGCTGCACGCGCCGGCCCTGCCCATTTCGGAGCTCGCGCGCCTCGCGGACTACGTAGTAGTCGAGGCGGACGGCTCAAAGCGCCTGCCTTTGAAAGCACACGCGCCCCATGAGCCGGTGATACCGCCGGGGACGGAGCGCACCGTCTGCGTCCTGGGCCTCACGGGCCTTGGCAGGCCGATAGCCGAGGCTGCACACAGGCCGGAGCTCTACGCCCGCCTCGCGGACTGCCTCCCGGAGGACGCGGCCACGCCTGAGCGCGCCGCCAACGTCCTGAACCGCGAAGCGCTCGCGGATATATATTATCTTAATCAGGCCGACGCGGCCCCGGAGGCCGCGCCAGCGCTCGCTCGGCTGCTGGAAAGGCCCGCCGCCTGGGGCAGCCTGCATGGGAGGTGGCTGCAATGCTCATTTTAATACGCGGCGCCGGGGATATAGCCTCCGGCATAGCCATAAGGCTGCACAGGAGCGGCATACGCGTGGTCATGACAGACGTTGCCCGCCCAACGGCCATCCGCAGGACGGTCAGCTTTTCCGGGGCAATAAAGAGCGGCAGACAAACGGTTGAGGACGTGACGGCGCGTCTGGCTGCCACGCCGGAAGAGGCGCTGGAAACAACGCGCGGGGGCGACATAGCCGTACTGGTGGATGAAAACTGCGCCTGCCTGCCCGCCATAGCTCCGGACGCCATGGTGGACGCCATCCTCGCCAAGCGCAACCTGGGTACGCGGCGGGATATGGCCCCGGCGGTCATAGGCGTCGGTCCCGGCTTCACGGCGGGGGAGGACTGCCACGCAGTGGTGGAAACTATGCGAGGCCACACGTTGGGCAGGGTGTATTACAGCGGTTCCGCCCTGCCGAATACAGCCGTGCCGGGCCTAATAGGCGGCTACGCGGGCGAGCGTGTACTGAGAGCCCCGGCTGATGGCGTGTTCCGCCAGCGGTTGGAGATAGGCGCGTTGGTCGAGGCGGGCGATGTTGCCGGAACAGTGGGGGAGGAGCCCATGCGCTGTACCATATCCGGCGTCCTGCGCGGCATACTTGAGGACGGCACACCGGTGTTCAAGGGCATGAAAGCAGGGGACGTTGACCCTCGCGGGGACGTGGAGAACTGCTGGTCCGTCTCTGACAAGGCCCTTGCCGTCGGCGGAGGAACGCTTGAAGCCATCCTGCGCCTGACCGGTGTATTAGGAGCGGAGGATTGAACATGGAAAACGAGATCAAGCTCACCAAGCTCGCGAAATGCGCCGGCTGCGGCGCAAAGGTCGGCGCGGGGGTCCTGGCCCAGCTGCTGGAGGGGATAAAGGTCCGCACTGACCCTAACCTGCTTGTCGGCTTTGACAGGAGCGACGACGCCTCGGTCTACAAGGTCACGGATGACCTCGCCATTGTCCAGACCGTCGATTTCTTCCCGCCCATCGCGGACGACCCCTATACTTTCGGCCAAATCGCGGCGACGAACGCGCTTTCGGACGTCTACGCCATGGGCGGCGAGCCGAAACTGGCCCTCAATCTCATGTGCGTGCCTGAGAAGATGCCGCGCGAGGCCGTCCACGCCCTGCTGCGTGGCGGCTACGACAAAGTCTACGAGGCCGGCGCCATCATCACCGGCGGCCACAGCATACTCGACGACGAGCCGAAATACGGTCTGGCCGTCACGGGCTTCGTCCACCCGGACAGGGTGCTGACCAATTCCGGCGCAAAGCCCGGCGACGTGCTGATCCTAACGAAACCCCTTGGTATAGGCGTTCTCACCACCGCCGCCAAGGCGGAGCTGTGCTCGGAGGAGACGATGCGCTGCGCCGTGCAGCTCATGACCACGCTGAACAAGGCCGCGCGCGACGCTATGGTGAAGTACCGCGTCCACGCCTGCACGGATGTCACCGGCTTCGGCCTGTTGGGCCACTCCTGCGAGATGGCCGAGGGCAGCGGCGTCGCCATAGAGTACGAGGTCGCAAAGTTCAAGTTCATTGAGGAGGCCGCCCAGCTTGCAAAGGAGGGCCTCCTGCCTGAGGGCATGTACCGCAACCGCGCCTTCGCTGAGTGCCGCGTGGACCCCGGCGAGGCCGAACTCTGGCAGCAGGATATGCTCTACGACCCGCAGACCTCAGGCGGCCTGCTCATCGCCGTCGCGCCCGAGGACGCGGACGCGCTGATGTCGGAGCTGGAGGGCAGCGTCCCGGCCGCGCAGCGCGTTGGCCGCGCTGTCGAGTATGACGGCGGCGCGCTCATCCGGCTGAGGTGAGCGCCATGGTGTATCTCGACAACGCCGCCACCTCCTATCCCAAGGCGCCAGGCGTGGCCTCGGCCATGGCAGATTACGTCGAAAAGGTCGGCGCGACTATTAACCGCTCGTCCTACGCCTCCGCACAGGAAGCAGGGCTGGTGACGCTCAGCCTGCGTGAGCGGCTCTGCCGCCTTTTCAACCACCCTGACCCCACGCATGCCGTCCTGACCCCTGGTGCAACGGCGGGGCTGAATATGGTCATAAAGGGCCTGCTCCGCCCGGGCGACCACTGCCTCGTGTCCTCGATGGAGCACAACGCCGTCATGCGCCCCCTGGTGCAGCTGGAGCGCGAGGGCGTCGCCTTTGAGCGCATCCCCTGCGACGCGCAGGGCCGCCTGCGCCTCGAAGCCCTGCCCGGCATGATAAAGCTCAACACCCGCCTCGTAGTCATGGCCCACGGCTCCAACGTCTGCGGCACGGTGCAGGATGCGGAGGCGGTTGGCAAGATCTGCCGCGAGCGCGGCGTCCCCTTCGCGCTCGACGCCGCGCAGACGGCGGGGCATATCGAGGTGGATTTTGAGCGCTTTGGCCTCTCCGCCCTGGTCGTGCCGGGACACAAGGGCCTGCTCGGCCCGCAGGGCATAGGCGCGCTTCTGCTGGACGCGGACTTTGCCCGGCGGCTCACGCCCCTCGTCGCGGGCGGCACCGGAAGCGCCTCGTACTCGGAGGAGCTGCCCGGCTGGATGCCGGACCGCTTTGAGTCCGGTACGCCTAACATGCCCGGCGTCTATGGCTGGGAGGCCGCGCTCGGGTGGCTTGAAAACACCGGGATAGAAACCCTTGAAAACCACGAGAAAACCCTCTCAAAACGCTTCCTGGAGGGCATTTATGGCCTGAAAAACGTCAAATTGTACGGCGCAACTGTCCCTGAGGGATGGACAGGTGTGTTTTCTGTTGGCTTTTTGAACTGCGACAACGCAGAGGCAGCCTGGCGGCTGGAACGAGAGTTCGGCATACTTACGCGCTGCGGCCTGCACTGCGCGCCCTCGGCGCACAAGACGCTCGGCAGCTTCCCGGAGGGCAGCGTTCGCTTTTCCACCGGCTGGGCAAATACCGAGGCGGACATCGACGCGGCCCTCTCGGCTATCGCAGCCATCTGAGAGCGAATGCCATCTAAAAATTAGTCGAAATCCTCAAAATATTTGTTGAAATTACTTGAACGTTATTCTATAATGAGAATAACGTTCAAAACCTGTTTTGGCAAAAGAGAGGGATGACCAATGAAAAAAGTGAGCTGGCTCGTCGTACTGGCGGGCGCGGCGGTGGGCGTCGCTGCGGTGGCGCTGACGATGCTGGGCAATCCGTCGAACATGGGCTTCTGCATAGCCTGCTTCCTGCGTGACATCGCGGGAGCCTGCGGTCTGCATAGCGCGGCGAAGGTGCAGTATGTGCGTCCGGAGATAATCGGCCTCGTGCTGGGCGCGTTCATCATGTCTGTTGCTACGCGGGAATTCAAGGCCAAAGCGGGTTCCTCGCCCGCGACGCGCTTTGTTCTGGGCGGCTTTGTCATGATAGGCGCGCTGGCCTTCCTGGGCTGCCCGCTGCGCATGATGATAAGGCTCGGCGGGGGAGACCTCAACGCGCTCGTGGCACTCTGCGGCTTTGCGCTGGGTATCGGTGTCGGCGTCATTTTCCTGAACCGGGGCTTTTCGCTCAAGCGGGCGTATCCGGTGGGGAAGGCCGAGGGCGGCGTCCTGCCGGTCATTATGGCAGGGCTGCTCATACTCGTGCTGACCGTGCCGACGCTGTTCAAGTCCAGCACCGAGGGGCCGGGCTCCATGCGCGCGCCGGTCATCGCGGCGCTGCTCATTGCGGCCGTCGTCGGCGCGCTGGCGCAGAGGGCGCGGCTTTGCATGGCGGGCGGCCTGAGGGACGCCTTTATGTTCCGCGATTTCAAGCTCCTGTACGGCTTTGTGGCGATTTTCGTGGTCGTGCTTGTCGGCAACCTCATAAACGGCAGCTTCAAGCTGGGCTTTGAGCTTCAGCCGGTGTCCCACAGCTCGCACCTGTGGAACTTCCTGGGCATGGCGCTCGTGGGCTGGGGCTCGGTGCTGCTTGGCGGCTGCCCGCTGAGGCAGCTCATCCTCGCTGGCGAGGGCAACGGCGACAGCGCGGTGACGGTGCTCGGCATGATGGCGGGCGCGGCGATATCGCACAACTTCGGCCTCGCCGGCAACGCGGACGCGCTGAACGAGGCGGGCGAGCTTGTCGTCGGCGGCATCTCGACGACGGGCAAGGTCGCGGTCATCCTGGGCTTTGCGGTGTGCCTTGCCGTCTCGCTGATGAATCTTCCGGGGAAGGAGGAGAAGGCATGAAGACAGTAGACGCGCGGGGCCACTCCTGCCCGATACCGGTGGTCATGGTGCGCAAGGCGGTGGCGGCCGAGAAGCCTGCGGAGCTGGAGGTGCTGGTGGATAACCAGTGCTCGGTGGAGAACGTGACGCGCTACGGCCAGAGTCAGGGCTACAAGGTGGAGACCGCCCCCGAGGGCGCGGACTTCCGGCTGAAGCTGAAGAAATGACGCGGTACATAGCGACCTTCCACACGCATCTGGCGGCCCTGCGGAGCAGCCGGAGCCTGAGCGGGAGGGGGATAGCCGCGCAGATGACGCCGGTGCCGCGCAAGCTGTCCAGCTCCTGCGGCACCTGCGTCCGCTACGAGGCCGAGACCCCTGAGCTGGAGCTTCTAGACCGAGATACCGAGGCCGTATACACTGATGAAGCCGGAAAGTATACGCTCATCCAGCAATTTTGACGGGAAAATGCAAAATTCCCGGAGTAAAGAAAAAATTATTCGATTTTTACGCAGATTTTACTTGAAATACCTCTCAGAAAGTGGTAAATTGAGAGACAGAACAGCGCAAAGGGCCATGGCCCTTTTTGAGGCGGGGGGTCTCCCCGCCTCATGTGGCACTATAAAAGTAAAATGAAGGGGAGAAATCGCATGAAAAAGTCGATACTCGCCATCCTCCTCGCGCTCGTAATGGTAGCATCTCTGCTGCCGTTTGGCGCGCTGGCGGATGGGGACACTAACGAGGCTGAGCCCACACCTACTGGCAGTGGAAATTACTTCTTTGCCAACGGCGTGCCAATTACCATCACGGACTCTAAGCCTTCTGACGGTACTGTGGCGACAGTTAGTGGATTCACAGCAACCGGCGAGAGCGCCTATATCTCCTGGACTGTTAACGGCGACAAAAGCTATGTTGGCGTTTCTGAAAATACCCAGGTTTTCGGCGGCGCTGATGGCCGCAATGATCGTGTCACTGTTGCCAGCACCAGTATCACTATGACCGGCGGTACAATATACAGGCTGTTCGGCGGCAACTATGGCGAGGAAGAGGCAGGCACCGATCTTTGCTCCGAAGTTACCGATGATGTTTATATTTCGCTTTCCGGTAGCGCTAAAGTCACGTCAATAATTTACGGCGCCGGAGCAAGAAATACCTGCGTTAATGGCACAGTAACCATTAACTTGGATGGCGTTGTTCTAAACGGAAATGAAAGCTATGTTAATGGCGGTTCTTGGGGCAACGGCAAAGAGGGTACGAGAAACATAGAAAGCGGGAAAATGGTAACGAATGCTGTTGCAAACGAAGTTATTATTACTGCGAACAACAGCACCATGACAGTTTGCGGTGCTGGTGGCGGCGGCAGCACAAAAGTGAATTCCGCGACAGTTAATCTCACAGGATGCACTGTTACGTACTTTTACATAGGCGGCATAAATGGCGAAACTGTAAGCAGCAATGTAACTCTTACGAACTGCGATATTGAGTATTATGCTGCTACTAACAGAGGCTTTGTTGGCAGCGCTACTGTCAACATTGTTGGTACTGACATAGAATCGCTTGAAACGAGCGCAACTAGGGGATGCTTTACAACCGACTCTGGTACTCCTGACGGCAGCGGCGTCACGGGTAGTATTACTTATAATATTGATGCTAACAGTAATATCGCCCATGCCTATTTAACCCCCACAGTTACTAAAACTTCCGGTGTGGTTGGTGAGCTTAATAATGTGAGCGTCCAAAAGGCAGGGAAAGCCATTAACTTCGAGGTTACTAAATTCAGAGCCAACGACAATATACCAGACCAAGACGTCTATAACTTTATTGTCCCCAACGGCAGCACTGTTAAGCTCAGCGGAGCCAACGTCGAAGTCGCCGCTGATCAGACGCTTACTAACATGGGCACCATAACGCTTGACAGCGATAAGACCATTACCATCGCAGCTGGCGCAACTTACAATGACGGCGGTGTGACGAACGCTACTGTTGAGGGCGATGGCAACAAAAATGAGTATGTGGCCAAGGTCGGAAATACTGGCTATGATTCGCTTGCCAAGGCAATGAATGCTGTTGTGGCTAACGGCGGCACGCTTTACGTGCTGCAAGACTGCAAGCTTGATCCGGCAAAGTACAGCATCGCTAAAAACGTCACTATTATTGGCGGAGGCCATAAAGTTGACGTGACCGTTGCGGAGGGTGCGAGCACTATCGCATTTAATGTTAATAGTGGCGCCAGCTTCGTCCTGAATGGTGTCAACATGACTATCAATGGTACCAAAAACGTTGACACTACGAGAAATAACGACGGCACGGCAATTAACATTGGCGCTGGTTCCACGTTTGAGCTGACTGGCAACAGCGTCCTCAAATTCGTAGAACTTAACCGTGGCTTCACTATGGGCGGCGTGGATGCCAAGTTTATCATCGATAACGGCAGTTTTGACGTGAACACTGTAGACGGCAACCTCACTAACGGCGGGACACTAGATTTCACAAATGCTTACGTCGATGTGTATGGCTGCGGCGACTTTGGTTTCAGCGTTAACGGCATCACCCTCAATAACAGCACGCTCAATATCAGTAACGTCGGGTACAGCGCTATATTCTGCAATGGCGGCGATCTTACTCTCAAAAACTCCGATGTAAACATAAGCAGCTGCGGAAGCAAACTGCCCAAGACTGGTGACACTAAGGCTGACTACGTAATAGACTACAATGATGTGCAAGCCGGCATGGTTGTCACAGTTGACAAGGACTCCAGCCTCAGGCTGACTGGCAACAATAACAACAGTGTCAACGTCGGCAGAGGAGTGTTCGAGTCTTACGGCACCTTCGTGGGCAATGTTGTTGTTGACCCCGAGACGACTTGCGTTGTGACGGTTGAGTACAACGGCATCTATACCGTGGATAAAAACACCAAGATAAAACTCCCCGCGGCCCCGAGCAAGAGCGGCTACGCTTTCCTCGGCTGGTCTGACGGCACGACCACTTATTCTGCGCTCTCGCCTTACACCGTCACCAAGGACGTGACCTTCACCGCCGTGTGGGTGCGTCACCCCGACACGCCCTACGTCCCCGAGCCGGAGCAGCCCGAGGAGCCTGAGGTCCCCGCGTTCCCGTTCTACGACGTGCCGACCTCCGCTTGGTACTACAGCGCTGTCAAGTACGTCTACGAGAACAAGCTCATGGACGGCGTGGACACCTACGTGTTCGCCCCGAACGACACGCTGACCCGCGCGATGGTCTGGACCATCATCGCCCGCATGAGCGGCGTTGACACCACCGGCGGCAACAGCTGGTACGCCAAGGCCCAGGAGTGGGTCATCACCAACGGTATCTCCGACGGTGAGAACCCGACTGCGGCCATCACCCGCGAGCAGCTGGTGACCATGCTCTACCGCTACGCCCAGATAAAGGGCTATGACGTCTCTGTCGGCGAGAATACCAACATCCTCAGCTACGTCGACGCGACGAGCATCAGCGAGTACGCCGTCGCGGCCTTCCAGTGGGCCTGCGGCAGCGGCCTCACCGAGGGCGACGAGAATGGCGCTCTGACCCCGCTCGCCACCGCCACCCGCGCCCAGGCTGCGGCCATGATAATGCGCTTCTGCCAGAGCGTGAAGTAAAAACCACATAATGAGACCGGGGAGGCTGACGCCTCCCCGGTTTTTCAGTAGCCTCTTATGGGCAGCGATTCGTCGTCGCTGCCTTTTTCTATCTCACGGATGACGATGTAATAGCTGTAGTCCTCGTTCACCTCGACCTTGACCCGGTCGCCGACCCTGTGGCCCATCAGCGCCGCGCCTACGGGCGACTCCTTGCTGATAAGCCCCAGCGGCGCGTTCTGCCGGAGCGTGGTGACGAGGCGGATGTCCCGCTCTTCGTCGTCCTCCTCGATATATATCTTTACCCGGTCGAACAGCCCAACCTCGCTGCTGCCAGAGCGGGCCTCGATCACCTTCGCCGTCTTTATCATGCGCTCAAGATAGCGGATGCGGCTGTCGTTGCGGTTCTTCTCGCGCTTGGCGGCCTTGTACTCGAAGTTCTCGCTCAAATCCCCGAACTCGCGCGCGACCTTTACGTCGTCGATCAGCTTCGGGCGCAGAACGTTTTGCCGGTATTCCAGCTCCTCGCGCATTTTCTTGACGTCAACCTCGGTCAGTTCATCGTACAATTCAAATGACTTCCTTTCAAAATGTCAGGCCCCGAAGAGCGCTGCGCGAACTTCTTCGCACCAGCGCTCCGGCTCCTCGTGTATGGGCGAGTGGGCCGAGTTCTCAAACCATATCCACTGTTTCTTAGGCGCGCGCAGCCCGTCGTACCAGCGGTGCGCTATCGAGGCGGGCGTGTTCTGGTCGTGGCGGCCTTCAGTGAGGATTACCGGTACTTTGAGCTCAGGCACGTCGCGGAAAAAGTCAAGCGCCACGACCTCGTCTACCAGCTCCTCCTGGCTGTGCAGCAGGCCCTTTACCATGCCCGGCAGCTCGGAGAGACGGTATTCCGGGGTTTTTACAAGAGGCATGAGGATGCTCTGCACGATGCCCTCGCGCTTCTGCCAGTTGCCGCCGCCGTAGCGGGTCAGGTAGTCGCGCTGGATGCGCATGTCCTGCTTCGTGCGGTAGCGCCCCTCGACGGGCGCGCCGATGCCGCGGAGCTTCTCGACCGCTCGGCGGTCGCCCAGGCGCTCGGCCTCCGCCAGGACGAACTCGTAGGAGAGCAGCTCGTTCTCCACACCCTGGCAGAACTGGCCCATGCCTATGTAGCCCGCGATACGCTCCGGGTGCCTCTGGGCGAGCAGAACGCCGAGTATACTGCCCCAGGAGTGGCCCACGATGTAGATCTGACGCTTGCCGAGCCGTGTGCAGACGTATTCGGTCACCTGGCGCGCGTCCTCCACAAAGGTATCTATGTCAAAGTGCTCGCCAAGTGAGGCGGGCGTGAAGCTCTTGCCGCAGCCGCGCTGGTCCCAGCAGACGAGCGTGCAGCTTTTGGTCAGCTGTTCGCAACTTTTGAGGACCAGATGCCGGTCCGTAACGCCCGGGCCGCCGTGCAGGAACAGCAGCGCGGGCAGGGCCAGGGAGCGGGAGCGTATGCGTATGTTCTGCCTGCTGCCGTTTATCTCGACGTCCTCAGCAAAATCCAGGGCGTAGGGCTGCATGCTCAGCCCTCCCCGAATTCCGCCGCTACCTCGCGCAGCAGCTCGCGCACCTTGAGGTGCTGGGGACATGCCTCCTCGCACTGGCCGCAGCCGATGCAGTCGTTGGGGCCGGAGCCGTTTTTGGTCAGCTCGGCGTAGCGCTCAGAGCTTTGCGGGCGGCCGAACATGCGCTTGGAGTTGAAGCAGGAGAAGCAGCTGGGGATGTCGATGCCCGCGGGGCAGCCCGAGGTGCAGTAGCGGCAGGCGGTGCAGGGGATCGCCCCCTTGCCGCGCAGGGTGGCGGCGACTTTATGAACCGCGGCGAGTTCCGCGTCGTCCAACGGGCGGAAGTCGGACATCGTGGCGAGGTTGTCGCGCATCTGCTCCAGCGTGCTCATGCCGGAGAGCACCATGAAGACGTTATCAAAGCTCTCGGCAAAGCGCAGGGCGTAGCTCGCGTGGCTGCCGCCGCCCAGAGCGTCGAGGATGGCGCCCGCGTCCGCGGGCAGCTCCGCCAGCGCGCCGCCCTTGACAGGCTCCATGACGGACACCTTTTTGCCGTGCTTCACGCAGACCTCATAGCACTTGCGGCTCTCGACGACGGGGTCCTCATAGTCTAGGTAGTTGAACTGGAGCTGCACGAACTCCAGCTCCGGATGCTCGGTGAGTATGCGGTCCAGTACCTCGGCCTTGTCGTGGAAGGACATGCCGAAATGGCGCACGCGGCCCTCGCGCTTCAGCTGGGGGATGATATCGAAGGCGCCGACTTCGCGGTAAAAATCGTAGCGCTCAGCGCTCATGGCGTGGATGAGGTAGTAGTCGAAGTAGCCCGCGCCGGTGCAGCGCAGCTGCTCCTCGAAGAAGGGGAGGACCTCCTCGCGCGTCTTGAAAAAGCCGGCGGAAAGCTTGTCGGCGAGCTGAAAGCTCTCACGCGGATAGCGTGCGCAGAGGCAGCCGCGGATGGCAAGCTCGCTCTTGCCGTCGAGGTAACCGTGGGCGGTGTCAAAGTAGGTGAAGCCTGCGGCGAGAAATTCGTCGATCATGGCGCAGAACTGGGCCTTATCGACCTCGCCGTCGAGCATGGGCAGGCGCATTGCGCCGAAGCCGAAGCGTTTCATATGTGAGCCTCCTTTTCAGATGCGGTGCGGATGATATCCCGCACGGTGAGCACACCGTCAGAAACGGTGAAGCGTATGTCGAAACCCGCAAAGGCCATGCCGTAGACCCTGTCGGGGTCGGCCTGGTAGGCGGGGCGGGGGTCTTCCGCGAGCACGGCGAGCGCGGCGGCACGCTTTCGCTCAGGCAGGCGGGAGAGCAAAGCCTCCGCACACTCGACGCGCAGCTCCCGCTCCCAGCCCGGGCGGGCTATCCCGTCCGTGGCGTCTGGGATGGAGTCTGTATAAGGCGCGTAGGGCTTTATATCGAGGATGGGCGTGCCGTCCATGAGGTCTGCGCCGAGCACATGCAGGACGGGCCCCTCCGGACCGTGCAAGTCAAGGCCGCCGAGACGTACGCAGGACAGGCCGATGGGGTTGGGGCGAAAGGGCGAGCGCGTGGAAAATACGCCCCAGCGCGCGTTGCCGCCAAACCTGGGTGGGCGCACCGTGGGCTGCCAACCCTCCCGCAGGTTGCCGGAGATGAGCCATATGAGCCAGATATGCGAGCAGCGCTCTATGCCGCGCAGGGCATCCGGATTGCGGAACTCCGGCGTGAAAACTATGTCGGCCTCCAGCTCCGGGACCACACCGCTCTGGCGCGGGATACCGAATTTGCTGTCAAAGTCGCTGCGTATGTGCGCTATGGCGCGCATTGTGTATTCGTCCGGCACAAGGCATCACTCCCGGGGAAAATTATAGCCTCTTTCCATCGAAAACACAATAGATTGGGGAGGGCTATTGACATTTTCGCCTGTCGTGCTATCATGTACGCGACTTTTAAGCGGAGGTGTGCGCTTTGAAGGGCGTGTCCGCCTTTTTCCGCCGCGAGCCGGTGCTTGTCATCTCGGCTGTCGCGGCTCTTTTATCGATGCTTGCAGTTCCGCCCGGGCCTGAGTACATGGATTACATCGACCTGCGCGTCCTGTGCCTGCTGTTCTGCCTCATGGCGGTGGTGGATGGGCTGAAGGGCTGCGGACTTTTCGCGGTTATGGCCCAGAGACTGCTTACGGGACGCGGGAGCCTCCGCCGCGTGACGATGATACTTGTACTGCTGCCGTTTTTCACCTCTATGCTTGTGACGAACGATGTTTCGCTCATTACATTCGTACCTTTTGCGGTGCTGATTTTACAGGCCATAGGCCGCACGGACCGGCTCATTCCTGTCATCGTGCTTCAGACCGTTGCCGCGAACCTTGGCAGCATGGCGACGCCCGTTGGCAACCCGCAGAATCTATACATATACGCGATATACTCCGTGCCGACCGGGGATTTCTTTGCGGCTGTGCTGCCCATAGCGGGGGCGAGCCTTGTGCTTCTCATACTGGCTGTAGTGTTTGGTCCGAAGGGCGGCATAGAGGTGAACTTCGGTGAGCGAGCGGAGATAACGCACGTAAGGCGCCTCGCGCTGTGTATCGTGCTGTTCATCATGTGTCTGCTGGCGGTCATGCGCGTCGTGCATTACGGTGCTGTTACTGTGGTGGTGTTTCTGACGCTGCTGTTGGTGGACCGCGCGGCGCTCAAGCAGGTGGATTACTGTCTGATTTTGACCTTTGTGTTCTTTTTCATATTTGCCGGCAACATAGGCAACATCCCGGTGGTGAACGACACTCTGTCGGCTATGCTTGACGGAAGCACGTTTTTCACCAGCTTGCTGGCCAGCCAAGTCATCAGCAATGTCCCAGCCGCGGTGCTGCTGGCGGGCTTCACGGAGGACTGGAAGGGCCTGCTCCTCGGTACCGACGTGGGCGGGCTGGGTACCATCATCGCCTCGCTGGCGAGCCTCATCTCGTTCAAGCTCTACTGCGCCGTTCCGGGTTCAAGGGCGGGGAAGTATATGCTGTATTTTACCGTGGTAAACGTGGCGGCGCTTGTGCTGCTCATACCGCTCTCGCTGCTTATAATGTAAAAATGCCGCCCAAAGGGCGGCATTTTTGATTCAATTCATGGGGTGGCGTTCTCGACGTACCTTACGCCGATGTCACCACGTTCCACCAGCCCACGTAGGGGCGGGGTTCCACCCCCGCCCGGACGCGGGAATATAAGGGTTGCGAGGCTGCGGGCGGCTTAGGCCGCCCGCAAAGGGGGAACCCCCGGCGAGGGTTCCCCCTTTGACCCCCTCCTGCGCTTCTTTGGCACAGGAGAGTTCCGCGCGCTGCGGCGCGCGGCCAGGGCTCCGCCCCTGGACCCCGCCCG
>UQUO01000035.1 GCA_900544295.1 uncultured Eubacteriales bacterium | reverse complement strand
CCGCGCGCCGCAGCGCGCGGAACTCTCCTTGTGCTCACAAAGCGCAGGAGGGGGTCAAAGGGGGAACCCTCGCCGGGGGTTCCCCCTTTGCGGGCGGCTCCGCCGCCCGCAGCCCCTGCGATTTACGGACGCCCACAGTAATTCGACGCCGGGCGGGGATAGAACCCCGCCCCTACGAGGGGGTTTGAGGAATGTGGTGAGGCCGGCGTGGGCCGTGACGGCGGGACGTCGAGGACGCCGTCCCCTACGGGGCGGCTGCGGCGACGTGGGGCCGGCAGTAATCCAGCGTCCGGGTGGGGGCGGACGGCCGCTTTGGGGATTTGGGCTTTATACTATTTTTATGCGCTTCACGGGCCAAATGCCTGATTGATATATATTTTACCCTGTGATATAATGACTGGGAATGTGTTTAGCGTCAGCGCTAAGGGAAAAGGGGACGGTATTCCGATGAATTATGTAGTGGTGGATCTGGAGTGGAATCAGGCGATGAGCTCCAAATCCTCCGTTTTCAACAGGCTGCCAATCCACCTGCGGGGTGAGATAATCCAGATAGGCGCCGTTCGCCTCAACGAGGACATGACCCCGGGCGAGGAATTTCAGATAGACGTCAAGCCCGTATACTTCAAGCGCATGCACTACAAAGTAAAAAAGCTCACCGGCTTCGACAAGGAGCGGCTCTCCCACGGCGTCTCCTTCCCGGAGGCGCTTGAGCAGTTCCGCGCCTGGTGCGGCGAGGGGGTCACCTTCCTCACCTGGGGCTATGACGACCAGGGCATCATGGAGCAGAACATCATCATTCACGACCTCGACTGGGACTGGATAGCCGGCTGGGTAAACCTTCAGCTCATATACAACCTCCAGACCGGCGGTGACAAAAACCAGAAGTCCCTCGCCACCGCCATGGAGCACTTCGGCATCGAGCAGACCCGCGTGGCCCACGATGCGCTGGGCGACGCCTACAACACCGGCCTCGTCTGCTCACGGCTCGACATGGTCTCGGGCATGGAGCAGTATGCCGACGCCGTGGAGATACTCTCCCACCGCGGCGCGCCCAAGGAGAAGAAGCCCCGCCCGGACACTCCCGAGCCCATCGCCCACAGCGCCTTCTCCGGCTACGCCTCCAAGGGCGACGCCTTTGCCGACTGTTCCCTCGCCGCCCCGGCCTGCCCCATCTGTGGTGCCGAGATGCAATTCTCCCGCTGGATAAACCAGGGCGACCAGAGATACATGTGCCTCGCCGAGTGCCCCCAGGACGGCAAGCTGCTGCTGAGGATAAAATTCAAGCACTCCGACGACGGCAGCTATTCCGCCGGCCGCCTCGCCTACCGCGCGGACGAGAGCATGCAGAGCTTCTACGCCGCCAAGTCCTCTCAGCCGAGGAACCGGGGCCGCGGCCGACGCCGCGCGAAAATTTCTAAGCAACAGGAGCGTAAGGGACAATGAAGATCGTTCTTGTCGGAGCCGGGCGCATGGGCCAGGAGATAGCTAGACGCCTCGCCGAAGAGGGTCACGACATAACCGTTATCGACACCGACGCAGACTGCCTTGAGGAGATATCCACCGGCGTGGACGCCATGGTGCTCTACGGCAACGGTGCGGACTATACCGTCCTTACTGAGGCCGGAGTCGGAGAAGCCGACCTGCTCATCGCCGTCACAAGCGACGACTCCGTCAACATGCTCTGCTGCCTCACGGGCAAGAAGCTGGGCGTCAGCAACACCGTCGCGCGGGTGCGCACGATGGAATACTTCCGCCAAATGGTCTTTCTCAAGGACGAGCTCGGCCTCTCCCTCGTGCTGAACCCGGAACAGGCCGCAGCCTCTGAGATCTCCCGCATACTCCGCTTCCCCTCCGCAGCCAAGGTCGAGTCCTTCGCCAAGGGCCGGGCAGAAATGGTGGAGTTCACCCTCGCGCCCGAGTCCCCGCTGTGCGGGCTCAGGCTAGTCAAGCTGCGCGACAAATATGCTTCCAACCTCCTCATCTGCGCAGTCGAGCACGACGGGCGCGTCATCATCCCCAAGGGCGACTTCGTCCTCTCTGCGGGCGACGTGCTCCATGTCGTCGGCCCCGCCGCGGAGATGAGCGCTTTTTTCAAGTCCGTCGGCTCCTACAAGCGCAGTGTCCGCGACGTAATGATACTGGGCGGCGGACGCATATCTCTCTACCTCGGCTCGGCCCTGCTCGGCGCCGGCATCCGAGTGCGCATCATCGAGCGCAGCGAGGAGCACTGCGAGATAATCAAGGGCTTCCTCCCGCGCGCCGAGATACTCCTCGGAGACGGCACAAACCCCAAGGTCCTTGAGGAGGAGGGCATCCGCACCACGGACGCCTTCGTCGCCCTCACGGGCAGCGACCAGAACAACATCATAACCTCCATGTTCGCCGCGCGCTCCGGCGCCGGCAAGGTCATCACCAAGGTCAACGACGACTGCTTCCGCCGCATGGTGGACTCCCACAAGCTCGACAGCTTCGTCACCCCCAAGAACATCGCCGCGGACAACATCGTCACCTACGTCCGTGCCATGCAGAACTCCATAGACGCCAGCGGCATCGAGTCCCTGCACGAGATCGCAGACGGCAAGGCCGAGGCGCTGGAATTCTCCATAAAGCGCCCCGCGGACTACCTCGGCATACCGCTGAAGAGCCTTCGCATCCGGCGCGACACCCTGCTGGCCGCCATCATCCGGGGCAACGAGTGCATCATACCCGGCGGCAGCGACTGCGTTAAGCTCCACGACAGCGTTATAGCCGTAACGACCAAGTTCGGCATGCAGCAATTCGACGATATATTTGAGGAGTAGCCGCCGGCCATGAATTACAGGATGATATCCAAAATACTCGGCCGCGTCATGGCGGTCGAGGCCACGCTCATGGTGCTGCCGACGCTTACGGCGCTCTATTACGGCGAAAGCGTGCTGCCCTTTGTCTGCACGATGCTCATTGCGGCCGCCCTTTTCGGGCTGCTGACGCTGCCCAAGCTCCGGCATCACGACATCTACGCGCGCGAGGGCTTCGTCAGCGTCGCGCTCTCCTGGCTGCTCATGAGCCTTGTGGGCGCGCTGCCCTTCGTCTTCTCCGGCGAGATACCGAACTATTTCGACGCCTTCTTTGAGATCGTCTCCGGCTTCACGACGACGGGCGCCTCCGTTGTCGCCAATGTCGAGGAGCTCAGCTGCGGCGTGCTGCTCTGGCGCAGCCTCTCCCACTGGATAGGCGGCATGGGCGTGCTCGTCTTCATCATGGCCGTGCTGCCCCTCTCCGAGGAACGGAGCATGCACATCATGCGCGCGGAGGTGCCGGGGCCTCAGGTCGGGAAGCTCGTGCCGCGCATCCGGCACAGCTCCGCCATCACCTACCTCATCTACGTCGCGCTCACCGTCATGCTCATCCTCCTGCTCTGCCTGGGCGGGATGCCCTTCTTCGACTCCGTGAACCACGCCATGGCCACGGCCGCCACCGGCGGCTTCAGCGTCAAGGCAGCCTCCATAGGCTTCTACAACAGCGCGTATATTGACGTCGTCACTGGCGTATTCATGCTGCTCTTCGGCGTCAACTTCAGCATCTATTTCCTGCTCATCATGCGCAAGTTCCGGCCGGCGCTCAAAAACTCGGAGCTGCATCTCTATTTCGGCATCGCAGCCTTTGCCACCCTCGCCATCGCCCTGGACATAAACGGCGACTATGGCGGATTCTGGCACAGCCTGCGCCTGTCCTTCTTCCAGGTCTCCTCCATCATGACGACCACCGGTTTCGCCACGGCGGACTTCAACCACTGGCCCGCCTTCTCCAAGGGGATGCTGGTGCTGCTCATGTTTATCGGCGCTTCTGCGGGCAGCACGGGCGGCGGCATCAAGGTCTCGCGCATACACATCCTTGCCAGCGCCGCCAAGCAGGAGCTCGGCAAGCTGCTCAACCCCAGGCGCACCGTCTCCGTCCGGCTCGACGGCCACAGCATAGACACGACGACCATCCGCTGCGCGCTGGTGTTCTTCGCACTCTATATCGGCATAACCTTCCTGTCCACCCTGGCCGTCTCGCTCGACGGCTACGATCTTGAGACAAACTTCACCGCGGTCACGTCCTGCATCTCCAACGTCGGCCCCGGCCTCAGCCTCGTAGGCCCCATGGGGAACTACGGCATGTTCTCCAACTTTTCCAAAGTGCTGCTCTCCTTCGATATGCTGGTAGGCCGCCTGGAGATCTACCCCATGCTCATCCTCTTCCTGCCCTCCACCTGGAGGAAAAATTGAGGGATTCCCAAAAATCCACCCCGTCGCCCAAATCGGGCGGCGGGGCTTTTTTTACTGCTGCTCCTCCAGATATTCCTCCAGGCAGAGGCCGTTTTCCATTATGTACTGCGCGGCCTCCTCGCCCACATAGCGGAAGTGCCAGGGCTCCCAGACTATGCCCGTGATGCCGGACTTGTCCGGCGGGTAGCGCAGGATGAAACCGTAGTCTGCGCAGTTTTCCTTGAGCCACTCGGCCTCCTCCGTCTGCGCCCAGCTCTCGTCCAGCTCCGGATGGGCGCTTGATATTATGTCAACCGCAAGGCCCAGCTGGTGCTCGCTCGTGCCGGGGCGGGCGACCTCGGCTGCGGCAAGCTCCTCGGCCTCGGCGCGCCCGAGGCCGGTCTCGGCCATGACGCGTCCCACCTTGTCCTCAAAGAGCTGCTCCTGATAGGCCCAGCTGCGCCAGCCGGAGGTAACGACGAGGTCCAGGCCCGCCTCGCGTCCGGCCTGGAGCAGCGCACGCAGGGACTCCACGGCACGCAAATCGAAGAGATAGCCGTTGTCGGCCTCAGCGGTATCGGGCTCATAATCCCGGGACAGGGGATTTTCCGTGTTCACCAGCGTCAGGCGCCAGTCGTCCGCGCCGGCGGGCGAGGGCTGTTCCATTCTGGGCTCCGTGCCCCCCTCCGTCTGCCGGGGTTTGTCCCTGCTCTCGCCTGACGAGCCCGCCTCCATGGCCCCTATGCCCAGCAGCAGCACGAGCAGCAGCGCCAGAAGCGCCCCGGACAATTTTCGCATGTTTTTCATAGCCGCTCCTTTCGCGGGGCGGAAAAACCGCCCTGTATGCATATCATACAGGGCGGTTGTATCGTATTTTCGTCAGAATTGCATCATTTTCGCATCATTTTTGCATATTTCAGCCTGTGAGCGTAAATTCGCGGTCAACGAGCAGGGAGGCGGAGTCGGAGTAGGTATGCATGCGGCACTCGTAGCTGCGCTCCTCGCCCGCGGCGCTGTTAGTGAGCCGGACCTCGAAGGGGACGTTGTCCTCTATACCCTCCGGGATCTTCTGAAATCCGTCGTAGTCGAGCGCCGAGGCAAAGCTTCCGAGCAGCGCGGAGGCGTTGTAGTAGTCGTCAGCGTTGTAGTCGGCGAGGTTACGCTCGCAGGAGGCGCTGTAGTAGCAGTAGAAGACGTCCAGCGTGTCGATATCGAGCTTTATCCAGAACCAGTTGCTCCAGTCGCCCGTCCACTCGCGGTAGTACTCCAGGACGCGGATGGTCTTGCCGCCCTCGGAAACGGTGTAGAAGTTCGTACCGGTGGAGCTGAGGCTGCGCTGGGCGCCGTGGTCTGCCACGAGGACGTTTTCCACGGCGTTGGCGCGGCGGATGGCGGCGACGAGGATGTCGCCGTCTATCTCCTCGGCGTCAAGGGCGCGGCGGGAGAGCTGACCCTCGTCGTACAGTGTATAGAGCTGCACGCGCTCGGCGAGGCTGAGGACCTCCGTGGGTGACGGGCTCTCCTCCTGCGCGGCGGGCTCCTGCGTCCGGCCGCGGAGCATGAGGGCGGGTACGGTCAGGCAGACGGCAAAGACCAACAGCGTCAGGATGGCGGCATACAGGCCGGGCTTCGGCTTTTTCACTCCCCGCCGCCTCCCTTCAGGAAGACGCGAACGGTGGTGCCCTCGCCCGGTTCGCTCTCATACTCCAGGGTGGTGCCGTGCAGCTCGGCTATGCGCTGGCAGAGGGCCAGGCCGAGGCCCGCTCCGTTTTGCGCGCGGGAGCGGCTCTTGTCTATCATATAGAACGGCTCCGTTATACGCGAGAGGTCCTCTTTCTTCATGCCCCGGCCGTGGTCCCGGACATAGAAGGCGTAGCCATCCTCCTCGCGCTTGCCGAAGAGCTCTATCGTCTGGCCCTTGCGCGAGGCCTTGCGGGCGTTGTCGATGAGGTTTATCATGAGCGTCTTGAAGAGGTCCGGCTCTATCTCCACCTCGCCCTGCTCCCAGCGCATGTCCAGGGTCATGCCGTCTGAGGCCAGGGACGGCACGGTTACAGCCGCGACCTCGCGTATGAAATACGGCGCGTCGAACTTGCGGCGCTCTATACCCTGCTTGCCGGAGACTATTATCTCCATGAGCTTGAGGGAGAGGGCCTCCAGCCGCTTGCCCTCGGAAAAGATATAGCCCGCGGCGGTGAACCTGTTTTTCGGGCTCATCTCGCGGGAGCGGAGCATGTCGGCATAGCCTATTATGGCGGTGAGCGGCGTCTTGAGCTCGTGCGCGAAGCTGGCGATGAACTCCTCGCGCCGCTCCGCCGCCTCCTCAAGCAGCTTAACCTCGCCCTCCAGCTCTTCCGCCTGCTGGCGGCGGCGCTCCGCTTCGCGCGCCGCGCGCCCCTGAGCCCGCAGCGAAAAAAACGCAACGAGCCCGCCGCCCGCCGGGGAGGCGAGCAGCAGGAAAACAGCGTAGGCCGGGTAGCTCAGCCCGGCCCCGCGGCCTATCGCTATACAGGCCCCGAGGCAGATGATGACCGCCATGACACAGGTGGAGGCCAGAAAAAGCCCCAGGGGAAACGCGGCGCGGGCGCTCTTAGATCTCAAGTCGGTATCCCACCTTGTAGATGGTCTTTATCTTGTCGTCCCAGTGCAGCTTCTTGCGCAGGCGCTGGACGTGCAGGTCCACGGTGCGGGAGTCGCCCATGTACTCGCTGCCCCAGACGCGCTCATAAATAGTCTCGCGGAAGAGTGCGATGTTCCGGTTGCGCACGAAGAGCAGCAGCAGCTCGAATTCCTTGGCCGTCAGCGGGATCTGGCGGGAGCCGCGCATGACCGTGTGCGAGCGCGTGTCTATCGTCAGGCCCTCGATGCTTATCTCCGTTGCAGACTTGCCGGCGCGGCGGAGCACGGCCTCCACCCTAGCCAGCAGCTCGACTATCTCAAAAGGCTTCACAAGGTAGTCGTCCGCGCCCAGGCGCAGACCCTTGACCTTGTCCGCCATAGTACCCTTAGCGGTCAGGAATATGACCGGTATCCCCAGCGGCTTTATGAAGTCGAGCAGCTCGTAGCCGCTCACCTTCGGCAGCATAATGTCCAGGAGCACGAGGTCGTAGCCCTCCTTCTCCAGCAGGTTCGCCGCCTCCAGCCCGTCATAGGCGCAGACGCAGGTGTAGCCTGCCTCGGAGAGGTTCATCTCGATGAGGTCGCTGATGGGTCTCTCGTCCTCCACGACAAGTATCCTGTACATGCCGTTCACCTCCGGCTAATACAATATAACACGATTGCATCAAATTTGCATCATCCGAGGCTTTTTCGCCGCCTTCAGGCGAAAAAACATATACAAAAATCCCGCCTGTTTATGGGGCGTATTTTGTCGATACTGCGCAGGCGCCGCGCCGTCAGAGCACTTCCAGCAGGAAATGGGCCATATTCTGGATGGCGTTGGAGGCTGTCTTGCTGGGGTACATCTGGAAGTCGTGCCACATATTCTCCCAGACCTCCAGGCGGCAGTCCGCGCCTGCCGCGAGCATCCGCTCCGCGAGGCGCTCGGCGTCGGAATAGAGTATCTCGTGCGTGCCCACCTGGATGAGCGCCGGCGGGAAGCCCGCAAAGTCCGCGAAGAGCGGCGAGAGCAGGCAGTCTGAGGGGTCCAGCCCCCCGGCGTAGGCCTCGCGCACGGCGTACATGTATTCCGGCGTGAGCACGGGGTCTATCCCCGCGCGCCCGCGCAGGCTTTCGCCAGAGGCGGTCATATCCGTCCAGGGCGACATCAGCAGCAGCGCCCCCGGCAGGCCGCGGCCTGCCTCGCGCAGCTTCAGGCAGAGCACCAGAGCCAGGTTCCCGCCTGCGGAGTCTCCCGCCAGAACTATATCCCCCGGCGCTATGCCCAGGCTCTCAAGGTGGCCCCAGGCGGTCAGGGCATCCTCCACCGCCGCGGGGTAGGGGTGCTCCGGCGCGAGGCGGTAGTCGAAGGCGAGGGTGTCCATTCCCGTGGCCCGGGTGAGCTTCGAGGCCAGGACCTTGGAAAAACCCAGGCCGCCGCTCGTGTAGCCGCCGCCGTGGCAGTAGAGGATGACCCTGCGCCGCCTGTGTTCGCGGGAAAGCCGCATCCAGGCGGCGTCCATGCCGGCGAGCGTGAAGGGCTCCCACACGAGGCCGGACATCGAGGCCGCCATGTTTCCCAGCGCGTCCTGGGAGCGGCGCTGCTTTTCGAGGTCCTCCGGTGTGAAACTCTCAGGCTCTCCCATGCTGTGGACGGCCTTCAGAAGCCGCATGAAAGGAGCGAGCTTCAGCTCCTCCGGCCCGCTCACGAGCTTGTGCTTTTTGCTTGGCACTACCTGACCCCCTCCCGGCGTTTTAGCCGATTATACCACAGTCCGCCCGCCTTGAACAGCGGGGGCAGGACAGAAAAAAGCGCCGCCCCTCCACAGGGGCGGCGCTCCGCGTCAGGCGGCCAGGGCGGCGACTATGGCCTCGTAGACCGCGTCGGCGTTCTCGCACATGACCATTATGATGGTGCCGTCATCCAGGGTCTCAAGCTTGGCGTTCTTCGCTATCTCGTACTGGTCAGCCAGATAGGTCTCGAAGTTGGCGCACTGGGTGTCGATAAAGCCCTGGAGCCCGGCCTTGACGGTCTCCTCGCAGCCCTCGGCGGGCTTGGCGATGACGATGCCGTAGGCCTTGACGTTTATGAGCGAGACGCTCATGGCCAGCTCGGTAACATCATCGGCGGTGAAGCCGAGCACGTCGTAATACATGCTCTCAATGGCATCCTTGTCGCTCTGGACGGGGTAGGCCTCATTCTCCCCGTCGCCGCGGGCGGAGGTTATGGCGTCGGCCAGGGGGCTCGAAGTTTCGGGCTCGCTGCTGTCCTCGGGGGCTTCAGGCTCAGTGCTGTCCTCGGGGTTCTCGGGCTCGGCGCTGTCCTCGGGGGCTTCGGAAGGCTGCTCGCTCGTGATGGGTTCGGTGCTCTCTTCAGGCTTGGTCTCAGTGCCGCAGGCGCTCATCAGCGCCAGGCACATGGCTATGCAGAGAAATGCCGCAATGTACTTTTTCATTTTGTTTTGCTCCTTGATTTGCTCTAAGATTATTCCGGCGGTTTGCCGCCGTGGCCATATGACTGTTATTCGGGAGAAAAGTTCCCGCGTGGTTTTTAACATATTTTGAATTTCGACTTGTGAGCCTTGACGGGGGGTGGTAAAATCCCATTATACCTTCTTCGGAGGCGACTATGGACAGACCCCGCACTCCCTGGTACAGGATGGACAACGCCAGCTTCATGTATTCCTCTATCCAGAGGGACCAGTTTTCGGCCATATACCGCTTTTCCGCCGTCATGACCGAGCGGGTGGACCCCGTCTGCCTCCAGGCGGCGGTGGACAAGGCGCTGCCGCGCTTTCCGGGCTTTGCCGTCAAGATATGTCGGGGCTTTTTCTGGTACTACTTCGAGCCGAACACCGCGCCCGGACCCTACGTGCGCGAGGATGTGGCCGACCCCTGCCGCCCCGTGCGCTTCAACGAGGACAGCGGCTGGCTCATCCGCTTTTACTATTACATGAACCGCATTTCCATCGAGGTCTTCCACGCCCTGGCCGACGGGGCGGGGACGATGACCTTTTTCAAGGCCGTGCTGGCAGAATATCTGCGCCTGCGCGGCGCGGACATCCCCTCCGGCGAGGGGATAATCGACCTGGACGAGCCGCCCCGGGCCGAGGAACGGGAGGACGCCTATCTCCGCTACGCCGGCAAGGCCTCGCGCGCCCTTCCCCGCGTCGCCCGCGCCTATCAGAACCGCGGCACGCCCGAGCCCTTTTACACCTTCCACGTCACGATGGGTTTTCTCTCCGTCTCGGAGCTCCGGGACAAGGCCCGCTCCTACGGCGCCTCCGTAACGGAGTACCTCGCCGCCGTGCTCATGAAGCTGCTCATCGAAAAGCAGCGGCGCGAGCGGCCGCTCCGGGAGCGGCCCGTCACTCTCGCCGTGCCAGTGAACCTGCGCTCCTTCTTCCCCTCGGAGACGCTCAGGAATTTCATCCTCACCGTCCAGCCCTCCGTGGACCCTACGCTCGGGGACTACGATTTTCCCCAGCTTGTCGCCCTCATGCGGCACTACATCCGCCTCACCGCCGAGCCCGTGAAGCTCCGCGCCGCCATGACCCGCGGCGTTCGGCTGCTTATGAATCCTTTTCTCATCCTCATCCCGCGCGTGCTCAAAAACCCCATCATGCTCCTGAGCTACCACCTCACAGGCGTGCTGCCATACAGCGCCGTTTTCACGAACCCCGGGGCCTTCGCCCTGCCGGAGTGCATGAGGCCATACATCGACCACATGGAGGTCATCCTCGGTCAGGCCACTGTGGCCAGGCCGCATGTCTCCAGCATCAGCTACGGAGATGTTTTCGAGATAACCTTTTCCGGCGTGCAGAAGGAGACCGACCTGGAGCGCGAGTTTTTCCGCTTTCTCGTGCGCGAGGGACTCCACGTGCGCGTCGAGAGCAACCGTTAAGGGGGTGCCGGTATGTCCTACTGTGTAAACTGCGGTGTTGAGCTGAACCCCGGCGCGCGGGAGTGTCCGCTCTGCCGTACGCCGGTAGTGAACCCCTCCTGTCCCGTTGACGCCGCCGAGCCCGGCTTCTTCCCCGTGCGCCGCGAGGAGGTCGCCCCGGTCTCGCGCCGCGAGGCCGCGCTGCTGCTGAGCGCGATGCTGCTCTCCGTGGCCATCTGCTGCGGGCTTTTGAACCTGGTGTTTTACAGCGACATTTGGTGGTCCTTTTTCATCGGCGGGGCTATGGCCATGCTCTGGGTCTGGTTCGTGCCGCCGCTGCTGGTGCAGCGGATGTTCATCTGGGTGCGCCTGACTCTGGACGTTCTCGCCGTAGGGGCTTACATCTGCCTCATAGCCATCGCGCTCGACGGCATGGGCTGGTTCCTCGGGCTTGCCCTGCCGATCATTGCGGCGGCTGTGCTCGTGATACCGCTGCTTTACTGGATAATCCGCACGCGGCGCTGCTCCCTGCTCGTGTCGGCCGTACTCGTGCTCATGGCCATAGGCCTCCTGGCCGTGCTTACTGAGTTCATCTGTGACCGCTATCTCTCAGGAGGCTGGC
Organism: uncultured Eubacteriales bacterium; assembly: GCA_900544295.1. GTDB lineage: Bacteria > Bacillota > Clostridia > Oscillospirales > Oscillospiraceae > Scatomorpha > Scatomorpha intestinigallinarum. The sequence goes on along the minus strand of UQUO01000035.1, from coordinate 8,015 downwards.
TGCCCGGCTGGTCCATGGTCGTCCTGGCCAGCTGCGTAGGCCTGTCCATCCCGCTCATCATAGTCCGCCGCGTCCCCTCCCTCAGGGAAGAGGCTCGCAGGAAGTTCCACATGTGAGAGCGCTGAAAAAGTGAAATGCCGCCCACAGGGCGGCATTTCACTTTTTATAAATGCGCTGCATATTGCTTTTATGCCTGGGCGCTCAGTTCCAGTAGCCCGTGTGGACGGCGGCGGCCTCTTCCTCCACCTCGGGGATGGGGCCTATGACCTCGATGTTGCCCTCTGCGTCCACCAGCAGCGCGCCGAAGGGCGTGTTCCCCGCCGCCCGGGACTGCTTCGAGACTTCGATGGCCCGCCTGAGATAGTATTCATGGCTCTCGTACGTTTCCTGAACCTCCTTTTATTCCAAAAGCCGCCGTTCCGAGTTCAGCACTATGGCATCCGCCTTCGCGCGCAGCTCCTCTTCCCGGGCATTGGACTGCGCCAGCGCCCTGTTCAGCCCCTCCAGCACGCTGTGGATGCGGGCATAGGCGCTCTGCACCTGCTCCGTGGACTGCTGTATCCTGTCCAGCACCATCCAGTCCACAAAAAAACCGTCGAAGAAATAGTCCGCAAAGCGCATGAAGCCGTCAATGCTCACCTGCATACCCGAGGCCGCGCCGCCAACGTCGGCCAGCTCCGTCCTGAAGCGGCGCAGCTGGCTCTGCAGCAGAGCCACGTTGTGCTGGGCGCTGTCCAGGTGGCCATGCTTGGCCAGGTCCGAGATGAGCCCGCCGCCGAAGAGGTCAAAGGTAGCCCAGCCCTCAGCGTCGCCCAGTTCGTCGAGTATGGCGTTTATCGTGTTCAAGGCGTCGCTGCCCGCGGCAATGGCCTCCACCAGCTCCTTCTGGCGGCTCTCCTCCGCCGCTATCTCCGACTCTATGCGCAGAAGCTCGCGCCCGGCCTGGCCGCCGCTGCGGCGCAGCTCCTCTGCCCGCGCCTGGAGCGCGCGCTCATACTCCTCATGCGCGCCCTCAAGTTCGCCCAGCTCTGCCCGGAGGCGCGCTATGTCGTCCTCCGCCTCCGCCAGCTCCCGCGCCGCAGACTCATACTTCAGCGCCGCCGCAGCAGCCTCCCGCCGCTCCTTGTCCAGCTTTTCCTCGCCCTTGCCCAGCAGCGAGTAGAAAAATGCGGTAAGCCCGCCTGCCTCCAGGCGCTCCACATCGGCCCGCTCGTCGTGCAGGACGACCGCCAGCTCCTCGATACGCGCCTCCAGCGCGCTCCTCTGCGTCTCCAGCTCGCGCAGCTGGGCCTGGACCTGCGTCCTGCGCGCCGCGCGGCGCTGCAGCTCCTTCAGATCTCCGTCGTATACCGGCATGTCATTCTCCTTCCGCCGTTTCCGGCCTGATTATCTCTTTGACGCTCCGCTCGAACTTTGACCGCGGACCCATGACCTCCCGCTCGCAGCCTTCGCAGCGGAGCTTGAAATCCGCGCCAATCCTCAGCACCAGCCAGCGGTTGGAACCGCAGGGATGCTGCTTTTTCATGAGCAGCGTGTCGCCCACACGTATGTCCATTCAGCGCTCCTCTCCCTTTATGCGCGCCCAGTATGCCCGGGCGGCCTGCTCCGTCTTGTTCTCGCCGTACTCGTAGTATACCACGTCTTTCAGCGTATCGGGCAGATATTGCTGCTCGACCCAGTGGTTGGGGAAATCGTGCGGGTATTTGTAGCCCTGCTCCCGCTCAAAACCCGCGCCGTCTGCATGGACGTTCTGCAGTTCCCGCGGGATCGGCCCCGCCTTGCCCGCGCGCACATCCGCAAAGGCGCGGTCTATTGCCATGACGACCGAGTTGGACTTCGGCGCCGTGGCGAGCAGGATGGCCGCCTCGGCCAGAGGCAGGCGCGCCTCCGGCAGGCCCAGCTGCAGCGCCGAGTCCACGCAGGCTTTCACGATGGCCGCCGCCTGGGGATAGGCCAGGCCGATGTCCTCCGAGGCCGAGCACAGGAGCCTCCGGCAGGCGCCGATGAGGTCGCCCGCCTCCAGAGTGCGCGCCAGATAGTGCAGCGCCGCGTCCGCGTCCGAGCCGCGCAGGGACTTCATCAGGGCCGAAAGGCTGTCGAAATGCTCGTCCCCCTCCCTATCGTAGCGCATGGCGCTCGACTGCGTCGCCTCGCGCGCGTCCTTAAGAGTTATGTCAACCTTTCCCTCCCTCCGCGGGGCAGCGGAGAAGAGCAGCTCCACGGAGTTCATGGCCTTGCGCACGTCGCCGCCGCAAGCCTGGGCGATGTGCTCCGCCGCTCCCGGCTCCAGGCGCGTCTCCACGCCCTCGCGCGCTGATATTATGTCAACTGCTCTCCTGACGGCGGGCAGCACCTCTGCGGCGGGTACGGACTTGAACTCGAACACCGTGCTGCGGGAGAGCAGGGCATTATAGACGTAGAAATAGGGGTTTTCGGTCGTCGAGGCGATGAGCGTGATGCGCCCGTCTTCGATAAATTCCAGCAGGCTCTGCTGCTGTTTTTTGTTGAAATACTGTATCTCGTCGAGATAGAGCAGCACGCCGCCCGGGGTGAGCATGGTGTCCAGCTCTGCGATGATGGCCTTTATGTCCGCAAGGCCTGCGTTTGTGGCGTTGAGGCGGCGGAGGCTGCGCTCGGTCTTCCGGGCGATGATATTCGCCACCGTGGTCTTGCCCGTGCCCGATGGGCCGTAGAAGACCATGTTCGGGATGTCGCCGGAATCAATGACGCGGCGCAGGAGACCGCCCGGGCCGAGAATATGTTTCTGGCCGACGACGTCGTCCAGCTCGAGGGGCCTTATCTCGTCTGCCAAGGGTCTGTGCATGGCCTGACCTCCGTAACACGTTGAAATATGGGGATAAAGATGCTAAAATGCTTAAAAAAAGCGAAAGCGGTGGTTAATATGAGAACGCCAGAACAGGTCGCAGAAATAGTCTCCCGTCTGGAGGAGGCCTACCCCCTCGCGGACTGCACGCTCGACTGGGGGAAGGACTACGAGCTGCTGTTTTCCGTGCGTCTGGCCGCCCAGTGTACGGACGAGCGGGTGAATATGATAACCCCGGCGCTTTTTGAGCGCTTTCCGACGCTGGAGGCCTTTGCGGAAGCCGACGTGGAGGAAGTCGAGAAATACGTCCGCTCCTGCGGCTTTTACCACACGAAGGCGCGGGATATCGTGGCCTGCGCCCAGGTGCTGCTGGCCAAGCACGGAGGCAGGGTGCCTGACAACATGGATGAGCTGCTCGCCCTGCCGGGCGTGGGCCGCAAGACGGCTAATCTCATCCTCGGCGACGTCTTCCACGCTCCCGGAGCCGTTGTCGTGGACACGCACTGCATCCGGCTCTCGAACCGCATGGGCTTTGTGGACACGAAGGACCCTCCGAAGATAGAGGCCGCGCTGCGGGAGGCCCTGCCGCCTGAGAAGAGCTCCGACTTCTGCCACCGCATCGTCCTGCACGGGCGGGCGGTCTGTACTGCGCGCGCTCCGAAGTGCGGCGAGTGCTGCGTGGCGCATGTCTGCCGCTTCGCCTCGGGTGAATAGGTTCAGCCCACGACCTCGCCGCAGACCCGGTAATCCGCCTCGGGTGTGAGCGGTATGGGCGCATAGGCGGGGTTTGCCGAGATGAGGCAGGCTCCGCGCGCGTCCACATGCAGGCGCTTGCAATAGGCCATGCCGCCCAGGACGAATATGCCGACGCGCCCGCTCTCCAGCGTCTCGCGGCGGCGGACCCAGACTATCTGCCCGTCGGAGATCTCCGGCTCCATGCTGTCGCCGGCGATGCGCACGGCGAAGTCTGCCTCAGGCGGCGCGGAGGAGGCGTCCACGGGCTCGAAGTCGTCGCCGTCGAGGAACTGACCGGTGCCGGCTGAGGCGGCGAGGGTGTAGAGCGGCAGGATACGCGCCGCAGGTTCCTCTTCGCGCTCCGAATACAGCCCGCTGGCCAGCAGGACGCGGATATAGTCCGATACCAGCCTGCGCCCCTCGGCGTTGAGGCCGGCGAGGCTCCCGCCCGCACCGGTGAAGGTGGCCATGACGTCCGTGACCCCGTAGATGGCGCACAGCGCAAGGAACTGGGCCGCGTTCGGCATGGTCATATCCTTTTCCCACTTGCTGATGCCTGCGGGCTTTATGTCGATGCCCTCCGCCGCCAGCAGCTCCGAGACCCGGGGCTGAGTCAGCCCCGCCTCCCGGCGGAGGGAGGTGAGTATCGTTCCGAGAGATTTTTTCAGGCGAATCATCTCCTTTCAGGAGATATTGTATCAAATTCTTTGACTGTTGGCAACAATTTTTGTCGTCCGGGCAAGAGAGGAGCACGGACTGGCGCTTAAAAGTTTTTTGCCCCGCTTTTTACAAAAAAGTGGGCGGGGTCCAAGGGCCGCACCCCTGGCCGCGCGCCGCAGCGCGCGGAATACTCAATCGCCTTGGGAGGAGAATGAACTTGAAACGCATCCTCATCGTAGACGACGATGTCCACATCGGCAACATGCTCGAAGAGACCCTCTCCCGCGAGGGCTACTCCGTCTCGCGCGCCTACTCCGGCACCGAGGCCGTCATGTCTGTGAAGTTATGTAAACCTGACCTCGTGCTGCTCGATCTCATGCTTCCGGGGCTCGCCGGCGAGGAGGTGCTGCCGCAGCTGCGGGGGATACCGGTCATCGTCATGAGCGCCAAGGCGAGCGTGGACAGCAAGGTCGCGCTGCTGCTCGGCGGCGCGGCGGACTACGTGACCAAGCCCTTCAGCACCCGGGAGCTTCTGGCGCGCATCGTGGCGGCGCTGCGCCCGAGCGCGGCTGCGGAGCCGGAGGCGCTCTCCTTCGGGGCACTGCGGCTGGACACCGGCGCGCGCACGGTCATCTGCGCGGAAAACGAGGTGCGGCTCACGCGTACGGAATACGCCATATTGAAGCTGCTCATGCTAAACCCTGGCCAGGTCGTCACCCGCTCCGCCATACTGGAGCGCATCGCGGAGGACACGCCCGACTGCACGGAGAGCTCGCTCAAGATACACATCAGCCACCTGCGCCGCAAACTGCGAGAGGCCGGGGCCGGGGACTGCATCGAGGCCGTCTGGGGCATCGGTTTCAGGCTGCAAGAGGGTTGACGAAATCTTTACCCTTTCGTTAACCGCTTTCTTTACGCGGCGGTGCTATGCTCGGTCCCGTAAAGGAGGCAAGTCAACATGGACTATGTTTTAAGCACAGATAACCTTGTCAAGAGCTACGGCCAGGCCCGGGCTCTCAGCGGGCTGAGCATGCACGTACCGAAGGGCGCCATCTACGGCATCGTGGGCCGCAACGGCGCGGGCAAGACCACGCTCATCCGCCTCATCTGCGGGCTTCAGCGGCCCACATCCGGCACTTACAGCATCTACGGCCGGGAGTTCACCAGCCGCGACATCCGCCTCTCCCGCCGCCGCATGGGCGCGGTGGTGGAGACGCCGAGCATCTACCTCGACATGAGCGCGCGGGAAAATCTCAGGCAGCAGTACCGCGTCCTCGGCCTGCCGAGCTTTGAGGGCATAGACGAGCTGCTCGCGCTCGTGGGCCTTGCGGACACGGGCAAAAAGAAGGCGCGCAACTTCTCCCTCGGCATGAAGCAGCGGCTCGGCATCGCCGTGGCGCTCTGCGGCGGGCCGGATTTCCTCATCCTCGACGAGCCGGTGAACGGCCTCGACCCGGAGGGCATAATCGAGATGCGCGAGCTCATACTGCGGCTCAACCGCGAGAGGCAGATAACCGTGCTCATCTCCAGCCACATCCTCGACGAGCTCGCCCGCCTCGCTACGCACTACGGCTTCATAGACGGCGGGCGCATGGTGCGCGAGATGAGCGCCGCGGAGCTGGAGGCCGCCTGCCGCAAGAGCATGCGCCTGGAGGTCACGGACACCGGCGCGCTCGCCCGGGTGCTCGACGCCATGGGCGCCGACTACCGCATCCTCTCCGAGGACACCGCCGACGTCTACGAGCGGCTCAACGTCTCCCAGCTCGCCGCCGCCCTCGCGAGAGAGGGCTGCGAGCTCGTCTCAGTCAAGGAGCGGGACGAGAGCCTTGAGAGCTTCTACATCTCCATCGTGGGAGGAGGTGCGCGCCATGTGTGACCTCTTCCTCGCGGGCTTCAACCGCCTTTGGCGCAGCCGGGTGTTCCAGATATGCTGCCTTGTCTCGTTCGCCGCAAACGTCTTCGTCATGCTGGCCACGTACAGGCAGGTGCTGAACTATACGGAGCTCGGCCTTGAGCATAGCATAGCGCTCGACAGCGTGTTCTACGGGCTCGTTCCGGTGCTCGGCGTCATGTGCGGCGCGTTCGTGAGCCTGTTCATTGGCACGGAGCACTCCGACGGCGTGATGCGGAACATGCTGGTCGTGGGCCGTGCGCGCTGGGAGATATACCTTGCAAATTACGCGGTATGCTTTGTCGGCACCGCCGCGTTCCTGGTCTGCTGGTTCCTCGGCGGGCTGGTGGGCATACCCCTCATCGGCGTCTGGCAGGATGTGAACGGCCTGCTGCTGGGCTGCGCCGTGCTGCTGCTGTGCGCGGCGTCCTTTACGGGCATCTTCTGCCTTCTCTCCATGCTCTGCACGAACCGGGCAGTGGCGGCGGTGCTTGCGGTGCTGCTGGCAATGGGGCTGCTGATGTGCTCGAGCTACATGCTCAACGCGCTCAACCAGCCGGAGTTCCAGCAGGGCATGATGATGACCGAGGCGGGACTGCAGCTCTCCGAGCCGACGCCGAACCCGAGCTATGTGGGCGGCATGAAGCGGGAGGTGTTCCAGTTCCTCTCCGACACGCTGCCGAGCGGGCAGAGCATCAGCGTGTGCAGCTACGAGCTGAACAGGCCCGTGTTCTCGCTGGCCTCGTCGGTCGTTATCGCCGTGCTGAGCTCGGCGGTGGGCATGATATTCTTCAAGCGTAAAGATCTGAGATAAGGAGGCGCGCGATGCTCCCATGGCTGCTGTGCGCGGCGCTGGCCGCCGCGGTGCTGATACTCTGCCTCCGGCTCTTGCTGCTGCACCGGGCCATGGATGAGCTGCGCGCCCAGCTCCCGGAGCTGCTGGGCGAGGACACGAACGTGCTGCTCGGCATATCCAGCCGGGACAAACACGCCCGCGCCCTTGCCGCGGCGCTCAATCGCGAGCTGCGGGAGCTGCGGCGGCTGCGGTGGAAGTACATGAGCGGCGACCGGGAGCTGAAGGAGGCCGTGACGAACATCTCGCACGACCTGCGCACGCCGCTGACGGCCATCTGCGGCTACCTTGAGCTGCTGGAGCGCGAGGACAAGAGCGAGGCGGCGGAAAAGTATCTGGCCTATATCGGCGAGCGGGCAGAAGCCATGCGGCGGCTGACTGAGGAGCTGTTCTGCTACTCGGTGGTGCTCTCGCCCGACTCTGAGCCGGAGACGGGGCCCGGAGACCTGCGCGCGGCGCTGGAGCGGAGCCTGGCCGGTTTTTATCCCGCGCTTACGGAGCGCGGCATCACGCCCGAGGTGGCGCTGCCTGATGGGCCGGTCATATGCCTGCTGAACGAGGACGCCGTCTCGCGGGTATTCGGGAACGTGCTGTCGAACGCGCTGCGTTACTCCGCCGGGGACCTCTCAGTGCGCCTGACGCCCGAGGGCGCGGTGGAGTTTGAAAACTCCGCCCCCGGCCTTGACGAGGTGCAGGTGGGCCGGCTGTTCGACCGCTTCTTTACTGTCGAGGCGGCGCGAGGCGGCACCGGCCTGGGGCTGGCCATCGCCCGGGTGCTCATGGAGCAGATGGGCGGCTGTGTCTCCGCCGAGCTGCGCGGCGGGAGGCTGTGTATACGCGCGGTGTTTGCGCGGGGAGGGTGAGTTGAGGGTTTGGTTGGCGGAACTCGCCGTTTTGCTGTTGGTTGTCTTTACGTTTGCGCTGCCTGTTCCACCCCATTTCTTTGGTCTTGCCCAAAGAAACGGGGTGGAGCCCCAAAGAAAAACGCTTTTTGGGTGGTGGCGCCCCCGTGAGGTTTCGGGACCCGCCCGCCTCTCCCACTCGCGTGGGAG
>UQUO01000034.1 GCA_900544295.1 uncultured Eubacteriales bacterium | reverse complement strand
GCAGGAGGGGGTAAAGGGGGGACCCTCGCCGGGGGTCCCCCCTTTGCGGGCGGCCCCGCCGCCCGCAGTCCCTGCGCGATGCCGCAGCGCCGGCGGGAAACGGACGCCGGGCGGGGGTGGAACGCCGCCCGTCGGGCGGCGTTTTTGCTGCTTTTCGCGCGAAATCAGCCGAAGAACTTGTTGTGTATCGCCTGCACCGCCTGGTCGGCGTAGCCCTTTTCGATGAGCACCGAGACCTTTATCTCAGAGGTCGAGATCATCTGGATGTTTATCTTCGCGTCGTACAGGGCCTCGAACATCAGGGCCGCGATGCCGGAGGCGCTCATCATGCCCGCGCCTACTATGCTCACCTTGCAGACGTTCGTGTCCACGCTCAGGTGGTCGAAGCCTATCGACTCCTGCAGCTCCGAGAGAGCCTCCGCCGCCGCGTCCGCGTCCTGCAGCGGCACCGTGAAGCTGATGTCGTTCGTCCCCTTCTTGCCGTAGGACTGCAGGATGATATCCACGTTTATCTTGGAGCGCGCCATCGTGTTGAACACGCGGAAGGCTATGCCGGGTTCGTCAGGCACGCCGACGACCGCTATGCGCGCCACGTCGTTATCCTTCGCTATGCCGCTTATCTTCATCTCTTCCATCTTCTTTGCGACCTCCTTAACTTTTGTGCCGGGCTTCCGCACGTAGCTCGAAAGCACCTCTATCACGACGCCGTAGCGCTTCGCCAGCTCCACCGAGCGGTTCATGAGCACCTGCGCGCCCAGGCTCGCGAGTTCGAGCATCTCGTCGTAGGTGATCTCGTCGAGCTTCCTCGCATTCTTCACCTTGCGCGGGTCCGCGGTGTAGACGCCCTCGACGTCCGTGTATATCTGACATTTGTCCGCATGCAGCACGGCGGCTATGGCCACCGCCGTCGTGTCCGAGCCGCCGCGGCCCAGGGTGGTGATGTCGTCGTTGCGGTCTATGCCCTGGAAGCCCGCCACGACCACTATGCGCCGCTTGTCAAGCTCGCGCCTTATCCGCTCCGTCGAGACGCGGACTATGCGCGCGCCGCCGTAGGTCGTGTTCGTCTCCAGGCCGACCTGCCAGCCCGTCAGCGAGACGACAGGCAGGCCCATCGCCTCCAGCGCCATGGACATCAGCGCCACGGACTGCTGCTCCCCCGTCGAGAGCAGGACGTCCATCTCCCGCTTCGAGGGCCGGGGGTTCAGCTCCTTCGCTTTCTCGATGAGGTCGTCCGTCGTGTCGCCCTGGGCCGAGAGCACGACCACGACGTCGTGGCCCTCGGCGTAGTCGTCCGCGATTATCCCGGCCACGCGCCGGACCTTATCCGCGTCGGCGACCGAGCTGCCGCCGAATTTTTTTACTATGAGCATGGGGTATGTCCCTCCAAAAGCTGACTTTGCGGGCCTTCCGCCCGGTCCATTATATGCCCTCAGTCCAGCACGCGGTATCTCGCGCGCACGTCCATGCCGCTCATGCGGGCGGAGAGCTCCTCGCCCGGCATATAGGGCGTGACGAAGGCGTATTCGTCCGGCTCCGCGTTGGGCGCTGGGATGAAGCGCACGCCCTGGAAGGCCGCGCCGATCTGGGAAAGCGGCGCCACGACCCGCACCATCCAGCGGCAGGAGAGCTTCTCAGGCCCTGTGACGTAGCCCGGCTCCGAGGGCCACCAACCCATGTAGGCGCGGGTGGAGGTGTCTCGCACGCAGTCGATGATGTCGCCCGCGACGGCGCTGGCCGTCGGGTGCGCGCCCGCGCCGGGGCCGAAGAACATCGCCTCGCCCACGGCGTCGCCCTTCACGGAGATGCCGTTTATGACCCCATCCACGTTCGCCAGGGGGTTCGACTTCGACACCAGGTGCGGCGCCACGAAGGCGGAGACGGAGTTAGGCCCCGTCCGCATCGCCCGGCCCAGGAGCTTTATCTTGTAGCCCAGTATGCGCGCGCACTCGATGTCCGCCGGCGTTATCTTCGTGATGCCCTCCGTCGTGATGGACGAGGGCGGCACGTTCTTGCCGAAGCAGAGGTCCGCCAGGATGCAGATCTTGCGCCCGGCGTCTATGCCCTCGACGTCCGCCGTGGGGTCGGCCTCGGCGTAGCCCTTCTGCTGGGCCTCGCGCAGGGCCTGGGCGAAGCTCTTGCCGCACTGGATCATCTCGGTCAGGATATAGTTCGTCGTGCCGTTCAAAATGCCGCAGACGGAGCTTATCTCGTTGGCGGCGAGGCACTGGCAGATGGGCCGCAGGATGGGGATGCCCCCGCCCACGCTGGCCTCAAAGAGGAAGTTCACGCCCTTTTTCCGCGCCAGGGCCGTCAGCTCCAGGCCCTTTTCCGCCACGAGCTCCTTATTGGACGTGACGACGTTTTTCCCCGCTTCGAGACAGCGCCTGTCGTACTCGTAGGCGAGGGTCGCCCCGCCTATGCACTCGGCCACGACGCCTATCTCCGGGTCGTTCACGATCGTGTCTATGTCGTGGACTATGAGGTGGGCGAAGGGGTGGTCCGGCCTCGCCCTGCGGCAGAGGATGTATTTGAGCTCTATCTCCTGCCCGGCCCTTCTTGCTATGAGCTCCCTGTTTTTCGTCAGAACCTCCGCCGTGCCTCCGCCGACGGTGCCGATGCCGAGTATCGCGACTTTTACCATGTCTTTCTCTCTCCCCCGTGTGAGCCTTCGTTCAGCCCGCCAGCGCGTCGAAGCGGATGACCCCGTCCAGCCCGCGCACGCGGGCTATGAGCTCGTCCACGCCTATGGGCATGTTCTCCGTCGTGGCCGAGATGGTGACGAGCGCCGCGCCGTTTGTCGGTATGCTCTGGTTTATCGTCAGAATATTCGCGCCAGTATCGGCAAAGATAGCAAGGAGCGAGCTCAAAACGCCCTTCCTGTCCCGCAAAAGCGCGTGGAAGGTGACGATGCTGCCGTGCTTCATGTCCCGGAAAGGCACGACAGAGTCCTTGTACTTGTAAAACGCGCTGCGCGAGATGCCCACGCGCTCCACAGCCTCCGCGACGGTCTTGACCTCGCCCGTCTCAAGCAGCTCCTTCACCTGCGTGACCTTCACAAAAACCTCCGGCAGGACGGCGGCCTCGACCAGAAGGTATTTCGGAACGGCCTTTTCTTCCATTTGCTGCGCCTCCCCGACGGCCTGCCCGGTGTAGCTGAAGCGAGGCCGAATGTATTTTACTCATGAACACAGTTATAGCATATCCACGTCTCGCGCACAAGAGGTAATTTCCCGAAAACACCGCTCCCGGCCAGGGGGCTATTCATCGTTTTGACGAAAGGCGGCATAACAAACATGCTGGGTTTCATATTCTGCGTTATCGCCGGGGCGGCGATGAGCGTCCAGGGCGTGTGGAACACGCGCCTGGGCGAGCACATAGGCACGATGGAGGCCAACGCCTTCGTCCAGGCTACGGCTGCGGCGCTTTCGGCTGCGGCGCTGCTGTTCTACCGGACGGGGAGCTTTCAGGCCCTGGGCGGCGCGCCCTGGTACTGCATGCTGGGCGGGGCGCTGGGCCTCGTCATCACGCTGACGGTCATGCTGGGCATAGGCGCGCTCTCGCCCACGGTGGCGATAAGCGCCATACTCATAAGCCAGCTGCTGGTGGCGGCGCTCATAGACGCCTTCGGCCTTTTCGGCGCGGAGCGGGTCAGCTTCGGCTGGACGAAGCTCCTGGGGCTCGGCCTCATGGCGGCGGGCCTGCTCATTTTTAAAAGATAAGGGCTGTAAACGGCGGGGGCTTTGTGCTAAAATGAAGTGTAATCTATTTTTGGCGGAGAGAGAGCATGTATACACAGATAGAAGGCAACATTTTCAGCATTTACGTCCCCCTGCCGGAGAACCCCCTGCGGAACCTGAACTCCTACCTGGTCAAGGGCGCGCCCGGGGAGCGCAGCCTGCTCATAGACACCGGCTTCCGGCGCGAGGAGTGCCGCGAGGCGCTGCTCACGGGGCTTGAGGAGCTCGGCGTCCGCCTGGAGGAGACGGACATCTGCCTGACGCACCTGCACTCGGACCATTCGGGCCTCGCCGCGGAGCTGGCCGCGCCCGGCGCGAAGATCTACATCAGCCGCGAGGACGGCACGCGCCTGGAGCAGTTCCGCCAGGCCTCGAACACGCACAGGACGGAGGAATACTCCATGCTGGGCTTTTCCGAGGAGGAGATAGGCTTCCTGAAGGACTCGCCCATGCGCAAGTACAACACCGTGAAAAAGGCCGACTTCACCTGCGTCGGCGAGGGAGACGCGCTCCAGTACGGCGGGCGGAGCCTGCGCGTTGTCATGACGCCGGGACACACGCCGGGGCACATCTGCCTCTATGACAGGGAGGAGTGCGTCATGTTCCTGGGCGACCACGTCCTCTTCGACATCACGCCCAACATCACCACCTGGCCCGACTTCGAGGACCCCCTGGGCAAGTACGTCCACAGCCTCATGGACATCAGCATCTTCAACGTCCGTCTGCCCCTTCCCGCGCACCGCAGCGTCGGCAGCGTCACGATGTCAGAGCGCATCGGCGCCATCATCGAGCACCACGGCGCGAGGATACGCGAGATGCTGGGCATCCTTGAGCGGGAGCCCGGCCTCACGGCCTATGAGCTCTCCGGCCGCATGACCTGGCGCGTCCGGGGCAAGAGCCCGTCCTGGGCCGACTTCCCCCTTCAGCAGAAGTGGTTCGCCGTCGGAGAGACGGCGGCGCACCTCGAATACCTCACCGTCCGAGGCCGCGCCTGGCGTGAGCTGAGCGGCGGGTTCTGGCGCTATTACATTTAATTAAAAGGAGACGCGGCATGGGAAAAAAGCTGCTCAAGGTCCTCGGTATCGTCCTGCTCGTCATCGTCGTCGCGGCGGGGGGCTTTGTGGTCTTCCTGACGGCGACGGAGTATAAGCCGGCGGCCGTGGAGTACATAGACGCCCCGACCCTGGGCGAGCCGGAGACGCCCGGCGACAGCGTCAGGATAGTCACTTGGAATGTGGGCTACTGCGGCCTCGGCGCGGAGGAGGACTTCGTTATGGACGGCGGCAGCGGCGACGGCAGGCCCGGGAAGGAGACCTTCTACGCCTACTACGAGGGCGTGCTCTCGGAGCTCGGCGCGCTGGGCGCCGACATCTGCCTCCTGCAGGAGGTGGACGCCGACTCCGACCGCAGCTACAACTTCAACGAGGTGGAGCACTTTTCCGAGGGGCGGAACGCCCGCAGCTCCGCCTACGCGCTCAACTACTCCTGCCCCTTTGTACCCTTCCCCTGGCCGCCTATGGGGAAGGTGACGAGCGGCATACTCACGACCTCGGACTTTGCCGTCGAGGGCGGCACGGCGGAGCGCATCGCCCTGCCCTGCCCCTTCTCCTGGCCCCTGCGCACGGCGAACCTCAAGCGCTGCCTGCTCATAACGCGCTACGCCCTGCCCGGCACCGAGGCCGAGCTCGTCGCCGTGAACCTCCACCTTGAGGCCTATGACGACGGCGAGGGCAAGGCCGCGCAGACGGCCATGCTCTTCGACATCCTGGAGGAGGAGTACGCCAAGGGCAACTACGTCGTCGCCGGCGGGGACTTCAACCAGACCTTCCCCGGCACGCTCGACAGGTGGCCCATAGGCGAGGGCGATGTCTGGGCGCCCTGCGTCCTTGAGGCGGAGAGCCTGCCAGAGGGCTGGAGCTACGTCTTTGACGACAGCTCCCCGACCTGCCGCCTGCTGGACGCGCCCTACGACGCCGAGACGACCCAGCACTACGTGCTCGACGGTTTCATCGTCTCGCCCAACATAGAGGTGCTGAGCGTGGAGACGCAGAGCCTCGGCTTCAGGTATTCCGACCACAACCCCGTGGTCATGGAGATAGGCTTTAAGGAGGGAACATGATGAAGGTACTGCTCATAAACGGCAGCCCGCGCGAGAGGGGCAACACCCGCGCGGCGCTGGACGAGATCGCACGCACGCTGGCGGCCGAGGGCGTGGAGACGGAGCTCATAAGCGTCGGCACGGGGCCGGTCTCGGGCTGCACGGCCTGCGGGGCCTGCGCGAAGACGGGCCGCTGCGTCCTGGAGGGCGGCGTGAACGAGGCGGTCGAGGCCCTGGCCGCGGCGGACGGGCTCATCGTCGGCACGCCGGTGCACTACGCCTCGCCCGCGGGCGCGCTGCTGGCCTTCCTGGACAGGATGTTCTACGCAGGCGCGGAGCGCTTTGCGCACAAACCCGCCGCGGCCTTTGCCTGCGCCCGCCGCGCGGGGACGACGGCCTCGCTGGACGTCATAAACAAGTATTTCACCATCAGCCAGATGCCGGTGGTGTCCTCGACCTACTGGAGCCAAATCTACGGCGGCGCTCCCGGCGACGCCTCCCACGACGCCGAGGGCCTCCAGACCGCGCGGAATCTGGCCCGCAACATGGCCTGGCTGCTCAAATGCATCGCCGCCGGCCCCGAGCCCCCGGAGGCGGAGACCGCCGCGCGCACGAACTTTATAAGGTGAGAAAAACGCCGCCCCGCTGATTAAAAGCTTTAGCCCCGCTTCCTTTAAAAAGCGGGGCTAAACTTTTACACTTTGGGCGCAGCCCCGACCTGGGCGGGGCGTCACAGGCCCAGCTTCGCCAGGCGCAGGAGCAGGCGGAGCCAGGGACCGCGGATGCCGCCGTTTATCTGCATTCCGCTCAGCGAGGCGTCTGCCGCCGAGGAGTACATCATCCTGTAGGCCGCGCTGCGCCTGTCGCCGCCGTTGGCGCGGGCTATGACCAGCTCCATCGCCGCGCGCAGGGCGCGGGCCGCGGGGCTGAAGGCGCTCAGATCGAGCAGCGTGCTCTCCATGGTGCTGCTTTTGCGCCCCGGCGCGCGCGAGGGGCGCAGCATGCCGGTCAGGCGCTCGTAAGCTCCCGTGTCCGGCGCGCCCTGCGGGGAAAGGTACCAGTCCGGAGCCTCCGGAGGCTCCGGCAGCGCTTCGCCCGGCAGCTCCAGCTCCGCCTCCAGCCTCAGGTCCGCGCTGCTCGCGCCCAGCTTCAGGACATAGTGCCCGCCGGGGATGCGCCGGCCCTCGCCGGTCCAGACCGCCAGCGCGGCGGGGTCCAAGTCTATCCGCAGCCGGCGGCTCTCGCCCGGGGCGAGGCGCGCCCGCGCAAAGCCGCAGAGGTTCAGCCGGGGCCGGTAATAGCCGCACTCAGGCGGGCTGAAATAGAGCTGCGCCGTCTCCGTGCCCTCGCGCGGGCCGGTATTGCGCAGCGTGAAGCTCACGCCGCCCGCGTCCGCCTCCATGTCCGAATACTCGAAGCGCGTATAGCCCAGCCCGTGGCCGAAGGCGTAGCGCACCGGCACGCCCGCAGAGGCGTAATAGCGGTAGCCGACGTAGAGGCCCTCGCGGTAGAGGGGGTCGCGCTCGCCGTAATGGCCGGAGATGGGGCAGTCCGCATACCTCACGGGCCAGCTCTCGGCCAGCCTGCCGGCGGGCTCGGCCTCGCCGAAGAGCAGGCGCGCCGCGGCCTCGCCGCCCGCCTCGCCGGGCAGGCCCAGCCAGAGTATGCCCCGCACCAGCCCCTCCCAGGGCAGCTCCACCGGGGCGCCGCAGGCCAGGACCACCACCGTGTTCGGGTTCTCCGCCGCCACCGCCTCTATGAGCCGGACATGGCCCTCGGGCAGGGCCATGTCCGCGCGGTCAAAGCCCTCGGATTCGCACTGGGGCGGCAGGCCGGCGAAGATGACGGCGGTCTTAGCTGTCCGCGCTGCGCGGACGGCCTCGTCTATCAGCGTCCCCGGCGCGCTGCCGTCGCCCAGGCAGCCCTGCACCCAGGCAAGGTCCGGGCAGGCGCCCGCGGCGCTCGTGAGGCGGCGGGGGTTTATGTGGCTCGAACCCGAGCCCTGATAGCGCGGGTGGGCCGCCATGTCGCCTATGAGCAGCGTCCCCGCCCGCTCGCGTATGGGCAGGATGCCGCCCTCGTTCTTCAGCAGCACGGCGCAGCTCTCGGCGGCGCGGCGGGCGAGGGCATGGGCCTCCTCCGCGCCCGGGTCCCGACCCTCGTCCTGCGCGACGGGGGCGTATTTTTCCGCCAGCGCCGCCACGCGCGCGGCGCAGGCCTCCAGCTCCCCGCGCCGGAGCTCGCCCCGCTCCAGGGCGCGCAGGCAGTCGCGCTCCATGTACCGCGAGCCGCCCGGCATCATGAGGTCGCAGCCCGCCTTGAAGCCCTTTATCCGGTCGCTCGTCGCGCCCCAGTCGGTCACGACCGCGCCCTCGAAGCCCCAGTCCCCGCGCAGGATGTCCGTGAGCAGCGCCCGGCTGTCGGAGCAGTGCTCCCCGTTCACGGCGTTGTAGGCGCACATGACCGCCGCGGGCCGCCCCTCGCGCACGGCCAGCTCGAAGCCGCGCAGGTAGAGCTCCCGGAGTGTCCGCGAGTCGAGGACGCTGTTGGAGGAAAAGCGCTTGTACTCCTGGTTGTTGCAGGCAAAGTGCTTCAGGCAGGCGCCGACGCCCTCGGACTGCACACCGCGGATGAAGGCGGCGGCGAGGCGGCCCGTCAGCAGCGGGTCCTCGGAGAAATATTCAAAGTTCCGCCCGCAGAGCGGCCCGCGCTTGAGGTTCGCCCCCGGGCCGAGCAGCAGGCCCACGCCCTCGGCGCGCGCCTCGCGGCCCAGGGCCGCGCCTATGTCGAAGAGCAGCGCCTCATCCCAGCCGCAGGCGGTGAGCGCGGCGGTGGGGAAGCAGGTCGCGCGCTTCGAGACGTTCATGCCCAGCATGTCGCCCGCGCGCTCCTGACGGCGCAGGCCGTGCGGACCGTCGGCCATCCTCAGCGCGTGCAGGCCGAGGCCCGGCACGGCCCGCGTGTGCCAGCAGTCCGCCCCCTCGCACAGCCGCAGAAGCTCAAGGGAGCTCAGTTCGGTCAGTTCCATGTGCAGCCTCCTCAATATAGTCCGGGACCCCATCCGGCCGGATGGGGTCCGTTCAGTCATAAAGGGTCATTCCTGCTTGTTCTTGAAAAACTCCTCGAAATAGTCCCGCCGGGCCTTTTCCTGGGCCAGGCGCTTGGCCTCGTCCGGCTGCTGCGCGGGCGGGGCTGGCTGCTGGGGACGGGGCTGCGCGGCGGTGCGGACAGGCTCCCCGGTACGCTCCGGCGCCGCGGGGCGCGACTGGCGCGCGACGGCGCTGCGCGCCTCCTCGGCCACGCGCTCCATGCGCCGCTGCCGCTCCAGCTTCGCGCGCCGGACCTCGCGCATGTGCCGCCGGTGCAGCACCCGGTAGCGGATGACCAGGGCTATGTAGCAGATGAGCGCCAGCACCAAGGCGATGATGACGACCTTCACCCAGGTCATTCCCAGGACCCCGGCTATCTGGTTTTTCATATACTGCGCCTTCGAGAGCTCCACGCTGCTGCCCGCGACGAGCTGGACCGTGCCGTAGACCTCGCCGCCGAGGCTCAGCGTCACCTCGCCCAGGACCGTGCCGGCGGCGATGGGGGCCTCCAGCGTCTCGCCGTCGCGCTCGCTGTAGATGACGATGTCGCGTTCGAGGCTGCCGACGTCGAAGTCGTTGGCGACAACGGCGGTCAGCACGTTGTTGGGCCGGAGGGTGGCCATGCCGTCGTCCGCCGCCATGGCGACGGGGACCTCGGTTATGAGCTCAGAGGAGCTGAGGATCTCGCGGCTGCTGAAATTCTCGAAGCCCCAGTCGTAGAGGGTGCGGCTGTCGATGAAGTTCTGGTAGTCGTAGCCGCCGGAGCTGTTCTGCGGGGCCTCGCCGCCCAGGACGACGGCGATGAGGCTGACCCCGTCCTTCTCGGCGGAGGAGGCGAGGCAGTAGCCTGCGGCGGTGGTGTGGCCGGTCTTGCCGGTCTTGGCGTACTCGTAGTAGTAACCGGGGTAGACCGTGGCGTTCTGGTTTATGAGGGAGTTGGTGTTGGACAGCTGCCGCTCCCCGGAGACGTTCGTGGCCGCGACGGTGTAGCCGACGCTGCCGCTTATCTCGGCAAAAAGCTCGTGCGAGATGGCCTCGCGGTAGATGACGGCCATGTCGCGGGCGGTGGTGTAGTGGTCGTCGTCAGGCAGGCCGTGGGTGTTGGCAAAGTGCGTGCCGGAGCAGCCGAGCTCGGCGGCCAGGGCGTTCATCTGCTCCACAAAAGCCTCGACCGAGCCGCTTACGTACTCGGCGATGACATTGCAGGCCTCGTTTGCGGAGGCGAGCAGCGCGCAGTAGAGCAGGTCCTGGAGCGGCATCGTCTCCCCGGGGACTATGCCGGCGGTGCTGCCGTCGTCCACCATGCCCTCAAGGCAGCGCTCGCTGGCCGTGACGCTGTCGGTGAGGGAGAATTCGCCGCGCTCTATGGCCTCGACGGCGACGAGAACGGTCATGACCTTCGTCAGCGAGGCGGGGTAGGCCTGGGAATCCGCGTCCTTTTCATAAAAGACGCGGCCGGAGGCGGCGTCCATCAGCACGGCGCGGGGAGAGTTTATCTCCGGCTGCTCCAGCGCGAGCGCGGGCAGACCCAGCGCCGATACCAGGAGGGTCAAAATCAAAATTATGGGCAGCAACTTGATTTTTTTCATATCAATCTCCGCAATAATATGTTATCATTGTGCAGGGGTACGGCTCTGTATACACAGAAGATTATACAGTCCGTTCCAGTGAAAAGCAACATCAAAAAAATGCATGGAGGGGCGTGGACGTGAGACGCATCGGGCGCGCAGGCGCCGCGGCAGCGGCGGCCGCGCTGGCATTTGCCCTGGCCGCGGCTCTCCCGGGGCCGGAGGCGGAGGGCGCGGTGGAGCTCTCCCGGGGTGAGGGGACTGCGCCCGCCGGGGCGGTGGAGCTCAACTCCGCCGCGCAGCAGGAGCTGGACCTCCTGCCCGGCATCGGCCCGGCGAAGGCCGCCGCCATCCTTGAATACCGCGAGCAGCACGGCCCCTTCCTGGAGCCGGACGGGCTGCTGGAAGTCCCCGGCATAGGCGAGACCCTGTTCGGGGACATAGCGGACTACATCTGCGTGGACGCTCAGGAGGAAGACCCATGAAAATACTCGTCGTGGACGACGAAAAGCTGCTCGTCAAGGGCATCAAATTCAACCTCGAAAACGAGGGCTACGCCGTGGACGCCTGCTATGACGGGCAGACCGCCGTGCAGATGGCCTCCGCCGGGGACTACGGCCTCATCATACTCGACCTCATGATGCCGGGCCTCGACGGGCTGGAGGCCTGCCAGCAGATCCGCGCCTTCTCCACCGTGCCCATCATCATGCTCACCGCCCGCAGCGAGGACGCGGACAAGCTCCTGGGCTTCGAGTCCGGCGCGGACGACTATGTGACGAAGCCCTTCAACATCCTGGAGCTCAAGGCCCGCATCCGCGCGCTGCTGCGCCGGGCCTCCATGCCCGCCGCCGGCCCCTCCGCCGCCGTCATCGAGCGCGGCGGCCTCGAGATCGACACCGACCGCCGCGCCGCACGCAAGAACGGCCGCGCCGTCGAGCTCACCGCGCGCGAATTCGACCTCGTCGAGCTCTTCATAAAAAACCCCGGCCGCGTCTACAGCAGGGACAGTCTCCTGGACCTCGTCTGGGGCTACGACTACCAGGGCGACGCCCGCACCGTTGACGTCCACATCCGCCGCCTGCGCGAGAAGCTTGAGGACGACCCCGCCTCGCCCCGCCTCATCATCACGAAATGGGGCGTGGGCTATTACTTCGCGGAGTAGGCCGGGATGAAGAGGGACGGCACAAAGAGAAGAGGCATCACAGAGCGCGTGCAGTTCAAGTTCGTGCTCAGCTTCTGCGCGCTTCTGGCCGGGCTCATAATCCTGCTCAACAGCTACCCCATCGCCGCCTCGCGAGACCTTGTCGCCTCGGAGAAGGAGAGCTCCCTGCTCGGCCAGGCGGCGGTCATCTCCTCCTCGCTCTCGGCGCTCAGCCCTCTGGAGCCGGACTCCGTCGGCCAGGTCATGGACCTGCTGGAGCTGGCCTCCTCCAGCCGCGTCCTCGTCACAGACGAGAGCGGCTTCGTCCTCTACGACACGGGCAGCCCCTCCGCAAAGGGCCGGCTGGCCATGCTCGCGGAGGTGGCCCTGGCGCTGGAGGGCCGGCAGGTGTTCCACTCCGTCTTTTCCGGCGGGGCCTTCGTCTCCACGGCGGCCATGCCGGTGCGCGCCGGGGGCGTCACGCTCGGCGCGGTCTGCGTCCGGGAGTACGACGAGGCCCAGGCGGAGCTCATCCTCTCCTTCCAGAACCGTCTCGTGACCATCTCCGTCGCGGCGAGCTTCGCCGCACTGGCGCTGACGGTCATCTTCTCCAGAGCGCTGACCCGGCGCATAACCCGCCTTGCCGAGGCCATCCGCGTCGTCCGCGGCGGGGACTACGCCCACCGCCTCAAGCCGGAGGGCAACGACGAGCTCACCGAGCTCTGCGAGGAGTTCAACAACATGACCCAGACCCTGGAGACGACCGAACAGCAGCGCCGCCGCTTCGTCTCCGACGCCTCCCACGAGCTCAAGACGCCCCTGGCCGCCATCCGCCTGCTGGCAGACAGCATCGAGCAGAACGAGGGCATGGACGAGGCCACGATGCGCGAGTTCGTCTCCGACATCGGCACGGAGGCCGACAGGCTCCAGCGCACGACGGAGAAGCTGCTGGACCTCTCCCGCCGGGACGACGGCGCGTCGAGCCCGCGCGTGCCGGTGGACCTGGCGGAGGTGGCGCGCTCGACCCTGCGCCTGCTCTCACCCCTGGCCGCAAAGCTGGGCGTCAGCCTGCGCTGCGAGCCCGAGGCCGGCTGCATCATCTCCGCCCCGGAGGACGATGTCTACCAGATCATTTTCAACCTCGCGGAGAACGCGGTCAAATATAACGTCGAGGGCGGCAGCGTGGACATCTCCGTCCGCCGCGAGGGCGGGCGCGTGCTGCTCATAGTCGAGGACAGGGGCATAGGCATACCGGAGGCGGATCTGCCGAACATCTTCTCCCGCTTCTACCGCGTGGACAAGGCGCGCTCCCGCGAGAAGGGCGGCAGCGGCCTTGGGCTCTCCATAGTCCACGACGCCGTCTCCGCCCTGGGCGGGAGCATAGAGGTCGAGGCCCGGGAGGGCGGAGGGACGCGCTTTACCGTCTCCTTCCCGGAGCCCGGAGAGGGGGAGGGCGCATGAAAAAACGCATAGCCGCCGCGCTCTGCCTGGCGCTGGCGCTCTGCCTTCTCGCCTCCTGCGGGAAGGGACAGCTCCGGGTGGAGGTCTGGCGGCGCACGGCGGATCCGGAGCGCGCGCTCAGCGAGGCCGTCATCCAGCCCGAGACGCGCACGGTCCAGCTCCAGGCCGGCAGCGTAAACGGCGCCGTCTCCGCCTTCAACGCGGAGCCGGAGGACCCCACCCTGCGCCGCGCCGCCCCCGGCGATGCAAAGATCGTCGGCTGGCAGCTCGAAGGCACCGAGCTGCGCCTCGAGGTCTCCCCGGAGTGGGCGGAGCTCGAGGGCTTTGAGCGCAGCCTTGCGGACTGCTGCGCCGTGCTTACCTTCTGCGCCCTCGACGGCGTGGACAGCGTGACCATCTACTCTCTCGGCCAGAGGCTCGCGGGGCCGCTGGACGAGAGCGGCATATTCCCGGGCGAATGAAATAACACATTGGAGGCAGACTGAAAATGGCAAACACCGAAAGAGTCAAAGAAGCCGTGGCCCGCGCGGGCCTGGACGCCGTCCTGCTCATGGACGACAGGGACATCTACTACGCCACGGGCTTTCTGCCCACGGACAGCGCGGCGCTGGTCGGCGCGGAGGGGGCCTGGCTCGTCACGGACTCGCGCTATATAGAGGCCGCGCAGAAGCAGGCGGCCCCGGGCGTGGAGGTCCTGCTGACGACGCGGGAGCGCCCGCTCGGCGCCATCCTGCGCGAGCTGGCCGACCGCCTGGGCATAGAGAAGCTCGGCGCCGAGGAGGAGAAGCTCAGCCACGCGCTCTACCTGCGCATGGAGCGCACCCTGGGCCGCGAGCTGCTGCCCGCTCAGGAGCTGCTGGTCTCCCTGCGCTCCTGCAAGACCGAGGAGGAGCTCCGGAGCCTCGTCGCCGCGCAGAGGATAGCGGAAAAGGCCCTGGAGGAGGTCCTGCCTCTCCTGAAGCCCGGCGCGGTGGAGCGGGAGATCGCCGCCGAGATAACCTACCGGATGCGCCTGCACGGCGCGGAGGGCAACTCCTTCGACCCCATCGTCGTCACCGGCGCGAAGAGCAGCATGCCCCACGGCGTCCCGGGGGACGAGCGCATCGCGGCGGGCGACTTCGTCACCATGGACTTCGGCTGCGTGAAGGACGGCTACTGCTCCGACATGACCCGCACCGTCGCCGTCGGAAGCGCCACGGATGAGATGAAAAACGTCTACGCCACGGTCCTGGCCGCGCAGGAGGCGGGCATAGCCGCGGCGCGCCCCGGCGTCACGGGCGCGCAGATACACGGCGCGGCGGCGAAGGTCATCTCCGACGCGGGCTACGGGGCGTATTTCGGCCATGGCTTCGGCCACGGCGTCGGCCTCGACATACACGAGCAGCCCAACGCCTCCCCGGCCAACGAAAAGCCCATGCCCGAGGGCGCCGTCATCTCCGCCGAGCCCGGCATCTACCTGCCCGGCAAATTCGGCGTCAGGATAGAGGACGTGCTCTACCTCAGCGGCGAGGGCTGCGTCGATATCACGAAGGCGCCCAAGGATTTGCTGATTCTGTAAACGAAGGGCTTGCCAAAATAAGATATGTAGTGTAAAATGTCTTGGTTATATAAACTTTAAGCCACAGGAGGACAGGATATATGATAACAGCAGGCGATTTCAGGAACGGCGTCACCTTCGAGATGGACGGGCAGGTCATGACCGTCGTGAGCTTCCAGCACGTGAAGCCCGGCAAGGGCGCGGCCTTCGTCCGCACCAAGATGAAGAACGTCATGACCGGCGCCGTCACCGAGACCTCGTTCAACCCCACCGCGAAGTTCGAGGAGGCCACCGTCGAGCGCAAGAGCATGGAGTACAGCTACGCCGACGGCAACCTCTACTACTTCATGGACCCCGAGAGCTATGAGCTCATCCCCATCGACGGCTCCCTGCTGGGCGACAGCTTCAAGTTCGTGAAGGAGAACATGGTCTGCGTGGTCATGAGCTACAAGGGCAGCGTGTTCGCCGTCGAGCCGCCCAACTTCGTCGAGCTGGAAGTCACCCAGACCGATCCCGGCTTCGCCGGCAACACCGCGACGAACGCGACGAAGCCCGCCACCCTTGAGACCGGCGCCGAGGTGAAGGTGCCGCTCTTCATCAACGAGGGCGACAAGATAAAGATAGACACCCGCAGCGGCGAGTATCTTGAGCGCGCGAAGGGCTGAGCGCGACAACATTCCCCGGAAGGAGGAGCTTGCACATGACAACATCCGAAAAGGTAGCCTACCTGAAGGGCCTGGCCGAGGGCCTGGGCGTGGACAAGGAGACGAAGGAAGGCCGCATCCTGGACGCCATCCTGGACATCCTTGAGGACGTGGCGCACGACATTGAGGACCTGGAGGAGAACGCCTGGGAGCTTGGCGAGGCGATAGACCAGGTGAGCGACGACCTGTCCGACATCGAGGACATAGTCTACGACCTCGACGAGGACGAGGACGATGACGAGGATGAGGACGAGTGCTGCGGCTGCTGCTGCGAGGACGAGGACGAGGAGCCCGTCTTCTACGAGGTCACCTGCCCCGCCTGTGAGAACACGATAACGATAGACGAGGACGTCCTGAATCTCGGCTCCATAGAGTGCCCGAACTGCGGCGAGACGCTGGAGTTCGAGGGCATAGAGGAGGACGAGGACGAGGACGAAGGCGAGGACAAGGACTGAGCCGATAAATACAAAAACCGCCGCCCACACGGGGCGGCGGTTTTTTTGCTGCGTTTTTATAAAAGACGGAGCAACTATGTTTTGCGCTTTGGCGCAGAGGGAGCGGGATGCGTTATTCGGGCATCGCGCCGGCCATCAGATTGTCGTACATCTCCTGCGTCAGCTCGCACTGATAAAAGAGCTCGTAATACTCCGTCACCTCGGCCTGGAGGTCATACTCGCAGTAGTCCGGATACAGCAGCGCGCCCAGCCAGAGCATGCCCAGATAGCGCTGGACGGAGGGAGGGCTCGACAGCCAGCCGTAGGGGCCGTAGGGGGTCTTGTAGTAGTTCCCGCTGCTGATGGCGTCCAGCTGCTGCCAGGCGGCGTTCTCACCGACCGTGTCGTAAATCGTGTCCGGCGCGAAGATGATAACGTCGGGATCCCAGACCAGCAGCTGCTCCATGTCCACCTCGTTGCCCA
The DNA here is from genome assembly GCA_900544295.1 of uncultured Eubacteriales bacterium. Taxonomy (GTDB): domain Bacteria; phylum Bacillota; class Clostridia; order Oscillospirales; family Oscillospiraceae; genus Scatomorpha; species Scatomorpha intestinigallinarum. Next base: position 3,593 of record UQUO01000034.1, on the reverse strand, counting down.
GGCCCGAGGACACGACCTCCGGCAGGTCCGCAAGGTTGTTTGTCATCAGGTTCACCGTCTCGGCGTGGTAGCTGCCCTTGGCGATGACGTTCAGGCCCTTGTCGCCCAGGCAGTAGAGCACGCTCTTGCGCGCGCCGTCTGCGTCCACCTTCTCCATCATCGCGGTCATCATGGCATACGTGTCCTCGCACCAGGACGCGAGCTCCTCGGCCTTCTCGGTCTGGCCCGTAAGCTCGCCCAGCATGCGGTAGGCCTCGGGCGCGCCCACGACGGAGGCGTCGATGTGTACGAAGGGGATGCCGGTCTGCTCGGTCAGGCTGTCCATGTCCTCGGCTATGCCGTCCTTCGTGTCGCCCACGTCGATGACGACGTCGGGGTCAGCGGCCAGCAGGGCCTCGAGGTCCATCTCGCCCTTGCCGCCGTAGAGCTGGCCCAGCTCCGGCAGGGTGGAGATGTACTCGGGCAGGTAGAGCGCTATGTCCTCGGCTATGTAGTTCGACACGCCGACCATCAGGCCGCCCACCAGCGGTATGGCGTAGACCTGTGTCAGCGGCCCGGAGATGGCGACCTTCGTCACCTCGCAGGGCACCGTCACCGTCCTGCCCGTGGAGTCCGTGAACTCGCGGGTCTCGGGCGTCTGGCTCTCCTCCGCGGCGGGCTCGGTGGCTGCGGGGCTCTCCTCCGCGGGCGGTTCGCTCGCCGCGGGCGCGGCCTGGCCGCAGCCGGACAGCAGCCCGGCCAGGAGGCACAGGGCCAGCAGCAGTGCAAAGATTTTTCTCTTCATTTGGGTTTCCTCCCGATTTATAAATGACGCTGTGAAACGCAGATTCATTGCCCCCGGGCGACGGAGGCCGGGGTGCAGACCCGTACCCTGTCCCCGAACAGGCTCGAAACCTCGACCTCGACGCCGTAGAGCTCGCGCATGAGCTCCGGCGTGAGCACCTCCTTCGGCCCGCCCTCGGTGAGCACCCGGCCGCCGCGCAGGGCGAGGATGCGGTCCGAGAACATGTAGCTGTGCTCCGGGTTGTGCGTGGTCTGGATGACTGTGTAGCCCTCCCGGGCGAGCTCCCGGGCGCAGTTTAACACCAGCAGCTGGTTGCCGAAGTCGAGGCTCGCCGTCGGCTCGTCCAGCATGAGGACGGGCGCGCGCTGGACGAGGGCGCGGGCGATGAGGGCCAGCTGCCGCTCGCCGCCGGAGATGCGGTGGAAGCAGCGCTCCGCGAGGTGGGGTATGCCTATCTTCTCCAGGGCCTCGTCCACCCTCCTGACATCCTCCTTCTTCGGCGTGGCGAAGGTGCCGAGCCCGCTCGTCGTGCCCATGAGCACGATGTCGCGCACGCTGTAGTTGAAGGCCGGGTGCGAGCTCTGGGGGATGTAGGCGATTAGCCGAGCGGCCTCGCGGATGCTCAGAGATTTGGCGTCCCGCCCCTCGACGGTGACGCTGCCCGTGTAGTCCCGCAGCAGGCCCAGGACGCAGCGGAAGAGCGTGCTCTTGCCCACGCCGTTGGGGCCGAGGATGGAGAGATACTCCCCCGCAGCGACGCTGAAGCTCACGTCGTGCAGCACCTCGTGCTCGCCGTAGGAGAAGCTGAGGTTTTTCACTTCTATGCTCACAGCCGCTCACTCCTTCCCGTAATGAGCCAGAGGAAGAAGGGCGCGCCGACGAAGGCCGTGAGTATGCCTATCGGTATGCCCGCGGTCGAGACGTTCCTCGACACGTTGTCCACGATGAGCAGGAAGGTGCCGCCGCCGAGCATGCAGCAGGGCATGAGCCAGCGGTAGTCAGAGCCGCAGATGCGCCGGACCATATGCGGGATGACGAGGCCGACCCAGCCTATCATGCCGGAGACGGACACCGAGGCCGCGGTCACGAGGGTCGCCGCGACGATGACCCAGATGCGGAGCCTGCCAGCGTCCACGCCCATCGCCCGGGCCTCGTCGTCGCCCATGGCGAGGACGTTCAGCCTCCAGCGCAGGAAGAACAGCGGCGCGAGGCCTATGAGCATCGGCCAGATGACGAAGCCGAGGTCCTTCCACTCCATGCCCGAGAGGCTGCCCATGAGCCAGTAGGTTATCTCCGGCAGCTTGTTCGTCGGGTCGGCGGCGAGCTTTATGAAGGAGGTTCCGGCCTGGAAGAGCGAACTTACCATGATGCCCGCGAGCACGAGGCCCAGCACCCTCTCGCCCTTGGCGTGCCGGCTCACCCAGAAGACGAGCACGACGGTGAGCAGGCTCATGCCGAAGGCGGCGAAGGTCACGTACATGCTTGAGAGCCCGACATATATGGCCAGCGCCGCGCCGAAGCCGGCGCCCGCGGAGGCGCCCAGCACGTCCGGGGCGGCCATCGGGTTCTGGAACACGCCCTGGTAGGCCGCGCCCGCGGCCGAGAGGCAGGCGCCGACGAGGACGCTCATGAGCACCCTCGGCAGGCGCACGTTCCAGACCGCCGCCTCCATACTCCCGTCCCAGAAAGGCTCGATGCCGGAGCCGAAGAGGGAGAGGAACTTGTTCCAGAGTATGCCGCAGAGCTCTTTGAAGGGCACGGGGTAGCGCCCGAAGAGGAAGGAGAGCAGCGTGCAGGCGATGAGCACGACGCCCAGCAGCAGCACGGTCTCCGGCCCGGTAAGGAGCCTGTCTTTTCGCTTCATGCTCAGATATCCCTCCCCAGCAGGAAGGTGCGCCCGTAGGGGTAGGGCGGGCCTTCGAGACATTCCGCCACGTGCCGGCGCGCGCCGGCTCTGTCCGTCACGACCATGCCCGCGAGCCGGTCAATGCCGAGCTCCAGCAGCGCGGGGCAGAGCGGCACGGTCGGCCCGGTGAGCACGACGTATGCGCCGCGGCACAGCTCCAGCAAGCGGGGCAGGGTCTTGTTCACGAGGGAGCTGCCCGTTATGAGTACGATATCGCAGTCGGGCAGGATAAATTCGCAGGCCGAGTCCGGGTAGTCGCCGGGCTGCGGGTGTTTTTCGAGGATACGGACGCTTGCCGCGGCGTCGAGCGTGCCGGGCGGCATACGCAGGTGGCCGATGAGCCCGACCTTCTTTCCCGCGACGTCCAGGCCGCGCAGGCAGTAGTTATCGTAGGGCTCGGCGCAGCCGAGCTCGGCCATGTGGGCCTCGGTGTTATAGAAGGCGTTCATCACGGCGATGCCGAGGCCGGCCTCGGTGAAGTTCCAGCTCTTGGCCGCCTCGGCGGCGACTTTGATGCGCATACCCTCGATACCGTGGGGGAAGCGGGGGGCGATACTGCTCCCCTCTGTGCTCATGGCGTAGCCGGCGCCGCCGAGGTCGGTCTCGGCGAGCGTCCAGCGCTTGCCTGGGACGGTGCGCGTGACGCAGCCGCTTCTGGGCAGTCCCGCCAGCAGCGCGTTGTAAAGCTCCCACATGCCGGTCACCTCTCTGCTTTGTTATGTTGGTTGGAACTCGCGTTTGCCCCAGTGTAGGGGCGGGGTCCCAGCGCCGCCCGGGGGTGGGGTTTGGCTGGGCGGAACTCGCCGTATTGCTGTTGGTTGTCTTTACCTTGTGCTGCCAGTTCCACCCCATTTCTTTGGTCTTGCCCAAAGAAACGGGGTGGAGCCCCAAAGAAAAACGCTT
>UQUO01000033.1 GCA_900544295.1 uncultured Eubacteriales bacterium | reverse complement strand
CGCGAGTGGGAGAGGCGGGGGGGTCCCGAAACCTCACGGGGGCGCCACCACCCCATAAGCGTTTTTCTTTGGGGCTCCACCCCGTTTCTTTGGGCAAGACCAAAGAAATGGGGTGGAACTGGCAGCACAAGGCAAAACCAACCGCCAGCAAAACGGCGAGTTCCTCCAACGCCCCACCCCCACCCCCCAAGCCCGCGTGAATCCAGTTTAAATTTCCCCCGCCATGTGCTAAAATGTTTCCACAAGGAGGCGATACCATGAAAGAACGCATCGAGATAATCCAGGGCGATATAACGCGCTCGCGTGTGGACGCCATTGCAAACGCGGCCAACACCTCGCTGCTCGGCGGCGGCGGAGTGGACGGAGCCATCCACCGCGCCGCAGGACCGGAGCTGCTGGCAGAGTGCCGTACACTGCACGGCTGCGAGACCGGCAAGGCCAAAATAACAAAAGGCTATGACCTGCCCGCCAAATACGTCCTCCATACCCCCGGCCCCGTCTGGCACGGCGGCAGCCACGGCGAGCCGGAGCTGCTTGCGGGCTGCTACCGCTCCTGCCTCGACCTCGCTGCCAAGTACGGCTGTAAGACCGTGGATTTTCCCTCCATCAGCACCGGCGTCTACGGCTATCCCGTGGATAAGGCCGCCGCCGTCGCGCTGCGCGCCATCCTCGCAGGCCTAGAGGCGCACCCGGAGATAACGCGCGTGCGCATGGTCTGCTTCGACGCGCGTACCCGCGCGGCCTACGAGGCTGCCCTGGCCGAGCTGTGAGCCGCAGGCTGGACTACACCGTCCCGCCGGAGCTCTCGGGGCGGCGCATACGCAGCATACTGCAAAACCAGCTCGGCCTCTCTGCCGGCCTGGTCACCCGCCTGCGCCACAGGGAAAACGCCGTCCTGCTCAACGGCAGGCCCGCCAGGACCCTTGACCCTGTCCGCGCCGGGGACAGGCTCAGCGTCGAGGTCGGCGACGAAAAAAAGGGCGCCTTCGCGCCCGGCGGCCCCCGCCTTGAGGTGCTCTGGGAGGACGAGGACATACTCATAATAAATAAGCCCGCGGACATGGCCGTCCACGGGCGCTCTGAGCACGGCGAGCCCACAGTCGGCTCCGCCGTCGCCGCCTACCTCGGCACCGCCGCGCCCTTCCACCCCGTGAACCGGCTGGACAGAGGCACGACGGGCGTCATGTGCGCCGCCAAGACCGGCTACATGCACGAGCGGCTTCGCCGCCTGCTGCACACTCCGGGCCTGCGGCGGGAATACCTGGCCATAAGCGTCGGCGTCCCGGAGCCGGCTTCGGGCGTCATAGACCTGCCCATAGGCCGCCGCGGGGAGGAGAAGCGCTTCTGTACCCGCCCGGACGGCGCGCCCAGCCTCACGCGCTACGAGACTCTCGCCGCTGCTGACGGCCTTGCCCTGCTGCGCCTTGTGCCTGAGACGGGGCGGACGCACCAGATAAGGGTCCACCTTGCTGCCATCGGCTGCCCGCTCCTGGGCGACAGACTCTACGGCCGCGTTTCGGAGGAGCTGGCCCGTCCGGCCCTGCACTCAGCCGCGCTCACGCTAAGCCATCCGCTGACGGGAGAACTCGTCAGCGTCCGCGCTCCACTGCCGGAGGATATGAGGGGGGTGCTCGCTGCACATGAGATTAAAACGTCTGAGCTATGATTCGCCGCTCATCCTGAGCTTCGCCTTCCTCAGCCTCGCGGTGCTGCTGCTTGACAGGCTGACGGGCGGCAGGGCCGTGAGCCTGCTCTTCTGCGTATACCGCTCGCCGCTCTCTGAGCCCCTGACCTGGCCCCGCTTCGTGCTGCATGTGCTGGGACACTCTGGCTGGGAGCACTACATCGGCAACATGCTGATGCTCCTTGTCGTCGGCCCGCCCTGTGAGGCACGCTACGGCTCGGGCAGGCTTGGCCTTGCAATGCTGGCGACCGCCCTGGTCTCCGGACTGCTGCACTGGGCGCTCTTTCCCGGCACGGCGCTGTTGGGCGCTTCTGGCATAGTCTTCATGCTCATCATCCTGTCCTCCTTCGCCGGGGCGGGCAGGGGCGAGCTGCCGCTGACGCTGCTGCTCGTCCTCGTGCTCTACCTTGGCGGGGAGCTCGTTTCCATGCTTACGGTAAGGGACAATATCTCGCACCTCAGCCATATCCTCGGCGGACTGTGCGGGGCGGGATTCGGCTTCCTGTTCCGGCCGCGTCAGGCGTAGCGCTGGGCCCCGTCGGGCGTAACGTAATAGACCCGTGCCAGGCCGCGTATGGCCCCGGATAGCTCCGTCAAATCGCTCTGCGTGCCCTCGGGTATGGCGAGGGGGCGTATGGCGATGTTTGCGTCAAAGCCCGCGCTGACGGCGGAGTGTGGTATCTGCGAGCCGATGACGCTTTCAAGCTGCTCCGAGAGCGCGGAGATATCCCCTGCGCAGCCGAGCTCTACGCCGTCCACGCTGACGGCCCAGGCCATCTCAACGCCCCCGGCGGAGCAGAGTATGGCCTCCGCCAGCTCGGAAACTTCTCCGCGCGCCGGCAGGATGGAGAGCCGGGCCTCCGTCTCCAGCTCCGGAGGTACGGCCCCGCCTCGCGCGACCTCTTCCGCCGCGGCCATTGCGGCGTCATAGGCGTTTTCAACGCTTTGGCGCGACCAGCTGCCCTCAAGCGGCGCACCGTCCACGCTCACGGAATACACCAGCCGCAGGTTTGCCGCTGCAACGAGCAGCAGGGAAACAAGCAGCAGAGCGGCCTTCTTCAGCAGCACAAAAATCACCTCAGAAGTTAACATAACACATTCACGGCTAGAGTCAAGGGCTTCGGCAAAAGCTCTCAAAAGCCGCGCGTTTTCTCCCGGCATGTCCGCATAGACTGGACATGAGAGGAGCGTGAGGACATGGGTTACGAGGAAAGGCTGCCGGCGGCAAAGCCGCACCGCATAGCTTTGGACGAGCGGGAGAGGCTGTCCGTCACGGGTGTGGACGAGGTGCTGTGCTTTGACGAGGACAGGATAGTGATGCGCACGGTGAAGGGCGAGCTGACGGTGGCCGGGGAGGGCCTGCATATCGGCAAGCTCAGCCTGGACACTGGGGAGCTGAGCGTGGAGGGCAAGGTCTCGGAGCTGAGCTACGAGGAGGCGGCGCCCGCAGGCGGCTTCTGGAGCCGGCTTTTCGGCTGAGCATGGAGCAGCCGGTGTATACCCAGGCCTGGCAGGCGGGGCTGGCTCTGCTGCTGGGCGTAGGGCTGGGAATAATTTACGACGCGCTCAAGGCTGTCAGGCTGGCCTCCCGGCGCGGGAAGGGGCGCACGGCAATAACAGCGGCGGCGGATATACTCTTCTGCGCCCTGCTGACCTTTGCGCTTTTCAGCTTCGGCCTGGGGCCGGGCGAGGGGAGCCTCAGGGCCTTTATGCTCTTTTGCGCGGGCTGCGGCTGGGGGCTCTACGTGCTGACTATCTCGGCCTGGGCGCTGCGATTTTTCAGTTTTCTCGTCAAATGGGCCTGTAAAGCGGCGGCTCCCTGCCTGAGGTGGCTTGGAAAACTCGGAAAAATCAAAAAATTTCAAAAAAATATCTTCCCAAAATTTCGCACAAGGTTTACAATGAGTAAAGACCGCCGTGGGCAGTCCCGCCGCGGCGGAATAAGCCCCGAAGGGGGTGCCTGCCTTGAGGAAAGCAAGGGCAGGTATAGTTATTCTGCTGATAGTCGCGGCGATATCGCTGTACGCGTTGGCGAGCCTGGCGGCGACGAAGGCGGAAATAGCGGCCTGCGAAGAGTATCGGGACGAACTCCTCGCCGAGGTCGGCGCGCTTGAGAGCGAGACTGCGCGCCTGACTGAGGACGCGGTCCCCGGCCCGGGGGAAGAGATAAGCCGTGCGGCGCAGGGGCAGCCGGAGCAGAGCCCGGCAGGGCAGACGGAAGAAGCAAGCACCAGCAATTAAATACAGGGGGATAAAGAGCACATATGCAGCTTCAGGTGGGAATGGTAACTGAGGGCAAGGTCACGGGCATAACAAAGTTCGGGGCCTTTGTAGCCCTGCCGGACGGTAAGAGCGGACTTGTACACATTTCGGAGATCGCGAACACCTTTGTGAACGACGTACACGACTATGTACAGGACGGGCAGACGGTCAAGGTAAAGGTCATAGGCATAGGGGACGATGGGAAGATAAATCTCTCCATCAAGAAGGCCGAGGACCCGGCGCCGCAGCAGCGGCAGGACAGGCGTCCGCCGAGGCCGGCGATGTCGCAGCAGCCGAGGCAGTACAGCGGGCCGCGGCAGCCCATGCCGAGGGCGAACGGACCCACCGGGGATGCGAGCTTTGAGGACAAGCTCAAGCAGTTCATGCAGGAGTCGGACAGCCGGATGGCGGACAACAAGATGTACTCTGACCACCGCACCTCGCGCAGAAGGAGATAAGCCAAAGGCGGAGCGCCGCGCGCCCCGCCTCTTTTTTGCGCCAACCGCTGTTGACAATGGCGGATAAATGGGGTAGAATACTAAAGCTCTGAGCCCCCGTACCTCACCAGGATAGAGGGTCCGCCTCCTAAAAATCGAATCGTTCGAATCCTGGAGCCCTGCAAAATTGAATATTTTCTGTATAAGCCCCCGTAGCTCAGTTGGATAGAGCGGTCGCCTCCTAAGCGACAGGCCACTGGTTCGAACCCAGCCGGGGGTGCCAAAAATGACCGCTATAAGCCGTTTTTTGATGGTTTACAGCGGTTTTTGTTGTCATTTCATTGGAGCGTTTTTACCGCTCCGCCGGAACGATTTTATACATTTTCCGCTGTATGCCTGCTAATTGGCTTCGAACTATTTTTCCGGCCTTGCTAATAAAAAACGCCGATTTGCTAATACGATTTTTCCGAACTATTTTTCGGATGGGGCCGACGCCAGCAATGCGGCCAGTGTGTTGGCCAGTTCCGGCGACTTGCGGAGCTGTTCCACCAGGGCCTCCAAGTCCAGCGACACGCGCTCCGGCTCCTTCGGCCCCCTGGTCTTTGCCGGAGGGCGCACCGTCCGCAGGTCGGGATTGGCGCTGGCGTAGAAGGCGTCCTCGAACTTCTGGGCGTTTACCTTTCGGTCCTCGTCCAGAATGTGGGCATACACGCTGGTGATCATGTCGATCTGGGCGTGGCCCGTATCACCCTGGGTGGCCTTCAGGTCACCGTGGTTGAGTTTCAGCTTGTAGGTGGTGCTGGAATGACGGAGGGAATGAAAGACCACTTTGGGCAGCCCCGCCTTCTCCCGCAGCTTCTCAAACTCCTTCAGAAGCACCCGATCCTCACAGGGGCGCCCGTTGGGCAGCGCCACCACCAGGTCGTAGTCCTGATACTCGTCCCGGAGCATCTCTTTCAGTTCGTCCTGGGACTTCTTCCATTCCAGCAGAATGTAGGCCAGAGTCTTGGGCAGCCACACCTTGCGGATGCTGGAATCGGTCTTTGGCTTCTTCAGGATGATCCGGGTGCTGGTGTTGGCGAACAGGGGCGGGAACACATAGTAGACATCCCTATGCCCCAGCATTTCAATGGCCCGCTTGGAGGCCCGCGTCAGCTCCTTGTCGATGTAGACATAGGCATTGTCAGCGGCGATGTCCTCGTCGGAGATATGGACATTGCTCCAGGTCAGCCCCATGATCTCACCCATGCGCATGGAACAGGCAAAGGCCAGATTCATTGCCACATAGAGTTTCCCGTCCGTACACTGATCCAGGGCGGTGCGGATCATATCGGCAGTCCAGATGTCCCGCTTTTTATGTTCCACTTTGGGCAGGATCACATTATCGAAGGGGTTCTTGGGGACCAGCTCCCACCGGACTGCCTGCTTGAAGGCGCAGCGGAGGAGCTTGATGATCTTGTCAATAGTGGCGTTGGTCACGAACTCTGTTTTGGCATGGTGGTTCTTGGTGTTCACCGCAGGGGTTTTCTGCAAGGTCTGGATGTACTTGTCCACCACACGGGGCGTGATGTCCTGCACTTTCATGTCCCCGATGATGGGGTTGATGTAGTTGGCGATCAGGGAGTTTTGGCTGTCATACATGGAAACGCCCCACCGCTTTTCGCCGTAGAGGGAGACGAAGTCCAGCAGAAACTCCGAGATACTTTGATTGCTGGGCGGGAGAAAAGACCGGGTGGTTTTCTGATTTTCCACCTCCGCCTTGCGCTTCAATGCGTCCTGATAGCTGGAGCGCGTCTCCCACTTCTGCTTGGTCTCGCCGTTCTCGTCCACATAGGTGTAGACGATGGAATAGTTTTTCTTTCTTTTGATGATGGATGCCATAACGAACCTTCCTTTCTTGTGTCACAGGTCAAGTGACTCCAGCCAGTGGTCGAACGACCGCTTGGAAATCCGTATGGCGTTGCCAATTCGTACGCTTTTGAAAAGGTCCTCCCGCACAAGGCTATATGCCCGTGCCTGGCTGACACCTAAGATCACGGCAATGTCATTGACCGTATAGGTGCGGCACTCCAAAGGCCTTTTCTCCGTACCGTTCTGAATCTCTGACACAGCAGCCTCCTTTCCAGTCAGAAACGGCACGCAAAAGGGTGTTCATTCATAACTTCCACCCTCATTGTACCGCGCCGTTTCGGGTTTGTCTGCTGCTAATGGAAAGTTTACGAACTATCCGTAAACAGAAAAGCAGAAGATTTATCTGAAAATAAAAGAGGCAAAAACGGATGGCTGCTGGCCGCAGCTCCACGGGAATCTCACCCCGGCCCATACTGATGGGTGCGCCGCGCAATGCTTTGAGGGCGTTCAACGCGGGAGTCTCATTATCCTGTCTGTGCATTCTCGCCCACAGGCTGCCACACCTGTTTCGCGGCCTGGTTTTGTCGCTCGCCTGTTTGGTAGGGGTCCCGTCCTGCGGACTTGCAACAGGGTCATGGCGCACCGGCCGACCGGCTCCACACAGACAGATCGTATCCGTCTGCCTTATGCTGCCCGAAGGCTTTCTTTGTCAAGGTGGGGCCAGTCCCCGGCATCGACAAAGGTGGAAAGGGTAAGTCGCTTGCCTTCTGCCAGGGCTGAAAGGATCAGGTGCGCATCACGGCGCGAATCAGTCGGATTTCCAGACAGCGTTTCATGTGGGTATCCACGCACACATGAGGGGTTCCGTCCTTGTCATAGAGGGTACGGGTACACAGGCGGCTCATATAGTCGTCGTAGTACCGCAGCACTTGCTCCATGGCCTCGCTGTCACCGCCGGAGGCCGCATGAATCACCCAAACGGGCGGCAGGTCCTTTCCCTTGTGGATGGGCTCTGTCATCTTCCTCAGCCTCCTTTCGGCATCAGCGCCGACAATGGTTGCAGAACTTTTCCTGCGGCCCGATCTTGTGTTTCAGGGAACACCGTTTGAAGCCGTAGGCGATGGACGGTAGGCTGCAACTTTGCAGACATTCATCTTCCAGCGTCAGCCGTTTGCCGTTACGGGTTGGGTTATCCATATCCGGGTTTTCCGTATCTGGACAAGCCGTATCCGGCTCGTCCTCACACGGCTGGCCCGTGTCCGGGGGATGGGGTGTCTCGTAGATGACATACTCCACATCCACGATCTTGCCTTTGCTGTCACGCAGCCGATTGCGGACTATGTACCCGGCACGTTCCAGATCCTTCAGGGCGGAACCGATGCTGTCCGTGCCCTCCTTGCAGATTTTGGCCAGGCCTCTGGTGGTGTAGTTCCAGTCCTCCGGCAAAGACAGCATCATGGAGAGCAGTCCTTTGGATTTCAGCGACAGCCCCGCGTTCCGCAAGTGGTGGTTGGACATCACGGTGTAGTCACGGGTTTTCTCAATACGAAATACCGCCATTGTATCACCTCCTTTCGGCGGTCTGGAAAAGTGTTCGTTTTTAGGAAAAAGCGGCCTCTATGCCGTCCGAATGCCCCAAAGAGGAAAACCTATGGGCGGTGGTCTTTCGGCTGATTGTGGAAGAAAATCATAGGATTTTCGGCTTCTTTTAAAGCGGTTTCGACTTGAATCAGTATGTTCCTTACAGCGGTGGATAAGAAAATCATTTTGGTAGAAAAGTGCCCCCGGCTCTATGGGTAAAGGATCATATTGTTTACTGGAAACAACATTGATGCCGGAATCAAATATATGGTAGAATAGTTTTGTAGTAATATTAAAAGGGAGCAAACACACATAATCGTTTTTCCAAATGTTCATAAAAGAGGTGCATCAACATGGATTATCCTATATCTGTTTTTCTCGACACTAATATCTTTGTAGCTTGCAAGTACAATATAAGTGAAGATAGCCAATTGGGAATTTTACTTCGGCATATAAAGGCAGGTAAAATCAAGCTTTTCCTTAGCAATATAGTTAAAAGAGAAGTTGAGGCACATATTTGCGAAGATGCAGAAAGTGCTGTTCATTATTTTGAAAAAGCTTTGAAGGATGCCAAAAAGTGCATTGCTGAGAAATCTCTTGCAAAAACATCTCTCCGTTTATGTTTTGACCTGCCGACAAGAGAATGCGTTAAAGGCGAGTTAAAAACAAAGTTTGAAGAATACTTATTGGATTGCAACGCTATCATTTTAGATAATCAAGGTATACCTTGTGACGCCATACTAAATGATTATTTTTCAGGTGTTGCTCCGTTCGAGAATCGCGAAAAGAAAAAGCACGAATTTCCAGACGCTATTATGATTGCAAAACTAAAAAAGGAATTTCCAGAAGGAAAGGTGCTGTGGGTTATTAGTGATGATGAAGGATTTAAACAGGCACTTGACTGTAGCTCCCAATTTAAATGCCTGTCACGACTGCAGGACCTCTATGATTTAATCAACAAAAATGACCACGCTTACGAAGAAATTGAAAAGTACTTTTCTTCTAATGCAGAACAAATACATTCGATTGTTTTGAGGGAGCTGGAGGCATCCGATATTGAAGTTGATGGGACCGATTGCGATAGGAAGGGCACAGTTGAGGGATTTGATTACGATGAGACAGATGTTTTGGAAATTTCAAATCTCAAAGTAAAATTAGACTCCGTCGACGAAATATCTGAAGGCAATGCAATTGTAACAGTCCGCTGCTCTGCGCATTTTTCGGTATATGGCAGTTACGATGATTTGAATAGTGGTATTTGGGATTCAGAAGATAAAGAATATGTTTTTGTGCCACATTATGACGTATACGAAGAGCACGAAGCAGATTTTTATTGCGAATTAAAGCTGTGTTTTGAAGAAGAGAATCCTGATTATAGTTTTTCTGTAGAATCGGTTAAGTGTGATATTAAACTAGATCAGGATTCAAGAGTGGAACGCCATATTCAGGATCCGGAGGAAGATGCAAAAGCAGATCAAATGGATGCATTGGAAGAATACCACAGACATTGAAGTACACCGAAGTACGCAATATTATGGCGCATATCTTTTATGGCTAGTGGCAATCTAAAGCGCCATAGGTTTCATAACCTATGGCGCTCCTAGCAGTTATTTAAATTCTTCCTCCGGCTCCTCCATAGCCAGCCAGTCCTCAAACGACTTCCGGGAAATGCGGATCGCATAGCCGATGCGAATTGTTTTGAACTCTCCAGAATTCACCAAGCGGTATGCAGTGGATTTTGCAATGCCAAGGATTGCGGCAATATCATCCACGGTGTAGGTTCTGTTGCTCGGCAGCTTCTTTTCCTGCGATGTACTCATAATTTTGCCTCCCATTTTTCGTAGGCATTTTGACTATGCCTATCTGATTTTCCTTGTGGAGAAGGGGCTTCCTGCCATCATCCGTGCTAAGAATTTGCTAATTTGACATTCTGAACAGGCCGTAACGAGGCGGCATTTTACGGATTTTTGTGCAGATTGACCAGTAACCACACAATGTCATAATGAATCAAAAATAATGGGAAGTTATGATGGATATATCGTACCAAAAGAAACGCCATACTCCTAAGCCCAAGCTGTATTTCGCGTCTTTTCTATATGAGCCACATCGTGTCATTTCATTATGGGCGATGCTATCTGATTCAGCAAAATCGAGGTAATTATGCATAAAAGGTGAAAACACCTGACAAGCAGGTTGTACTACACGAAACGGGAATCAATCTCCCGATTTCCAGCGCCATGAATTATTTGTAAATTTTCGTGCATTGTATTGTTTTCTTCGTGCAATCGACATATAATATAAGTGCCAGTAAGAAGGAGATGATTCTATGGCCGGTTCTACTACCAATATTAGCATTCGTATGGATTCTGAACTGAAAGCACAGGCCGACGCACTGTTTGCTGAACTCGGCATGAACCTGTCCACCGCATTCAACATCTTTGTCCGGCAGTCTCTTCGGGAGGGCGGGATTCCTTTTGAGATCAATTTGAATCAGCCCAACAAGGAAACGATTGCTGCCATGCTGGAGGCGGAAAGGATTGCAAAGGATCCGTCTGTAAAGGGGTACACCGATATGGATGAGTTGTTTGCGGATTTGAAGAAATGAGCCAGACAAAATATGTGGTCAAGTTCACCACGCAATTCCGGAAGGATTACAAGCTGGCGATGAAGCGTGGTTTGAAAATCGAATTGCTGGAACAGACAGTTGCGCTTTTGGCTGCGGGGAAATCTCTACCAGAAAAGAATAAAGATCACGCACTTACCGGCAACTGGGTCGGACATCGAGAATGTCACATCCTGCCCGATTGGCTCTTGGTCTACCGGATTGAGGATGATGTTTTGGTACTGACCCTGACCCGTACAGGGACCCATAGTGATTTGTTTGGAAAGTAACCGATACGAAAAGGCCGTCGTAGTCTTGAGGCTACGGCGGCCCTTTGAATATTCAACGATTTGCTTTACAACTCCAACTTCTCCAGCCACTCGTCAAACGACTTTTTGGAAATACGAATTGCCGTACCAATACGCACGGTCTTGAAGTGACCTTCCTTTACCAGCGTATAGGCCGATGTGCGCCCAATGTTGAGGATGGCAGCCACATCTTCTACGGTGTAAGTGCGTGCTTCCGGCAGCGGACGCTTTTCATGATTTTCCATTGTTTAACTTCCATGATCTGCTCGGGAAACAATGCTTGAAGTGAGAAAAACAGCGCCGCATCCAAGCTGATTCTTGCTAAGAATTTGCTAATAGGACGCCTTAAAAAGCGCGTCATGATGCAGCCTTTTGTGCAAGTTTCATCACAAAAACCTTGTACCCAGAGATATGTTTTGAAAGAGAGATAGTGGGAAGTTACATCCGGTCCGTACGTCACTGGTCACGCCGTACTCCTAAGCGGAATGTAGTGCGTTCGAGTCGCGCCGGGGGTGCCATGAAAACGCTGCAAGCCTTGCTTGCAGCGTTTTTTGCGTCTTAAATGGGCCGGGCAGAGGCTTCTTCCTAGCGGGTGAGGCGGTCTATGCTCAACAGGATAACGGCTATGCACAGCATTATCCCCAGATCCGAAATGATGATTTTGCCCATCAGATAGATGATAAGTCCGCCGGCGGCAAGAGCCAGACACACGCAGCGGCACAGCAGCGTGAGCATATCCTTTACGTCGCTCTTATTAAGCTCTTTGAAAGGACACCATTTGCCGGCCGGGGGAGCGGACAGCAGTTCGTCAATATTCACTCCAAGTATTTCTGGGTTCAATATAATACCTCCTCTCTGGCGTTATCATAGCGGAGGCCTCGGCCTGTTTCAATGAGCGGTTGGTAGAATCCGCTGAACCGCCGGTTTACCTGGGGTCCGCAGGGCCGGGGAACTCGCCGCGGCGGCGGGAAATGCACATCGGCACGCCCATAATGTGACGGCTGGATATATCTCCACCCTTAACGCTCTACCACCTTGTACGAATACTGCGCAAGTATACTCCGTATTTCCGGCATGTCTTTTTCCTGATACCTGTCCGCCCATTTCAGGAGTTCAGCAACCGAGCGCAGGGACTCCTTTTTGCCCTTTTCCAGGCCGAGCTTCCGCCTGGCAAAACGGCGCAGGATGCGGTATCTGTATTTATACCTCGGAACGCTCAGAAGATAGATCATGTCCGCTTCTTCAAAGCAGCGGAGGCACCAGCTGTGATATACCCCTTCGATGACCCAATCTGGTTTTTCCAGTATCTCGTCCAGAAGCCGCCTGCGCTCCTCCGGGGCCCTCTTTTGCCCATAGGCGCCTGAACTGTCCCATTGCAGCTCGTCCAGATCATAGTGAGGTATCCCATATTTTGCAGACAGAGTTTCGGCCAGGTGAGATTTCCCGCTCCCGCTGCCGCCTATGATGTGTATCTTCACCGCGCTCACCTCCCCCTTGCGCCATAATTTGTGCCGACGCCATTATACCACGTATTCCGCCCAATGTGGCGGCGCCCGGGAAAAGCCGGTAAATAATAACGCCGCAAGCCTCATGGCCTGCGGCGTTTTGCAGTTTTCACTCCAGCTCGAAGGCGCCGGTATAGAGCTGGTAATACTGGCCCTTTTGGGCGATGAGCTGTTCGTGGCTGCCGCGCTCTATTATGCGGCCCTGCTCCAGGACCATTATGGCCTTGGAGTTGCGGACGGTGGAGAGACGGTGGGCTATCACAAAGACGGTCCGGCCCGACATCAGGGCGTCCATTCCGTCCTGGACTATTGCCTCCGTGCGCGTGTCTATGGACGAGGTCGCTTCGTCCATTATCATGACAGGCGGGTCGGCCACGGCGGCGCGGGCTATGGAGATGAGCTGACACTGGCCTTGGGACAGGTTGTTGTTGTCGCCGCTGATCACAGTCTGGTAGCCCTCCGGCAGCCGCGTGATGAAGGAGTCGGCCCCCGAGAGCTTCGCCGCTGCGATGCACTCCTCATCCGTAGCGTCAAGCTTGCCGTAGCGGATGTTGTCCATCACCGTGCCGGTAAAGAGGCTCACGTCCTGGAGGATGATGCCCATGGAGCGGCGCAGGTCCGGTTTGCGTATCTTGGTGATGTTTATCCCGTCGTAGCGTATCTTGCCGTCTGCCAGGTCGTAAAAGCGATTCACGAGATTCGTGATAGTAGTTTTGCCTGCGCCGGTGGCACCTACGAAGGCGATTTTTTGCCCGGGATCGGCGTACAGACTGATATCGTGCAGCACCAGCTTGCGTCCGTCATAGCTGAAGTCCACGTGGTCGAAGACGACGCTGCCCTGCACCGGCGTATAGGTAAGGCTGCCGTCGTGGTGGGGGTGCTTCCAGGCGTAGACGTCGCCGTCGGCACACTCTACCAGCTCCCCGTTCTGCTCCCGGGCCCGGACCAGGGTGACATAGCCCTCGTCGCGCTCAGGCTCGTTGTCCATGAGCTCGAAGATGCGTCCCGCGCCGGCAAAGCCGAGAACAGCGCTGTTCATCTGCTGGGCCGTCTGGGTTATGGAGGAGGTGAACTGCCGCATGAGGCCCAGGAAGGAGATGAGGGTACCCAGCGTGGTTGAGAACATGCCCTGACCGAAGAGGGCCATGGCACCGCCGACAATGGCTACGGTCAGGTATTGCAGGTTGCCGAAGCCGGACATGACGGGCATCATGGCCCCGGCGGCCCCGTTGGCGCGCAGAGCGTTGGAGTAGAGCTCCTCGTTCAGCTCCCGAAGCCTTGCTTTGGCCGCTTCCTCGTGGCAGAAGACCTTGACTACCTTGAGCCCGCCGAACATCTCTTCTATATAGCCGTTCACCGCGCCTGTGGAGTCCTGCTGGCGTGAAAAATATTTGCTGCTGTAGCGCACCATCGCGCGCGCCGTGAGCACCATCACCGCAGACAGCGCCGCGACTATCGCCGTGAGTATGAGATTGAAGCGCAGCATGAAGCAGAAGGCGAAGAGGATGGTCACGAGTGAGGATATCATCATGGGCAGGCTCTGCGCGATGAATTGCCGGAGGGTGTCCGTGTCGTTGGTGTAGACGCTCATAATGTCGCCGTGGGTGTGGGAGTCGAAGAAGCTGATGGGGAAGGTCTGCATCTTCACGAAGAGATCGTCACGTATCTCCTTGAGCACTTTCTGGCCTACGATTGCGATGACACGGTTGTAAAAGAGCGTCCCGAGCGCGCCCGCCAGATAGACTGCGGCCATGACGAGGACGATGCGCAGCAGGCCGCCGAAGAGGTCCTCGCCCGTCTCGACCATCTCGAGTATGTAGTCGTCGATGATGACCTGCATGAGGGAGTTGCCCACCATCGCGGCCACGACGCTAATGAGGATGCAGATAATGACTAGGGCAAACTCCCGCTTGTGCCTTGCCGTTATGTATTCCATGAGCCGGGCCATGGTGCCCTTGCGGGACTTATTCATCCTCGCCGCCTCCTTTCTGCTGGGAGTCATAGACCTCCCGGTATATCTTGTTGCTTCGGAGCAGCTCCTCGTGGGTACCGATGGCGTCGATACGGCCGCCGTCCATGACTATTATCTTGTCGGCATCCTCAACGGAGGAGATGCGCTGGGCTATGATGATCTTCGTCGTCTCGGGCATGAATTCCCGCAGGGCGCGGCGAATGAGGGCGTCGGTCCTGGTGTCCACGGCGGAGGTGGAGTCGTCCAGGATGAGTATTTTGGGCTTTTTCAGCAGCGCGCGGGCGATGCACAGGCGCTGCTTCTGCCCGCCGGAGACGTTGGTGCCGCCCTGCTCGATATAGGTGTCGTAGCCCTCGGGGAACTGGCTGATGAAGGGGTCGGCCTGGGCCATTCTGCAAGCCTCGACCAGCTCCTCGTCTGTGGCATCCGGGTCGCCCCAGCGGAGATTCTCCTTGATAGTCCCGGCAAAGAGCACGTTTTTCTGCAGCACCATGGCCACGGCATCGCGCAGGGCCTCGATGTCGTACTCCCGGACGTCACGGCCGCCTACCTTCACGCTGCCGACGGTGGCGTCGTAGAGCCGCGGTATGAGCTGGACGAGGGAGGACTTGCCCGAGCCCGTGCCGCCTATGATGCCTATGGTTTCGCCGGATTCTATGCGCAGGTCGATGTCGGAAAGGCAGAGCTTCCCGGCGTCGCCCACGTAGCTGAAGCCTACGTGCTCAAAGACGATCTCGCCGTCGCGTATCTCCGTCGCCGCGCGTTCCGGAGCGGCTATGCCCGGCTGCTCGGATAAAATCTCGCGTATGCGGCTGACGGACTCGCGCGACATCATGAGCATGACGTATATCATGGAGAGCATCATGAGGGACATGAGTATCATCATGGAATAGGTTATGAGGTTCTGCAGCTCGCCGGTCGTCATGGGTATGCCGGCGAGAACAGTCCCGTTCGAGGAGCCGACAATGGCTTTGGCGCCCAGCCAGGCTATGAGGGTGAGGCAGGTGTAGATGCCCATCTGCATCAGGAAGGGATTGAAGGCAATGGTCGTCTCCGCCTTTGTGAAGTCGCGGCGGAATATGGGGTGCGTCACGCGGGCGATGACCATGAGACAGCAGAAGAGGACGGGAATGACGACCAGGTAGAGGAGCCCTATCTGCCGGTTCGTCGCAAAAGCCATGATGAGGGCGCAGACGATGGAGATGGGTGCCTTTGCGGCCACGCGCAGTATCATCATGACGGCGTTCTGCACGTTCATGACGTCCGTCGTCATGCGCGTGACGAGGCTGTTGGTGGAGAATTTGTCGATGTTCGCAAAGGAAAAGTCCTGGATGCGCCTGAACATCCCGTCCCTCAGGTTCCGGGAGAGCCCGGCCGCGGCCCGGGTGGAGCTGAGGCCCGCCACAGTGCCGAGCACTAGGCACAACAGCGCGAAAAGCAGCAGCCGCAGGCCGTAGGCCCAGATGGTGTCCATCCCCGTGCCGGAGGCCGAAAGCTCGTCGATGAAGCGGCCTATGGTCAGGGTGAGGAAGAGCTCGCCTACGGCCTCCAGCGCCACGAGGACGGGCGTCAGCACGGCGTCTCTCCTGTATTCGCTCGGGTGTTTTAAAAGCTCTATCATTTCCGGATATACATCCTCCTTCATGCGATAATAACAGCCGGCCGGCAGGATGCCGCCCGGCAGAGGCCGTCAGGCCTCCATGGATGTATTATAAGGTTTTTCCTTGAAAGTGAATTCAGACTATGTTATTATAAATAAGTAAATCTTATTAATTTAAGAGGGGGGCGAGGGGGATGAACACCATGCAGCTGGCCTGTTTTCTGGCCGTGGCGGAGACGCTGAGCTTTGCTCGGGCGGCGGAGCAGCTCCACGTGACCCAGCCCGCTGTCACACAGCAGATACACTCCCTGGAGTCGGAGCTGAACACGCAGCTCTTCCGCCGCACGACCAGGGCGGTGGAGCTGACTCAGGCGGGCCTGATTTTCCTGGGGGACGCAAAGCTGATGCTGGAGATTTCTGAGCGGGCCAGGCTCCGCGCGGAGCACGCCGTCGAGGATTTGCGGCAGCCTTTCGTCATCGGCTGCCACGCAGACGCGGACGTGTTCCGCCTCGCGGAGCCCCTGCGCCGCATGGCCGGGCGCTTTCCGGACCTCTACCCCGTTTTCCAGGTCGTACCCTTCCGCCACCTCTACCAGCGGCTGCTGGAGGAGACGGTGGACGTGGTCGTGGCCTTCCGGGAGGGCGGGCTGAGGAAGTCTATCAGCTACCGGGAGCTGGCAAGGCCCGGTCTGGTGGCCCTTGTGGATCCCGGCCACCCCCTGGCCGGGGCGGGGGAGGTCGAGTTTGCCTCCCTGCGGGAGCACCCCATAGTTGCCCTCAGCCCTCAGCGCAGCCCGGAGGGCTACCGCAGCCAACTGAACGCCCTGCTGGACGGCCTGCCGCCGGAGCGGGTCTACTTCTGCGAGTCCGTGGAGACCGCCGCCGTCCTTGCCGAGGGCGGCTTCGGCGCCGCTGTCGTGCCGGACCTCTTCCGGGGCCGGGAGCCGGGGCTCGTGCTCCTGCCCATAGCGGACGCGCAGCCTCTGTCCTACGGCGTCTATTACAAGAGCCTCGCGGAAAAGCCGCGCCGCCGCGCCTTTGTGGAGCTGACGGCGGAGGCCTTTGCCGCCGCCGTCCAGGAGGAGTTAGGCCCGGAGGCAGGTGAGTCCATCCCGCACGGGGACATATAAAAAAGAAAGGCGCGGCCACGGCCGCGCCTTTCGCAGATGTGGGCATATTTTATTTGACGCCGAAGAGCAGTTCGCCGTAGGTGGGTATGGGCCAGCTGTCCTCGCCGGTGATGGTCTCCATATCGTCGCAGGCGGCGCGCAGGGCGCCCATGACGGGGAGAACGTGGTCGTGAAGGAAAAAGCTCTTTTCCTCGGGGGAGCGCAGCTGCGCGGCGTGCGTCAGCTCGTCCTCCAGCTGCCTTGCCAGGCCGTAGGCCGCGTCCGAGAGCTGGACAAGGCTCTCCGCCGTGCCGAGCTCAAATTCCGCCCGGCAGCCCGGCAGGGCCGCTCGCAGGGAGACAGCCGAAGCCGCCAGCCGCGCGGCAAAGGTGCTGACTGCGGGCAGGATCTCACGCCGCGCCATGGCCAGGGCCGTCTTGCCCTCAATGGTGACGAGCTTGCAGTATTCCTCCTGCCTGATCTCCAGCCGGGAGCGCAGCTCGGCATAGGAGAAGACCTTGTGCCGGGAGTAGAGCTCCACGTTCGCCTCATCCAGCATGTGGGGCAGGGCCTCGGGCGTGGAGCGCAGGTTGTGCAGGCCGCGGCGTTCCGCCTCGTCCACCCAGGCGGGGTCATAGCCGTTGCCGTTGAAGATGATGCGCTTGTGCTCGCGCACGACGCGCTTTATGAGGCCCTGGAGGGCGGATTTGAAGTCCTGCGCCGCCTCAAGCTCGTCCGCGAACTGGCGCAGCTCCTCGGCCACGGCGGTGTTGATGGCGATGTTGGCGGAAGATATCGACGCCGCAGAGCCGGGCATGCGGAACTCGAACTTGTTGCCCGTGAAGGCGAAGGGAGAGGTGCGGTTGCGGTCCGTCGTGTCCTTGGGGAAGCGGGGCAGGGCGTGGACGCCGACCTTGAAGAGCTCCTTTTCCTTCACGTCGCAGGCCGTGTCGTTCTCGATGGCCTCAAGTATGCCGGTGAGCTCCTCGCCGAGGAACATGGAGATGATGGCGGGGGGCGCCTCGGCCGCGCCGAGGCGGTGGTCGTTGCCGGCAGAGGCGATGGAGATACGCAGCAGGTCCTGGTAGTCGTCCGCGGCCTTTATGACGGCGCAGAGGAAGAGCAGGAACTGCGCGTTCTCGCCCGGGGTCTCGCCGGAGTCGAAGAGGTTTATGCCCGTGTCAGTGGCGAGGGACCAGTTGTTGTGCTTGCCGGAGCCGTTCACGCCCTCAAAGGGCTTTTCGCTCAGCAGGCAGACCAGGCCGTGCTTCTTGGCGGTCTTCTGCATGACGTCCATGACGAGCTGGTTGTGGTCGGCAGCGATGTTGGCCGTGTCATAGACGCAGGCGAGCTCATGCTGGGCGGGGGCGGCCTCGTTGTGCTCGGTCTTGGCCGAGACGCCGACGCGCCAGAGCTCCTCGTTTATCTCACGCATGAAGGCCGCGACTCGGGGCTTCACGGTGCCGAAGTAGTGGTCGTCCATCTCCTGGCCCTTGGGAGGCATGGCGCCGTAGAGGGTGCGGCCGGTGTAGATTAGGTCCTGGCGGCGCTCGTACATGTCGCGTTCGACGAGGAAATACTCCTGCTCCGCGCCGACCATGGGCAGCACGAGGGAGGCCTCGGTGCCGAAGAGTTTCAGGACGCGCAGCGCCTGGCGGGAGAGCGCCTCCATGGAGCGCAGCAGGGGCGTTTTCTGGTCAAGGGCCTCGCCGCCGTAGGAGCAGAAGGCCGTGGGGATATAGAGCACGCGGTCGCGGATGAAGGCGTAGCTGGTGGGGTCCCAGGCGGTGTAGCCGCGGGCCTCAAAGGTGGCGCGCAGGCCGCCGGAGGGGAAGGAGGAGGCGTCGGGCTCGCCGTGGATGAGCTCCTTGCCGGAAAACTCCATGATGACGCCGCCGGCGCCGTCGGGTTCGAGGAAGCTGTCGTGCTTCTCGGCGGTGACGCCGGTCATGGGCTGGAACCAGTGCGTGAAGTGGGTCGCGCCCTTTTCGAGGGCCCAGTCCTTCATGGCGGCGGCGACGACCTCCGCCGTGTCCGGGTGCAGGCGGCGCCCGCTGCGCATGGTGCGCTGGACGGCGGCGTAGGTCTCCGAGGGCAGCCGCTCGCGCATGACCGCGTCGGAAAATACCATGGTGCCGAATATCTCTTCAATGCCGGACAAAGCTCATCACCTTTTTCAAGCAAAAAATACACCTGAAAGATTAACGCAAATTCCCCACGGCGTCAAGGACTCGCTTGACTTTGGGGCGAAAAAGCGGATAATATCCGGGTAAGGAGGGATGGTTCATGAGAAATTACGCCAAAGAAACCGCCGCGCGTGTGGAGTATATACGCGCCTACCTTCGCGAGAGCGGGGCGCGGGGCATCGTCTTCGGAAACTCCGGAGGCAAGGACTCGGCGCTGGTAGGTATCCTCTGCAAGCTGGCCTGCGAGGACACGGTGGGCATCATCATGCCCTGTGCCTCAAAACGCAACTACGGCATGGACAGGGACGACGGCATGGAGGTCGCGGAGAAGTTCCACATCGAGACGCGGACGGTGGATCTGACGCCTGTGCGCGAGGCGGAGCTTGCCGCGCTCGCGGGCGTGACGGAGCTGACGGAGATGGCCGTGGCGAACATAGCGCCCAGGCTGAGGATGCTGACGCTCTACGCCATAGCCCACGCCGAGGGGCGCATGGTGGCTGGCACGGGCAACGCAAGCGAGGCCTACGTGGGCTATTTCACGAAGTGGGGCGACGGCGCCTACGATTTGAACCCCATAGCCGACCTGACGGTGGGTGAGACATACGAGTTTCTGGAGCACTTGGGCGCGCCCCGCTCGGTGATAGAGAAGGCTCCCTCCGCCGGCCTCTTCGAGGGCCAGACGGACGAGGCCGAGATGGGCCTAAGCTATGCCGACATCGACGCCGTGGTCCTGGGCCGCGCGGTGGATGAGGCGGCCCGCGCCAAGATAGAGCGCATGCACCGCGTCACAGAGCATAAGCGCCGCATGCCGTCAAGATACGGCGAAGGCCAAAGCGTTTAAAAGTTTTTTGCCCCGCTTTTTTACAAAAAAGCGGGCAGGGTCCAGGGGCGGCGCCCCTGGCCGCGCGCCGCAGCGCGCGGAACTCTCCTGTGCCAAAGAAGCGCAGGAAGGGGTCAAAGGGGGAACCCTCGCCGGGGGTTCCCCCTTTTGCGCCCGCGCCCCGCGGGCGCAGTTTTTTCTGCTGGCGGGCGGAACTCGCCTATACGTTGCTGATCTGTTTTGCCTTGTGCTGCCAGTTCCACCCCAT
Organism: uncultured Eubacteriales bacterium; assembly: GCA_900544295.1. Taxonomy (GTDB): domain Bacteria; phylum Bacillota; class Clostridia; order Oscillospirales; family Oscillospiraceae; genus Scatomorpha; species Scatomorpha intestinigallinarum. The sequence continues at coordinate 83 of UQUO01000033.1, read as the reverse complement.
TTCTTTGGTCTTGCCCAAAGAAACGGGGTGGAGCCCCAAAGAAAAGCGCTTATGGGGTGGTGGCGCCCCCGTGAGGTTTCGGG
>UQUO01000032.1 GCA_900544295.1 uncultured Eubacteriales bacterium | reverse complement strand
TGGGAGAGGCGGGTGGGTCCCGAAACCTCACGGGGGCGCCACCACCCCAAAAGCGCTTTTCTTTGGGGCTCCACCCCGTTTCTTTGGGCAAGACCAAAGAAATGGGGTGGAATCGCAGCACAAGGCAAAACCAACCGCCAGCAAAACGGCGAGGTCCTGAAACCCACACCCCAAAAAAGCGGATCAGCTGAGCTCGAACATGCCGGTATAGAGCTTGTAATACAGGCCGCGCTGCTCGAGGAGGTCGTCGTGATCGCCGCGCTCAACTATGCGGCCGTGCTCCAGTACCATGATGGCGTTGGCGTTGCGCACCGTCGAGAGCCGGTGGGCGATGACGAACACCGTCCGCCCCTCCATCAGCTGGTCCATCGCCTTTTCAATGAGGGCCTCGGTCCGGGTATCCACGCTGCTCGTCGCCTCGTCCAGGATGAGCACCGGCGGGTCAGCCACGGCGGCGCGGGCTATGGCGAGGAGCTGGCGCTGGCCCTGGGAGAGGTTCGCCCCATCCGAGGTCACCGGCGTGTCGTAGCCCTGAGGCAGGCGGCGGATGAAGGAGTCCGCGTTTGCTATCCTCGCCGCGGCCTCTATCTCCTCCCGCGTCGCGTCCAGCTTGCCGAAGCGGATGTTGTCCGCTATGCTCCCCGTGAAGAGGTGTGTGTCCTGCAGCACCATGCCCAGCGAGCGGCGCAGGGATTCCTTTTTTATCTCGCGCACGTCTATGCCGTCGTAGACCACCCGGCCGCCCTCTACCTCGTAGAAACGGTTTATGAGGTTCGTGATGGTCGTTTTGCCCGCGCCGGTGGAGCCGACGAAGGCTATCTTCTGCCCGGGCTTGGCGTAGAGGCTGACGCCGTGCAGCACGGGATGCCCCGGCTCGTAGCCGAAGTCCACGCCCTCGAAGCGCACGTCCCCGCGCAGGGGGCGGAGCGTGCCGTCCGGAAGCCGCCAGGCCCAGCGCCCGGTCTTTTCCCCGGCCTCCTCCAGACCCGCGGCCGTCTCCCGCGCGTTTACGAGCACCACGCTGCCCTCGTCCGTTTCGGGCCGCTCGTCCAGCAGCTCGAAGACGCGCTCCGCGCCCGCCAGCGCCGCCAGCAGGAAGTTCGACTGCTGCGTGAACTGGTTTATGGGCATCGCCGCCTGACGGACGAACACCAGATAGCTCGAAAGGCTGCCCGCGTCCGTCAGCCCGCCCAGGGCCATCAGTCCGCCCAGGACGGAGACTATGGCATAGTTTATGTAGGATATGCTCACGACGGCGGGGATCATCGTCGCCGCGTAGGCCTGCGCGCCGGTGCCGGCACTGCGCAGGGCGTCGTTCTTCTCCCGGAAGGCCTCAAGGTTCGCGGCCTCGTGGTTGAAGACCTTCACGACCTTCTGGCCGTTTACCATCTCCTCAATATAGCCGTCCAGCTCGCCGAGATACGCCTGCTGCCGGTTGTAGTAGGCGCGGCTGCGCCTGCCGCTGTAGCGGATGTAGAGGAACATCGCCAGATAGCACAGCGCCACGATGAGCGAGAGCCGCCAGTTGAGCACAAAGAGCAGCACCAGCGTGCCGGCCATCTGGATGAAGCTCTGGATGACGAGGGCGAAGCTGTTGTTCAGCGCGTCCGAGATGGTGTCCACGTCGTTTGTGAAATAGCTCATCACGTCGCCGCGGTTCCGGGAATCGAACCAGGAAAGGGGCAGGCCCTGCATGTGTGCGAAGAGGTCGCGCCGGATCTCAAAGAGCACGCGCTGCGCCACGCCGACCATGCACTGGGTATAGCCCAGCGAGCAGAGCACGCCCAGGCCGTAGATGCAGGCCGTCAGTACGACGCCGGAGACAAAGCCGCCCCAGTCGCCCCGCGTCAGGCTGTTCACGACAGGGCGGATCATGTAGGTGCCTGCGAGGTTTGCGCCCGCGCTGAGCGTCACGAGCAGGGCCGCCGCGAAGAGCAGCAGCTTGTGCCTGCCCATGTAGCCCAGCAGCCGCTTTACCGTATAGCCCAGGCGCCTGGGCTTCTTACCGCTCCTCGGCCGCATCGCCATCCGGCTCACCCCCCTTCATCTGCGAGGCATAGATCTCCTGATATATCGGGTCGGAGGCCAGGAGCTCCGCGTGGCTGCCCACGGCGTGTATGCGCCCGTCCTCAAGTATGACTATTTTGTCGGTGTTCATGACGGAGCTGATGCGCTGGGCGATGATTATTTTCGTCATGCCGCCGAGCTGGGCGAGGGCGGAGCGTATCTTCGCCTCGGTCGCCGTGTCCACGGCGGAGGTCGAGTCGTCGAAGATGAGGACCTTCGGCTTTTTCAGCAGGGCGCGGGCTATGCACAGGCGCTGCTTCTGCCCGCCGGAGACGTTCACGCCGCCCTGGCCGAGGTCCGTGTCCAGCCCGCGGGGCAGGCGCTCTATGAACTCATCCGCGCAGGCGGCGCGGCAGGCTGCCATGAGCGTCTCCTCGTCCGCCCCCGGGTCGCCCCAGAGCAGGTTCTCCCGTATGGTACCGGAGAAGAGTACGTTTTTCTGCAGCACCATGGCCACGGCGTCCCGCAGGGCGGCCAGGTCGTAGTCCCGCACGTCCCGCCCGCCGACGAGGACGCGGCCCTCCGTCGCGTCGTAGAGCCTCGGGATGAGCTGGACGAGGGTGCTCTTGGCGGAACCCGTGCCGCCCAGGATGCCCACCGTCTCGCCCGCGGCGATGTGCAGCTCCACGCCCGAGAGCGCGTTCTCCGCCGCCTCGGCCCGGTACTTGAAGCTGACGCCCTCGAAGTCCACGCGCCCGTCCGCCACCTGCGTGAGCGCTTCGGGAGGGGAGGACAGCTCCGGCTCCTCCTCCAGCACCTCGCCTATGCGCCGCGCGCTCGCCAGGGAGCGCGTCAGCATGAGGAAGATGCCGGATATCATCATGATGGAGTTCATCACCTGCAGGACGTAGCTCAGAAAGCCCGTGAGCTCGCCGACCAGCAGCTCGGAGCGTGTTATCATCCCCCCGCCGAACCACATGATGCCCACGACGGAGACGTACATCGCCGCCTGCAGCGAGGGCAGGTTCAGCACGGCGCGGCGGAAGGTGCCGCGGCTCGTCTCCATGAGGGAGGTGTTGACGGAGCTGAACTTCTCCTCCTCGTATTCCCCGCGCACGAAGGCCTTGACGGCGCGGATGGCCGTGAGGTCCTCCTGCACGACGGCGTTGAGCTTATCCACCGCCCGCTGGAGCAGGGGGTAACGCGGCGCCACGCTGCGCACGACGAAAAAGAGGATGCAGGCCAGCACCGGCGCGCAGACGACGAACACCAGCGCCAGGCGCGCGTTCATCATGAAAGAGAGACCCACGCCCATGCAGAGCATGACCGGGCTGCGCACCAGGGGACGCAGGCCGCCGTTCACGGCATTCTGCAGGACGGTCACGTCCGTCGTCATGCGGGTGACGAGGCTCGAGGTCTCAAAGCGGTCCAGGTTGCCGAAGGCGTAGGCCTGCACGCGCTCGAACTGCGCCAGGCGCACGTTTGCGCCCCAGCCGTAGGCCGCGCGGGCGGCAAAGCGCGCGTACAGCAGGCCTGCGATGAGCGCAAGCACGGCGCAAAGCCCCATCTGCGCGCCCTTCACAAGTATATAGTGCACGTCCCCGCCGGCGACGCCCACGTCTATGAGGTCCGCCATGAGCACGGGGATGACGAGCTCGAAAAAGGTCTCGATGAGCACGAAACCCATGGCGAGAAAGAGGTCCCGCCTGTACTCCCCGAAGAGGGTGAGCAGGCGGCGCAGGTCTTTCATACCTTCTCCGCCTCCTCCGCCCTGAGATTCCGCGCCGCGCGGGCTAGGAGATCCGCAAAGAGCTCCCGTTCCCTCGCGTCGAAGCCGCGGAGCATCCGCTCCTCCATCGCGCGGCAGTGTTCCGCCCAGGCCGCGCGGGCCTCGCGCCCCTGCTCCGTAAGCTCGACCAGCTCGCAGCGGCGGCTGCTCTCGTCCGGGCGCGTTGTGACAAAACCGCCGCGCCTGAGGCCCTCCACCATCCGCGAGACAGCGGCGGGGTCCACATCGAAGTAGTCCGCCAGCTGCTTCTGCCGGCTCGGGCCATGCGCGGCCAGGTAGCTGAGCAGCTTCGGCTGCCCGGGGCCCAGGCCAAGCTCCGCCATGTGCGGGCGCAGCGCCGCCCTCTGCGCGTGAAAGGCCCGGTAGAGCAGCATGTGAAAGGTCTTTTCCATCTCAGGACCTCCCCTAAATTGACATATCAATAATTGACGCGTCAATAATTATATCAGCCCCTGCGAAAATGTAAAGCCCCCTTGACAGGGGGCCTTGAAATGTTATTGAATAGAGGGGAAAGAGAAGTTCGGAGCAAAGGGGGTATGAGGCCATGGCAGAGCTGGAATGCAGGCAGCTGAGCCGGAGCTTCGGGCCGGTGCGCGCCCTGGAGGGGGTGACGCTGGCGGCGGAGCCGGGGCGGATACTGGGCCTGCTGGGGCCCAACGGAAGCGGGAAGACGACGCTCATAAAGCTGGCCAACGGACTGCTGCGGCCGAGCGGCGGGGAGATACTCGTCTGCGGCGCGGCTCCGGGGCCTGAGACTCGGGCGCAGGTCTCCTACATGCCGGAGCGGCTCTGCCTGCCGGAGTGGATGAGCGTGGAGCGGATTGCGGCCTTTTATGCGGACTTCTACGCCGATTTTGACGCCGCGCGGGCCGGGGAGCTCCTTGCGCGGCTGGGGATAGACGGAAAGCGCCGCCTGCGCCAGCTTTCAAAGGGCGCAAGGCAGAAGGTCCAGCTTGCGCTGGTCATGAGCCGCCGCGCGCGGCTCTACCTCCTGGACGAGCCCTTCGGCGGCCTGGACCCGGCCTCCCGGGACTTCATGCTGGACACTATCACGGCCTGCCGCCCGCCGGAGGCGGCGATGGTGATCTCGACGCACATCATCTCGGACGTCGAGCGCATCCTGGACGACGTCGTGTTCCTCGACCGGGGCATGGTGAAGCTCGCCTCGCCCGCCGCGCAGCTGCGCGAGCAGGAGGGCAGGAGCGTGGACGCCCTCTTCCGGGAGGTGTTCAGATGCTGAGAAAGCTGCTCAAATACGAATTTGCCGCGACGGGGCGCTACCTGCTGCCCCTGCTCTGCCTGCTGCTGGTCATGGCTGCCGCCGCGGGCCTCAGCATCCGCATCCTGAGCGCGGGCCAGGCCGGGCGGGCCGCCGCAGCCCTGGCGGCCATCTTCGTCGTGCTGTTTTTCCTGAGCGTCATGGCCTTGGCCGCTGTGACGGTGGTGCTCATTGTCTACCGCTTCTACAGGAACCTGCTGTGCAGCGAGGGCTATCTCATGCACACCCTGCCGGTGAGCGTGCATCAGCTCATCTGCTCCAAGCTCATAGCCGCCGTTTGCTGGATGACGGTGACGAGCGTTTTTATCTATGGCTGCCTGTTTGGCGTGGCCTTCCGGGCTGAGATATGGGCGCAGGTGCTCTCGGAGCTGCGCGTGCTCTTTGAGCGGCTCAGCCTGGCCTGCGGCATTGGCGCGGCGGAGCTCGTGAGCGTTGTGCTCGAACTTTGCGTGCTGCTGCTTTTGGGCTCGATGTCGAGCTGCATGCTGTTTTATGCCTCCCTGGCCATAGGCCACAGCCTGCCCAGGCACAAGCTGCTCGCCTCTCTGGGCGTTTTCCTGGGCTTCGGACTGCTCTCCCAGGTGCTGACCATGCTTCTGGCCGTGGTGACGGGCTACAGCCTGCGCGGCTTCGTCTCTGTGCTGAACCTCAAGGCCCTGGCCCAGTTCGGCCACGCGCTGCTCATTGGCGGCATCGCGCTCAACGCCGTATACTGCGTCGTGCTCTACCTTATCACGGCGCGGATGCTCAGCCGGAGGCTGGATCTGGAATAACGATAAAAAAGGGACCGCCCTGGCGGTCCCTTTTTTAATTTACCACTTGTTCTCCACGCGCTCTGCGAAACCGGGGAAGTCCTTCACCCTTATCCTGCGCCCGCCGTCCAGGACGGCAGTGCCCGTGAAGCGGCCGAAGACCTGGTGCTGATCGCTTTTCAGCAGCCGGAAGTCCGTGCAGGCCGCCCGGTCCAGGACGGGGCGGAAGTCCATCTCAAAGCGGCTGTCGTCGCTTGAGAAGGTCCAGGGCGACATATAGTCGAGCTCCCCGCCGCGGCGCGGGATGTTGAAGGTGACCCGCCCGAGCTTGTGGGCCTTGCCTGCGAAGAAGAGCATGTTCTCCGTCGCCACAGAGGTGTCCCCAAAGCCGTAGCCTATGTTCCAGCCGAAGGTCTCGCCCTCGGCCAGGCCCGAGGCGCTGCCCCAGTACCAGGTGTTGTGATAGGTCCAGACCCCGCGGCCCCAGTCCAGGACGGCGAAGGCCGTCTCCGGCTCAAATTCGCGGCGCTGGCCGCGCACGCTGACCCAGCCGGAGGCGCGCAGGCAATTTATCTTCTGGTTGAAGTAGAAATGCCCGCGCTTGTGGAAGGGCGTGCAGATGACCATGCTCTCCTCCGGCTCCTCCGTCAGGAGGACGCGGCCCTCTATGGGCCGGCCGGAGGCGAAGTTCTCCATTTTGAACAGCAGCAGCCGGCCCTCGGACGTGTGGCGGAAGGCCAGCTCGTAGCCCTTGCCGGAGACGGCCACGTCCCCCGTCTGCGAGCTCTCGGGCAGCTTCCGCCGGCCCATGGGGAAGGCGCACATGGGCGAGAGCGTCTGCTGCCAGTGGGTCTCAAAGTCCAGGAAGGATATGCTGTCCATGCCCATGTAGCCGTTGTCGGCAATCGTGAGCGCCAGGGCATAGCGGCCGTTGTTCACAAGGTAGTAGTCCCATTCCTTTATCCTGTAGGCCGGGGCCTTGACGTCCGCGCGGCGGTAGACGGGCAGGAGCCGTTTGGCGTAGCCCGGCTCGGCTATGTTCCCGCGGCTGTCCAGCAGGGGGCGCGCGCGGGTTATTTCATGCTGTCTCATATCCCGCGCTCCTTTCTCAGCAGGCGGATGTCCCGCCCGGAAAAGGGCAGGAGCAGGTATTCTCCCTCAAGCCGGGACATGATCTGCGGCCCGTATTTGCGCGCAAGCTCGTCAAAGCCGGCGTTCGTGCTGATGATGGTCTGCCTGCCCGCGCCGAGGCGGGTGTTTACGAGCTGGTAGAGCGCCGAGACGGAGAAGGAGGTCACCATCTCAGTGCCGAGGTCGTCCAGTATCATGAGGTCGCAGCCCAGATATTCCCGCACGCGAGAGGCTGCGGACTCGCCCTCGGCTGTGTCCCTGGAGAAGCGCTGGGTCTCGAAAGCGCCCAGCGCCGCCGAGGCGGATTCATAGGCCACGGAAAAGCCCCGCTCAGCCACGACCCTCGCTATGCAGGCGGAAAGGAAGGTCTTCCCCAGGCCGGGGCCGCCCATGAAGATGAGGTTGGGGGAACCCGGGCCGAAGTTCTTCGCATATTCCCGGCAGGTCTCAAGCACGAGGGCCATGCACTCGCGCGGGCTCTCCCCTGTGCAGGGGTCGGGCAAGGCGTCGTACCAGCCGAGGTCGAAGCTCTCAAAGCTCTCCTGCCCGCCGTGGAGCAGGCCGCTGAGCTCCTGCGTGAGCTCCCGCTTGTAGAGCTTTTTGAGGCAGGAGCAGAGCTCCGTGCCGTCGAGCCCCGTGTCCCGGCAGATGGGGCAGGAGTATATCTCGTCCGTGTAGTCCGCGGGCAGGCCGGCGGAGGCCAGCAGCTCCGCGCGCCCGGCCTGGAGGGCGAGGTTCTCGCGCTTCAGCCGCTCTATGCTCTCACGGGCCTCGGGGCCGCGGGCCATGGCGAGGCGCGCCAGGTCTATCATCTGCATCCGCAGCTGCCTGTCCAGGCCGCGCAGGCGGGGCAGGCGGGCGTAGGCCAGCTCCATGCGCCGCCGCTGCTCGGCGGCGTTGCGCTCCCGCTGCTCGGCCAGGCGAGCGCGCGCCCGGGCCAGCAGTTTTCCGTTGTAGTCCATGCCTGCCGCCTCCCTTCCTTCAGCCCCGGCGGACCTTGTCGTATACCTTCTTCATGAGTTCGAGGTCGCCGCCCTGCCTGACTGCGGGCCGCTTTTCCGCGGCCGCGCGGCGCGGAGCGTCGCCCTTTTCTATCTCCTCCGGGCTGTGCAGGCCCTTCTCCTGCCAGCTGAGGACGATCTTGTTCATGTAGCTCCACTTGAGCTGGCCGGTGTTCGTAACCGTCCGGTCATATGCCAGCTCCAGCGCCTCCGGGCCGAAACCGAGCGAGAGCCAGCTCTCGACGTATTTCCGCTCCGTCGGCGTGAAGTCCCGGCCGGAGATGCCCAGGGCCCGCTTGACCTCCTCCGCAGCCTCCCGCATGCGGGCGCGGGCGCGGATGTATTCCTCCGCCTGCTCGAAGGTCATTATCTCCCGGTTGGCCCAGACGTAGGCTTCCTTTTCTATCTGCCGCACCGTCGGCACCCGGCCGGGGCCGTATTTCAGGCGGCACTCCTCCGCACAGTGGTGCATGAGCAGCATCATGACGTCCACGGGCAGGCCCAGGAAGTCGTAGATGCCGAAGAGCGTGCGCGTGTCCGCGCCGGAGAGCGTGTGCCCCAGCAGGCGCTCCGCCTCCGAGAGCACGCCGCGGAAGGCGGGGTCCTCCCCAGTGCGGCGCACGACCTCCTCGGAGGTGTACTGCGGCAGTTCCTGCGCGGGGGGCAGGCGCTGGGCGCCCGTGGCCAGCAGACCAAGGGAGCGCAGCTTGCCGGCCGCGGCCGCAAGACGCCCCGCGTCCATGCCCAGAGCCCGGCAGAGCTCCTCATCCGGCGCCGGGCCGCAGCGCAGAAGATATATGTACAGCAGCGCGCAGTCCCCGCTGCCCGCAGCTATGAGCTTGTCCGCGTCAGAGGCCGGCATGGCGCAGACCGCCGCGCTCAGCCGGTAGCTTCCGTCTCCCATTGCAAACATATCCTTATCCCAGGTTGGACATACATTCTATCATTTTTTTTGACTTGTAGCAAGGGGCATACTTGTGCTATAATGAGTTCCGTATGTAATCAAATTGTAATTCTTCATCTCCGGGAGACAGGCCATGCTTGAGGTATTGACTCCCGCACCGGGTACGGAGGCGCTCATCGCCGCCGTGCAGAACGGGGCGGACGCGGTTTGCATACGCTTTGGCGGCGCAGGGGCGCGCGGATTCACGCAGTCGGAATTCGCGCGGGCCGTGCGCTATTGCCGCGTGCGCGGCTGCCGTGTGTACGCGGAGCTCGACACGCTGGTGGCGGACTCGGAGATGTCTGCGGCGGCGGACTTTGTCCGCAGCGCCTGCGAGGCGGGCGTGGACGCCGTCATAGCCCAGGACTGGGGCTTCCTGGCCGCGGCGAAGGCCGTGGCGCCGCTTCTGCGCGCCTTTGCGGGGGAGCGGCTCGGCATCCACAACGCGGCGGGCCTGGAGGCCGCGGCCCAGCTGGGCGCGGCGCGGGTCATGCTCCCGAGGGAGCTGACGCTGGGGGACATCGCGGCCCTGGCGCGGCGCAGCAGCGTGGAGCTGGGCGTCACGGTCCAGGGGGCGTTGTGCTCCTCCTGGGAGGGCCAGTGCTATATGGCCTCCATAAACGGCCGCGGAAGCGCCAACCGCGGGGACTGCCCGGGCCTGTGCCGGGAGAAATACTCCCTCGGCGGCAGGATGGACGACTATCCTCTCAGCCTCAAGGACACGAGCGGCCTCGACTATATCCCGGAGCTTGAGGCCATGGGCATAGCCTGCGCCGCCGTCGGCCGGGGCATGAAGCGCCCGGAGCAGCTGGCGAAGCTCACTGAGGTCTGCGTCAAATGCGCGCGGGATTCGCGCAAGCCCACGGCGGGGGAGAAGGACGAGCTGGAGCTCATCCTCACAGGCCGGGAGGGGACGGACGCCTACCTGCGCGGCGCGGCGCTCGAAGAGGACATGCTGAGCCTGCCCGGCGGCCCCGACAGGGACGCCGAGCGCGCCATGGGCGCCGTGCGCCGCGTCTATGCGGACACGGAGCTGCGCCGCGTGAAGGTGGAGTTCTTCGCACTCATCCAGGAGGGGAGGCCCTTCAGGAGCGGCATACAGGACGAGAACGGCAACAGGGCCGTCTGGAACGGGCCTGAGCCCATGAAGGCCGTGGGCCCGGAGCTGAGCCGCCGCTCCGTAGAGGCGGAGCTGCGCCGCACTTCCGGCACGCCCTACGCCTGCGAAAACGTGAACGTCATGCTCGGACCGGGGCTGATGCTGCCCGAGGGCACGCTGCAACAGGCGCGCCGGGAGCTCATCCATGCCCTGAGCGCCAAGCGGGGCGAGGCCCCGGCCATGCGCACGGGCCGCCTGCCCGTCCCCGAGGGGGGCAAGCCGCCTGTGGACAGGCCCGCCCTCATTTTCGAGGTCATGCACGCAGAGCAGCTGACGCCGGAGCTCGCGGCGCTGGGGCCGGACTACATATACGTCCCCCTGCCCGTCCTCGCGGCGGAGCCGGAGCGGCTTGAGCCCTTCACCGCCGCCCGATCCGCGCCCGTCGTGGTCCTGCCGCGCATCATCCGCGACGCGGAGCTGCGGCAGACGGCGCAGCTTTTGGAGAAGGCCCGCTCCGCGGGCGTGACCCAGGCGCTCATAGGCAGCCTCGGCCACGTCGCCCTCGCCAGGATGGCGGGAATGGACGCGCGCGGGGACTACTCTCTCAACGTCTTTAACTCCTATTCCATGGAGATAGCCGCCAGGGCGGGCCTGCTTTCCGCCACGGCCTCCTTCGAACTGACCATGGAGCAGATAAAGCAGTTATCCAAGCCCCTGGATACGGAGATAATAGTCTACGGGCGGCTGCCCGCCATGCTGACGGAGCGCTGCCTCATCAAGACCAGCGCGGGCCGCTGCGCCTGCGGCACGCCCTCGCGGATGAGCGACGACTTCGGCGGGGTATATCCCGTGCTCCGGGAGGCGGTCTGCCGCAATGCGGTCTACGGGCCGTCGAAGCTCTTCCTGGGCGACCGGCTGGAGGAGGCGCGCCAGGCCGGCGCGCGGGGCCTCAGGCTGCTCTTCACGAACGAGGGCGCGCGCGAGTGCGTCGAGGTGGCAAAGAGCTTCCTGGGCGAGAGCGAATACAGGCCCAACGGCCTCACGCGCGGACTTTACTACAGAGGTGTTGAATAGATGAGCATAATACTGGCTTCGGGTTCTCCCAGGCGGCGCGAGCTGCTGGAGATGCTGGGCCTGGCTTTTGAAGTCCGTCCCGCCCGGGGCGGGGAGAACCCGCCCGAGCACGCGGGGCCGGAGGAGACGGTCCTCGCACTCTCGGAGGCGAAGGCCCGCGAGGTCGCGGAACACTCCGGGCCGGAAAACGTCATAGTAGCTGCGGACACCATCGTCTGGCTGGACGGCCGGCTCCTGGGCAAGCCCCATTCCGAGGCGGAGGCGGCGCAGATGCTGCGCGCGCTCTCGGACCGGGAACACGAGGTCTGGACTGGGGTCACGGTCCTCGGCTGCGGGCGCGCCCTCAGGGGCGCGGAGCGGACGCTGGTGAGATTCCGCGCGCTTTCGGATGAGGAGATCGCCGCCTACATAGCCACCGGGGAGCCCATGGACAAGGCCGGGGCCTACGGCGCGCAGGGCTATGCCTCGCTCTTTGTCGAGGGCATCACGGGCGACTTTTTCAACGTCATGGGCCTGCCTTTGTGCAGGCTGGGCAAAATGCTCGCTGAAGTGGGTGTGAAGCTGCTTTGAAGGAATATCTGAAGAAAAACGGCATAAGGCTCGGCGTCGTCATCATCGCCGTCGTGCTCGTCGCGCTGCTCGCGGGGCGGGTCATGGGCGGAAAGGCGGACTTTCTGACGAACGCCATAGTCACGGTGCGCGAGCCCATCCGCCAGGCGGCCGCCTCGGTGGCGAACTGGCTGGACGGCGCCTACGGCTATCTGTTCGAGTATGAGCAGCTCAAGGCCGAGAACGAGTCGCTGCGCATACAGCTGGCCGAGGCCCAGGAGGAGGCCCGCGCCGGGCGGGACGCCGTGGACGAGAACGAGCGCTTCCGGAACCTGCTGGGCTTCTCTGAGAAGCACTCGGACTTCGTATACGAGTCCGCCAAGATCGTTTCCTGGAGCGCCTCGAACTGGGGCTCCAGCTTCACCATAAGCAAGGGCGAGAGAAACGGTATCGAGGTGGGCGACTGCGTTGTGAACGAGTACGGCGCGCTGGTGGGCCAGATATCCGAGCTCGGCGAGAGCTCGGCCACTGTGCGCACGCTCATTGACGTGGATACCAGCATAGGCGCCCTCGTGGGCGCGGACGGCTCCGCGGCCATGCTGATGGGCGACTACACCCTCATGCGCCAGGGCCAGGTCAAGGTCACCTGGCTGACGGAGGGCGCGCAGCTCTTCCTGGAGGACGACGTGCTGACCTCGGGCTCCGGCGGCCTCATACCGCAGGGCATAGTCATTGGCAGCGTCGCCTCCATACAGAGCGAGGCCGGCGGGCAGACCGAGTACGGCATAATTGAGCCCGCCGTGGACCTGGACACCCTCGTCCAGGTGTTCATCATCAAAGAATTCGACGTGGTCGATTGACCCGTCACGCGGAGGCTTTGCCATGCTCTGGGACCTCATAAACCGGGAAAAGCTGCGCCGCGCGCTGCTGTACCTGCTGTATGTGCTCCTGTGCCTGCTGGCCCAGGACTCCATATTCGCGAGCCTGCCGCTCTTCGGCGTCAACATGTTCTTCCTGCCGGCGGCGGCCGTCGCCATAGGCATGTTCGAGGACGGCGTCTGGGGCGCGGCCTTCGGCCTGGTGCTGGGTTTCCTCGCGGATATCAGCTACAACAACACGGCCCTTTTCGTGGCGCTTTTCCCGGCGCTGGGCTTTTTCGCGGGGGTGCTCTCCCGCTGGTATGTGAACAGGCGCCTTTTCGCCTACATGCTCCTGAGCACGGCGGCGGGCGCCGTATGCGTCCTCTTCCAGGTGGTCGGGCTGCTCCTCAAGGGGCATGAACTCGGCGCAATGCTCTGGACCGCCGTCGTGCAGCTCGTCTGGTCCCTGCCCATGACAGCGGCCCTCTATTTCCCATGCAAGGCGATCGCGAGAAAGAAAATCTAGCGCCGCCGCCGTTCCAGCGAAAGGATAAGCTATGAAAAGACTAGTAAGCTCAAGCCGGCTCGCCGCCTTCGCCCTCGTCGTCGTGCTGCTCATTGCGCTTTGCGCGGGCACGCTCTACAAGCTGCAGATCATCGAGGGCGCGGCCTATTACGAGGAGAGTCAGAACAGCCTCACCAGCTACCCCTCCGTTACCGCCGCGAGGGGCAACATACTCGACCGCTACGGCCGTGTCCTCGTCTCTAACCGCGAGTGCTACAACCTCAAGATAAGCGACACGAGGCTCTTCTCCGACGAGGTGGAGGACCCCAACGCTGTCATCCTCCAGATGATAAACCTGGTCGAGGCCGCGGGCGAGACCTACACGGACGATTTGCCCATAACGCTCGAACCGCCCTTCGAGTACACCAACATGACGGACATACAGCGCACCCTGCTCGACGCCTACCTCAAAGCCAAGGGCCTCGACGAGGACACCACCGCCGTCGAGCTCATGAGCTACTTCCGCACGCGCTACGAGATAGCCAACAGCTACACCGCCGAGGAGATGCGCAAGATAGCCTCCGTCCGCTACGCGGTCAATGTGCGCTATGAGATAAACACCAACTCCTACATCTTCGTCGAGGACGCCTCGATAGACCTCATCTCCGACCTTATGGGCGTCGTCGGCAACGTCGTGGAGGTCGAGACCTCCTATGTGCGCGAGTACAACACGCAGTATGCCGCGCACATCCTGGGCTATGTCCAGGCCATGAGCGAGGAGGACATGGCGAAGTACCGCCCCGAGGACGAGAACAGCGGCTACGACTACGACACCAAAGTCGGCCGCGACGGCGTGGAGGCCGCCTTTGAGGACTGGCTCCACGGCACTAACGGCGAGGCCCGAGTTACCCGAACCGCCAACGGTACCGTCACGAGCACCGTCTACCTTGAGGACCCCGTGCCGGGCAACCACGTCTACCTCACTATAGACATCCAGCTCCAGGAGCAGGCGGAGAGGATACTTGAGACCGGCATCTACGAGCTGCAGATAGAGCGCAACGACGACAACGCCGAGGCCGTGGCCGAGGGCCGCCTTGACGAGGTGAGGGAGGACATCCAGGGCGGGGCCATAGTCGTGGTGGACGTCAAGACCGGCGAGCCCCTGGCCATAGCCAGCTACCCCACCTACGACCTCGCCACCATCATCGAGGACTACGCCGATCTCTTGGAAGCGGATTACGACCCGCTTTTCAACCGCGCGCTCATGGGCGCCTATGCTCCCGGCTCCACCTTCAAGCCCTGCACGGCCATCGCCGGCCTCACCGAGAACATCATAAACACCGAGACGCAGATAGAGTGTACCGGCATCTTCACGAAGTACGAGAGCCAGGGCTACGCCCCCGCCTGCTGGATATACACGCAGATGGACGGGCAGCTCACCCACGGCTACGACAACGTGACCGAGGCGCTGAAGGACTCCTGCAACATCTTCTTCTACACCGTGGCGGACGACCTCGGCATACGCAAGCTCATGGAGTACGCCGAGGACTTCGGCCTCGGCGAGAGTACGGGCATAGAGCTCACGGAGACCACCGGCAACATGTCGAACCCGGATAACCACCTCAACTACGACGTGGACGGTTGGGTGGACGGCGACACGGTTCAGGCCGGCATAGGCCAGTCGGACAGCATGTTCACGCCCTTGCAGATAGCGGAATACTGCGCCGCCATCGCCAACGGCGGCACGCGCCACTCCGCCGCCCTGCTCAAGAGCGTCCGCAGCTACGACTACTCCCGCCAGCTCTACCAGAATAAGACGGAGGTCCTCTCCGCCGTGGACAGCGCCGACTACAACTGGGCCGCCGTCCAGCGCGGCATGTACCTCATGGCCAACGACATCACGAGCTCCAGCAACACCGTCTACTACACGCTGGGAAACTACAGCTACAACGGCGTGAGCCTGCCCGTCGCGGCCAAGACCGGCACCTCCCAGCTGGGCGAGGGCAAGACCAATAACGCCATCTTCATGTGCTACGCGCCCTTTGACGACCCCGAGATAGCCGTCGCCATCGTGGTAGAGCGCGGCCTGTCCGGCGCGAACCTCTCCAGGATGGCCCGCAACGTGCTGGACGCCTATTTCAGCCTCGGCAGCATCAGCAACACGGCCGAGCGGGAGAACAGCCTGCTGAAATGAGCCTTTTGGCCCGGAAATTCGAGGAAAAGCAAAGAAATCAGTTGAAGTTTTCACAGATGTGGAATATAATTGACATCTAAAGCATTTGAGTGACAGGAGGCCTCCCGGCCTGTGCTCCGGGAGGCGTGGAGGGAGAAAGGAATATGAACATTGCGCTGCTGGCAGACGACGGCAAGAAAGAGCTTATGGTCCAGTTCTGCATTGCCTACTGCGGCATTCTGGCGGAGCACAACATCTGCGCCACTACGACGACCGGCAAGCTCGTGAGCGAAGCCACCGGCCTGCCCATAACCCTGTACCTGCACGACAAGCAGGGCGCCCAGCAGATAGGCGCGAGGATAGCCTACAACGAGATAGACCTCGTGCTCTGCTTCTGCGACCCGGCGAACCCCGAGGGCTTTGACAGCGTCAACAAGCTCTCCCGGCTCTGCGACCAGCACCTCATCCCCATGGCGACGAACGCCGCGACGGCGGAGGTGCTCATCCAGGGCCTGCGCCGCGGCGACCTCGATTGGCGCGACATCGTCAACCCGAAGAAAAAATAAGACAACACGCCAGAGGGCGGCGGGTATCGGCCCGTCGCCCTTGCGCTGTGTGTTTTTTGGAGGTTTTTGAAATGGAAAAGGTCACGCCGAGGACGCTCTCGGGCTTTATGGAGCTGCTGCCCGAGGAGCAGCTGAGGATGGAGCGCCTGCTCGGCACGCTCAGGGAGGTCTACTCCCTCTACGGCTTCACTCCGCTGGACACCCCGGCCATAGAGTCAGCCGAGGTCCTGCTCGCCAAGGGCGGCGGGGAGACTGAAAAGCAGATCTACCGCTTCATGAAGGGCGACTCGGACCTTGCGCTGCGTTTCGATTTGACGGTCCCGCTCGCAAAATACGTCGCGGCGAACTACGCCAAGCTCGCCTTCCCCTTCCGGCGCTATCAGATAGGCAAGGTCTGGCGCGGCGAGAGGGCGCAGCGCGGCCGCTTCCGCGAGTTCTACCAGGCCGACATAGACGTCATCGGCGACGGCAAGCTCGACATCATGAACGAGGCCGAGATCCCCTCCATCATCTGCCGCGCCTTCACGCGGCTGGGGCTACGGGACTTCACCATCCGCATCAACAACCGCAAGGTGCTGGGCGGCTTTTTCGCCATGCACGGCATGGGTGCCCCGGCGGAGATACTGCGCACGGTGGACAAGCTCGAAAAGATAGGCGCGGACAAGGTCCGGGAGATACTCCTGGGCGACTGCGGCCTCGACGAGGACCAGGCCGCCGCGGTGCTCTCTTTCACCGGCTTTGCCGGCACGACGGCGGAAAAGCTCGCCTTCCTCGAGGGCATGGGCGGCAGGAACGAGCTCTTCGACACGGGCGTGCGGGAGCTGCGCACCGTCGCGGAGGCCCTGCCCGGCCTCGGCGTGCCGGAAGAGCGCTTCGCCATAGACCTCACCATCGCGCGCGGGCTCGACTACTACACCGGCACGGTGTATGAGACGACGATAAACTCCCACCCGGAGATAGGCTCCGTCTGCTCCGGCGGACGCTACGACAACCTGGCCGAGTACTATACGGACCGCGCCCTGCCCGGTGTCGGCATCTCCATCGGTGTGACGCGGCTGTTTTACGTCCTCTCGGAGCAGGGGCTGCTCAATCCGGAATTCGCCTGCGCCCCGGCGGACGCCATCGTCCTGCCCATGACGGAGGAGCTGGGCTTTGCCGCCGTGACGGCGACAAAGCTGCGCGAGGCAGGCATACGCACCCAGCTCTACACCGAGGGCAAGAAGTTCAAGCAGAAGCTCTCCTACGCTTCGAAGCTGGGGATGCCCTTCGCGGTCATCATCGGCGAGGACGAGGCGGCAAGCGGGCTCGTCGCCCTCAAGGACATGCGGCGCGGCGAGCAGGTAAGCTGCACGCCGGACGAGGCGGCGGAAAAGATAAAGACGGCCCTGGCCGAGAGCGCCGGGACGCCGCTCATAAAGGAAAAGTAAGGGGTAAGCGGAAATGATGCAGTCAAGGACACACAACTGCGGCCAGCTGAGGCTGGAGGACGCGGGCAAGAGCGTCAAAATTGTAGGCTGGATGGAGAATATACGCGAGGTCTCCTCCGCGCTGGCCTTCATCGTCGTGCGCGACTTCTACGGCACGACCCAGGTCGTGGCGGAGACGGAGGAGATGGTCAGGGCCTTCAAGGCCGTGACGCGCGAGAGCACGATAAGCGTCGAGGGCGCGGTGCGTGAGCGCGCCAGCAAGAACCCGAAGCTGCCCACGGGCGACATAGAGATAGTCCCGGAGAAGCTGGAGGTGCTGGGCCGCTGCCGGTATAACGAGCTGCCCTTCCAGATAAACCGCTCCCGCGAGGCGGACGAGGCCGCGAGGCTCCGCTACCGCTACCTCGACCTGCGCAACCCCGAGGTGAAGTCGAACATAATCCTTCGCTCCAAGGTCATCTCGGCCCTCCGCCGCGCGATGGAGGCGCAGGGCTTCATGGAGATCACGACGCCCATACTGACGGTGTCCAGCCCCGAGGGCGCGCGCGACTACCTCGTCCCGGCGCGCAACCATCCGGGCAAGTTCTACGCCCTGCCCCAGGCTCCGCAGCAGTTCAAGCAGCTGCTCATGGCCTCGGGCTTCGACCGCTACTTCCAGATAGCGCCCTGCTTCCGCGACGAGGACGCGCGCGCCGACCGCTCCCCCGGCGAGTTCTACCAGCTCGACATGGAGATGGCCTTCGCGACTCAGGAGGACGTTTTCGAGGTGCTGGAGGCGGTGCTGCCGCCCATCTTCGCGGAGTACGGCAAGTACTCGCGCGCGAGCGGCGCGCCCTTCAGGCGTATCCCCTACCTGGAGGCCCTGGAGAAATACGGCACGGACAAGCCCGACCTGCGCATAGACCTCGTGGCTCAGGACGCGACGGAGCTGCTCTCCGGCTGCGGCTTCGGCCCCTTCGAGGGCCAGGTCGTGAAGGCCGTGGCCGTCTCCGGCTATGCCGGCAGCCGCAAGCAGACGGACAAGCTCTGCGCCGACGCCGAGGTGCAGTCCGGGAACAAGGCCTACTGGTTCCGCGTGGACGAAAAGGGCGAGATAGTCGGCGGCATAGCCAAGTTTGTGCAGCCCATCGCCGAGGCGGTGAAGTCCGGCCTCGGCCTCGCGCCGGGGACGCTGGTGCTGCTCGCGGCGGGCAATAAGGGCGCGGCGCAGAAGGCGGCGGGCGTGCTCATAAAGCTCGCAGGCGCGGAGTGCCCCGGCCATATGGACGCGGAGAAGTACGAGTTCTGCTGGATAGTGGACTTCCCGATGTACGAGATAGGCGAGGAGTCGGGGCAGCTGGAGTTCTGCCACAACCCCTTCTCGATGCCGAAGGGCGGCCTGGAGACGCTGCTGGCCGCGGAGCGCGGGGAAGTTGACCCCCTGAGCATCACGGCGGACCAGTACGACCTCGTGTGCAACGGCGTGGAGCTCTCCTCCGGCGCGGTGCGCAACCACGAGCCGGACATCATGATAAAGGCCTTCGAGCTCGTGAACCTCGGCGAGGAGGACGTGAAGGCGAAGTTCCCCGCGATGTACAACGCCTTCTGCTACGGCGCGCCCCCGCACGCGGGCATAGCGCCGGGCGTGGACCGTATGGTCATGCTGCTCGCCGGGGAGGACTCCATCCGCGAGATCATCCCCTTCCCGATGAACAAGAGCGCCCAGGACCTCATGATGGGCGCCCCGGGCGAGGTCACCCAGAAGCAGCTCGACGAACTTCATATCGCCATCGTGGAACCCAAGGAATAAAGTTTTCGCCCGCCTTTTTCAAAAGGCGGCGGAGTCCAGAGGCAGCGCCTCTGGCCGCGCCCCGCAGGGCGCGGAAAACCCCACGCCAGGGACTCCGTCCCTGGACCCTGCCCGCTCTTTTGTAAAAAGCGGGGCAAAAAACATTTAAGCTGGGGGTGTCAGCATGAAAAACAGGTTCCTAGAGAAATACAGGGCGGGCGGGAAGTCGCTCGGCACCTTCACGCACCTTCTGAGCGCGCCCGCCGTCGAGGCGCTCGCGCGCGCCGGGCTCGACTACGTCATCATCGACATCGAGCACAGCCCCATAGGCGCAGAGCACGCCGCCGAGCTCATAAGCACCGCCTCAGGCGCCGGCCTCGCGCCCTTCGTGCGCATCGATGAGATAAGCCGCAGCCCTGTGCTCAAAATGCTCGACGCCGGCGCCGCCGGACTTATCGTGCCCCAGCTTGAAAGCGTCGAGCAGGCGGAAAAGCTCGTCTCCTGGGCCAAGTTCGCGCCCCTCGGGAACCGCGGCTACTGCCCGAGCCGCGACGGCGGCTGGGGCCTCGACGACAATTACGCGCAGGGCATGTCCGGCTACATGGCCTGGGCCAACGAGAACACCCTGCTCATACCCCAGTGCGAGACCGCCGGCTGCCTTGAGCATATAGAGGAGATCGTCGCCGTCGAGGGCGTGGACGGTATCTTTATAGGGCCCTTCGACCTCTCCATCGCCCTCGGCATCCCAGGGCGGTTCGACGATGCGCGCCATATCGCCGCCGTAGAGCGCGTCCGCCTCGCCTGCGAGAGGGCTGGCAAGCCCTGCATCATGTTCTGCGGCTCCGGCGAGGCCGCCGCGGGCTACTTCGCCCAGGGCTTCCCCAGCGTCACCGCCGGGCTTGACATCAGCTTCATGATAGACGCCGTGCGCGCCATGGCCGATACGGCGTTTGGGAAATAAACCAAGGGGGTGCGCCCGTGGTCTCTCGTATTCGCTCGCTGGGAATAAAGGGCATCGGCGGCTATGAGGTGTCCGTCGAGTGCTCGCTCGCCCAGGGCCTGCCGGAGTTCCAGATCGTCGGGCTGCCCGATACCGCCGTGCGCGAGGCGCGCGACAGGGTCCGGGCCGCCATACGCAACTCCGGGCTGAAGTTCCCCGTCTCCCGCCTCACCGTGAATCTCGCGCCGGCCGACACCAAGAAGGGCGGCACGGTCTACGATTTGCCGGTCCTGCTCGGCATCCTTGCCGCCACCGGCGAAATAAAGGAGCCGCCGGCCGACTGCGCCTTCATAGGCGAGCTCTCCCTGGCCGGGGAGCTCCGGCCCGTGCGCGGCGCGCTGCCCATGGCACTTGCCGCACAGCGGGCGGGGATAAAGCGGCTCTTTGCCCCCGCGGACAATGCGCCGGAGGCGGCCTTCGCCTCGGAGCTGGAGGTCTACCCCGTGGCGAGCGTGAGGCAGCTGCTGGACTATTTCCGCGGCCTGGAGGAGATCGAGCCCGCCGCCGCGCCGAGGCCGGAGCGCGGGAGCGCCGCGCTGCCGGATTTCTCCGAGGTCAAGGGTCAGGCCAACGTAAAGCGCGCCCTCGAAGTCGCGGCTGCCGGGGGACACAACATACTCATGGTCGGCCCTCCCGGCGCGGGCAAAAGCATGCTCGCCAAGAGGATGGTCTCCATCCTCCCGGACATGAGCCGGGAGGAGATGATAGCCACGACGGAGATACACTCCGTCTGCGGCCTAACGAGCCGCGCTCAGCCAATTGTGGACACGCGGCCCTTCCGCGCGCCGCATCACACGACCTCTGCGGCGGCCCTCTCCGGCGGCGCGCAGCTCCAGCCCGGGGAGATGAGCCTCGCCCACAACGGCGTGCTGTTTCTGGACGAGCTGCCCGAGTTTCACCGCGACGTGCGCGAGGCGCTGCGCCAGCCCATCGAGGACGGCATAGTGACCGTATCCCGCGCGGCGGGGACGGTGACGTACCCCAGCCGCTTCATGCTGGTGTGCGCGATGAACCCCTGCAAGTGCGGCTGGTACGGGCATCCGACGCGCCGCTGCACCTGTTCCGAGACGGAGATAAGGAAATACCACGCCCGGGTCTCAGGTCCGCTGCTGGACAGGATAGACATCATGGTCGAGGTCCCGGCGCTGGAGTATGCCGAGCTCGCGGGCAAGGCGGAGGCCGAGCCCTCGCGTGAGATAAAAAAGCGCGTGGACGCCGCGAGGGCGCGCCAGCGCGAGCGCCTTGCCGGCACGGGCGCCGACTGCAACGCCCACATGGGCCCGCGCGAGCTGGAGGCCGGCTGCCGGCTGGGCCCCGAGTGCTCGAAGCTGATGGAGAATGCCTACCACGCGATGGGCCTCACGGCGAGAAGCTACGACCGCATCCTCCGCGTGGCCCGCACGATAGCAGATCTCGCGGCCAGCCGCGACATCCAGCCCGCGCATCTGGCGGAGGCCATCCAGTACCGCACCTGGGACTTCCGCGACGGCGACTGAGCGCCCTGAGGTTTAAAAGTTTTTTGCCCCGCTTTTTTACAAAAAAGCGGGCGGGGTCCAGGGGCGGAGCCCCTGGGCGTTTCTCTATGCTCACAAAGCGCAGGAGGGGGTCAAAGGGGGAACCCTCGCCGGGGGTTCCCCCTTTGCGGGCGGCCCCCGCCGCCCGCAGCCTCATGCGCACCGCCGTAATGTGGGCGGTCATCCATCCCCGCCCGGGTGTGGATTTCGGGTGGGAGGAACTCGCCGTTTTGTCCTGCGTTGTCTTTACGTTGGTGCTGCCAGTTCCACCCCATTTCTTTGGTCTTGCCCAAAGAAACGGGGTGGAGCCCCAAAGAAA
>UQUO01000031.1 GCA_900544295.1 uncultured Eubacteriales bacterium | reverse complement strand
CTCCGGCTGTATCGGTTGAGCAAAAGTCAGCGTGGGATTGATGTGGTATCTTTATCTAAGTGAACCCCCGGTTTCCCACTTTGATACGGCCCGGTCCGTGACGTGCAGCCTCTCGGCCAGCTCCCGCTGGGTGAGGCCCTTTTCCTTGCGCCGCTCGCGTATGAGCGCGCCGGTTTTGATGTTATCCAATGTGCTCCCCCCTGCTTGGGTAATATGCCCCAAGCATAAGCCAAAACCGGCAAAATTGCACCAAACCTGCGGTTGAGAACAGCGGTTTTCAGCCCTCCGCGCCTATGTCGGCCAGGTATTCGGCGTACTCGCGCTCCCAATAGAGCCGGTCGGCCTCACCTATCTCTCGCAGGACGCGGCAGGGATTGCCGACGGCTATGACCCCGGAGGGGATATCACGCGTCACGACCGAGCCTGAGCCGATGACGACGTTATCGCCAATGGTCACGCCGGGGTTCACCACTGTATTGCCGCCTATCCATACGTCGGAGCCTATACGCACTGGCTTTGCGTACTCTACGTCTGTGTTGCGCACGGGCGCGTAGGTCGGATGCGTCGCGGTGTAGATGTTCACGTTGGGGCCGAGGTATACGTTGTCTCCGAACTCGACCTTGCATACGTCCAGGATAGTGAGGCCAGCGTTGGCATAGAAGTGGCGGCCGAAATATATCCGGTCGCCGTGGTCAAAGTAGACCGGCGGGGTGAGCTGCAAGTCCTCCGGAGCGGCCGCAAAGCACGCGCGCAGCTCGTCCAGCGGCGCGCGGTCATGCCAGAACTCGGAATCGTTGAAGCGCTTCTGCGCCGCATGCACACGCGCGGCGGAATCATCCCCGACGCGGAAGGGGCAGTACAGTCGCCCGCTTATCATCCGCTCCCACTCGATACGTGACTTCATTTTAGCGCCTCCATTATTCCCGTGCGGCGGCCTGCCTTGCGAGGATATTCAGCGTCTCGCTGTCCGGCTGGCCGCCGTAATATTTGTCCAGCACGGCGAGGAACACGGCGTTATCCTCGCTTGCCTTTGAAAACAGGGTCATGCTGGAGCGGAGCTTCAAATCGTCAGGCCAGCCCATCACGGCTACGGGGTCTGAGCAGTCCAGCTGGAGCAGAGCCTCAGATATCTCGCGCAGGTTGGCGCCGAGATAAGGGTGCTCGATGAAGGCGCGGGCCTCGTCTATGTCGCGGATGGCGTAGTACCGCGCTGTGCTGCTCCGGCCCAGGCCCTGGAGCTGCGGGAAGATATACCACATCCAGTGGCTGGCCTTATAGCCGCCGCGAATCTCTCCCAATGCACGCTCGTAAGCGCGCTTGTGCGCGTCGATGAATCTCGAAAGGTTGTACTCAAATATCATCTCATTCCAACTCCTTTATCAACAGCGCCACCGTCTCAACGTGTGAGGTGCGCGGGAACATATCGACGGCGACGGCTTTTTCGGCGCGGTATCCCAGCTCTGTCAGGCGCTTGAGGTCGCGGGCCAGGGTGGCGGGGTCGCAGGAGACGTAGGTCAGGCGCGGGGGATGCATGGAGGCTATCTGCTCCAGAGCGGCGGCTTCAAGGCCCTTGCGCGGTGGGTCTACGACTATCACGTCCGGGGTCATGCCCCGGTTTTTCAGCTCTTTGGCCGCCTCCCCCGCGTCGGCGCAGATGAATTCTGCGTTCTTTACACCGTTTCTTGCTGCATTGGCACGGGCGTTCTCCACCGCCTCGGGGACTATTTCCGCGCCTATGACGCGCGCAGCGCGTTTTGCGAGGCAGAGGCTTATCGTCCCTGCGCCGCAATAAAGGTCAAGCGCTGTTCCGCCCGGCTTGGGCAGGGCACAGTCCAGTGCCAGCTGATAGAGCCTTTCCGCCTGGGGCGGGTTTATCTGGTAGAAGGCCCGCGGACTCAGCTCGAACTCGCTGCCGCAGAGGGTATCCAGAAGCGTACCGCTGCCCCAGAGCGTGCGCAGCTGCCCGGAAAGCACGGTATTGCCAGGCGAGGCGTTGACGCACTCGACGACGCCGACGAGCTTTGGACAGGCCGCGCGCAGCGCTGCTGTCAGAGAAAGTGACAGCGCCGGAGAGAGCCGCCTGCCCACCACGACGCAGCATATGGCCGCGCCGTCCCGCGCGCGGCGGGTATAGACATGGCGCACGCCTTCCTTTCCGTCCCAGGCGTGCAGGCCGTTTTCACGCATCCAGGCGACGACGGCTCCCGCACAGGCCGAGGCCTCCTCCGACTGGAGCAGGCAGGCAGGCGCGGGTACTACGTCATGACTGCCGGGGCGGTAAAAGCCTGCGGCGGGGCCTTCCCCTGTCTCGCCCACGGCGTATACCGCCTTGTTGCGATAGCCCTCCACACTGTCAGAGCCGATTATGCGCTCCGCACGGAGCTCCAGGCCGCCTATGCGGCGGAAGGCCTCGTTCACGCGCTCGAGCTTCATCGTGAGCTCCGCGGCGTAGCTCATGTGCATGAGGTCGCAGCCGCCGCAACGGCCGAAATTCGGGCAGGCGGGCGCGACACGCTCGGGCGAGCTCGTCAGGCGCTCCTCCCCCCTGCCGAAAACGGCGGTTTTAGTCACCTTGACTATCCGCACGCGCCAGCGCTCCCCAGGAAGCGCCCGCGGCACGAACACGGCGCGGCCGGATATCCGGCACACGCCCGCACCCTCGGAGGTAAAGCCCGTCACTTCTGCCTCATATATTTCGTTTTTCTTCAAATCGTCCATGCGCCCATTCTAACACGCCGGGCGCGCGGCTTCAACGCATATCAAAAAATTTGCAATTTGCAGGGCGCTATGCTATCATATTTAGTTGTAAACCGCGCCGCTAGGCGCTTGGAGGTCTGATATGAACAAGAAGTTTAAAATAGTTCTCATCACGGTCCTGGCGGCCATTGTGCTCGTCGTCGCCGTCATCGTGATTGCGTCCCTCGTGAAGCCCAACGCCCCCGCGGAGAATTCTGCTCCCCCCGTTGTGGCCGGCACCCTGCCCCCGACGGACGAGCCTGAAAACACCCCGGAGCCCAGTCCCGAGCACGTGAACACCGTCACTTCGACCCTCGCAGTCGGCGGCGACATCGTCATGCACACCGGCCTCAACGGCGAGGCCATGGGAGACACCGGCTATGACTATGTGCCTATTTTCGGCATTCTCAAGGATTTCATAGCCAGCGCAGACTATTCAGTCTGCTCCCTCGTCACCACCTTCGCCGAGGGCGCCAACTACACGGCCTACCCCCTCTTCAAGTCCCCGACCGACCTAGCTGCCTCCATCGCCCAGGTGGGCTTCAACCTTGTGAACACCGCGACCAGCCACTGTGTGGACTCCTTTAAGGACGGCATCGACTACACGCTCGACACCCTTGACGCCGCCGGGCTAAGCCACGTCGGCACCTACCGCACCCAGGAGGAGCGCGACGCGAGCGGAAACCGCTACATGGCCGACATAAACGGCATAAACGTCGCCTTCCTCGCCTACACCTGCGATACAAACAGCGTCCCTGTCGCGGGCTTTGAGTACGCGGCCAGCATCTGCGCCCTGGACTACCTCAGCGGCGGCACAAAGATCGACTACGACCTCATGCAGGCCGACATCTCTTCCGCCAGGGAGGCGGGCGCGGACATCGTTTTTGTCTTTATGTCCTGGGGTACCGAGTTTGCCACGGAGCCCAACGAGCAGCAGGTAGAGATTGCCGATTTCCTCTTTGAAAACGGCGCGGACATTATCATTGGCGGACACTGCCGCGTGCCTCAGCGCATGGAGCTGCGCACTGTCAAGGACGCCGAGGGCAACGAGCGCACCGGCTTCATCTGCTACAGCCTCGGCAACATGCTCTCCTGCCAGAACGACGAGTACACGGACATCTCCGCCCTTGTAAACATCCAGCTCACCAAGGACACCGACACCGGCGAGGTCTGGATATCCGACGTCAGCTACAAACCCATCTACATGGCAGACCTCTACGACTACGGTATAAACGACTACGGCTGGCACTACCGCATGGTGGACCTGCACGCGGCCATAAACTCCTATGAGTCCGGTACCCCCTGGGAATTCATCACAGACGAAGTCTACCGCGACATGGCCGACGCCCTTGAGGCAGTTCACGAGTTCTTCGGCGCGGAGCTCGACTCCGCCGTGAAGGACGCTGCGGCCGCGACGGAGGAATAGGACCCCAAAACAGCGTTTCAGGCGGCTGAGGAACACCTCGGCCGCCTTTTTTTGCCGCCATTGGCAAAAAGCTCTTGACGGCATGGCCGGTATGGTGTTTATAATGTTAGCAGTTGATTACCTGTCGCACAGGTTTCGTATTTCTAACGATTTGTCGTCTATTATTTACAAGAGATATCACAATATTCAAGGAGGAATTCAGCATGGTCAACCAAACAGCATATGCTCTGGGAAGCGTCCGCTCCTATATCCGCGAGGTGTTCGAGTACGGCAGGCAGCAGGCCAAGATCGTCGGCGAGGAGAACGTCTTTGACTACAGCCTCGGCAACCCCTCCATCCCTGCGCCCGAAAAAGTCAATCGAAGCATCCATGAGATACTCGACACCGAGAGCAGCATCAAGGTCCACGGCTACACCAGCGGCCCGGGCGATGACAGCATCCGCGCCGCCGTGGCCAAAAACCTCACCGAGCGCTTTGGAAAGCAGATCAGCCCCGCGAACCTCTTCTTTACCTGCGGCGCTGCCCCGGCGCTCATGGCGGCGCTCACGGCCCTCGCCTGCGAGGACAGCGAGGTCATTGCCATCGCCCCCTTCTTCCCTGAGTACAAGCCCTTCATTGAATCCTCCGGCAACAAGTTCGTCATGGTCCCGGCTGACACCGAGAGCTTCCAGATAGACCTTGCCGCGCTCGAATCCCTCGTGAATGAGCACACCCAGGCCGTCATCATAAACTCCCCCAACAACCCCTCCGGCGTTGTCTTCAGCGCTGAGACCCTCGGCAAGGTTGCGGACATTCTTGGAGCAGCCGCTGAGAAGTACGGCCACCCCGTCTACATCATCGCCGACGAACCCTACAGGGAGCTGGTCTACGATGGAGTTGAGGTTCCCTTTATCCCCAACATCTACAAGGACACCATCGTCTGCTACTCCTGGTCCAAGTCCCTCAGCCTGCCGGGCGAGCGTATCGGATACGTCCTCGTGGCCGACGACGTGACGGATTCCAAGACCGTCTTTGCCGCCGTCGCGGGCGCTTCCCGTATGCTGGGCCACGTCTGCGCCCCCTCGCTCATCCAGCGCGCCGTTGCCCAGTGCTGCGACATCATGCCCGACCTCGAAGCCTACGACGTCAACCGCAACCTGCTCTACAATGGTCTGACCGAAATCGGCTACAAGTGCGCCAAGCCCCAGGGCGCCTTCTACCTTTTCGTCAAGGCCCCCGGCGGGGACGCGATGGCCTTCGCTGAGATCGCCAAGAAGAAAAACCTGCTCATCGTCCCCTCCGACTCCTTCGGTGTGCCTGGCTACTTCCGCCTGAGCTACTGCGTCTCCAAGGAGATGATAGAGCGCTCCCTGCCTGCCTTCAAGGAGGTCTTCTTTGAGGGCTGATATGCTAAACAAAAAACCGGCATGGCCTGTGGCCATGCCGGTTTTTTAATATCGCAAGTATCAGTAGTTCTGGCAGCGCAGCTCAAAATAGGCCTGCGGATGGGCGCAGACAGGGCATACGGTGGGGGCGCTGGGGCCAACGTGGACGTGGCCGCAATTGCGGCAGATCCAGACCTGCTCGCCCACGCGGGTGAAGACCTGGGCCTCCTCGATATTCTTGAGCAGGGCGCGGTAACGCTCCTCGTGCTGCTTCTCGATGGCGGCGACGCCCTCCATCTGCATGGCGATGGCCACAAAGCCCTCCTCGCGGGCGACCTTGGCGAACTCGGCGTACATCTCGGTCCACTCGTAATTCTCGCCGGCGGCGGCCAGCTTCAGATTCTCGGTGGTGGGGCCGACTTTGCCGCCCGCCATGTGCTTGTACCAGAGCTTGGCATGCTCCTTCTCGTTGCCGGAGGTCTCGGTGAAGAAGGCGGCAATCTGCTCATAGCCGTCCTTCTTCGCCTGAGAGGCATAGTACTCATATTTTACACGGGCCTGAGCCTCGCCCGCAAAAGCAGTGGCAAGGTTCTGAAAGGTCTTGCTATCTTTTAGTTCCATTATATTATTCCTCCTATGTGTTTATCAGCACTAACCGTGCACACCTATATTATATGATTTTTTAAAAAATGCAACATAATTTTCGCGAAAAAGAGCATCATATGGTCGTAAACTTTTTATGAAGGAGATAGCCATGAAGAAGCTGCTTGCATGTTTCCTGAGCGCTGCGGCGCTCGTGTGCGTGCTCTCCGGCTGCGCAAGGATGGACGACGGCGTTGTCACCGACAAGCCCGAAGTCACCGCCAAGGTCAGCGAGTCGCCCAAGCCGGTCCCCACGGCCAGCGTCAACAACTCGCCCATGCCTGAGAGCTCCGCTATGCCCACTTCGGGAGCCTGAAGCGCCTGCGCCCCGGCCATAGCCGGGGCGCAAAGCATTTTTTGTGAGAAAACCTTGCATTTGGGAAAAATTCTGCTTGAAAACCGCTATATGGTGTGGTATAGTATCTAAGCACTGTTTGACATAAGTGTTTACGATACCGAAAGGATTGAATTTAAATGTACATCGCTCTCACGATCTTGCAGCTGCTTTCCGCTCTCGCCGTCACGGTCATTGTCCTCTTCCAGTCCGGCAAGCGTTCCGGCCTCTCCGGCGCCATCGCCGGCGGCGCGGACACCTTCCTCTCCAAGGGCAAGGCCAAGACGCTTGACGCGAAGCTTGCCAAGGCCACCAAGTGGGTCGGCCTCGCTTTCGTCGTCCTCACTCTCGCCCTGCACTTCGTTTGAGCTTAGTTTCAATAACAAAAGCCGCCGCACGGTGTCGTGCGGCGGCTTTTTTCACACCTTTTCCGGGTACACGGCGCGGACGCCGCCGATGAGCTTCGGGCGCGTGCGCGCTGCGCTTACCGGCGCCTCGCCTATGTGCTTGACCGCCAGGCGCAGAGGGACGGCGACCTCTTTCAGATGCATGCCTATCAGCGTGCAGCCGATATCCAGCCCCGCCGAGGCGCGCACATGCTCCACAGGGACGGGGTCCTTCATACGCTTCCACACAGCCGTGGCAAAGGAGCCGCCAGCCTTCGGCTGCGGAATGACGCAGACCGGCTCATAGCCGAACTTTTCCGCCGCCTCACGCTCCACTATCAGGGCGCGGTTCAAATGCTCGCAGCACTGGGCCGCGAGATAGAGCCCGCGCTCCTCTATGAGCGGGTATATGGCCTCGACGACGGCCTCAGCCGCCTCGGGCGTGCTGCCCTTGCCTATCCTGCTGCCCATTATCTCGCTGGAAGAGCAGCCGACGACCACCAGGCTGCCCGGTCTGGGAGCCGCCAGCTCCAGCAGCTCCTGCATGGCTGCGCGCGCCTGACTTTTTATTTCATCGTACATGACAGCATCTCCATTCATTTTGTTTTTTATATTTTAACACCCTCGGCCGTGTTTGACAACTGCCGGACGCGGGAGTATTATGGGCTGTATACTTGTCATAGCGAGGTCTCAGCGATGAAAAGAAAGATAATTTGCGCCGCCCTCGCCGCGGCGATGCTGCTCTCACTTGCCGCATGCGGGACTCTCCCCCCGGAGCAGAGCGGCCTGCCCGAGCCTGTTTCGGACGTTACGCCGCCCCCAAGCTCCACGCCCAGCCCCACGCCGGAGCCGACACCCACTCCCCTGCCCTACACGAACCCCCTCAGCGGCGAGCCTATGGAGGAGGACATAAGCGAAAACCGGCCCTATGCCATCATGATAAACAACATCCAGCAGGCCCTGCCCCAGTGCGGCGTATCCCAGGCGGAGATCGTCTATGAGATACCCGCGGAGGGCGGCGTCACGCGCATGATGGCCATCTTCACCGACATCAGCGATGTTGAGAAAATAGGCAGCCTGCGCAGTATTCGCCCCTATTACGCCGACGTCGGCATCTCTTACGACGCCATTGTCGTCCACGCTGGAGGCAGCGAGGAGAGCTACACCGAGATGAGCGGCTACGACGTGGACCACCTGGACGGCGTCCTGCGCACCTATGTTGAGGGCGCCTTCTACCGCGACCCTGACAGGATGTATTACGGCATCGAGCACAGCCTCTTCTGCATCGGTGAAAAGCTCATAGAAGCTGCCGAGGGCGAGGGCTTCTCCCTCACGCACGAGGACGGAGCCTATGACTACGGCCTCAGCTTTTCCGAGGACGCCGCAGAGCAATGCGCTGACGAGGCGCTCTATGCCGAGATCGGCTACAACAGCTTCAAAACCACCAGCTTTGAATACAACGACAACAACGGCCTCTACTACGCCTTCGAGTACGGCTCCGAGTATGTGGATGACGACGCGGGCGTGCAGATGACCTTCAAAAACCTGCTCTTCCTCACAACGGACGTTTCCGTCATCGACAGTGCGGGCAGGCTCCGCGTACGCACCACCGGCACGGGTGAGGGCTGGTTCGTCTGCGGCGGCAAATGCGTCGAGATCACCTGGGAGCGAGAGTCGAACACGGATCCCTTCCGCTACTATCTAAAAGACGGCACACCGCTGGAGCTCGGCGTCGGCACTACCTACGTTGGCATCAGGCCCGAATCCGGCTCCTCCGTAAGTTTTGTCAAGGAGGGTGAATGACCATTGTCCCGCACGAAAAAATCGCTTATCGCGCTGCTCGTCTGCTATCTCATCTGGGGCTTGCAGCCGCTTTACTGGAACCTGCTCGGGCAGTTTGACGCGCTCTTTGTCCTCTGTGTCAGGATAGTCATGAGCGTTATCTTCACCTGGGGCTTCCTCATCTGCACGGGCAGGCTGCACGAGCTGCTGGCGGCCTTCCGCAACCGTGCGCTCATGAAATACCTTGTCCCCGCCGCCGTATTTATCTGCGGCGACTGGGGACTATACAACTGGGCCGTCATGAACGGGCATGTGCTGGACGTCTCGCTTGGCTACTACATGAACCCTATGGTCATGTTTGTAATCGGCCTCGCACTCTTCCGCGAGCGCGGGCATCTGCTGGAGTATATCTCCGTCGGTGTGGCGACTCTGGGCGTGCTTATAAGCACGGTGCAATACGGCTCCTTCCCCATTGTGGCTGTGCTCTGCGCCTTCTCCTGGCCGCTGTACGCCACGGTGAAAAAGGCCGCAAATGCCGACCCCATCGTCAGCATCGCCGTGGAGACCACACTGCTCGCGCCCTTTGCGCTGGCCGCGACCGTCATCTTCTTCCGCGGCGAGGGCGGCTACGCCTCTGTTGACCTCTCCGGCGCGCTGCTGCTCCTGCTCTCAGGCGTTGTTGCCGCGACGCCGATGATACTCTACACCTACGTCGTGAACGACCTGCCTTTCAAGGTCGTGGGCATTTTGCAATATACCAGCTCCACCATCACCTTCATCTGCGGCATCCTCTTCCTGAACGAGACGGCCACGCCCTCAAAGCTCATCATGTTCGGCTTTATCGTCGTCGGTCTCATCATCTTCACGGCTGGCAGCTTCAAGCGTCAGCGCGAGGCGCTGCCGGATAACGGGGCGGTAAAGTGAAACCAAGCGCCGCCAGAGGCATATCGTCATTGTGTTGGGCTGAACCATCTCTTTCTCTTAAGAACAACACTCAGCCACCTTTACACATTCTTCAACAGCAGAAGTGCGCCGGCCAGGAACAGGGCGGCGCCATGGCCGGTTACTAAGGCGGCAAAGCCAATGAGGAACACCGCCGAGGCGGTCAGGAGGCCCGCAATCTCCGCAGCTTTGTTTCCGAATACCAGCTGCACCATACGCCCGCCGTCGAGCGGGGGTGAGGGCAAAAGATTGAACACGGAGAGCACGGCGCTCATGCCCGCTGAGCGCAGCAACAGTACGCTGTCCAGCTCGCCGCCTATTAGCGAAGCTGTGAGTGCGTAGGCGAAGCCCGCCGCCGGTCCTGCCGCCAGGCAGACGAGTTCCCAGACCGGTCCTGCCCCGCCGCGGCGCTCTATCACCGCCCCGCCTGCGTCCGCCGAAAAACCGCGCACGCGGCAGCCGGCCGCTCTGAGAGCGGCCAGGTGCCCGCACTCATGCGCGGCTGCGGCCAGCATCAGCGCGACAAAGCTCAGGGTGTCCATGAAAAAATACAGCGCCGCGAGCAGCAATACGCCCCCGGCGCTGATTGTAATGCAACCTTTCCTCATGCCAGCCAAAACTCCGGATTGTAGAACGTCCCGTCCTTGCGCAGCTCGAAGTGCAGGTGCGGGCCTGTGACCTCGCCCGTCGCGCCGGATTTGGCGATGACATCGCCCATGCTCACGCTCTGTCCGCTGTAAACCAATATCTCTGAGCAGTGGGCATAGAGGCTCTGCCAGCCGTTCTCGTGCTCTACGATGACATAGTTTCCATAGCCCGCGTCCCAGCCGACGAGAGCTACGGTGCCGTCGGCAAAAGCCTGGACGTCCGTACCGCTCCAGACGGCGAAATCGGTGCCGTAATGGAATTTGACCTCGTTTTGCAGCGGGTGCAGTCGGTAGCCGAAACCAGAGGAGGTATAGCCAGAGACGGGGCTGGCGTACTCAAAGGGCAGGCGCGGCATCTCATAACTGACATTCACCGGCAGCCCGTAGTCGGCAAACTCGGCCTGTGCCTCAAGGAAAGCGGCCACGGCGGCTGGCGTCTCGGAAGGCGTGGGCTCCGGCTCCGACGTCGGTTCAGGCTCGGTTGCCTCTGAGCTGGGCGCGGGGCTTTCGGGGAGCAGGTATTCCGCCTCGCGGCGGAGCTGCTGTATGGTCACAGGCTCGTACACGGCCGGGCGCGCGGCGGAGCGCTCCGTCTGCCCGAAGAGCAGAGCTGCGGCCTCCCCCGCCCCGTCTGAGAGCCGCTCGCCAATAGCCTCAAACACGGCGCTGTAGTCTGCGTCACGGCTGACCGCCTCTCTCAAACGCGAGCGAAGCCCCTCAGTCTGCGCCGGGAACAGCAGCTTGACCGCTGTCAGGACGATAAACAGCGCGGACGCGAGGATTATTTTATAATTGTATCCAGATTTAGTCTTCATGCTCTCAGTATATTTGGACAAGGCCGAAAATATGCATTAAATGAAATAATACCTTGACAACAGGCCTGAAGGTCATTATAATGATAAAGCTGTCTCGGGGTGTAGCGCAGATGGTAGCGCGCATGGTTCGGGACCATGAGGCCGCGAGTTCAAGTCTCGCCACTCCGACCAAAACCGCCGAAGCCTGTTGGCTTCGGCGGTTTTTTATCAGCAGGGTTCAGGGGTGCTCTCGGATTTGGGTTACGGTCCATTCGCCGGCGGCGTTCTTTTCTACCCTCCAGAGGGATGGGACTCGACTACTGCCGCAGACGATGCTGCCGTCGTGGTCGAAGGTCTGGGAGGAATAATAGACCCAGAGCCAGCCCTCGTTCTCGTTCAGGTGGGCCGACCACAGCTCAAGCGTATGCTCATTATACGCCATGTCGCCGTAGCTGTCCGTGTTCGTCGCATAGCGCGCGAGCAGGCCGTATTTTTCCTCATTCTCTGCCCGGGTATGCCGGACGTCGTTGAAAGCCTCGTCGGCCAGGCGAAGGACGGACTGCGCCTGCCGTCGGTCCGGGGCGGAGCCGATATAGAGCGCCATTGCTATTTCCTCGCCGGTGTAATAGTCGCCAAACTTTACATGACCCACTTCAAGGACACGATAGACCGGGAAATAATACAGCAACACGCAGAAAACTATGAAAATCGCGGCGATTATCGCGGCTGTCTGGTACGCCTTCCGGCGCAGCTTCCTGCGTATGCCCTTCATCGAGCTCAGCGCTTCGCCGTCCAGGGCGCGCGCCGTTACACCATCCTGCTTTTCGGTCTTCGTCTCCGCCCTCATGGCCTCCAGCTCCGAAAAGCAGCCGGGGCAGGTTTTCAGATGTTCCTCAACAAACGCCGCCGTGTCCTCGCTCACCATGTTCTCGAAATACAGTGGCAGCACGTCGCGTACATAACTGCACTCATTCTTCACTGCCTGTCTCCTCCAATCTGCGCTGTATCATCTTCCTGGCCCGGTGGTAGGTAACGCAGGCCCAGTTGTCCGTCTTGCCGTAAATTGCGCCTATTTCCCTGAACGAGAGCTCGCCGAATATGCGCCAGGAGAACACTTCCCTGTATTGTTCGGGCAGTTCGCGCAGGGCCTCCCGGATTTGACGTGCTTCCTCCCGCGCTCTGACCTTCTCCTCAACGCCGGCGCCCGGGTCGGCTATGTTCGACAGCTCCGCCCCGTCAACACTTGCGAGGCGGCTGTTCTTTTTGAGGTATGAATAATATGTGTTCCTGGCGATCTGGCAGAGCCAAACGCGCATATCACATTCGCCCCGGAATCGGTCTATGGACTTCAGGGCCTTGAAAAAAGTGTCGCTTGTGACCTCTTCCGCAATATGCTCATTGCCTGAGAGCCGGCGGACATATTGATAGACCGGTTTAAAACAGGCCCGGTATATCTCCTCAAACTCCATTACGCTACCACCTCCCTTCATGTGTAAGACTATTTGAACCCAATAATCTTACATCCTCTTGCAAAAAAGTTTCAGCGTTTTCTCACAGGCCTTATATACTTCCAGTACCTTTTATAGTCATGGTAAAAGTAGAACGCCCGTCCCGGACTGGTGTCAAGGACATAGCCGGATGCGGAGTAGTCGAAGTTTTTCATTGCTTTTTCGATTTTTGCCTCTACTGCGCTGTTTTCTGTTTCAAGGTCGAAGGGGCCGTGCTCAAAGACTATATAATCTCCTTCGGGGATGTCGGACAGCAGCATCTGCGGCGGGACCTCGCCGCTGTCGCGCACCCGCTTTGCAGCCAGCGCCAGTTTGCGGTATCGGAGATAGTCGCGCAGCTGGATTCCGGACAACTCCCTGAATTTTCGGGAAAAGTGGTATTCCGAGTATCCGAACTCCTGCGCAAGGGCGCTGAGCGTCAACGCCTCGCTGTTTTTACTCCTGATACAGGCGTCGATTTTGTCTATGATGAGTTGGATATTATGCTGCCATTCGTTGTTCATTTCTTACCCTCCGGACTTTTTAGAGTAATTATAGCCCGTACAATAACTTTTTGGCTTGATAACGCTTGCGCTTATGCCCAGACTGCGGTATATAATCTCCATATTACTTAATGAGGAGTTGAGCCGAATGGAGAAGATATGGGACGAGCTCTATGTGGCGGCGAAACAGGTGCTGCGGCCGAGGAGGATATCGGACAGGATGGAGGCCGGCGGGGTGGCTGCCGCCGTTGAGGCTGGCTCCGGCAGGGTCTATGTCGGGGTCTGCGTTGACGCGGCCTGCTCGCTCGGGGTCTGCGCGGAGAGGAACGCCATCTTCAACATGATAACCTGCGGCGAGAGCGTGCTCCGGCGCGTCGTTGCTGTAGACTGGGACGGGCGCGCGCTGCCCCCCTGCGGGGCCTGCAGGGAGCTCATGGCCGAGCTGATGCCGGAGACTTACAAGTCCGTCGAGATAATGCTCGACTACGAGGCCGCGCGGGTCGTTACGCTCGGAGATCTCACTCCGGAGTGGTGGTTCTGAGCGCAATAAGGGCTATAATTATATTAGTATATGTCATAGTATTCGTCTATGGGTGAAGCTGGCCTTTTTCGCTCCCAGGCGCGGCTTTTGAAATAGATCGTACCCACTAAGGCTGGGAGGACGGGGGAAATGGCCTGAGCCAGGTAGAGGCCGGGCAGGCCGAGCCCCATGGGCCAGGCCAGGAGCCAGGCGGCGGGCAGGCGGATAAGCAATGCGTCGAGCAGCGCGTTGAGCAGCGCTACCTTTGGCGCGCCCACGCCTATGGCGAAGGAGTCCAGGGTATACATGGCGGCATAGACCAGGCTGTTGGCGCCGCAGCAGAGCCGCAGGTACAGCACGCCGTCCCGCACCACCTGCTCGCTGTCGTCAAACAACCTCACCAGAGGCTCCGCCAGCAGCTGGACGGCTGTGACAACGACCAGGGTCACTGTGAGATTCAGCCTCAATCCTGTCTTTGCAGTCTCCCGGGCGCGCTCCATTTCACCCGCGCCAATGCACTGGCCGGCCATCGCCGTTATCGCCTGCCCTATAGCCCAGCAGTGCATACCTGCGAAGGTGTTGATTTTCAGACCCACGCCGGAGGCAGCGGCGACTGCGGTGCCGAACTGGTTCAGCATACCGGTCATGAGCAGATACGCGGCGTTCACCACAGCCATTTGAACGGCGGTAGGCAGGCCGAGCCTCAGAATGTCCGGCAACAGCTCCCACCGCAGGCCGGACCGGCCCGGAGCAAAGGCCGGCTCGCGGCGGCGCAGATATGCCAGCGAGGCCACGAAGGCGACGCCCTGAGCCGCAACGGTGGCGTAGGCCGCGCCCACCGTCCCAAGGGCCAGCGGGCCGACGAACAGGATGTCCAGAGCTATGTTTATCACAGCGGCGGCGGCTACGATATACAGGGGCGTGACAGAGTCTCCCAGGCCCTTGAGGGCTGAGCACACGGCGTTGTATCCGAATACGAACACAGTTCCCCAGCAGATCGCCTTCATATACTCGCAGGCGTCATCGTAAGCGTCCGCCGGGACATACAGCGCACGAAATACCGGCTCGCAGGCGGCAAGGCCAGCAAACGTCACCAGGACGGAGGCAGACAAAGACGCAAATAGGAGCATGGACACGCAGTCGCGTTGGCCCTGCGCGTCGCCCGCGCCTTTGAACTGGGCCGCCAGCACCGCGCCGCCCATCGTGAGGCCCAGGCCGAGGGAGTTTATGATGTAGCAGAGCATCGAGGCGTTGCTGATGGCCGCCAGGCCTGTCTCCCCCACTATCCTGCCAACTACCAGCATGTCCACAGCGTTGTAGAGGGCTTGCAGGAGATTCCCCAGGAAAAGCGGCAGGGCGAAGGCGGCAAGTTTTTTCGGCACGCTGCCGGTAAGCAGGCTGCTATCTGATTTCATTTCGATCAACTCCATAAAAAACAGCCGCAGACAAACATTGTCTGCGGCTGAAAATATCTGTGATATCGCGTTTTTGCTGAAACACGGGCGCGCAAACTCAAGGCGGCGCTTTGCCGCCCGGGCCCGTGTATCTCAGCTCAACGCTCCGTAAAAGGCTCCGCACAATGTTTCGTGGTATAAACTTGTGTGGAGCCGGCGACAATCGCAAATTTTCCGTAAAGCACTGTGCTCACCTCGTTTCGTTTTACAGTATATCGCATGAGCTCCCCGGTGTCAAACCGGCGGGAGCTCATTTCACCAGAAGCAGTCCGGGCCGTTGCCATCGGAGTTCAGGATGCTCAGGTCGTCGCGGATGCAGACTACGACGTCGGGTTTATAGAGCTCGATGTACTCCGAGAGGCTCGCGCCGTCAAAGTAGCGGTAGTCGAGGTAGCGCGCCTCGTCAAAGCTGGCCCAGAGCAGGGTCTCCATGGCGTTCGAGTAGCTGTCGCCCCAGAGCAGGAGGCTCGGGAGCTCGGGGCGGTCCGTGTCGATGACCGTCTCCCCCACGTCGCCGCCCATGTAGACGCCGTAGGCCGCAAGCTCGCCATCGGCGGGTATATCAAACAGCTCCGCCGCGACGCTCTCGCCGTTGTCCGTGCGTGTAAAAGGGATGCTCTCATTGAGGTGCGGTAGGACGAGGCGCTCCTGCGTACCGTACAGCCCGAAGAGCTTGCGGTCCAGGGAGCCAAGGACGGGGTTTTCCAGCGTTTCGAGCGTGAGATCCGCCTCAGAATACACGCGCAGGCCAAGGCCCGTGGCACTGTTCACCGCATCCATCAGCGCCGTGTACGCTGAGAGCATGCCGCGGCAGCTGTAGTGGTGGTCGGTGTTCAGGTAGTAGTCTCGCGGGCTGCCCTCGGCGGCGTAGACCTCGCCAGCGTCGATGAGCCGAAGGCCGGCGGAGGCCATGGCGCCGGTAAAGGCGGCGGACATGGCGTCAAGCGTTTCGGCGTGGTTATCCATGTTTTCCGGGTACTCGTCCCGGAAATAGGAGCTCTGCTCCGGGATGCAGAGGTAAAACAGCTCCCCGCCGTTCGCCTCCACCACCTCCTCCAGCCGCGCGAGCTCCCCCGCCGTTTCCGCGGCCTCAGTGGTGAAATCCTGCGCGCCGTAGTAGCTGTAGCCGTGGAAGGGCAGCAGCAGGTCCTCCCCCACCACTATGTCGTTCACGACCGGTCTTTGCAGCAGCAAATCCAGAAAGGTCTGGGCTTTTATGAGGCGCGTGCGGGCTATGTACTGGTCGCTGAGGTATTCATCCAGGTCCGTCATATAGGCGCCGTCCCAGAGAGATGCGAAATCAGCCTTGGGCAGGGGCGCGGCGCTGCGGTTTTCGTAGAAAAGCGAGTCGTATGAGGAAAAAACCGCGCGATAGAGCGTCCCGACGAAGGACACGGCCAGGGCGAGGGCGAGTATGGCCAGGAAACCGGCCTTGATGCGTTTTTCCATGCTCCTCCCCCTCCTTAAAACCTGAAATAGATGAACGGGTTGAAGCCCGAGGCCAGCAGCGAGCTCACCGCCAGGCCAAAGACGACGAGCGCCAGGGCGCAGCGCCACAGTCCCAGCCGCTTTTTGAGCGCCGGATACACCGGCGCGGCGAGCACGCAGCCCAACAGCAGCTCCGGCCAGAGTTCAGCGAGCCAATATCCCGCCTCGTCCGACCACAGCGGCCCGGAAAACAGTGCGCCGAAATAGCCGAGCGCCTCTCCCGGCCCGGCGGCCCGGAACCAGACCCAGCCCATCAGCACTACAAACATGGTCAGCACATGGCGCACCGCCTTGGGCAGGCGTTCGAATGCCCCGTGCCAGACGTAGCGCTCGCAGATGAGGAACAGCGCGTACCAGAGGCCCCATATGAGGAAGTTCCAGTCCGCCCCGTGCCAGAGGCCGGTGCAGGCCCAGACTATGAGGAGGTTCAGGATGTTCCGCGCCGTCGAGCGGCGGCTGCCGCCCAGGGGTATGTACAGGTAGTCCCGGAACCAGCCCGAGAGCGTCATGTGCCAGCGACGCCAGAACTCGGTGACTGAGGCGGAGATGTAGGGGTAGTTGAAGTTCTCGGGCAGGCGGAAGCCGAAAAGCTTGCCGAGCCCAATGGCCATATCGGAATATCCGGAGAAGTCATAATAGATGTGCAGAGCGTAGGCGATGATGCCCAGCCATGCAAGGGCAGTTGAAAGCTCGCCCTCAGGGCAGGCGAAAGCGCTGTCAGCCAGCTCAGCCAGGGCGTTCGAGAGCACGCATTTCTTGCCCAGGCCGAAGATGAAGCGCGCCGCGCCCTCGGCGGCGTCGTCCAGGCTCTCGCGCCGGGCGTTCATATCTTCCGCCACATCCGTGTAGCGGACGATGGGGCCGGCTATGAGCTGGGGGAAGAAGGATATATACAGCGCCACCTGAGCTATGGAGCGGTTCGGCGGAGTGTCGCCGCGGTAGACGTCGATGACGTAGCTCAGGCCCTGGAAGGTGAAGAAGGAGATGCCGATGGGCAGGGTTATTTCCGGCAGGGGCAGGCCGAATATCTCGGCGGCGAAGCCCGCGTATTTGAACCAGAACAGCAGACCCAGGTGCAGCGCGACGGCAGCGGACAGCAGCGCCTTCGGCCTGCGGCAGCGCGGCAGCAGCAGCGCCGAGCCCCAGTCCAGCAGCACGGAAAAAAGCAGCAACGGCAGCGCCCTCAGCCCCGCGCAGGCATAGAAAAACAGGCTGAACGCGAGCAGCACATAATTCCGGCCGCCGCGAAAGCGCCCGGGCAGTATGAAATACAGCGCGATAACGGCGGTTAGAAAGAAAAAGACAAAGCTGACACTGCTGAATACCAAGCTGTGACCTCCGATGTGCGAAATGTGTCTGACGCGCGAGAAAATACTTGATCTTTGTTATTATATTTAAGCCCAAAGGCAAAGTCAAGCCGTCTGCTTCCCCGCCGCTTTTGGAGCGCACGGCTGGCGGGAGCATCTGAATCGACCGATTCCACCAAATGTCATTTGTTCGCCGCCGGAGGACGTGCGGTTAGTCGTGAGCAACGCAGCATTAGCTACAACAACCAATTCTCACAGGTTCGTCACATTTGTGAGATTTATTGATGTCAGGTTCAATTTCCTGTAACATAGCGAGTGACCCGCGATTACCATTGATTTCCGTTCCGCTCTCGCGGCGCGGCAGCGCGGGCGCGACACATGGCTCAGAGGAGGTCTGCTTATGACTAGGAAATTGTTTTCTGTTTTAATTGCGATATGCATCGTAATCGGCGTTTTGCCATTTACTGCTATTGCTGTAGACGCTGAGGCGACATACACCACTTCAACCGGCAGCGCGGAGGAAGGCAGCTTTCTGGAAGCAATAGCAAGCGTCGCGGACGGCGGGACGATCACGCTGCTCAAGAATATTGAGGTTGATGGCACAGTCACTTCGCCCAAAAGCAACTGCTGCGCGAGGGCACGGACTCTCTCGGCCTAGGCGGAAAACTCTGCGACATCGCCGTCCTCTTCGTGGACATACGCGGCTTCACGACGATGAGCGAGATACTCACGCCGCAGGAGGTCGTCTCCATCCTCAACCGCTACCTCAGCCTCACCACCGACTGCATCATGAAAAACCACGGCACGCTCGACAAATTTGTCGGCGACTGCACCATGGCCATCTGGAATGCGCCCATAGAGCAGGAGGACTACGTCATGAACGCCTGCAAGGCTGCCGTGGACATGGTCGAGGGCTCCAAGGCGCTCTCGCAGGAACTGCTTGAGAAATTCGGCCGCACCGTCTCCTTCGGCATCGGCGTCCACTGCGGCAGCGCCGTTGTCGGCAACATCGGCGCGGAGATGCGAATGGACTTCACCGCCATCGGCGACACCGTCAACACCAGCGCCCGCCTTGAGGCCAACGCCCCCGCCGGGAAAATCTACATCAGCCGAGAGGTCGTGGACCGCCTCGGCAACAGGATCCTCACCACCTCCCTCGGCGACGGTATCAGCCTTAAAGGCAAAAGCAACAAGTTTGAGATCTTCCTCCTCGACGGCATTGCCGAAGGCTAAAGCATTGGAGTGTGACACTATGAAAAAATTGCTTTCCATCCTGCTCGCGGCGGCGCTCGTCTGCTCGCTTTCAGCCGCGGCGCTGGCGGACTTCGGCAGCGAAGCCGGCAGCATCGCCGCCTCCGGCTTTGTCGAGCTGGACGGCGCGCTCTACGTAGCGGACAGCTATGCCGGCGCGGTCTGGCGCGTCTCCGGCAGCTCCCTTAAGCTCGTCGCCGGCGGTTCGGGCAGCGGCTACGCGGACGGCGACGCCGATGACGCCGTCTTCTCCGAGCCCTGGGCCCTCGCCCCCTGCCGGGACGGCCTGCTCATCAGCGACAGCGGCAACGGCGCTCTGCGCTACCTCGACCTCAATGCCGGCAAGGTCTACACCGCGCTCGACGGCCTTGAACTGCCCACCGGCCTTGCCTCCGACGGCGTCAAGGTCTACGTCGCCGACACCGGAGCGGACACCATCTGGACCCTTGACGAGAATGGCGTCGCGGCAAAGCTCATAACCGCCGGCCTTAGCGAGCCGACGGGCCTCTGCTGGCAGGATGGCGTGCTCTATATCGCGGACACCGGCAGCCATCGAATCCTCGCCTACAAGGACGGCAGGCTCAGCACCGTCGCCGGGGCTGCTCTCTCTGGCGATGCGGCCATCGAGGGTGGCTTCCTCGACGGGGCCGCCGACGAGGCGCAGTTTGCCAGCCCCCAGGGCATAGCCATCTCCGAGGACGGCAGGATCTACGTCGCGGACACCGGCAACGGCGCCGTCCGGCTGATTGAGGACGGCTACGTCACCACCTTAGCGGAAAACGAGGGCGGCGGCAGCGCTCTGGTCTCGCCCCGCGGCCTCGCTATCGTGAGCGGGGCGCTGTATGTGGGCGACGTCTTCTCCCGCTGCGTGCTCAGGCTAGACGCGGACGCTGTCGGCAGCGCCTTCGACGATGTGGACGCCGATGCCTGGTACGCCGGGGCGGTGCGCTTTGTCGCCGCGAACAGCCTCTTTGACGGCACCGCTGCGGGCCTCTTCTCCCCTGACGCGGACATGACCCGCGCGATGGTCATGACTGTCCTCGCCCGCCTGGACGGCGCGGACACCTCTGGCACGCCCTGGTACGCCGCCGGGCAAAGTTGGGCCGTCGAAAACGGCGTCTCCGACGGCAGCAGCCTTGAAAGCGCAGTCACCCGCGAACAGCTGGCTGCGATGCTCTACCGCTATGCCGATGGCTGGGCGAGCGGCACGGCGGAGCTGGATGGCTTCGAGGACGCGGCTTCCATCAGCTCCTGGGCAGCCGAGGCCATGGCATGGGCCGTCGGGAACGGCATAATTGACGGCGTGTCTGAGGGCGTCCTCGCCCCGCAGGACACCGCCACGCGCGCGCAGGTCGCCGTGATGCTCCAACGCTTCGTCGAAGCGGGCTGACTTGATATGCATGAGCCGCCCGGACTTTTCCGGGCGGCTTCCTCTTGACAAAGTATCTCTACAATTGTAGAATATACTTAAGTTCTACAATTGTAGAGGAGCTGATATCATGGACAGGACACGCAGGCTGCCGGACGCGGAGCTGACGGTGATGCAGGCCGTCTGGGACTGCGGCGCGCCCGCCACGCGCGCGGAGATCGAGGCGCGGCTGCCGCCGGAGCGGCACATGGCGGCGACGACGCTGCTGACCCTGCTCTCGCGCCTGGCGGAGCGCGGCTTTGTGCGCGCGGACAAGGCCGGGCGCGGCGCGCTCTACACCGCGCTCGTGAGCCGGAAGGAATATCTAGCCGGGCAGAGCCGGAGCTTCCTTGACAAGCTCTGCGGCGGGAGCCTATCCGTTTTTGCCGCCGCGCTCTGCGACAGCGGGCTCAGCCGCGAGGAGCTTGACGAGTTGCGCGCCCTGCTTGAGAGGAACGAGCTATGACGGGCTGGTTTTTTACGCGCATAGCGCTCGCGGCGCTCTTCGGCGTGGTCGTTGGCGCGGCTATTGCTGTGCGTATGGAGCGCAACGGCAAGGAAAGGAACGGCAGACGGAGCAGGGTATACTGGGCCTATTCCTACGCGGGCTGCATCCCGCTCTTTATTCTGGCCGTCTGGCTGCTGAACTGGGCTTTTTACGGCGCTGACCAGGCGATGGATGTACTTTTGGCGCTGTGCTTCAACACCTTTCTGCTGCTCTTCGTCTATTACGCCATCCTCTCGCTGCTCATGCCCTGGCTGAGGGAGCGCATCAGCGGCTGGGCCTGCGTCTCGCTCTGGCTGCTGCCGAATGTGCTGTACATCATCCAGATCCAGAGATTTGCTGCCGGTATGCCGCTGTTTGTAATCGTGACTTCCGGCGATTGGGCGTTTACGCTGCTCAGCATATGGCTCGCGGGCTGCTGTCTCCTGCTGCTCTACAAGATAGCCGAGCACCTTGTCTTCCGCCGCCGCATACTGCGCGGGGCTGTTGAGGCGGAGCCGGAGGCCCAGGCGCTGTTCATCGAGGAGCTGGAGCTGGCACAATTCCGGGGACGCAGGCCGCTGCTCCTGCGCTCCGGGGCCGTGGCGACGCCGCTGAGCATAGGCATGTTCCGGAGCACGCTGAGGATAGTCCTGCCGGAGCGGGCGTATTCCGAGGATGAGCTGAGGCTCGTCCTGCGGCACGAGATAGTCCACATCTGCCACGACGACGCGAGCGCGAAGTTCAGCCTCGTCAGCGTCGTAGCCATGTGCTGGTTCAACCCCCTCGTCTGGCTCGCCATGAGCCGAAGTGCGGAGGATCTGGAGCTCAGCTGCGACGAGGCCGTGCTCTTCGGCGCGCCCAAGGACGAGCGGCGGCGCTATGCCGACCTGCTGCTCAGCACGGCGGGCGACGCGCGCGGGTTTACGACCTGCCTTTCGGCCACGGGGCGCTCGCTGAGATACAGGCTCAAAAACGTCATGCAGCCGCCCATGAAGGCTGGCGGCGCGCTGGCGATAGGGCTGGCGGTGTTTTTCATGCTGTTGTGCTTCGGGCAGGTGGCCCTCGCCTACGGCGGCGGCGTGGGGCGCGACGTCATTTTCAACGCGCACGAGCTCTCGAAATACAGCCTTGAGGACGAGCCCAGCGCCGACGAGGAGGCGCTTATCGAATATCTCGCCTCGCTGGAGCTGCGCGAGCTCACCGGGAGCTACGACTTCGACACTTTCGACGCGCGGCATCGGGGTTTCCGCTTTGAGGGACCGCAGGGCGAAGTCTACGTCGGGCTCTATGACAACGCGGTGGAGGTGCTGATATACAGCGAGGACCGGCGGCTGCATACGTATTACGTGCCGGGCGGTGTAGATTGGGAGCTTGTCACGGCGGCGGTGGGCGCGTGAGGTTGGAGGAACTCGCCGTTTTGCTGGCGGTTGGCTTTACGTTTGCGCTGCCTGTTCCACCCCATTTCTTTGGTCTTGCCCAAAGAAACGGGGTGGAGCCCCAAAGAAAAACGCTT
>UQUO01000030.1 GCA_900544295.1 uncultured Eubacteriales bacterium | reverse complement strand
TATTACCGCCTTCGTATAAGTGGAGCCGACGTCGCATCCTCCGTAGTACTTCATTTGCTCTTTCCCCTCTTATTTCACATCATATTCGTATTTCGGGAACTTCCCGATGTCATATTTCTGCTCGAGGATGTCGCGGCGCTCCATGCCGTCGTAGTGCTTTTTCAGCAGCGGCTCGACCACGTAGAACAGCAGCTTGCCGTCCAGATCGAAATAAAACACGGCGAACAGGCCCGCG
The DNA here is from genome assembly GCA_900544295.1 of uncultured Eubacteriales bacterium. Lineage (GTDB taxonomy): Bacteria > Bacillota > Clostridia > Oscillospirales > Oscillospiraceae > Scatomorpha > Scatomorpha intestinigallinarum. The sequence goes on along the minus strand of UQUO01000030.1, from coordinate 23,395 downwards.
TACAGGGCGGCCCCCACTCCGGCGAGGATGCCCAGGGTCTTTTTGACTTTCTTCATTCTCCTGCCCCCCTTACCAGCTCATGGAATCGTCAAATTCGAGCAGCGTCGGGTCCAGAGGCTCCTCGTGCATGACGGTGAACATATAGTCGTTCACTATGCGGCGTATCTCCATACGCGACACCGTGCGGCTGTCGGGCAGCGCGTGCGGCATCCAGATGGCGTGGATGTTGCGCTTGCGGAACTCGTCCTCGAACATGCCCGTTATGCCCTGCATGCCCTTGCACTGGACCTGGTCGTACATCATGACCATGTCGCAGTTGAAGCGCTCCATGTTCTCCCAGATCTCGAAGATGTGCTTGTAGCCGCCCACGGCCATGCGGCGCATAGGCGCCCACTCGTTGTAGAGCGTGAAGTCCTCCATGAGGTGCTCCTTCGTGTCCGTGCGCATGACGATGTCGAACATCAGGGAGTCCATGTTCATAATGGTATTCAGGCCCCAGCAGTTGTAGGCCCAGGTACACCAGTGCGAGTAGTAGAGCGGAGCGCAGCTCCAGGCCAGGACGCGGTGGCGCGTCTCCGGGAAGGTCTCTATCTTCTTCTCGACACAGCGGTACATGATCTTCTTGACCTTCTTGTCCGTCTGCGCCCAGATGTCGCGGTAGCCGTCCTGGGAGTAATAGATGCGGTAGAGCGCCTGGCCCACACCGTTGATGGGGTAGTACGGCGTATTCGCCGCGACGTCCCACTTCTCGCGCTCGAAGAGGGTGAGCTGGTTGTATTTCTCGATATACTCGACAAACACGTCCCAGTTCATGGGCATGCCGGTCTGCTCCTCGATGAACTTCCAGCACTCCTCGATTTCGCGCCGGCAGTGCTTCTGCACCAGCGGGTCGTCAAACTGCATGGGCTGCGGCATGGCAAAGAGCGGCTTGTCGTAGGCCCAGTCCTGGAGGATTGAGGTGCCGACGGAGCCGTCGCAGGCCTCGTTCGAGGTTACCAGGAAGGGGAAGTAATCCGGCATGTCGTCCAGGATGGACAGGCCCGCCTCGGCCTGGCACATCGGGCAGGGGTCGCCCGGTAGACCGATGGACTGCGCGGCGTCTATGTAGTTGAGCACCGTGTGGCAGTTGACGTGGCAGGTGACGAAGTAGGGTATCATCTGCAGCGGCACGTCGTCCATCCTGTCGCGCCAGGGATAGAAGATGGCGCCGGCGACGGTCTCGTCGTGCGCGGCGGTCTTGTGCCAGAGCTCATTGTGCTTGCCGCCGTGGAGATTCGCGTCCGCGGAGAACATACGCATGAACTGGCGGATGGTCTCGTTGACCATGGCGCGGTAATGCCAGCCTGTGGCCTTCATCGCTTCGCCGCGCAGGCCCTCGAAACCGCGGTCGAACCAGTGCATAACAGTCAGGTAGGTCTGGCCTACCCAGCGATAACGCCAGATGCCTTTCGCCAGCGTCCATGGCCCGCCGTATTTCATTACATCGGCCACGAGCATGCCGTAGTTATAAAGCCAAATGCGGTTAAAATAGTACATCGTGTCCTTGAAACCGCGCCACTCGCGGTGCTTATAGAGGCCGGTCTTGGGGATGTACAGGTCGCCCAGGCGCCGCTCCCTGTGCGGCTTGCCGTACCAGAAATCCCGGGCAAGTTTTTTCACTTTTTTGACGTCCATCTTCACTTGCCCTCCTGTATTTTCTTAATTTCGATGCTCTCGATAAAGGCCTGGAAGCGCGTGCGGAGCTGGCCGGAAGCGCTGTTTATGTACTCCTTTTCGATCGAGCAGACGGGAATGCCGAAGTCTCGCTTGAGGACAATGGTGTTTATCGTGCGCTCGTAGCTCCAATACTCGCAGAACTTGTTCGACTCGACGATGATGCCGTCCGCATGATACTCCTTCGCGATATCCGCAAGCTGCTTTTTGCGGCCGCGCATCTCGTCCTGGCCCATGAAACGCGGGCACATTCCTGTTTTGAGGTAGTGCCGCGCGATGGCGTCCAGGGGCTCCTGGCCTTCCTCGACGACAATCTCTTCCCTGCCGGGCATGGAGCCGTAGCAGTAACGGTCCGCCACGACCATGGCCCCGCAGCCCTCTATAAGCTTCGTGAAGCCCGGGTCGTCGTTCTCCGAGCCGGAGAGCATGACCTTGCAGCGGAACCAGGGCTTTGCATCCGGCTCGCGCGTACGCAGCTCCTGTGCCGTCTCGCGCAGGTAGGGCAGGATCAGATACTTGGGACACACCAGCGTCACAAGCTGGATGACGTGGAACTCATAGCCCGTGATGGTCGGATTATCGAGCTTGCGGTACTCGCCCATCTCGTTTATGAGACGGCAGACCTCATTGTGCTCCTCGATGGTGCGCATGAGCGCCTCGTCCGAGGTGTCAATACCGAATTTCTCTCTCAGGGGCTTCAGGACATGGGCCCTCAACTGCTCGCGGTAGTGCTCATAGCTGTTCTCCGTTTTCTTGAAGGGCACGTCCGTGAACTCGCAGAAGAAATCCGGGTTCTGGATTAGGTCCATCATCTGCAGATGCTCCTGGAAGCGGCAGGTGACGGTACATGTCTCCGTGGCCATCTGAGCGTCCAGGAAGTTGTAGCCGCCCTCAAGCGCGCGCTCCAGCAGGCTGCGGCCATAGTGGCAGGTGCGGCCGGACATATAGTAGGTGGCGATATCCGGCGAGGTGCAGCGCGGTGCGCGGAGCCGCACCCCAAAACATCCGGGCAGATCAAGCAGGACCTCCGGCATAAAATAACAGGTATAGCCCAAGGCGCGCTTTCCCTCACCCTTAGCCTGCTTCACGAGGTCGTTGTTCGCCTCCTGCAGCAGGTCCTCAAAGAGAATCAGGTGCTTCAGGTCTCTCATTCCAATCCCCCTCTAATTAAATTGCCCAATATGCATTGTTAAAAAGCCGTTTCTATAGTCAAGGATACCAAAGGCATCGTTAATTGTCAAACACATTTTTTCAACACTCAGCTACTTTTTTGAGCAGTTTCCATTTATGCCGCATTTATACGCCCGATAATGGCCATATCTCGGCCCACGCCCGTGGTTAGACCACTCGACAGGGCAAAAGCGTCCGAAATTTTGACCTGCGCACCTGTTTGGCTGCACGCAAAAAACTGCCCTCCCGCTCTAAGCGGAAGGGCAGTTTGGTTTTGGGGTTTTGGGGCCTCACCTGCTCTGGGCAAGGACCTCCCGCAGCAGCTCGTAAGTCCGGCGGGTCGAGGAGATGCTCACATGCTCTCTCGGCGTATGGACGTCCGCCATATTGGGACCTATGGACACGCAGTCGAGGTTGGGTATGCTGTCCGCGAAGAGACCACACTCGATGCCCGCGTGGACGGCCTCCACCGTCGCCTCCTTGCCGAAGAGGCTCTTGTAGGCGCGGAGGATGGTGTCCTTAACCACCGAGTTGGGATTATACGACCAGCCGGGATAGCTACCCGTTATCTCGGTCTTGCCGCCAGCCAGCTCGACGACTGCCTTGACCTTGTCGAGTATCCACATCTTCTGAGTGGTCATGGAGCTGCGCACGGTGTTGGCGCAGTAAAGCTCGTCTTCCCTCAGCTGCAGTACGCCGAAGTTTATAGAGGTCTGCACCAGGCCCGGCATATCCATGCTCATGGCCTGGACGCTGTCGGGCAGGGCCAACAGCACGCGGATGACGCGGGCCGTGCTCTCCAGGCTCAGGGCCTTGACCGTGTCAACGTCCGTAGCCTTGGCATTCACGCAAAGGCCGGGCTCTGCCGCAGCGTATTCGCGGGCGTAGACCGCTCCGCAGGCCATGGCAATCTCCACAGCCTCGGCCGCACTGACCTCCGGCACGCCGACGAGCGCCGTTGCCGCGGCTGCGATGGCCGTCTCACGCGAGCCGCCCTCCAGCTTCACAAGGCGGCAGGGCACCTTTTCGCTCAAGGTCCTGAGCAGCCTGCCCATGAGGACGTTGGAGTTGGCGCGGCCCTTGTCTATCTCCACGCCGGAGTGTCCGCTCGCAAGGCCGCCTATGCTCAGCTCCACGAGCTGGAGCTTCACTTCTTCCCTATCAACGGGAATGGTGGAGTAGGCGTTCGCGCCGCCGGCGCAGCTGCACATCAGCACTCCCTCGTACTCCGAGTCGAGATTTATGAGCTTGTGGCCTGTCACGTGAGAGCAGTCGAAGGCAAATGCGCCTATGAGGCCGATCTCTTCGTCCGAGGTCAGCAGCGCCTCCAGCTTGGGATGCTTAAGCTCCTTATCGCTCAGCAGCGCCAGGATCATCGCAACGGAGATGCCGTCGTCGGCGCCCAGGGTCGTGCCGTCCGCGCGGATGACGTCGTCCTCGATGATGGGGCGGATGGCGTCCTTGGTGAAGTCGAACTCCACGCCGGGGGCCTTTTCGCAGACCATGTCCGTATGGGCCTGGAGGATGATGGTGTCCGCGCCCTCGTACCCGGGGCTGGCGGGCTTGGTCAGCACAACGTTGTTGGCCGCGTCGCGGTACCACTCGAGGCCGTTATCCTTCGCAAACTGCACCAGATAATCGGCTATGGGGCCGGTATTCCCCGAGCCGTGGGGGATGCCGCATATGGTTTCAAAGTAGCTGAATACCTCTTTGGGCTCCAGCTGAGCCAAAACGCCCATGTGGTTTCCTCCCTCAGCTTATCAGTAGCGCACCTGGCCGCCCTTCATGCCGACGCGCTCGAGCTCGGGCAGCCAGCAGGTGTAGGCCTTGTGCTCCTCGTCCCACCAGTTGGGGTGCGCGGGCGTCATGGTGACCAGCAGGCGCATGCCGACCTTGGTATCCGCATTGGTAAGCGGAGTGAGGGTGTCGAGGTCGATGAGGCCGATGCCCTCGGGGGCCGTCAGGCAGGTCTTGCCGGCCTCGTCGCGGAGGATGAGGTTCTCGTTTTTGAAGTCGATGTAGTAGAGGTGGCCGTCATCGCCCTTCACCACGGTGGTGCCGAAGTCGAAGCCGCCCTCGGCCTTGATGTCCAGCTTCTCGATGGTGCCGCGGCAGAACTCGCGGATCTCAACGGCCTTCTTCAACTCGTCCATGACGTCGGTGCCGTTCGCGCGGGCGGCCAGCAGGGCCTTGCCGATGTTCTGGGCCTTGGTGACGCAGCCGATGTCCAGGGCCTCCTCCATCTCCGCCTTGTTCATACCCCAGGTGGCGAAGCCTATGCGCATCTTGTAGAGCATGCACATCTGACGGGCTATCTGCTCGCCGGAGTGGTCGGTGACGGGATAGACGATTATCTCGTCGCCATTCAGGCTGCCGAGGCCCATGGGCTTGGGCGGGTGGTTATAGTAGGCGTTGAGGGTCGTATTCAGCTCGGGAACTGCGCGGCCGTTGCTGTCAACGTCCAGGAACTTGATACGTTTGGCGGGGTCCTTGTCGGAGAGGATGGCCACCAGCATCGGCGTGAAGGTGTTGAAGCCGCCCATCTCGCCGGAATAGAGGTATTTGCACTCCTTGCCCTCGGCCTTGAAGGCGGTCTGGAAGGCGCGGTAGGCGTACACGGCGTCGGGGCCGAACATGGGCATGTCGGGGTCGAGCATCGCCACCGGCGAGCCGAGGCCCGCGACCATCGCGGCGTACTCGTTGTCGCCTATCTCCGCCAGGTCCAGCATCTCGAGCTCGATGACCTCACCCGCGGCCTCCAGGCCCTCGAGCATCCCCAGCCCCTGCGACAGCGACCCGCCGCCGCCGGCGCCCAGGAGGGTCGCCCCGTAAAGGATCTCAACTATGTCCTGTTTGTACAGCTTTCTCATGCTCGTTCCTCCTTAATTATTTATAGACTTTATTATTGGTTTCCAAGGCTGCTCACTGAGCCGTTTTATTGCTGTCAGCCTACGCCGCCTTCTTTTTGCCTATAAGCGGGTAGAGAATCAGATAGAGTATGCAGGAAACGACAATTCCGTTTATGGTCGGCACCAGCACGCTCGGAAATGCCAGCGCCACCGCTGAGCCGCCCAGCCAGGAGATTATGCCGGCCCAGTTGAAGCCGTCGACCGCGTGCCACTTGTCGACGCGCATCTTGTTTATGACGAAGTAGTCCATAATGACGACGCCGGCCACGGGCGGGATGAAGGCCGCGAGGATGTTCAGGAAGTTGTTGAAGTAGTTCGTGATGCCGAAGAGGGCCAGCGCGGTGCCGAGCACGCCGGCGATAAGCGTGAACATGGCGCGCCTTTCGTCCTTCGCGCGGGTGAGGCTCAGCAGGGCGAAGCCCGCGGAGTATGCGTTGGAGACGTTGGTCGTCCAGGTCGCGAGCACGAGGACGAGCAGGCCGAGTATCGGCGAGCCGACGCTCGAGAGCATGTTGACGATGCTGCCGGTGTCCATGCCGGCGGCGCCGGAGTGGATGGCGAGGACGCTGCCCATGAGCAGGGTGCCGACGCCCATGGGGATGACGCCGACAACGCTCGAGACAAGCACGTCGCGGCGGCTCTTGCAATAGCGGGTCGTGTCGCCGGAGAGGACCGCGCCGGTGGCGAAGCCGCCGACCGCCATGCCGATGCCGGAGACGAAGGTGATGCTGCCCGCGGGCTCATAGTTCGCAATCGCGGCGGCGGACTCGGCGTCGGAGAAGACGGCGATGGCCGCGTAGACGAGGATGACTATGAGCGCCGGGACGGAGACGATGTTGAGTATCTTAATCCAGTTGATGCCGAAGACGGCGGTGAGGCACATGACGAGGCCCCATATGACGGTGGAGAGCCAGCCCGGAATGGAGAGGCCCATCGTCGCCAGCAGCCCCGCGAAGGCTTCGCCGCAGACGACGGCCTGGAAGCCGAACCAGCAGATGAAGCAGAAGGCGATGATGAAGGAGACGACGTAGCCGGAGCCTATCTTGCCGAAGGCGCCGGAGGCGGCCACGACGGTGGGGACGCCCTTGTCCGAGGAGAGTATGCTCATGAGCACCATGAGCACGACGTTGATGCCGTAGCCAATGCACATGGCCAGGATGCCCTGGCCGAAGCTGAGCCCGGCGGTGATGCCCGCGCCGACCATGAGCGCCGGCACGCAGCAGACGCTGCCCGCCCAGATGAAGGCTATGCTTGCCCAGCTTTTGCGTTCTTCTGCCTTTACCTCGCTCAGGCCGGCAGTTTCGATTGCTTTCTTTGCCATTTTCCTTTCCCTCCCATTACTTTTTTGCTGACGTATGATTTGCACAAATCCCACGTGATTATTGTAGAGGGAATTGTGCCTCTTGTAATTGTCTGCGAAGACAAAAAAAGAACAGGCCCTCTTATCCAATGCGGACAAGAGGGCCTGGACGTTTTTGGACTATGCGCCATTATTCGCCCGATATCCTATCTATTGCGGCTGCAATGTACAGGGAGTAGGAGTCGGGCATCTGGGTCGGAGACAGGCCGGTCAGTTCCTGGATTTGACGCAGGCGGTATTTTACGGTGTTCAGGTGGACGTAAAGCAGCTTTGCCGTCTCCGCCATGCTCGAACCGGCGTCAAGGAGGTAAACGGTCAGTGTCGGGATGAGCTCGGAGTTCGAGCTGCGCAGTCCGGAGAGGCTCTGCTCATATTGCTCCAGCGTCTCCCGCTTGCACATTATCTCCTGGCACAGCTGAGCAAACATGACATCCGCCGTCCTCAGTACGGCGGCACGCGGGTAAATGCGCCGCGCCGCACGCCAGTTGGCCATGCTTACCAGATATGCCCGACGCGCATCCGCGCTGCTAGCAAGGCTGTCGCAGCAGATTATCTCGTACCGGCTGCTGATGGCCTCGAGCTGCTCACGCGAGCCGAAAAATTCACCGTCCCCATGGGTGCTGCCCCGAAGGGCGTGGGTGAAAACCACCAGCGTATCCTCATAATAGCTTACGAGTACAGGGTCAGAAAAGGCTGAAAAATAGTCCGTGCAGCTGCGCAGCAGACCCTCGTCGTGCTCCACCGGCTCGTGACGGGGGATGAAAAGCCACATCTGGTTCAAATCCTCCGTCCTGATTTTGAAGAGCTGGGCCAGGCGCTGGCGGTGTATCGTCTCGTCGTTTATTATGGCACGCACCAGCTCGGAAACGACAAATTTGCCGTGGTTCTTGTTCCAGATATGGATGAAAAGCCGCACGCACTCGCTGCTCTGCCAGAGCGCATCCTCCCCCAGCGGTTCGCGGTACTTGAGGGTGTAGAGCCTGAGATTATCCGAATCGCTCAGCAGGTGCGGGCAGCTCTGGAGATAGCCCTCGCCGTCGCCCAGCGGCACGCGCAGCTCGCTGCCGCCTTTAAGGTCCTTCAGCCAGCCGTGCAGCTTGTCAGCCACAACCGGCTCCAGGGTGCGCGGCCAGTAGACAACCGTGCTGAGCTCCCGTCGATGCTCGGTTAGTATTACCGATACTCGCAGATGCTCACTCAGCATACGAAGCAGTGTCTCCATGCTCCTCTGCTGGGCGGGCAAGCCCGAGATGCGGTCCAGCAGCGTGCTGACAAAGAACTGCTCGCGCTGCTGCTCGCGGTATATCTCAAACAACACCTCACGGATGAGCTCGCTGTACCTCAGCCCCGCCTGGCCGCGCGGCATACAGATTAGCGGGAAGCTCAGCCTGTCGCACTCGTCTATGAGCCGCTGGTCTATCTCCGGGACAATGATGCCGACATAGTACAGCACCAGGCCCACGGAGCCAACGGCGTGATAGCGGCGTATATTCTCGCACTGCGCCTCCACGTCCCCGGCAATGGATGCAAAGGCCGATATCAGCAGATCGCTCCCGTCAAAGGTGTTGGCGCGGAAAAAGCGGTTCAAAGTCTCCGTCGGACAGCCGTATTCCAGGACGTTGACAGACTCGACCGGGTGGCTGAGGCCGCCGTGGCCCGCCACCACCTCCGCGCCGACCATACTGGGCAGCTTCATTACCTCCGCCACCGTCATGTGTATTCACCCTCCTCCGCTTAGTAGCCTGCTGCTTCATATATCAATATACAAAATCCGGCTTTTCTTTACAAGTATTAATAACAATTAATGTTTAAAATAAATTGTCCGTTTGGACAAATTTTTCGTTTTTCTCTTGTCTAGCTCAACAATTACAAGGCTATTGAAGCAATCTATACTAGAAATTAGACTCGTCTCCGCTCCGGCCTCTGCGCGAGGCCTGGGCAGGTATACCGTCCGCCAGCCGGCACGCGCCGGTGACCGGGGTATCTCCAAATCTTAGGGCGCAATGCGCCGAACATGGAGGTAGAAGGTTAATGAAAGAGTATCCGCTGAACGTACCCACCCCGCGCCACTGTGCCTTTGCGGTCCGCGACCTGCCCACGGTCACCGTGGAGCAGCGCGAGCGCGCCCTTAAGGCCACGCACTACAACGAGTTTGCATTCCCCTCCGGGATGCTGACTGTGGACATGCTGTCCGACTCCGGCACAACAGCAATGACCAACCACCAGTGGGCCGCCCTCTTCCTTGGCGATGAGGCCTATGGCCGCAACACCGGTTACTACGTCCTTCTCGACACCTTCCGCGACATCTTCGAGCGCGGCGGCGAGAAGAACTGGAAGAAGTCCATCGACCTCGTGCGCACCGACTGCCGCGACGTCGAGAAGCTGATGGACGAGCTCTACCTCTGCGAGTACGAGGGCGGCCTCTTCAACGGCGGAGCCGCGCAGATGGAGCGGCCCAACACCTTCATCATCCAGCAGGGCCGCGCGGCGGAGTCGGTGCTCATGGAGATCGTGCGCAACATCCTCTCTGCCCGGCACCCGGGCAAGGTGTTCACCATCCCCTCCAACGGCCACTTCGATACCACCGAGGGCAACATCAAGCAGATGGGTTCCGTCCCACGCAACCTCTACGACAAGGCGCTGCTCTATGAGATACCCGAGGGCGGCAGATATGAGAAGAACCCCTTCAAGGGCAACATGGACATCGAGAAGCTCGAACAGCTCATCCAGGGCGTCGGCCCCGAAAACGTACCGCTGGTCTTCGCCTGCATCACCAACAACCCCATCTGCGGCCAGGCCGTTTCCATGGCGAACCTGCGCGAGATAAACCGCGTGGCGCACAAGTACAATATCCCCCTCGTTTTCGATGCCGCGCGCTGGGCCGAGAACGCCTATTTCATCAAGACCAGTGAGGAGGGCTACGCCGATAAGTCCATCGCAGAGATAGCCACCGAGATGTTCTCCTACTGCGACGCCTTCACAATGTCCGCCAAAAAAGACGGCCACGCCAACATGGGCGGCATGCTCGCCTTCCGTGACCGGGGTCTCTTCTGGAAGAACTTCTCCGACTTCAATCCCGACGGCAGCGTCAAGACCGACGTGGGCGTGCTGCTCAAGGTCAAGCAGATCTCCTGCTATGGCAACGACTCGTACGGCGGCATGTCTGGCCGCGACATCATGGCCCTGGCGGTCGGCCTCTATGAGAGCTGCAACTTCGGCTACCTGGACGAGCGCATCGCCCAGTGCAACTACCTGGCCGAGGGCTTCTACAAGGCCGGGGTCAAGGGCGTCGTGCTGCCCGCTGGCGGCCACGCGGTGTATATAAACATGGACGAGTTCTTCGACGGCAAGCGCGGACACGACACCTTCGCGGGCCAGGGCTTCTCCGTCGAGCTTATCCGCCGCTACGGCATCCGCGTCTCCGAGCTGGGCGACTACTCAATGGAGTACGACCTCAAGACCCCGGAGCAGCAGGCGGAGCTGGCCAACGTCGTGCGCTTTGCCATAGACCGCAGCCGCCTGACGCAGGAGCACCTCGACTACGTCATAGCCGCCGTGAAGGCGCTCTACGAGGACAGGGAGAACATCCCCAACATGCGCATCGTCTGGGGCCGCAATCTCCCCATGCGGCACTTTCACGCCTTCCTCGAACCCTACGACAACTAAGCGCGATCCACCTCCTTTCCCCTCTGTACGCCGCGGCGAAAGCTGCGGCGGGGAATCCCCGGCACAGCGAAGGGAGCCTGTCCCCCCCAGAGCAGGCCCCCTTTGTCCGGGGGGTGCAAAAAAAGCGCCCCATCCCGAACGGGATGGGGCGCTGTGCGTTATTGCGTTTGAGCCTCACGGGCGTACATGATGAGCGCGGCGGCGGGGATCACGCTCCCGCATCACGTTGCCCTCGGCATATCTTGCCGGAAGCTGCGACGCTCACCTCGGCGCGCAGTTTAGGGCGTCGGCCTCAACATGCAAAGACCCGCAGTCTTTCGACTGCGGGTCTGGAGCTGCTGCCCGGATTCGGACCGGGGACCTCATCCTTACCAAGGATGCGCTCTACCTGCTGAGCTACAGCAGCATAACTTTCCCCACGGCTTGCGCCGTGGGGAGTGGCGACCGAGAAGGGACTTGAACCCTCGGCCTCTAGCGTGACAGGCTAGCGTTCTAACCGACTGAACTACTCGGCCACAAGCGGCTTTTGTAATATACCAAATACATCGCGATCTGTCAAGATGTTTTTTAATTTTTTGTTTCCTTGCGGCTTAACTTTTTTTGTGATAAAATATCCCCAGTTCTTTTGGAGGTGTTCTGCCCATGCGCAGGCTCGCCGCGCTTCTTCTCATACTCTGCCTCGTCTTTTGTCTGCTCCCGACGATGAGTGCCGCCTCCGGCATCAGCGTCTGCTTCATCGCCGCCAACGACAACCTGCTTGAGCTCTCCTATCAGCCCTACTGGCAGGGCTCCACTATCTACGTCCCCTACACCGTCTTCGTCAACTTCAAAATATATAACTCCTTTCACCAGAGCAGCAACACTGCGTCCCTCTATTCCTCCACCAAGCAGCTCTACTTCAACCTTGACTCCGGTGAGACTTACGACGGAAACGGCACCTACTACAACGTCACCCCCATCAGCCGCGGCGGGCAGGTCTATGTCCCGCTCGACTTTATCTGCGGTCAGTACGGGCTCAACTGGTCCTACATCAACAGCAGCAACAGCTTCATCGACGTCTGCCGCATAAGCGACGCCAACGTCATACTCTCCAACGACCAGTTCCTCACCGCCGCAAAGCCCCTCATGGAGACGCGCTACAACGCCTACGTCAGCTCCAACGGCGGCTCCGTGGACTGGGGCGGGGGCGGCGGCTCCTCCTCTGAAAATGACAGCGTCGTCTACCTCAGTTTCGTAGGTCTGCCCTCCGGCACGCTGCTGGAGTCCCTCGCCTCCTACGGCGTCAAGGCCACCTTCTTCCTCACCGCCGCCGAAATACGCGAGAGCCCGGCCACCGTGCGCCAAATCGTCGGACAGGGACACAACGTCGGCGCGCTCTGCTCCGCAGACCCCGCCGCCGAGTACGCCGAGATATCCTCCCTGCTCTACGACGCGGCCCACGTCAAGACCCTGCTCGTTGCCTCTGCCTCCCCAGAATACGACGACATCTGCCGCCACGCGGCTGAAATAGCCGGTCTCGTCTTCTGGGACTACGACACGGACTGCATCCAGGGCGGTTCCGGCCTGAGCTACATATCCCTCATCACGGCCTACCTCGACTACAGGCCCGAGCGGCTCTGCCCCCGCATCCTCTGCTGCGAGGCCACGGACAGCACCCTCCCCTCCGTCCTCGCCTACATCAAGGACAACGCCATCAGCACCCGCGCCCCCGCCGAGGTCGGCGCGCTGACGGACGCGGAAAACCAATAAAAGCAACACACCGGCAGGCGCGGCCTGCTGGTGTGTTTTTTTACTTTCACATGCCGAAGAACATCGTAGCGACGGTGAAGTAGATAAACATGGATACAGTATCCACTACGGTGGTTATGAGCGGCGCGGCCATGAGCGCAGGGTCGAGGCCCAGGCGCTTGGCGGCGATGGGCAGCAGCCCGCCCGTGACCTTTGCGCACATCACCGTGCAAAGCAGCGAGAGCGAGACGACCACCGCGAGACGGGGGTCGTTATAGCGGAGCATGATGCTCCCCGCGTTCACAAGGCCCAGGCCCAGGCCCGCCAGCAGCGCCACGCGCAGCTCCTTCCATATCACCTTGGCCGCGTCGGCGAAATGCAGCTCATCCACCGCAAGGCCGCGGATGATGAGCGTCGAGCTCTGGGAACCGCAGTTGCCGCCCGTATCCATCAGCATGGGGATGAAGGACACCAGCAGCGGCACCGCGGCGAATGCGGCCTCGTATTTCGAGATGATGGCCCCCGTGATGCTCGCTGAGAGCATCAGCACCAGCAGCCACACTATACGGTGCCGCGCGTGCTTCCAGACCGAGGTCTTGAGATACGGCTCCGTATTCGCCTCCATGGCGGCCATCTTCTGCATGTCCTCCGTAGTCTCCTCCGTGAGGACGCCTATGGCGTCGTCAAAGGTGACAATGCCCACAATGCAGCCCTCCGTATCCACCACGGGTATGGCTATGAGGCCGTAGCGGCGGAAGAGATTTGCGGCGTATTCCCTGTCGTCCGTGGTCTTGACGCTGATGTAGTCGCTCAGGATGAGCGGGGCGATGGGCTCTGCGCGCCCGTGCGTGAGCAGGTCCTTCGCCGTGACGACGCCGAGCAGCTTGTGCCGCTTTACGGCGTAGCAGGTATACACCGTCTCGCTGTCTATCCCAACGCGGCGTATCTTTTCGAGCGCGGCGTCCACCGTCATGTCCGGGTCCAGCTCCACGAACTCGACGGTCATTATGCTGCCGACACTGTCGTCCGGGTACTGCAGCAGGCTGTTTATCGTGCGGCGCGTCTCGGGGCCGACGTTTTCCAGCAGCTGTGTGACGAAGTTCGCGGGCATATCTCCCAGGAAATCCGCCGCGTCGTCCGCAAACAGCTCCTCGAAGAGATTCGCTATCTCGGTGCTTGAAAAGGTCTTGATTAGCTCCTGACGCAGGTCCTGGTCCATGTAGGTGAAGGTCTCCGCGGCCTTCGGCTTGTCGAGGATGCGGAACACCGTCGCGAGCTCCGCGTCGTCCAGCTCCGAGAGCAGCTCCGCCAAATCCACGGGGTTGTACATGGAGAGGACGTCATGTATGGCCCTGAGCTTTTTCTCCTTCAGAAGGGCCTTGAGTACGGTTACGGTCATGGTCTTTCCCTCCTTCCGGCGGCGCAAAAAAGCCGCCATGTCTCTCAGGACACGGCGGCGCGGGCGCGCGGAAAGAGAGTGTGCTCAGTTATGCAAATTGAGCGCACCTGCAAGGCCGTATCCCATTTTTTCAGTTCCGAAACTTCGTCCGGGACCGCCTTCCACTTGCGCTCACCTCAGCTTTTTCGTAATTTCCCACACATGGGGTTTATAGTGTATCATATTCGATTTTTGAAGTCAACACGTGCGACAACGCCCCCCGAAGTTTTTTCGGGGGGGCGCCGTCATGAGAGAGGGTGTAATGAGTGGGGTATCAAACATCAAAACGGCTGTAGGCCTTGTAGCAGTCGCGGCAGAGCTTTTTGCCGCCCTGGAGGTGCAGGAAGCTCTCAGCGGTGGTCTCGCCGCAGCCGTCGCAGTCGTAAGACAGGAAGATGCGCGCCGGCTCGGGCAGGGTGAGCGTCGTCTCCTTCACGTCGAAGAGCTCCTCCGGCTCGCGGGACTGATAGTAGGCAAAGCTCTCCTCCCGCGTCAGGCCCTCCGGCTTTTTGCGCAGGACCAGACGGACGGAGCGGCCGCTCTTGCGCTCATATATGTTGAACGCCTGCTTGCCGGCGAGGTGGAAGAGAAGGTTCCCCTTTCCCGCCGTGCAGCCGAGCATCACCTGGATGGCGTCCACGCCGCAGGCGTCGTTCTCGCTGATGCAGACTATCTCCTCGTCTTCCGCGCGGCCTATGTCCAGCAGCTTTATGGCGTAGAGCGCAGCCTTGTAGCCTATGGTGAGGCCGCCGCACTCGTGGCCGTGGAATTCGGCGCAGTCGCGCCAGGTCTTCTGTTTCATATCGGCACCTTCCTATACTCTGATATCGGGGAACGGGATGAGCAGCGGTATCCCCATATAGCTCATAATGTGTACGTGCATGCGGTAGACGGCCTCGATGTTCTCCGGGGTCATGACCTCTATGCCGCCGCAGGCATAGACCTCCGCGTCCTTGAGGAAAAGGAAGCGGTCACAATAGCGTATGGCCAGGTTCAGGTCGTGCAGGATGACGCAGACGCTGATATTTCTCTCTTTTGCCACTCGGCGGACGGTACGCAGGGCTTCGTGCTGGTTGCGGGGGTCGAGATTGCTTGTCGGCTCGTCCAACAGCAGCAGGCGCGGCTCCTGCGCCAGGGCGCGGGCCAGCATGACCTTCTGCGCCTCGCCGCCTGAGAGCTCCGCGAGGCTGCGCAGGGCCAGCGGCGTGACGCCCATGAGCTCCATGACCTCTGCCACCACTTCCCTGTCGTGCTCCGTAGCGTCCCAGCCTATATAGGGCCTGCGGCCAAGCAGGACGGTGTCATAGACCGTCATGTCCGCCGCGCGGGCGTTCTGCGCGACGTAGGCCACGCGCTTTGCAAGCTCCCGGCGGCCCAGGCTGAGGACGTTGTCCCCGTCCACGCGCACCTCGCCCGCTCCGGGCTGTAGGATGCGGTCTATGCACTTGAGCAGCGTGGTCTTCCCCGCGCCGTTGTTGCCGAGGACGGCGGCGCACTGGCCGTCCTCTATGGCGAAACTGACGTCCCGGAGGATATCCGGGCCGGAGGGGCTGTATTTGAAGGACAGGCCCTTTACCTCAACCATTGCGGCGGCCCCCTTTCAGCAGCAGATAGAGGAAAACCGGCGCGCCGAGGAAGGAGGTCACAGCGCCCACGGGCAGCTCCACGGGGGCTATTACGACCCGGCTGAAGAGGTCCGCCAGCAGCAGGAGCAGGGAGCCCGCCGCCGCCGAGCAGGGCAGCAGCCAGCGGTAGTCGTCGCCCACAAAGCGGCGCATGATGTGAGGCGCCACGAGGCCGACAAAGCTGATTATGCCCACAAAGGACACCGCCAGCGCCGAGGCCAGCGTACATACGCCCATGCTTATGAGCGTCACGGCCCGGGCGTTCACGCCCAGGCTCGATGCCGTGTCCGCGCCGTTTTGCAGGGCGTTGTAGTCCCAGCGGCGGAGCATGAAATACACGAGGCCCGCCGCGGTCACGACGAGGAGAATGAGCAGCTGCGTCCAGTTCGTGCCGCCCAGGTCGCCGAAGGTCCAGAACACCACGGCGCTTATTTTCGTTTCATCTGCAAAGTATTGCAGCAGAGTGCTGCCGCCGGTGAAGAGCGAGCTGAGCGCCACGCCAGCGAGCACCAGCCCGCCGGGACCTATGTCGCGCCTGAGCCTGGATATGGCGATGACCACCACGGTGGAGAGCGAGCCGAACACAAAGGCGCAGAGCGTCACGATATACGGGTCGTCTATCCTGATGGCAAAATCCGCCGCGCCGGTGTTCACGACGCCGCCGCCGAACACGATGATGCCCACCGCCGCGCCGAAGGCCGCGCCCTGCGAGACGCCCAGGGTCGAGGCAGAGGCCAGCGGGTTGTGCAGCACGCACTGCATCACCGCGCCGGACATGGCCAGCGCCGCGCCGACGAGTATCGCAGCCACAGCCCGCGGGAAGCGGATGCCGAAGAGCACCGTGTTCGCCGTAGCGCTGCCCCGGCCCGTAAGGGCTAGGAAAATTTCGTCCAGGCCGAACTTTATGCTGCCCGTCCCCGCCTCCACCAGCGCCGCTGTCAGCACCAGGGCCAGAGTTATGAGCAGGGTCAGCAGTTTTTTCCTTTGCAGCCCCTCGTAGCCGGGGCCGGCGCCTTTTGTCATCCGAGCACTACCTCACAATATCCGGAATCTATGCTCTCGAGCACGGAGAGATAGTCCTCCGCGCCGAGGAAAAACTTGAAGATCTCGTTTGCCTTCGCCTCCACGTCTATGCCTGCGAAGGCCTCGGGATAGAGGACGGAGCCGACGAAGTAGCAGTTGGCGAGGGATATCTCCATATTGTCGTAATAGGCCGTGGAGCTGGGGTACTGGTAGATATGCCCCTCGTTATATGCCTTGAGCAGCGCGTAGTAGTCCGGCCGCTCGGCGTAGTCCTGGCGCACGAGCGCGACGCCGCCGCTGTCCAGGAAGATATACTCGGGGTCCCAGGCGATAACCTGCTCCTTGTCGATGATCACCGAGCTCTTGACGCCGCTGCCGTCGTCTGCGACATTTTTGGCGTCCACCGAGAGCATGACGGGGTCGTTCATGCGGATGCCCTCTATGCCGTGCGCGCCCTTGAAGGTGGCGGCGGCTGGCAGGACCGTGGGTTTTTCATCCTCCGGCACGGCGGAGGCGAGCTCCTTGAGCTCTGCAAGGCTGTCGTTTATGTAGGCGATGACCTCCTCCGCGCGCTCTGAGACGCCGCAGACCTCGCCTATGATACGCAGGGACTGCTCAAAATCCTCTCCAAAGAGCGTCCCCTGGCTCACGGCCACGACGGGGATGCCCGTTTTGCGCTGGATCTCGTCCGCCTCGCCGCTCGTAGCGGTGCAGAGGATGACGTCCGGGGCGGCCAGTATCATCTGCTCAGGGTAATAGCTAGTGTTTCCCGCCGCGTCCGTGCCGACTATAGGCACCTTGGCCCAGAGCTCGCGGTTCACATAGGCGTAGGCCACGAGTGGCGTAACATTCTCGGGGTCCATGCCGCTGTAGCCCACGACCTTCTCCGCGAGGCCGAGATAGCTTATCATTCTCGGCGTGTTGCCGAGGGGGATTATCTTCTCAACAGTCTCCGGGAGGGCCACTTCCCTGCCCAGGGCGTCGGTTATCGTTCTGCCTTCCGTGACGGTCTCGGTGTTCTCCGGCGTCTCCTGCGCCGGGGCCTGCCCGCAGGCGCACAGCGTCGCGGCCAGTGCTGCGGCAAGCAGGGCCGCGGCGGCTTTTTTTAAATGTTTCATGAGCTTATCCTTTCCGGGGCCAGGCGCCTTTTTCCCTTTTCTGTGACCATTGTAAGGGCCTGTCAAACTTTTCGCAAGCCCCCCGGGGGGATAAAAATGCCCTCCCCGGGCAATTTTTTGCACAGGGAGGGCTGAAGATGTCCGTTATTTTCAGTCGTCGTAGTCCTGCTCGGCCTTCAGAATCGCGCCGGAATAGGCGTCCACCTCGTATTCGTACTCCGTGCGGCCGACATTGAACTCGATCTCGTACTTATAGCTGCCGTGGTCGCGGTCGAGCTCGCACTTAAGGCGCGTGACCTCGCTCTCGGAGACGCCCGCGTCGGAGAGTGCAGCGGCCTTCGCAGCGGCCTCGCCTATGAAACTGCCGGTGTCAACGCTGCTCGCGCCGTTTCCGTACTGGTTGCCGGTGCCGGCGCCTGTGCCAGTCCCGCTGCCGCTGTTGCCGCTGCCGTTTCCGGCAAGATTACCGGTCTGCTCCTGCTCGAACTTCACAACGTCGCCGGTCAGGGCGTTTATCTCATAGTCATACTTCAGGCCGTTCGCGGCGAACTCGAGCTCGTAGTAATAGACGCCGTCGTCGCGGTCAAAATCGGCCTTGAGCCAGCAGACGTCCGCCTCGCTGACGCCCGCGTGGGCCAGGGCGGCTTCCTTCGCGGCCGCCTCGCCTATATAATCGCCGCTTGCGCTGCCGGATGGGATGCTCGTTCCGGTATTCTTCTGCTCGTACTTCACGACCTCGCCGGTCAGGGCGTTGATGTCATACTCGTACTCCACGCTGCCGGCGTAGAACTCTACCTCGTAGACCATGACGCCGTGCTCGCTGTCAAAGTCCGTCTCGACATAGAGGACGTCGGAGGCGCTGACGCCCGCGTGGGCATAGGCGGCGGTCTTGGCGTCGTCAACGCCTATATAGCCCTTGGCGCTGGCGGTGCCGGTCTGGTTCACAGTGCTGTCGCTGAGGCCGCGGGAGCTCGCTATGAGGCTGATATCATTCACGGAGAGCGGCGCGAGGGACTCGGCGGTGAGGGTAGCGTCCGCTGCGCAGACCTTGAGGATAAGCTCCGCCTTGCCCTCTGAGATGCCGTACTGCTCCGCGAGGGCCGCGCTCTCGCTGGTGGAGGAAACGGTCTGCGTCAGCACTGAGGCCTCAAAGCCGCCGTCGCCCACGGCGCTGCTGATGAGTGCGCTGACCTGGGCCTGCAAGCTCTCCGCTTTGGCAGCGTCGCCGTTTTCAACGGAAACGAGGATGGAGTTGCGGATGTCGTCCAGATAGCCGTTCACCAGCATGGAGCCTATGAGTGCGTTCACCGTGACGTCAAGATTCGCTCCCGCGAAGTCCATGTCGCCTATGACGGTCCTGGCATCCTCGTTGAGGGGCTGGACCTCGATGACCTTGTCGCTCGTATCCATGACGATGTTTAGGCTGGGGTTCACGTCCAGGGTGATAACGCTGGCTATGGCCGCGCCGGGCTCGGCGGCGCCGTAATTGAGACCGATATATCCGCCTATGCAGACGAGCACGATGGCGGCTGCGACGGCCAGGGGCAAAAAGCGGTTTTTCTTCTTTTTTACTTCGTTCATCGTTATTACATTTCCTTTCCGGGCTTCGCAGGCTTCGAGGATGCCGGTCAGCTGCTCCGGGGCCGTGTGCTCGGCAAGGCGGCGAATTCGCGCTTCGAGCTTCTCGTTGTCCATCATTCCGCCTCCTCTGCTGCTTTTCCGAGTTTTTTCATGGCGCGGTGGTATTTCGACAGGACGGTGGGGAGCGCAAGATCCAGCATGGCCGCGATCTCGCGGTGCTTGAGGCCGCCCAGCGCGTGGAGGGAGACTATCTGCCGCTCCTCCTCCGAGAGCGTCTCAAGCAGGGCCCTGAGCGTCAGCAGGTCTTCCTGGGAGAAGTCCGGCCTGTCGGAGAACTGCTCCTGCCAGTCCTCCGGCGTCATGGCCACGGTGCGGCGGCGCTCGCGCAGGAGCTGAAGCGCCTCGTTCCGCGCTATGGTCATGAGCCAGGCCATGGGCTTGCCCTGGGAGCGGTACTGCGCCGCGGACTGGTAGGCCTTGACATAGGTCTCCTGCACCGCGTCCTCCGCGTCCTGCGGGTTCTTCAGGAGAAAGAGCGAAAAGCCGTACAGCGCCGCGTGCGTCCTCTCATAGACCTTTGCCAGCGCCCCGGTGTCCCCGCGGCCCATTTCCGCGATGCACCGGTCAATGTGTTCCGTCTCCGCCGCCGTCAGCGGCGAGCCAAGGGCTGTCAGTATGAGCAGCATGGCTTCCTCCCGTTCTGCCATAACAATGCATGGCGACTCCGTTTTATTGCGCGCATGAAAAAATTTTTTGCAATAACGACAAACGGATTATAGCACCAATTTTGCGGACGGGCAATCCTCGACAGGCGGCGAAGTTCGTGCTAATATGAATTCAGAAAACAAGTCTGGGAGGCAGATAGGTCATGGAGCATCTTGGAATTAATGTAAACGTCAAAAACGTCCCCGAGCTCGACGCGGGCTACATCCCCCTGCACAAGTTCAACGCCGCCTTCCTTGAGGGCGCCGAAAAGCCACTCGGCATAGCCGTCGAGCGCGCGGGCGGCGAGGTCGCCGTCATGCGCACCTTCATCCACGGCACGCCCGAGTTCGAGGCCGCGGACAGCTATTACGCCGACAGGATGGTCAAGTCCATGCTCTGGCTCTACGGCGGCTGGAAGGTATATATAAGCGGGGACAGGGACATCTACGAGCGCATCCGCGCCGCCTACGCCCCCGATGGCAGCCGCGCCTTTGACGAGAACTTCATGTCCGGCGTTTACGAGCGGCCCTTCGAGGTCGTCTTCTGCGACGAGCTGCCGGCCGAAAAGTCCAACCCCCAGGCCATAGGCCGCCACCTCGGCGGCTGCCGCATCGGCTTCGACGCCGGCGGCTCCGACCGCAAGGTCTCCGCCGTCATCGACGGCGAGAGCGTCTTCTCCGAGGAGGTCGTCTGGTTCCCCAAGACCACTGCCGACCCGGACTACCACTTCCAGGGCATCGTGGACGCCTTCAAGTCCGCCGCCGCCCACATGCCGCGCGTGGACGCCATCGGCGTCTCCTCCGCCGGCATCTACATCGAAAACCGCGCCATGGTCGCCTCCCTCTTCCTCAAGGTGCCGAAGGATGAATTCAACAGGAAGGTCAAGGACATCTACATCCGCGCGGCCAAGGAGATAGGCGACGTGCCCCTCGTCGTTGCCAACGACGGCGACGTCACCGCCCTTGCGGGCGCCATGAGCCTCGACGACAATAACGTCCTTGGCATCGCCATGGGCACCAGCGAGGCCGTCGGCTATGTGGACAAGAACGGCTGCGTCACCGGCTGGCTCAACGAGCTCGCCTTCATGCCCGTGGACGCGAACCCGGAGGCCATGGCCGACGAGTGGTCCGGCGACATCGGCTGCGGCGTCAAGTACTTCTCCCAGGACGGCGTCATCAAGCTCGCTCCCCGCGCGGGCATAGAGCTCGACGAGGCCCTCTCCCCCGCCGAGAAGCTCAAGGTCGTCCAGGGCCTTATGGAAAATGGCGACGAGCGCGCCGCGAAGGTCTACGAGAGCATCGGCGTCTACCTCGCCCACGCCCTCGCGCTCTACTACGATTTCTACGAGTTCAAGCACGTCCTGCTGCTTGGCCGCGTCATGTCCGGCAAGGGCGGCGACCTCGTGCTCTCCACCTGCAAGGCCGTCCTCGCGGACGAGTACCCCGAGATCGCGGGCGACATCTTCCCCTCCCTGCCTGACGAGAAGTTCCGCCGCGTCGGCCAGTCCGCTGCCGCCGCCTCCCTGCCTGAGATCAAGTGAACAGGAAGCACATCATCTGCTTCGGCGACTCCAACACGCACGGCTACTGCGGCGACGCCGCCGACTTCGACGGCGTTCCGCAGCCCGGCGGCGCCATGCGCTTTTCCGAGGCCTCCCGCTGGCCGCGGCTGGTGCAGGCGGCGCTCGGAGAGGAGTATCTTATAATCGAAGAGGGCCTGAACGGACGCACAACGGTATTCGAGGACCCCTTCCGCAATGGCATCACGGGCGCAGGCTACATCTGGCCCTGCCTCATGAGCCACAAGCCCGTGGACCTGCTCATCCTCATGCTCGGCACGAACGACGCCAAGGAGTGGTACGGCGCGTCGCCGGAGCGCATCTGCGCGGGCATGGAATACCTCGTCTGCCGCGCTCAGAACACGCCCTGCTGGACGAAAAAGGGGCCTAACATCCTTGTCGTCGCCCCGCCGCCCATTGCCGCGGGCTTTGAGGACACGGAGAGCTTTGCCGAGTTCGGCCCAGAAGCGCGGGACAAGACCCTGGCGCTCGCCCCGCTCTACGAAAAGGCGGCTCATCGCCTGGGCTGCGCCTTCTTCGACGCCGGGCCGGTGTCCGAGATAAACCGCGTGGACTGCGTCCACATGACCCGCCGCGGCTGCCGCTCTCTCGGCGCCGCGCTTGTGGAAATCATTCCCGGACTGTGCGTCTGAGTAATTCCTATACAAGAGAATAAAACATTTCCTCCTGTGCAAAATAAGGACACATTTTCACGCACAGGAGGTTTTTTTATGTACACACGCAAGGGGCTTACGCTCTGTGCGGCCCTGCTGCTGGCGGCCGTGGCGCTCACGGCTCTCGTACCCGTACTTCCCGCGCGCGCCGAGGGGAACGCACCCGTGGCGCAGAACCTGGAGCTCACGACCTACCGCAACGTCTCCGTCGGCGGCAGGCTCACAGCGGTTGACCCGGACGGTGACACGCTCACCTTCCAAATCACCACCGAGCCCACCAAGGGCGAAATTGAGCTCACCGACGACGGACGCTTCGTCTACACCCCCGAAACCAACCGCCGCGGACGCGACTACTTCGGCTTCAAGGCCGTGGACGCCGAGGGCAACAGCTCTCAGGAGGCGACGGTCATCATCCGCATCGAAAAGCAGAAGACCCGCACGACCTATTCCGACCTCGACGGCAACGCCTGTGCCTATGCGGCGACGATGCTGGCCGAGGAGGGCATCTTCGTGGGCCAGCAGCTCGGCGGAAGCTACGTCTTTGAGCCTGACCGCGAGGTGACGCGCGGAGAGTTCCTCGCCATGTGCATGGAGCTGGGCGGAGACGAGCTGCTCAGCGCCGTCGCCGCCACCGGCTTTGCCGACGACGACGCCATACCCGTCTGGCAGAAGCCCTATGTCGCCACGGCGCTCATGGACGGCGTAATAAACGGCACCGAGTCCGAGGGCAGCGCCGTCTTCAGCGCCGGAGACGCCGTGACCGTGCAGGAGGCCGCCGTCATGCTGAACAACGTCCTCGGCGCGACGGACGTGCCCACAGCCGCCTTTGACAGCGCCGTCCCCGCCTGGGCAAGCCAGGCCACGGCGAACCTGACAGCCTGCGGCGTCCTCGCCGTCTCCGGCCGCTACACCGACAGCCTCACCCGGGCCGATGCCGCCGAGATGCTCGCCGCCGCCATCGCTGTGCGGGACAGCCGCGAATAAAAAAACGCCGCCGCTCCAAAGAGCGGCGGCGTTTTGCCGTTTTGGTGAATTATACTATCAAGTGCAACACTTTAGGGGGATAAAAAGGAGTTCATACAGGCCCATGGTAGAATGAAGTTACCACACCATCAAACCACCGGAGG
>UQUO01000029.1 GCA_900544295.1 uncultured Eubacteriales bacterium | reverse complement strand
AGGGGGAACCCTCGCCGGGGGTTCCCCCTTTGCGGGCGGCCCCGCCGCCCGCAGCCCGCGCGATTTGCGGACGCCCGCAGTCATCCGACGCCGGGCGGGGGTCGGCGGAACGTGGTGAGGCCGGCGGAGACCGTGACGGCGGGACGTCGAGGACGCCGTCCCCTACGGGGCTGGCGCGACGCCGTTAGGTCGGCGGTGGACGAAGGAAAGGGACGTCGAGGACGCCGTCCCCTACAGGGCGGGTGGGAAACGGGCCGCGTGCCGCGGGATTTACCGAGTGCGGGATGCGGCGGGGGAAATAGTTAAAACGCCGCCGCCGGCGACGTGGGACCGGCGGGAGACCGGCACCGGGCGGGGGCTGGCGGAGCGCAGTGAGGCCGGCGTCAGGGTGCGCGGTGCCGCCGTCCCGCTATCAAAGAAAAAACGCCCCCGATGGGGGCGTTTTTTGCTGGTTTGACCGGGATTATCCCGCGGGGCTTACCAGTCCTCGTGCGGCTGGGCGGCCAGCTGGCAGTAGTAGAGGGCGTAGGTCGCCTCGGTGTAGGGGATGGTGTAGATGGAAACAAAGGGTATGACGCTCAGCAGCGCCCAGCCGATGAAGCTCAGGTCCAGGATGAAGAGCTCCGCCTTGTGCCCGCGCATGAGGCGCTTGCTCTCGCGGATGCACTCCATGACCCCCATCTCCGGGTGGTCCAGCAGCAGGTAGAGAGCCAGCCGGTAGCGGTAGGCCGCAACTATGCCGGGGATGACGAAGAGCAGCGACCAGAGAAAGACGAAGATCGCCATCAATATCCGCAGGCCGATTATGCGCAGGAAGCTCTGGAAGCCGTCCATGAGGTTCCAGAGGCTGTTCTGCAGGCCGCGGACCATGTTCAGGATGAACACGACCTGCCCGGCGTAGAGCAGCATGCCCATGATGCGCAGCAGCAGCTCGATGAAGTAGGCGAAAGCCCCGGGCGCGCGGCTGATATAGTAGTTTATGAATATCTCCGGGTTCTCCATGACGACGTCGGCGCCGAGATGCTTTACGACGGACACGACGTCCACGTTGAGGAGCCTGGCCGAGAGCAGGCCCATGACATAGGCGATCACACTATAGACCAGAGCCATGATGTAGGGGCTCACGGCGGAGCCGCGCATGGCCTGCCTTGCCCGGAATTTGAGCTCGGCGCGGTTCAGATACATAAAGACGCTCCCTTCAGAGTTCGTACCGCTATTCTACACCAGAAATCGTGCGCAGGCAAGCCCCACGGCGCGGGTACAAATGCCTCTTGCGCTCACGCGGGGTAGTGGTATAATAATATAATTATATTGATATTCTATGCGAAGATTCGCGGGAGGAGAAGCGGGCTCCCAAGGGGAGCGGACGGATTATGAATTACAGTGACTGGAACATACCCCCGGAGCAGCCGGAGATACCGCGGCGGCTGACGGAGGCGGGCTGCACGCCGCTTTTGGCGGCGCTCCTGGCCCGGCGGGGGCTGGACACGCCCGAGGCGGCGGAGAGCTTCCTGCACGGGGGCCCGGAGCTTTTGGGCGACCCTCTGCTGCTTGAGGACATGGACAGGGCCGCGGCGCGCCTGCGCCTGGCTATCGAGCGGCGCGAGACCGTCGCCGTCTTCGGCGACTATGACGTGGACGGCATCACCTCCGCCTGCCTCGTGACGAGCTTCCTGCGCGCAAAGGGCCTCGACTGCGAGCCCTACATCCCGGACCGCATGGAGGAGGGCTACGGCCTGAACCTCGCGGCCATGGACACGATAAAGGCCCGGGGCGCGAGCCTCATCGTCACCGTGGACTGCGGCATCACCGCGGCCCAGGAGGCGGGATACGCCGCCTCGCTCGGCATGGACATGGTGATAACCGACCACCACGAGTGCGGGGCCTGTCCCCTGCCCGCGGCCGTGGCGGTGGTGGACCCGAAACGCCCCGGCAGCCGTTACCCCAACGCCGACCTCGCGGGCGTTGGCGTGGCCTTCAAGCTGCTGTGCGCCGTCGAGGGCGGGGCCGAGCGCGTGCTCTCGCAGTACGCCGACCTCATCGCCACCGGCACGATCGCCGACGTCATGCCCCTCACGGGTGAAAACCGCTACATCGTCCGCCGGGGCCTCGCCATGCTGGCGGAGTCGCCCCGGCCCGGCATCCGCGCCCTGCTGGAGGAGTCCGGCGCGCTGGGCCGGAGGATAAGCGCCTCGACCATGGGCTTCACCCTCGCGCCGAGGCTCAACGCCGCCGGAAGGCTCGGCCGTGCGGACGTCGCCGTCCGCCTGCTGCTGACGGAGGACGAGGGCGAGGCCGCCCGCCTCGCCGCGGAGCTCTGCCGCCTCAACCGGGAGCGGCAGGAGATAGAGCACGACATCTACGAGGCCGCCCGCCGCCAGCTGAGCGGCGAAAAACCCACGGCCCCCATAGTCCTCGCCGCCGAGGGCTGGCACCAGGGCGTTATAGGCATAGCCGCCTCCAAGCTCGCTGAGGAGTTTTCCCTGCCCACCGTCATGATATGCCTCGACGGGGACAGCGGGAAGGGCTCCTGCCGCAGTTGCGGGGACTTCAACCTCTTCGACGCACTGTCCGCCTGCTCCGACTGGCTGGAGGGCTTCGGCGGCCACGCGCTGGCCGCGGGGCTCTCGATAAGGCGGGAGCAGGTCCCCGGCTTCCGCGCCGCGCTCGCGGAGTATTACCGCGGCGTGCCGGCGGCGGAGGCGCCGCGCCTGGGCTGCGATCTGCGCATCGAGGACCCGGCGCTGCTCGACATGGACTGCGTCGAGTCCCTGGAGCAGCTGGAGCCCTTCGGCACCGGCAACCCGCGGCCCACCCTCTGCATCGTGGACGCCCTGCTTGAACGGGTGCGCCCCATAGGCGGGGGCAGGCACCTGAAGCTCAGACTGGAGAAGGGCGGGGTCTATTTCGACTGCGTCATGTTCTCCCGGCGGGAGGAGGAGCTCGGCGCGCGCGAGGGCGACAGGGTGGACGCAGCTTTTTACCCGCAGATAAACGAATACCACGGACACCGCTCCGTTCAGCTGCTGATGACGGAGCTCAGGCAGACGGATACCCTGCCCCTGTGCCTGGACATCCTTGAGGACAGGCTGCCCGGACCCTGGACCAGCTCCGACCTCTACCCGGAGCGGAGCGACTTCATCCGGGTCTGGCGCTGGCTGGAGCGGCGCGGCGGCAGCGCCGGGGGCGAGGTCTCGGACCTGCCCGGCTGGCGGCCGGGCGGCATGCACCCGGCCAAGCTCCTGCTCTGCCTGCGCGTCATGCGCGACGAGGGGCTGGTCAAGGCCCGGCGCAGCGGGGACAGCATCCGCGTCGAGGTCTGCCCCAGGCAGGGCAAGGCCGACCTGGCCTCGCACCCCATCATAGTAAAGCTCAGAAGCTACCGGGAAAAATTCTGCACAGGGAGGTGGAGCCGGTGACCGCGGCCATGAGAGGAAGCGGCAAGTCCGAATACCGGGACGAAATAATAAGGGCGCAGTCATCCACGCCGTTCATGGACCCGGAGGAGTGCTGGAAGAGCCTTGAGGACAAGATCCTCGCGGGGAACATCGCCATGGACATGGGCCGCGTGCGCGCCGCCTATGAGTACGCCGTGAAGCTCCACGAGGGGCAGAAGCGGCGCGACGGCTCGCCCTACGTCACCCACTGCGTCGCCACCGCCGAGATAATCGCCGAGCAGGGCCTGGACGAGGACTCCATCGTCTCCGCCCTCCTGCACGACGTCATAGAGGACACGCCCGCCACGCACGACGACGTCAAGCGCCAGTTCGGCGCCACCGTGGCCGACATCGTCGAGGGCGTCACCAAGCTGACGCGCGTGCAGTACACGAGCCACGAGGAGGAGCAGGCCGAGAACCTGCGCAAGATGCTCATCGCCATGGCGAAGGACATCCGCGTCATCCTCATCAAGATAGCCGACCGCCTGCACAACATGCGCACCATGGACTACCAGAGCGGCGAAAAGCAGCTCATAAAGTCCGCCGAGACGATGGAGATCTACGCTCCCATCGCCCACAGGCTCGGCATGCAGAAGATAAAATGGGAGCTGGAGGACCGCTCCCTCTACTACCTCGACCGCGAGGGCTACAAGGAGATAACCGACGCCCTCTCCACGCGCATGGACACCCTGCGCGTCTTCATGGACAAGGTCGAAAAGCAAATCCAAAAGCGCATGGACGACGAGGGCATAGACGCCACGGTCTATGGGCGCATAAAGCACATCTACAGCATCTACCGCAAGATGTTCGCCCAGCAGCTGGACATAAACGGCATCTTCGACCTTTGCGCCTTCCGCGTCATAGTGGACAGCATCCCGGACTGCTACAACGCGCTGGGCATGATACACGACATGTACAAGCCCGTACCGGGCCGCTTCAAGGACTACGTCTCGACGCCCAAGCCCAACGGCTACCAGAGCGTCCACACGACGGTCATCGGCTCCGAGGGCATACCCTTCGAGGTGCAGATACGCACCTGGGACATGCACCTGACCGCCGAATACGGCGTCGCCGCGCACTGGAAGTACAAAAGCGGCGAGCAGGGCGTCAAGGAGGGCGACGAGGAGAAGTTCGCCTGGGTCCGCCGCCTGCTGGAGGCCCAGCAGGAGACCGACGCCACGGAGTTCGTCCACGACCTCAAAATAGACATGTTCGCGGACGAGGTCTTCGTCTTCACGCCCTCGGGCGACGTCATAAACCTCCCCGCGGGCGCGACGCCCATAGATTTCGCCTACGCCATCCACTCCGGCGTCGGCAACGCCATGGTCGGCGCGAGCGTCAACGGGCGCATAGTCACCTTCGACCACGTGCTGCAAAACGGCGACATCGTCGAGGTGCGCACCTCGAAGTCGGCCCCGGGACCGAGCCGCGACTGGCTCCAGCTCGCCAAGAGCTCCAGCGCGCGCACCAAGATAAAGCAGTGGTTCAAGAAGGAAAAGCGCGAGGAGAACGTCCAGCGCGGGCGTGAGATGTTCGACGCCGAGCTGAGGCGCAACGGCCTCACGATGGCCGACGTCATGGACGAGGACGTGCTGCCGCACATCCTCAAAAAGCTCTCCGTCCCCTCGATGGACGAGCTCTACGCCGCTATAGGCTACGGCGGGCAGACCGCCGTGCGCAGCGTGAACCGGGTCAAGGACGAGCTGGCGCATATAAAGCGCCCCGAGAAGAAGACCGTCCTCGACAAGATAAACGAGCAGGCCGAAAAGCGCGTCTCCCGACCGCAGAAGGCAGTCCACGGCATCCTGGTCGAGGGCCTGGACAACTGCCTCATCAAGTTCTCCAAGTGCTGCACGCCCGTGCCGGGGGACGACATCGTGGGCTTCATCACCCGCGGCAACGGCGTCTCCATCCACCGGACGGACTGCCAGAACTACCTGCGCCAGCGCCTCTCGACGGGCGCGGACGGGCGCTGGATAGAGGTCAGCTGGGCCGACCACACGACGGACCTCTATATCACCACGCTCCGCATCCTCGCCAAGGAGCGCTCCGGCCTCATCATGGACATCGCCACGGCGCTCAACGCCCTGAACGCCAAGGTGCGCAGCCTCTCGGCGCGCGACGTGGGCAACGACCAGTCCACCGCCGCCGTCACCGTCGAGGTGCGCGACCTCGCGGAGCTGAAGGTCATCATAAACCGCCTGGCCGCCATACGCGGCGTCATCGAAGTAAGGAGGGCAAGCTCATGAGAGCGGTCGTAACAAGGGTAAGGTCCGCTTCCGTCGAGATCGGCGGCGAGGTGAAGGGCAGGATCGGCAAGGGCTTCCTCGTCCTGCTGGGCGTCAGCACCGAGGACACGCAGGCCGAGGCGAAGAAGATAGCCGACAAGATCTGCGGCCTGCGCGTCTTCGAGGACGAGGCGGGCAAAATGAACGTGAACCCCAAGGACGCGGGGGCGGGGCTGCTCATAATCAGCCAGTTCACGCTCTACGCGGACGCGAAGAGCCGCCGCCCGGGCTTCACGCGGGCCGCGCGGCCCGAGACCGCCGTGCCGCTCTACGAGCTCGTCATCGCAGAGTGCCGCGCGCGCGGCTTCGAGGTCGAAACGGGACAGTTCGGCGCGGAGATGCAGGTCGCCTCCGTGAACGACGGGCCTGTGACCATCATTCTGGACACAAAGGAGCTTTGAATATGCTTATAAAGACCCTGCCCGTGGGGCAGCTTGAAACGAACTGCTACGTCGTGACGGACGAGGACAGCCTCGACTGCGCCGTTATAGACCCCGGCGACGAGTCGGGCACCATCCTCGACTACCTGGAGGACAACAAGCTCCACTGCCGCGCGGTGCTGCTCACGCACGCGCACTTCGACCATGTCGGCGCGGCGAACGCCCTGCTGGAGGCCACGGGCGCCCGGCTCTACATGTGCGAAAAGGAGCTGGAGCTGGTGAAGGGCGGCGCCTCCGGCCGCTTCACGGTGCCGGAGGACGTGAAATACTACAGGGACGGCGACACCGTGGAGGTCGGCGGCCTGCGCTTTGAGGTCATGGAGACGCCGGGACACACGCCGGGCGGCGTCACGCTCCGCTGCGGCGAGGCGCTCTTCACGGGGGACACGCTCTTTCGCGGCTCCTGCGGGCGCACGGACTTTGCCGGAGGCGACATGCGGCAGGAGCTGCGCTCCCTCAAGCGCATCGCCGAGCTGCCCGGGGACTACGAGGTCTACCCCGGCCACGCCGAGAGCAGCATGCTCTCCATCGAGCGCGAGCACAACCCCTATGTGCGCCACGCGCTTGAGAAGATGTGAGCCATGCCGAACGCCATCGACTACATCGACTGGAGGGGCGACATCCCCTTTGAGGTCTCGCCCTTCAACGAGGTGGACAACCTCCTCGTCTGCAAGCTGGTCTCCCTGGACTTCACCGGCATCGTGCCCTCCGAGGGCGAGGTCGGCATAGCCGAGGCCGCGCGGGGATACTTTGACAAATTCGGCGAGGAGGACGTGCGCCGGGGCCTGCTCATGGCTCCCGGAGCCGTCACCATGCTCAAAAAGATGCTGGAGGCCCCGCGCTTTTCCGGCCTGCGCCTGCGCGACTACGTCTACCACGTGGACCCCGCGGCGGAAAAGCAGTTTTCCGCCATGACCGTCGTCCTGCCGGACGAGACGCGCTACATAGCCTTCCGAGGCACCGACGACACGCTCGTCGCCTGGAAGGAGGACTTCAACATGGGCAGCCTCGACGCCGTGCCGGCCCAGACGGACGCGGCGAGCTACCTCATGCGCGCGGCCTGGCGCTTCAATGGGCGGATGCGCGTCGGCGGCCACTCCAAGGGCGGCAACCTCGCCGTCTACGCCGCCATGCACAACCCCGAGGAGCTGCAGGAGCGCATAATCGAGGTCTACAACAACGACGGCCCGGGCTTCCGCGAATCCGTGCGCGGCCTGCCCGAGTACCAGCGCATCGCGCCGAAGATACATGCCCTCGTGCCGCAGTACTCCCTCGTCGGCGTGCTGCTCAGCCACGACGCGGACTTCGAGATAGTTGAGAGCACGGAGACGGGCATCTCCGCCCACAACGGCTACACCTGGCAGGTCCTGGGGACGAGATTCGTCCGCTGCGCGGACTTCGCCTTCCGCACGAGGGTGTATAACGACGCCATCCACGGCTGGGCCGACGGCCTCGACCTGCAGCAGCGCCAGGAGCTGACTGACGCCGTCTTCGGCGCGCTGGAGGCCACGGGCGCCAAGACCCTCACCGACCTCACGGAGCAGAAGGTCCGCAAGGCCCTCGCCGCCGCGAAGGACCTCTTCGGAGACGAGGAGCAGAGGGAGCTGTTTATGGACTCAATGGAGCTGCTCTTCAAGGAATACGCCGCCTCGGCGAGGAGGGCGCTGCCCCTGGGCAGGCTCCGCCGCAGGAAAAAGGCCCAGGAATGAGGCCGGAGCTCGCCGGCGCGCTCATAAGGCGCGCGAGGCTGGAGAAGAACTGGAGCCAGGAGGGGCTCTGCCGCGGCATCTGCTCGGTCTCCTGGCTCTCGAAGATAGAGGCCGGGCGCGAGGGCGCGGACCCGGAGCTGGTCTCGGCGCTCTTCGCGCGGCTGGGCCTCGACATGGCTGAACGGCCTGAGTCTGCGGAGCTTATAGGCCGCTGCTATGAGGCGGCCTTCTCCCTCGACTACGAGGCCTGGGACGGCCTTTTGGCCGAGCTTCGCGCGGCTCGGCTCGAAAAGGGGCCGTTTTGCCTTGACGCGGAGCTGCTGGGCCAGCTCTTTTCCGACGAGCACGCCGCGCCGGGCTGGGCGCGGGACCTCGAACCCGCGCTTGGGCCGGGGCAGCGCGCGCTGCTCTATTGGCTCTCGGGCGATTTCGAGGCCCTCTGCCGCCTCGACGGGAGGGCCTTCGCCCTCTACCTGCGCGGCGAGGAGGCCTACGCGCGCGGGAACAACACCCTCGCCCTCGAACTGCTGGAGCGGGCCTGCCGCCTCGCCGCGGACGAGGGCCGTCTGCGAGTGCTCATGCACGCGAGGCTGCTCATCGGCAACTGCTACAGCAACAGCATGCAGTATGAGGCCATGCTCCGGCACTACGAGGCCGCGGAGCGCATGGCGCGGACCCTGGGCGACGAAGACAGCGTGCGCAGCATAGAGTATAACCGCGCGGCCACGGCGCTGGAGCTGGGCCGGGCGCAGGAGGCCTACGACGCGCTCACGAGGCTGGGCGCCAAAAGCGCCATGGAGCTGCACAAGCTGGCCGCGGCCTGCGAGCTGCTCGGGAAGAGAGACGAGGCCCTCGCGGCCCTCGACAGGGCGGAAGAGGCCGAGGCCCCCTCGCCGGAGCCCGTGCGGGAGCTTGCGGGGCGCATCTGCGGCCTCGTCCGCTGCCGGCTGGAGCACCCGGACTACCTGGAGCGGCCGGAATACGGCGCGGAGCTCATGGAGCTCTTCGAGACCATGCGGAGCGAGCTGCCCATAGGCTACGCGAGCTTCCACCTGCCCCGCGTGCTCGAATGGCTCCGGGCTCGGCGGATGTACCGCCAGGCCTATGAGCTGCTGCTTGATTTTCCCGGATACTGCGGCTCAGGCAAAATTTAAACGGCTGTTTTGGGCACCATTTTCCCAAAACAGCCGTCTTTAATTTTTTAAAGCCCCAGCTTACAATTAAAGCCGGGGGGTGATTTTCTTGAGACCCAAGCTCTGGACGCGGGACTTCACGCTGCTCATATCCGCCACGGTGCTGGGCGCGGCGGGGGGCATCGCGGGCTCCTTTGCGCTCTCCTTCCTCGTCTACGAGGAGACGGGCAGCACGCTGGCCGCGGCGCTGCTCATCGCGATAAACGTCGTGCCGGGCTTTCTCGTGCCGCTCGCGGCCGCGCCCTTCATGGACCGCTTGCCGCGCAAACCCTTCCTCGTCGGCGGGGACGCGGTGAACGGGGCGCTCTACGCCGCGGCGGGGCTGTATCTGCTGAGGTTCGACTTCACATACACGGGCTACCTCTGCTTTTCCCTGCTGCTCTCCAGCCTCTCGGCCTTCGACAGCCTGGCCTACAACAGCATCTTCCCGCGGCTCATCCCCGAGGGGGCCGAGGAGCGGGGCTACACCGTCTCGTCCATGGTCTACCCCGTCATGCAGGTGGTCATGGCCCCGGCCGCGGCCTGGCTCATGGAGGCCGCAGGCGTCGCGGCCATACTCATAGGCCAGGGCGCGCTCTCCCTGCTCGCCGCCTGCGTCGAGAGCCGGATAAGCGTCAGGGAGGAGCGGAGGCCCGGCGGGGAGGGCTTTTCCCTCCGCCGCTGGCTGGGCGATTTGCGCGACGCCGCGGCCTATCTCAAAGGAGAGCGCGGGCTGCTCGCCATATACACCTACATGGCCGTCACGAACGGCGTGGCAAGCGGCTATTCTCCCCTCTTCGTCGCCTGCTTCAGCGCGGCCCCGGCGCTCTATTCGCTCTTTTCCGCCGCAGAGTTCGCGGGCCGCAGCATAGGCGGAGCGGTGCGCTACAGGCGAGAGATACCGCGGGGGAAGCGCTTCAAATTCGCCTTTTTCGTATACAATGCCTATGAGCTGATGGACGCCACGCTGCTGTGGCTGCCCTACCCGCTCATGCTGGTGAACCGGGCGGCGGCCGGCTATCTCGGCATAGGCAGCGCGACGATGCGCCTCGCCGCCGTGCAGAGCTATATACCCGACGGGATGCGCTCGCGGATAAACGCCTTTGAGGGCGTGATGTATTATCTGGGCATGGGCGTGTTCAGCCTCATAGTCGGGGCGCTGGGCGAGGTCATGAGCCCCGGCGCGGCGGTGAGCGTCTCGGCGCTCTTCGCGATGGCCGTCTGCTGGCTCACCATCTTCCGCCGCAGGCGCGAGGTCGGCGCGGTCTACGACGCGGAGCCGGAGACCGCCGCCTGAAGCACGGCGTTCGCCACGGGGCCGGCGTTTGCCAGGCCGCCGCCCGCGTGTTCGAGTATGACCACAAAGGCGTAGGGGTGCGCCGGGTCGTTAAGGAAGCCAGTCATCCAGGCGTGGCTAGTGCCGTCGCCCACCTCGGCGGTGCCGGTCTTGGCCGAGACGTCGAGGCCCGGGAAGACCCAGCTGCCGTAGGCGTTCTGCACGTTGTAGTTCATCATCTCGGCTATCCTCTGCGCCGTTTCGGCGGAGAGCAGCTCCGTCTCGCGGTCGAGCGAGCCGTGGCCCAGCAGCGTCGGCTCATACACCGAGCCGCCGTTGGCGATGGCGGAGACGTAGCGCAGCATGGCGTAGGGGCAGACGAGGTCCTCATACTGGCCGACGCCCGACCAGGCCAGGCCCACGGAGCCGGCCTCGCCCTTCGTGAAGCTGCCGGGCAGGATGTCCATGCCGTCGAGCTGGAGAGAGGCGGTCATGCCCAGCTTCTCGGCGTACTCGGCCATGATGTCCGGCCCGAGCTCGAGCGCCAGCGTGCCGAAGGCGCAGTTGCAGGAGTTGGCCAGCGCCTGCTCTATGGTCTGGGAGCCGTGGTTGCCCGTGCAGGTGAGCAGGGCCCCGTCCACTATCATCTCCCCCTCGCACCAGAGGCTGCGCTCA
The DNA here is from genome assembly GCA_900544295.1 of uncultured Eubacteriales bacterium. Taxonomy (GTDB): domain Bacteria; phylum Bacillota; class Clostridia; order Oscillospirales; family Oscillospiraceae; genus Scatomorpha; species Scatomorpha intestinigallinarum. Next base: position 13,821 of record UQUO01000029.1, on the reverse strand, counting down.
AAGAGGTCGGGGATGTTGTCTATGGCCGCGGCCAGGGTCACGAGCTTGAACACCGAGCCGGGCGTGAAGCTTGAGCTCAGGCACTTGTTGAGGTAGGTGCCGTCCGCGGGCTCGGAGCTGGGGTTTTCCGGGTCATCCCCGGGGGAGGAGACCATGCAGAGCACCTCGCCCGTCGTGTAGTCCATGAGCATGACGGCCCCGCTGCGCCCGGCGAGGGCGGAGTAGGCCGCGACGTTCAGGGTCGAATCCACGCTGAGGCTGATGGTCTTGCCGCTCGTCGCGCCCTCTACAAAGCTGTAGCCCGCGAGCCTGTCGCGGAACTGCCGAAGCGCGCCCGTGCGCACGTTGCCGTTCGGGTCGCCCAGCAGGTGGTAGCAGGATACGCGCGTGCTCCAGTCCTCGGCGAAGCTGTAGCCGTCCTCGTCGGAGCTGTAGAGCACGACGCCGTTGCGGTCGAGTATCGTCCCGCCCGGGGTGCCGCCGCTGAAGTACGAGGCCCAGGCCCCGCCGTCGTCCGCGAGGCGGACGAGATACACCGCGAGGCCCACGACCAGCAGGGCCGCTATGAGCAGGGCCGCCGTAGCGCGGCGCTTTACTTTTTTCATGCCTCGGCCTCCTCCCCGCCGTCCTCGTCCTCGTAGTCCCCGTAGTCCTCGCGGCGGCGCGGGGCCTTGTCGCGGCTCACGACGAAGCTGGCGTCCCGCCGCGTGTCCGTGGCCTTGACGAAGGCCAGCAGCATCCAGCAGGACACGAGTGAGGTGCCGCCCTTGGAGACGAAGGGGAAGGTCACGCCCGTGAAGGGCAGGATGTCCAGGGAGCCGAAGACGTTCAGGCCCATCTGGACCATCATTAGGCTGACCGCCGCGCAGCCTGCGATGACGTAGAAGGTGCTTCGGCCCTGGGCCGCGTTGCGCACGGCGAAGAGCGCCAGCGCGATGACGGCGAACATGGCGAGCACGGCGATTATGAGCCCCAGCTCCTCGCAGACTACGGCGAAGACCATGTCCGTCTCCGCGGCGAAGATGTCCTTGAGCCAGCCCTGGCCCGCGCCCCGGCCGAAGAGCCCGCCGGAGGCCGCCGCGCTCATCGCGTGGGTCTGCTGGTAGCCGGTGTCCCAGACGTCCTCCCAGACGTGGCCCCAGCTCGCGAAGCGCTCTGCTATATAGGGCTTCACGGAGAGCACCAGGAAGCCCGCCATCGCCGCGCCCGAGACCGCGAGGAACACCGTCGCAAAGCTGCCCGAGCGCATGAAGGAGATGACGAGGAAGGTCGCAAAGAAGATGACCGCCGTGCCGAAGTCGCCTATGAGCGCGAGGGCGATGACGCAGACGGCGGAAAAGACGATGAACACAAAGAGGTTCCGCCTCGCGAAGAGCCTGTCGAGCGTCGCTGCGCCGGTGTAGATGTAGAGCACCTTGACGAGCTCCGAGGGCTGGAAGCTGACTCCGGCTATCTCCAGCCAGTTCCTCGCGCCGAAGACGGCCTCGCTGAAGACGACGTTCACGGCCAGCAGGCCCAGGGCCGCCGCCGCGGCCAGAAAGCGCGAGGCCTTGACCCGCTCCAGGCTCCGCAGCCAGGCGCCCAGGAAGAAGTAGAGCGCGACGCCCAGGATGATGAAGACGGTCTGCTTGAACATGTCCTCCGGCGTCGCCGTGGCGCAGACCGCCGTGCCCAGCGTCGTCAGGAAAAAGGCCAGGGTCTCCGGCTCGAAGCCCGTGCGGCGCACGCTGCGCGTCACGAGATAGCAGAACCACTCCGTCACCATGAGCGCGAAGAAGGCCAGGCAGATGGGGAAGAGGTACTCCTCCTGCGCCGTGACGGTGAACTCCAGCGTCAGGAAGGCCTGGAAGAGCGAGAGTATGAGCAGCGTGACGCCCGGGCCGACGAAGCGCCCGGGGGCAGTGCGCCGACGCTCCAGCGCCGCGCGCTCGGCCGCGTCTATCTCGCGGAAGGTCAGGACGGCGTCGCCGAACTCGACGGTGTCCCCGTCCTCGACGGGCTCCAGGATGTCTATCTCGTCGCCGTTTATATAGGTGCCCTCGCGGGAGCGGAGGTCCGAGAGCGTCCAGTCGCCGTCCCCGTCCCGCTGGAGGGAGGCGTGCAGCTTCGAGACGCCGGGCATGTCGAGCACTATGTCGGAGGAGGGCGCGCGGCCTATGATGCTCTCCCAGTGGCAGACGGGCAGGGCCGCGCCGTCCTCGTCGAGCAGCCAGGCCCAGGTCTCGGGCTCGTAGCGCTCGCGGAGCATGGAGCGTATGCAGCGCAGAAGTATCCACAGCGCCAGAATGGGCAGCAGATACTTCGTGCCGGTCATGATGTATGAGGTGAGGTCAGGGATCTCGGGCAAAACGCCACCCCCTTGGAGAGAATAACGCCTTGACATTATACCATCCGGCGGCCCTGTTGACAACGGGGGGCCGGTACACTAAAATAGCGGTATGTGGCGTAAGACGAAGTTTTGGATAGTTTTGTTCTCCGCGCTCTTCCTTTTGGGCGGCGGAGCTTTTCTGCTGCTGCGCGGGGCGGACACGGGCTCCCGCACGGCGCGCATAAGCCTGGACGGGGAGCTGTATGAGGAGATAGACCTCATGGCCGTGGCCCTGCCCTACGACATACGCATAGAGACCGAGAGAGGCTACAACATAGTCCACGTCGAGCACGGGGCCATTTCCGTCTCGGAGGCGGACTGCCCTGACCAGATCTGCGTGCGCCAGGGGCGGATCACGGGCTCAATGGTACCCATCGCCTGCCTGCCGCACCGGCTGGTCATAGAGATAGTGGGGGAGGAGCCATGAAGAGCACCAGAAAGCTGGCCCTGCTCGCGGCGCTGGCCGCGGTCGCGCTGACCATCTTCGTCGCCGAGGCGCAGATCCCGCCCGTCGTCCCCGTGCCGGGCGTGAAGCTCGGACTTGCAAACATCGTCACGCTCGTCGCCATGTCCGTCCTGGGCCGCAAGGAGGCCGGGGCGGTCTTCGTCGTGCGGCTCATACTGGGCAGCGCCTTCGCCGGCGGCTTTTCGGGTCTGCTGTTCTCCGCGGCCGGCGGAGCGGCGGCCTACCTCGTCATGTGCCTGCTCATAGGCGTCTTCCCGGAGAAGCTCATGTGGGTCGTCAGCGTCCTGGCCGCCCTCGCGCACAACGCCGGGCAGCTGGCCGTGGCCCTCTGGGTCTCCGGCACGGTCTCCATGCTGGTGTATGCCCCCGCCCTCGCGGCCGCCGGCGTCGTCACCGGCGTTTTTACCGGTTTCGGGGCCATGTATCTCGCCAGAGCCATGAAAAAGCTGCTGCGCTGACATGGAAGTGTTTACAATTTGGTCTTGAAAGCCGGGGACCTTTGAGTTATAATGCTAAGGCTATACGCCTGAAGGGCGAATGACGGTTATTTTTTAATTGTAAAGGATGAAGCACCAATGAGCGCATCGCAGGACAAGAAAAGACGCCAGGCCGAGCGCACGGACGGCGTGGACAAGCGCAGCCTCGCAGAGCGTGAGGCGGCCCGGAAGGCTAAAAAGGAGCGCACGCGCTGGGGCATCGTCGGCGCCATAATCGTCGTCTTCGCCGTGGTCGTCATACTGCTGAACACCAACCTGTTCTACAGCGGCACGACCGCGCTGACGATAAACGGCTACGAGTACACGAACGCCGACTTCCAGTACTACTACCTGAGCGCGTACTCCAACTTTGTCAGCAACAACCAGAACTACATCAGCATGTTCTTCGACACCTCGGAGGACCTGGACAAGCAGGCCTTTGACCCCGCCCTCCTCGGCGTGACCGGCGAGGGCCTGCCCGAGAACCCCACCTGGAAGGACTACTTCAAGTCCGTCGCCATCGACAACATGGTGGAGATAACCGCCCTCTACGACAGCGCGGTGAAGTCCGGCTACACCCTCTCCGAGGAGGAGCAGGCCGAGATAGACGAGATAATGGCGAGCTTCGAGACCGCCGCGACCGCCAACGGCCTGCGCGACGCCGGCGCCTTCGTCTCCTTCTACTACGGCAAGGGCAACACTCTCGACTCCGTCCGCGAGCTCATCACCCGCGGCTATATCGCCTCCGGCTACGCCCAGCAGCAGTTCGACTCCTACAGCTACACCACCGAGGAGCTGGACGCCTACTATGACGAGCACAAGGACGAGCTGGATGCCTTCAGCTTCAACTACTACCTCGTGGCCGCCGAGCAGGTCGAGGTCACCGAGACCGTGACGGACGAGGAGACCGGCGAGGAGACCGAGCAGACCGCCGAGCGCGCCACCGAGGAGACCATGGCCGAGGCCAAGGAGACCGCCGAGCGGCTGTACGACGTCATCGAGTCCGGGCGCGCGGAGCAGGCCATGAGCTTCTCCGAGGCCGTGGGCGAGGTCATGGGCGAAGAGGCCGTCGAGAACGTCATTGACTACAAGAACGCCCTGGGCGTCAACTGCCTCACCTTCATGCCCGACAGCGTCTCCGACTGGCTGACCGACGCCTCCCGCACCGAGGGCGATATGGCCCTGCTCGAGGTCGAGGACAGCGGCTGGTGCGTCCTGCTCTTCAACGGCCGCAACGACAACTCCGACTACAACGCCGTGAACTTCCGCCACATCCTCGTGAAAGCTGTCGATTCCGACGGGGACGGCGAGTTCAGCGCCGAGGAGCTCACCGTGGCCGAGGACAAGATAAACGAGCTCTACGACGAGTGGAAAAACGGCGAGGCCACCGAGGACAGCTTTGCCTCCCTCGCGAGCGCCAACAGCGAGGACTCCGGCTCCAAGGATAACGGCGGCCTCTACGAGCACGTCGGCGTGGACACCATGGTCGAGGGCGTCAACGACTACATCTTCGACCCCGCGAGGCAGCCGGGCGACACCTCCGTCATCTTCAACCAGAACAGCAGCTACACCGGCTACCACCTCGTTTATTTCGTCGGCACCGATGAGATGAGCTACCACGACTGCCTGGCCGATTACGGCTACAGCTCCATGTACAGCTCCGTCGAGGGCCTGCGCCAGCCGGACTACACCGCCTGGCACGACGAGCTCGTCGCCGGCTACTCCGCGGACGTCAACAGCTTCATCAACTGGTTCGCGAAAGTGTAAGGCAAAAAGCAGAACAGCAAAAGGGCGGCCTTCGGGCCGCCCGTTTTCGTATTGGAGGCGAGAGCTTGGAAGAGAGGACAAAGAGGACCGAGATGCTGCTGGGCGAGGCGGCGATGGACAGGCTGCGCGCGGCGCATGTCATCGTGTTCGGCCTGGGCGGCGTGGGCTCCTGGTGCGCGGAGGCCCTGGCCCGCTCCGGCGTGGGGAAGCTCACGCTGGTGGACGAGGACGCCGTTTCGGAGTCCAACATAAACCGCCAGCTCTGCGCCCTTGGCTCGACCATAGGGGCCTCCAAGGCCGAGGCCATGGCAGCGCGCCTGCGGGACATAGCGCCGGGCGCGGCGATAGTCCCCGTGACGGCTCGCTACGAGGCCGCGAGCCGGGACCGCTTCTTCCCCGGGGACTACTCCTGCGCGGCGGACTGCATTGACCTCGTCTCCTGCAAAACAGACCTCATCGAGGCTGCGCTGGGCAGCGGCACGCCCATAGTCTCCGCCCTCGGCACGGGCAACAAGCTGGACGCGGCGCGGCTGGAGATAGCCGACCTCGCCGAGACGCACGGCTGTCCGCTGGCCCGGGTCATGCGCCGGGAGCTGCGGCGGCGGGGCATAGAGCACCTTGAGGTGGTGTACAGCCCCGAGGAGGCGCTGGAGCCGGCCCAGCCCGAGGCCCCGCCGCCGGGGCGCAGGAGCGTGCCCGGCTCCGTCGTCTGGGTGCCGGCCTCGGCGGGCCTGCTCATGGCCCAGGCCGTCGTGCTGAAGATAGCGGGGGTGCGGGCATGAGGCGCGCCGTATGCGCGGCTCTCGCGCTCTGCCTCGTTCTCTCGGGCTGCGGCGCGGCGGAGGAGGGCCCGCAGGCGCGGGCCGAGCGGGAGTTTTCCGACGTCGTGGAGAAGGCCGCCGCGGCCATAGAGCGCGTCCGCCGGGACGAGCTCTCCCACGTCACGCAGCCCTTCGAGCCCCGGGACGCCTACGACACGTCGGACATCGACATCTCCGAGGCGGAGCTCGAATACCTGGAGGCTGTGGGGGACTACATAGTGGAGTCCATGCCGGAGGGCCTCTCGGCCTACGACAAGTACCGCTATCTCGGCTACGTCCTCTCCCTGTGCGCGGAGTACGACTACTACGTACACGAGGACCGGCTCAACGAGACGCCCTGGGGCGCGCTCATGGAGGGCCGGGCCATCTGCCTGGGCTACACGAACACCATGCTCTGGCTCTGCGAGAAGGCGGACCTGCGCTGCTCGGCCATCAGCGGCTATGCCAGCTGGAACGGCGAGGAGCACGGCTGGAACCTGGCTTGGCTGGAGGAGGGCAGCTACTACATGGACATCACCTGGTGCGACCAGCACGGCGAGCCCGGTACCCGGGACTGGGACAGCTATTTCATGGTCACCGAGGCGCGCCTGCTTGAGGACCACGGCGTCTGGACGGGCGGCCCCGCGACGGGAACGGAGGACTATTCATGGCACTGATACTTGAAACGCCCCGCCTCGCCCTGCGCGAGTTCGGGCTTGGGGACTACGACGGCCTCTGCCTCATGCTCCGGGACGCGGAAACCATGTACGCCTACGAGCACGCCTTCTCCGAGGCCGAGGCCCGCGCCTGGCTGCAAAAGCAGCTTGACCGCTACGCCGCGGACGGCTTCGGCCTCTGGGCGGTCATCCTCAAGGCCACGGGAGCGCTTATAGGCCAGTGCGGGCTCACCTGGCAGGAGGCCGGCGACTTCGGCCGCGTGCTGGAGGTGGGCTACATCTTCAACCGCGCCTACTGGCACAGGGGCTACGCCGCCGAGGCCGCGCGGGCCTGCCGGGACCACGCCTTTTCGAAACTCGGCGCGCGGGAGGTGTTCTCCATCATCCGCGTGGGGAACACGGCCTCCGAAAACGTCGCCCGCCGGAACGGCATGACGCCGCGCGGCGGGCTCAATAAGCACTATTACGGTATGGATATGCCGCACACCATCTTTTCCGTGCGCGCGGAGGAGCTCAGTCGAGACCCAGATACTCCATGAGCTCGCCCCAGAGCTCAAGCAGGCGGAACCTGAACACGACGCCGCCGTCCTCCGCCGGGGCGAGCAGCTGCGCGCTGTCCCCGCCCAGGGTCTCAAGGGCCTCCTGCGCCTCGGCTGCGGAAAGGCAGAGCGGCGGGAAGACGACGCACCACCAGTTGTGCCCCTCCCCCTCGCCCAGGACGACGCGCAGGGACTCGTAGCGTCCCGCGGGCAGGGCGAAACTGCCGTAGTCCCGGGTGGGGTAGTATTCGCGCCCCAGCGTGACTGCCACCTCGCGGCCCTCTGCCGCGGCCTCGGCGGCGGCGCGGATGCCGTCCAGCTCGTCTTCTATGCGCTCCGCAGCCTCGGCGGCGCTCTGCGCGCCCTGGAGCCGCGGCTCCAGATAGGCCAGGACGCTGTCCCTCACGCGGAGCTTCAGCTCCTGCTCCGCCGCCTCGTCCGAGGCCGCCACGACGTGCAGGCGGATGAGCCCGGCCGAGAGCGCCTCGCTGCGCGCCCCGGCCCAGGTCCCGGCGCAGAGCGTGATGCAGAGGGCGAGCAGGAGGGAAATTTCCCAGTTTTTGAGCAGCTGTTTTTTCATGGCTATGTACCTCCGGGGCTATTATGCCCCGGGGCCGCCGCGCCTCAAACCTCAAGAGCCCTGAAAAGCAAAAAACGCCCCAAGGGGCGTTTTTTTGTGTTCAGCGGCGCCGCTTCTTCCCGGAGAGGTTCTCGTCCGCGCGCATGATTATCTCCCCGACGAGCCGCGAGGCTGCTTCCGCGTCCCCGGCGCCTATGGCCGCCGTCAAATCCGCGTGCAGCTTTACGGAGCGCTTGCGCTCCGCGGCGCTGCGGTAGTGCTCCGACGTCAGGCCGCGCAGGGGGCCGTGGAAGGCCTTGAAGGTCATGGCGTAGACGTCGTTGCCCGAGAGCTTCGTCAGGTGGTAGTGGTAGTCGCAGATGGCCTCTATCTGCTCCGTGCCGGAGCTGCTCCTGATGGCGGCCATGAGCCGGGGCAGCTCCGTGTCCGCCGGGCCGCGCCCGCTCAGGCAGGCCAGGCGCGCGCACTCGCACTCTATGAGCGCGCGCATGTCCATGAGGTCGTGCAGCAGCGACTCGTCCATCTGCGAGGAGCCGTATTCCATGATGACCGAAAGGGTCTGCGGCGTCGCCTCGTGCAGGAAGTCGGAGACGAAGGCGCCCTTACGCGGCACGATGCGCACGAAGCCCTTGCGCTCCAGCTCCAGCATGCCGAGATTCACGCTGCTCCGGCTCAGGCCGAAGCGCAGCGCCAGCTCCCGCTCCGCCTCCAGGCGCGCCCCGGGCTTCAGCTTCCCGGAAAGTATCTGCGCCTCTATCTCCCTCACAAAGCCCTCGCGCTTGGAATATTCCGCTGTTCCGGCCATGTCACGCACCCCGTATCCCTCTGTTTCTGATACAAGGATAAACTGAAATGCCGGCAAAATCAAGCTCGGCCTTTTCCAGGAGCGAAATTGTGCAAAATATCACAAAGAACGGTTGAAATGAGCCCCGGGGGCGTATATAATGCTGTTGTGGCCATACCAGAGAACGAAGGAGGGCGAGCGATGCAAAAATACGACGTTGTGGTGGTCGGCGCCGGCAACGGCGGCCTGGCCGCCGCGGCCTGCCTGGCGAAGGCGGGAAAGCGGGTGCTGCTGCTTGAAAAGCACAACCTGCCCGGCGGCTGCGCCACGAGCTTCCGCAGGGGAAGGTTCGAGTTTGAATCCGCGCTGCACGAGCTTTGCCAGATGGGCGAACCTGGCCAGGGCGGGCATGTGCGCGAGCTGCTGGACGAGCTGGGGCTCGACGTGGAGTGGGTGCCGGTGGACGAGGCCTTCCGCTCCATAAGCACCGAGCCGGAAGAGGGCTACGACGTGACCATACCCGCGGACGAGCAGGGCTTCCTCGACGCGATGGAAAAGGCCGTGCCGGGCTGCCGCGCCTCCATGGAGAACCTCATGGAGCTCACGCGGATGATAGGCGATGGGGTGGACTGGCTCTACAAGTACAACAACGACCCGCCCAAGCTGCCCATGCTCCTGAAATGGGCCGACCTCATGCGCTGCGTATCCGTGCCGACGGACGAGATGCTCATAAAGCTCGGCGTGCCGAAGAAGGCGAGGCATATCTACGAGAGCTACTGGGACTACGTCGGCGTGGACTCCACCAAGATGAGCTTCGCCGTCTACGCGCAGATGTTCAGGATGTACCTCAATTTCAAGCCCTATATCTGCAAAATGCGCAGCCACGAGATAGCCCTGGCCTTCGACAGGCGCATCCGGGAGCTGGGCGGCGACATCTGGTACAACACCGAGGTCGCGAAGATCGACGTGAAGGACAATAAGGTACAGGGCGTCACGCTCAAGGACGGGACGCACATCGCCTGCGAGCGCGTGGTCTCGAACCTCATGCCGACGGTGGTGTTCTCGAAGATGGTGGACCCCGCCGAGGTGCCGGAGCGCGACCGCCGCGCCTGCAACGCCAGAAAACTCGCCCAGAACTGCTTCACCATCTACCTCGGCCTCGACGCCACGGCGGACGAGCTCGGCATCGAGGGCTACGACACCTTCGTGCGCGACACGGGCGACACGCTCAGGCAGTACGAGACCTCGGCCTCCATCGAGACGCACAAGACCTACTGCGTCACCTGCCTGAACCGCGCCATACCCGACTGCTCGCCCCCGGGCACCTGCATCCTCTCGTTTTCGAAGTTCTACTCGGCCGACGCCTTCGCCGGCGTGTCGGAGCGCGAATACTTCGAGCTGAAGACGAAGATCGCCGAGGAGACGATAGACCACTTTGAAAAGTGGTTCAAGGTCGATATACGCAGCCACATAGAGGAGATAGTCACGGCGAGCCCCGTGACCTTCGCGCGCTACATCGGCACGCCCCAGGGCGACGTCTACGGCTACGCCAGCGAGATGTGGGACGGCATGTTCCCGCGCGTCATGTCCTGCGAAAAACTGGACTACACGATAAAGGGCCTGCGCTTCTGCGGCGGCCACGGCACGAACATGGACGGCTACAGCCAGGCCTATCTCTCCGGCGCGGAGGCCGCGAGATATACGCTCAAGGACATGAAGGAGGGCCGCTAGGATGAAATACAGCTATGACCGCGCCCCTATAAGGAAAATACCGCTTTCGGGCTTCCTCTCCATGGTCTCCGTGCGCAACAAGCGCATCGCCGCGGCCCCGGACAGCCCGCCCGTCTCGGAATATAACGCCAACCGCCTGGCCAAGAGCCTGCACCCCGAGGCGCAGTACGCAAAAATCGCCCGCGTGGACGAGCACCGGGACGCCAAGAGCTTCACCCTCGTGCCGGACGAGGCGCGCGGCACGAAGAGCCTCGCCTTCTTCCGCGCCAGCCAGTACGTCAGCGTAGGGCTCAACATAGGCGGCACGGTGCTCTCGAAGCCCTACACCATCCGCTCCGGCCCCGGCTCCGCGCTGGGCGAGGACGGCACGAGCTATGTGCTCACCATAAAACGCACCGAGCCGGGCTACGCCTCGAAGTGGATACTTGAAAACTGGAAAGAGGGCGACGCCGTGGAGCTCTCCGGCCCCCTGGGCGACTTCTACTACGACCGCATCCGCGACGCCAAAACCGTCGTGGCCCTCGCGGGCGGCAGCGGCATCACGCCCTTCTTCTCCATGGCCGAGGCCATAGCGGACGGCATAGAGGACTTTGAGCTCACCATCCTCTACGGCAGCCGGACGGCCGAGGGCATACTCCTGCGCGAGGAGCTCGACGCCGTCGCCGCGCGCTCGGGCGGCCGCGTGAAGGTGGTCCACGTCCTCAGTGACGAGGAGCGCGAGGGCTATGAGCACGGCTTCCTCACGGCGGAGCTGGTGCGCAAGTACGCGCCGGAGGGCGATTACTCGGTGTTCATGTGCGGCCCGCAGGCGATGTACGACTACGAGGAGCGGGAGCTGCAAAAGCTCTCACTGCCCCGCCGCCGCATCCGCCGCGAGCTCTCGGGCGACTGCATAATGTCCGAGCCCGCGAAAGTCAAGTACAAGCTGACCCTGGACATCCACGGCTACCGCCGCACCATAGACTGCCTCGCGAACGAGAGCCTGGAATGGGCCATAGAACGCGCGGGCATCAAGGCCCCCACGCACTGCCGCAGCGGCGAGTGCGGCTGGTGCCACGCGCGGCTGGTGTCCGGCGAGGTCTTCGTGCCGGAGCGCGCCGACGGCCGCCGGGGCGCGGACCTCAAGTTCGGCTGGCTCCACCCCTGCGCCAGCTTCCCGCGCTCCGACGTGGAGCTGGAGATCTTCCCCGGCTGAGAATACGCAAAAACCGCCGCCCCGAAAAGGGCGGCGGTATTGTTTTTTAGGTTTTCAGAAGAGCCCGGAGATGCGTCCCGTTTCGTCCACGTCTATGCGCTCGGCGGCGGGGGACTTGGGCAGGCCGGGCATGGTCATTATATCGCCCGTCAGGGCCACGATGAAGCCCGCGCCTGCGGAGACCTTGAGCCTGCGCACCGTCAGCGTGAAGCCCTCCGGCGCGCCCAGCTTCGCCGGGTCGTCCGAGAAGGAGTACTGCGTCTTGGCCATGCAGACGGGCAGGGCCCCGAAGCCCAGGGCTTCGAGCTGGCGGAGCTCCTTTTCCGCGCCGCCGGTGAAGGCGACCTCGCCCGCGCGGTAGACGCGCTTTGCCACGGCCTCTATCTTTTCCCGGATGCCCAGCTCGTCCGGGTAGGCGAAGCGGAAGTCATTCGGCTCCTCGCAGAGCCTCACGACCTCGCGCGCGAGCTCGATGCCGCCCTCGCCGCCCCTCGCCCAGACCTCCGAGAGCGCAACGTTCACGCCCAGCTCCCGGCAGCGGCGCTCGACCAGGGAGAGCTCCGCCTCCGTGTCCGTCGGGAAGCGGTTGATGGCCACGACGCAGGGCAGGCCGTAGACCCTCCTGATGTTGTCAACATGCCGCAGGAGGTTCGGCAGGCCGCGCTCGAGCGCCTCGAGGTCCTCCGAGCCCAGCTCGCCCTTCGCTGCGCCGCCGTGGTGCTTGAGGGCGCGCACCGTCGCCACGACGACCACGGCCGAGGGCCGCAGGCCGGACATGCGGCACTTGATGTCGAAAAACTTCTCCGCGCCCAGGTCCGCGCCGAAGCCGGCCTCGGTGACGGCGTACTCGCCCAGCCGCAGCGCCATGCGCGTGGCCGTGACGCTGTTGCAGCCGTGGGCGATGTTCGCAAAGGGTCCGCCGTGGACGAAGGCGGGCGTGCCCTCCAGGGTCTGGACCAGGTTCGGCTTTATGGCGTCCCGGAGCAGCGCCGCCATGGCCCCCGCCGCGCCGAGCTGCCCCGCCGTGACGGGCTTTTCGTCGTAGGTGTAGCCCACGACGATGCGCGCAAGGCGCGCCTTGAGGTCCGATATGCCCGAGGCCAGGCAGAGGACGGCCATGACCTCGCTCGCGACGGTGATGTCGAAGCCGTCCTCGCGCGGCACGCCGTTCACGCGCCCGCCGAGGCCGTCCGTTATGAAGCGCAGCTGGCGGTCGTTCATGTCCACGGCGCGGCGCCAGGTGATGCGCCGGGGGTCGATGTTCAGGCTGTTGCCCTGGTAGATGTGGTTATCCAGCATCGCGGCCAGGAGGTTGTTCGCCGCGCCGATGGCGTGGAAGTCGCCGGTGAAGTGGAGGTTTATGTCCTCCATGGGTATGACCTGGGCGTAGCCGCCGCCGGCCGCGCCGCCCTTGATGCCGAAGACGGGGCCGAGCGAGGGCTCCCGCAGCGCTACGATGGAGCGGCGGCCGAGCTTCCGCAGCGCGTCTGCGAGGCCGACGGTGGTGGTGGTCTTGCCCTCGCCCGCGGGCGTGGGGTTTATGGCGGTCACAAGGATGAGCCTGCCGTCCTCCCCCGGGCCGGAGAGCAGGGCGGGGTCTATCTTCGCCTTGGTCCGGCCGTAGCACTCGACGAAGCGCTCGTCTATGCCGGCCTTCGCGGCGACCTCGGTTATGGGCAGGGGCCTTGCGGACTGGGCGATCTCGATATCGGTCATGGCGCACCTCTTTAAGTCAAAAATCCCTTTTATTTTACCATACCGCGCGCATTTGTAAAGCTCCGCGCGGGGATGCAACCGCCGGTTGCGGCATTTCCAGCCCCCGGTTGCTTGCTCCGCGGCCCCGGGGATGCTATACTCGGAGCACAACTCACAGGAGGTATGGAAGCATGAAGCTCCCCGAAAAGATACTCTATTGCAGAAAGCGCGCGGGCCTCTCGCAGGAGGAGCTGGCCGGGCGCCTCGGCGTCTCGCGCCAGGCCGTGTCGAAGTGGGAGACGGGTGTTTCCCAAAGTTAAAGAGATTGTCATGGACAATCCACGCTTACATATTTCTTTTGTACTCATAATCATACGCTTACGCTGAGACGAAAGATCATACTTTTTTCAAGATCCAGCCCCGAAACTCATCAGGGCTGGATTTTTACTTTTAACCAAGATTTTTCCACCTTAGGGCTTCCTTTTTGAAATTTTTGAAATCCTCAAAGGTTTCTTGCATCCGGACCAGGCGGTCGGCTGGGAAACCGAACGTTTTCTTTGTTTTGTTAATGGCATTGCACTAGTCCGAGATTCGCTCTTGCATAGGTGGCTGTAGTCATTGGCTCCCTTTTCTCGTTAGACAACAGTTGTATGCTTGAGATTGTTCTGGCTTCTCCATACTTGCTTAGGGCAATACCGCACAGAAAAGTAGGCGCGATACTGCCAGAAGTGATATAATAAGAC
>UQUO01000028.1 GCA_900544295.1 uncultured Eubacteriales bacterium | reverse complement strand
CTTTGGGGCTCCACCCCGTTTCTTTGGGCAAGACCAAAGAAATGGGGTGGAACAGCAGCACAAGGTAAAGACAACCAACAGCAAAACGGCGAGTTCCTCCCACCCCAAAAACCCACACAAAAACCCCCGGCAAGCTCTCGCTCGCCGGGGGCGGTCATTCGGTGCTTCTTCAGCAGACCTTCACTATCCAGCCGCGGGTGTCGGGCACCTTGCCCCACTGGATGCCGGTCAGCTCGTCGTACAGGCGCTGCGTCACAGGGCCTATCTTGTTGTCCGCTATGATGTGGTCCTTGTCCTTGTAGCTCAGCAGGCCGATGGGCGAGACGACCGCAGCCGTGCCGCAGCCCCAGGCCTCCTCAAGGCGTCCGCTCTCCGCCGCGTCGATGAGCTCGTCAACCGACAGCTGCCGCTCCTCGACCTCGTAGCCCCAGTCCTTCAGCACCTGGATGCAGCTCTTGCGCGTGATGCCCGGCAGGACCGTGCCGCCCGAGATGTCCGGCGTGACTATCTTGCCGTCTATCTTGAACATGACGTTCATCGCGCCGACCTCTTCTATGTACTTCATCTCCACGCCGTCAAGCCACAGCACCTGGGAGAAGCCCTTCTTCTCGGCCTCCTGGCCCGCGCGCATCGAGGCCGCATAGTTGCCGCCGCACTTGGCAAAGCCCGTGCCGCCGCGCACCGCGCGCACGTCCCGGCTCTCGATCATGATCTTGACCGGGTTGATGCCCTCGGCATAGTAGCTGCCCGAGGGGGAGCATATGATGCAGAAGAGATAGTGGTGCCCGGCGTGCACGCCCAGCACCGCGTCCGTCGCTATGACGAAGGGGCGCAGGTACAGCGAGGTGCCGAACTCGTGCGGGACCCAGTCCGCGTCCACCTCGACGATCTTCTTCAGGCCCTCAAGATAGATGTCCTCGGGGATGTGCGGGATGCACATACGCGCCGCGGAGTTGTTCATGCGCGCAATGTTCTCCGTCGGGCGGAACAGCTGGACGACGCCGTCGGCCGTGCGGTAGGCCTTCAGGCCCTCGAATATCTCCTGCGCGTAGTGCAGGACGTTGGCGCAGGGCATGAGCTCAATGGGGCCGTAGGGGACTATGCGCGGGTCGTGCCAGCCCTGGCCCTCGTCGTAATTCATGAGGAACATGTGGTCCGAGAAAACCTTGCCGAAGCCGAGCTTGTCGGACGGGGTCTTTTCCTTGGGGGCGGTGGTTCTGGTTATTTTAATTTCTTCCATTTTATCGTTCCTTCCCTCAGAGTTTCGGCGGGCCGGCCGCGCCTCTCTCTTGCGCGGAGGCTCCCCCTTTTTAATGTTACCACGTTTTGGAGATATTGCAATAGATAAACTTGCGCTGGGAAATATTTTAGGTTATTATATACAAAAATCCATGGGGGTATCCGTAATGTGCGTTAATGTCTCGATCGTTCCCTGCCCGGATTACGCGCCGGAGACGGCGCGCGCGGCGCTGCTGGCCGCGCTGGAGCCGCTGGGCGGCCTCGGCTGGGTGGAGCCGGGCATGAAGATAGCCGTGAAGGCCAACCTCGTCGCGCGCATGAAGCCGGAGACGGCGGCGGCGACGCACCCCGTACTCGTGACGGAGCTCTGCCGCCTGCTCACGGAGCGCGGGGCGGCCGTGACGGTGGGGGACAGCCCCGGCGGCCCCTTCACGGCGGCCTGGGTGGGCGGCATTTACTCCGGCACGGGCATGCACGCAGTCGAGGCCGCGGGCGCGCGCCTGAACTCCGACTACTCCGTGCGGGAGGTCGCCTTCCCGGAGGGCGGCACGGTGAAGAGCTTCCCCTGCACCGCCTGGCTGCTGGAGGCCGACGCCATAATCGATTTCGCCAAGCTCAAGACCCACGCCATGGCCGGCATGACCTGCGCGGTGAAAAATTTCTTCGGCGTCATCCCCGGCACGCGCAAGCCGGAGTTCCACTACATGCACCCCAGGACCGAGGACTTCTGCGACATGCTCTGCGACCTGGCGGCCTGCATAAAGCCCCGGCTCACGCTGGTGGACGCGGTGCTCTGCATGGAGGGCAACGGCCCGACGCAGGGCAAACCCCGGCACATGGGCGCGCTCCTCGCGGCGGACACGCCCTTCAACGCGGACCTCGTCTGCGCGGGGCTCATAGGCTTCGAGCCGGCCGCCCTGCCCACGGTCGCGGCGGCCATACGCCGCGGGCTCTGCCCGGCGAGCGCCTCGGAGCTCAAAATAAGCGGCGACCCCGCCGCCTTCGCCCTTCCGGACTTCGAGAAGCTGCCCGCCCCGGCGGACATCACCTTCAAAAAAACCTTCCCCTTCGTGAACGCCTTCCTGCGCCGCAACTTCGGCACGGGGCCGAAGGTGGACGCGGGAAAGTGCGTCGGCTGCGGCAAGTGCGCGGAGGTCTGCCCCGCGGGGGCCGCAGCGCTCAGGAAGGGGAAGGCGCATATAAACAGCCGGAGCTGCATCCGCTGCTTCTGCTGTCAGGAGTTCTGCCCGAAGGGGGCGGTCAGCGTACACCGGCCGCTGCTGGCGCGGCTGCTCTCGCGCTGAGTCACCTGGCGTGGATGTCGATGAACTCGGCGCGGAGCTTGGAGTACATGATCTTCTGGCTGCTGTAGAGCCCGGTGTAGCCCGAGAGCATGTATGAGATGGCGCAGGCCACGGCGAAGTAGACGACGCCGCCGGAGCCGAAGAGCTCCACGGCCAGGACGATGGAGGCCACGGGGCAGTTCACCGCCCCGCAGAAGAGGGCGACGAGGCCCACCGCGGCGGCAAAGCCCGCAGGTATGCCGAGCAGCGGCCCAAGCACGCAGCCAAGCGTCGCGCCGATGAAGAAGGTCGGCACGACCTCGCCGCCCCGGAAGCCGCAGCCGAGCGTGACCGCGGTGAAGACCAGCTTCAGCGCGAAGGCCGCGGGCTCGGCCTCGCCGCGCTCTATGGCGCGCTCGATGAGCTCCATGCCCGCGCCGTTGTAGTCCGTCGTGCCGCAGAGGCAGGTGAGGCCGATGATGGCGAAGCCGCCCGCCGCGGCGCGGAGATAGGGGTTTTTGAGGGTCTTTGCGATGTAGTGCTCGCCCCTGTGCATGACGACGCAGAAGACGATGCTCATGGCCGCGCAGGCGATGCCGAGGACGGCGACGCGCCACAAAAGCCCCGCCGAGAGCCCGGGCGCCGCGGCGGCGAAGGCCGTGGGCGGGACATCGAAGAGCCGGGTGACCCCGTAGGCGGCCAGCGCCGCCGTGAGGCAGGGTACGAGCCCGGAGTAGTAGACGACGCCGACGCTGATGACCTCCAGCGCGAAGATCGTGGCGGTGAGCGGCGTGCCGAAGAGGGCGGAGAAGAGGGCGCTCATGCCGCAGAGGGTGGCCAGGCGCATGTCCTTGTCGTCGAGGCGGAAGAGCCGGCCGAGGCTCCAGCCGAGGCCGCCGCCTATCTGCAGCGCCGCGCCCTCGCGGCCCGCGGAGCCGCCGCCGAGGTGGGTCAGCACCGTGGAGGCGAAGATGACCGGCACAAGGGCGAGGGGTATGCGCTCGCCCAGGTGGATGGAGTCTATGACGGCGTTGGTGCCCTCGCTCTCAAGGTGGGTATAGCGGTAGATGAGGGCGATGAGCACGCCTATGGCGGGCAGGAGCCAGAGCAGCCAGGGGAAGCTCGCGCGCAGCCCGTTGGCGCCGTCCACGCTCAGGTGGAAGGCCGCGCCTATGAGCCCGCCGACAGCCCCGGTGACAGAGGCTATGACGAGCCATTTTGCAAAAACGCGCAGGAACCTGACCGCAGCGCGCAGTTTGGCGGTAATCTTTTCGGACAAGGCGATACCCTCCCACAAGCGGATAGGCCGAGTATAAACCCCCCGCTCGGAAAAATCCAGCGCCTATTTTCGCGTCTGAGCGCGCACACGCAGGTAATTCGCGGCAAAGCGCCAGAGCTGCGCCGCGACGAAGGCGGCCAGCGCCGTAAAGAGCGCCAGAGCCAACCAGTCATCCCAGCCCGCATACGGGTCCTTAAGTAGTTCCCCGCAGAACAGGGCATAGCCGAGCAGGATGACGAGGACCGGCAGCAGGCGGGCGATGAGCATGCGTTTCATCATGTCGAGCCGGGAGGCCGCGTCGCTGAAGATGCCCTCCTCCCCGCGCAGCTCCGAGGCGGGCTTGCGGAAGTAGGAAAAGCCCGCGAAGTACTGCACAAACTCCCAGCCGCAGTCCCGGAAGAGCTGGAAGTACTCGTCGCCGTGCCTGGTCGCGCCGTCCTCGTTGTAGTCGAGCTGGTAGACGACGTCCTCCGGCTCGCAGCTCTCGAAGCGGTAGAAGCAGAGCGGGGTGTAGCGCACGAAGCGCCAGCCCTTCCGGTGCATGGAGCGCAGGTAATCCTGCTCCTTTTCCCATTCCGGGACGGTGAAGAATCTCAAAGTCAGCTTAGAGCTCATCGGGGCAGACCTCCTTCATGTTGCGGTACAATCTCGAAATGCGCCGGGTCTCCAGCTCCAGCACCTGCCGGCCGAGCGCGGTGAGGCGGTAGAGCTTGCGCTTTTCCTCCTCGCGGACGAACTCGATGAGGCCGTCCCTCTCCATCTTGGAGAGGCTGCCGTACATCGTGCCGGGGCTCAGACGTATCTCCCCGCCGGTGAGCTGCTCCACGCGCTGGATGATGCCGTAGCCGTGGTTTTCCTCCCCTAGACAGAGCAGAATGTAAAAGCCCGTCTCCGTCATCGGCACATAGACCTTTCTGATATGCGCGTTCACCCGCACCACCCTCTCACCGCGATATATCGCACTGCGATGTTCCGGGCATAGTATAGCACTGCGATATACCCCTGTCAAGCGCAAAAATGAGCCTTGATTTTTCGGGAGGCTGTGTATATAATAAACGGTACTGTGCAGCGGTATCGAAGTGGTCATAACGGGGCTGACTCGAAATCATCATCTTCATTTAGAAGCTTACAGGCAAATAATCCAGTAAAATCAATGCTTCCGGGGTTTATCGAAGGAGCGGAGGGAACCGCTTCTCTCCTGAATGTCTCTCCAAAAATCGAGGGGAGAAAATCAAAGTTAATATACGGAGCGGTATCGAAGTGGTTATAACGGCCCTGACTCGAAATCAGGTGTGCCCCTCAAAGGCACCGTGGGTTCGAATCCCACCCGCTCCGCCAACAGCGCTGTTTTGTGCGATTAATTCGCCAAAACAGCGCTTTTTACGCACTTTTTATTGCTGTTATCCTGGCAACGGCTTTGGCTATGGCGCGAAGTCGAGGCTGGTGACAAGCGTCTCGGCAGAGTTGAGCTTTGCCGTGTAGTCCAGATGCGAGTAAATGTTGGCCGTGGTCGAATAATCGCTGTGACCGAGCCACTCCTGTATATCCTTCATCTGGGCGCCGTGGGCGAGCAGCAAACTGGCGCAGCTGTGACGAAGGTCGTGGAAGCGTATGCGCCGCAAGCCGTGCCTGTCAAGCAGCTTCGGAAACGCCGCTGAGATGTAGTCCGGTTTTATCAGCACTCCCATCTCATCTACGCAGATGTAGCCGCGAAAGTCACGGCAATAGCTCCCGCCGCACAGTTTCCTCTGCTTATTCTGCTGGTCTTGAAGATAGAGCAGCCGCTCTTTGAAGAACGGCACCAGCGGCAGCGTCCTCATGCTGGACTTGTTCTTCGTCCTGTCAGCAGCCACCATCACCTTTTTGCCGTCGATGCGGCACGTCGTCACGGTGTGGCGAATTGTGATGGTGTTGTTTTCAAAGTCTATCGCATCCCACTTGAGGCCGACAACCTCGCTTCTCCGTAGGCCGTAGAAGGCTCCGAACAGTACAGGAATCTCCAGCTTCGTGCCTTTTGTCGCGGCAAAAAGCTCGTTCAGCTCGTCGCTGTTGTAAAAGCTCCCGACAAATCGGGCTTTCTTTGGCAGCTCGACGTGATTCGAGGGATTGTTCGGAATCAGCTCCAGCTTCACCGCCATGTCCAGTGCCTTGTGTATGTTGGCGTGGTAGTGTATGACGGAGTTTGCGGAGACGGTCTTTATTTTCTCGTCATAAAACGCTTGTATATCGCGCGGCTTCAGGGCTGAGAGCCTTATTCCGGTTTTCCTGAAATAAGGCACGGTAATGCCCTTGACCATTTCCGAGTACGACGAGAAGGTCACCGGCGAAACGGAGCGTTTGATGACGTCCAGCCAGCTCAGCATAAAGTCCGCAAACAGTACATCGCCAGTCAGCGATGTGACCGGGACAGCCACGGCCGGCGCTGTCGGTTTCGGCTCCTCGGCCTCCGGCCTGAACTCGATCCGCGCCTGCTGCAAAAGCTCGTCGGCCTTGCGCTTGTTGCCCTTGACGGGCAGCGATGTTGCGATCCACTTGGATTTTCGCTTTCCGTTTGAATCTTTATAGTTGAGGACGATGTAGAAATATCCTCGCTTTTCTTGCAGGTGTCCGGCTACCATATAGCATCCTCCCTTCACTTGAGCCGTATCACCCGCCGTTGACTATTCCAGTATAAGTGGCGGCTACAACAAGTACAAGGATACGACTATGCAGAAGAGAGCACTCTAAGATAGCTTAAGATATGTATTTTCGGGATTTTATAGGTGCGTCCAACTTTGAAGTGTTCAATCTTATTGTCCCGCAGGAGGGCGTAGGCGGTTTTGCCGCTGATGCCCAACATTTTGCTCATCGAATCAATTTGAGGGTTTTCCGTTATATGCTTGGAGGGTAAAACGGGTTTGACGGAATTTGGGTAATACTTGATGCTGACGCTGGAGCGGGACGCCTTTTCCCTGAACGAGGACAGGCACACAAATAACATCGCCGTAATAACGGACGAGGACATGAGCACATTCCGTTTCTGTGCCATCTTTGACAACTAGCTCGCTCTCCTAACCGATGCAAACAACTACCACCTCAATGAAGACGCGCACAATTGCATCGTCCGAGTCAGAGCAAAGCCCTTTTAAAGCCCTTTTCGCATTTAACGCATAAGCATGGACTACAGCCGCGATATATGGACCGCAGTTACGTTTTTTCTTTGATTAAACGTATGTTGAAAACCCGATACGCCAGTTGGCGAGCCAGCTTACCCCTAACATACTGTATAGAGCTAAGGATTTACTGTTGGAACAGATGAGAAAATACCGAGTCCTGTTTTAATGCTGATATCTATAGATTCATATCAAACTTTTGCCGGTCAGCCTCACTGTACGGCTTTTTATACCACACGAGAAAAGCGTCCGTCCGATTCCATAGACTCAATTGCCGTTGTGTCAATCTGCCGCATTCTTTAGTGCCGTTATGCAATGAGGTATTGTTTGTAATATTATGGTGCGCCACATGAACAAGCGTTAACTGATGCATTGAGCCGCCTCTTGCTAGCCTATCGAGGCTCCTCTGTGCCGTTTTTCTTACGCCGCAGGTCTGCCATCAAGTCCTTGGGAACGGGTGAAAAAAGAGCCTTTATCCGCCGCGATTTCATTGCAATATCGGCTTGTCAAAGCCGCTTTTGCTGCCGCGTTTGCCGCTCAGGCTTATGCAAAACCTCCTGAGCGGTGATAAACTATACACCACTCAGGAGGTCCGCATAAAATGGAATATCAACTTTATGAAGTGTGAATCCGGCAGCCTAGTTACGGTCTGACAGTTTCACCATCTCCGTTAGCACCGTCTATAATAGCTTTAGACCCGAACATATGACTTGCCCAAGGAGATGCATAGAAAAGAATCAGGTACGCAACTTCCTCCGTGGTTGCCGCGCGCTTGTCGTACGTGCCGGAGACCAAGGCTTTGTAGCGCTCCTCCCGGGTCATGGCAGTTCCGAGTGCATTCTCACCGATGCGGGCCAGCATCTCGGTATCGACGCCGTCGGGGTTAACGCTGTGGACGTGTACGCCGAGGGGGCCCAGCTCACGGGCGGCAGACTTCATCAGGCCCTGAACCGCGTGCTTGGAGGAGCAGTAAATGGCCATTCCGGGGCTGCCTACGATGCCGCCGATCGAAGAGGTAATGACTATGGAGCCGTGGCCCTGCTTGGCAAGGACATCGCCGCCGTACTTGAGCATATACATAACGCCCAGGACATTGATGCTGAAAACCTTGTCGAAGTTCTCCTTGCTCATCTGATTGTTGAACTCCCACTTGCCCTCGTACCCGGCGTTGATAACAAGAGAGTCAATTTTGCCGAAATGTTCTACAGCCCCGTCGACAAACGCCTTAACCTGCTCTTCGCAGACCACATCCGCGACGTTGGTCCAGAGCCTGTCAGGACCAAGTTCCAGCTCAGCCGCGAGCTGCTTGACCTTGTTTTCGTCCCTGCCAGAAAGAGCGATCTTGGCGCCTTCCGCCTTGAGCGCGAAGCAAACCGCCCTGCCAATGCCTCCGGTTGCACCGTTTATAAGGACTACCTTATCTTTCAGCTTAAGATCCATAATAATTCAATCTCCTTTCAGTTTTTTATCGCCTTGTCTTATCGGGTCTCAGCAGCTTGTCCATCCGCCGTCACAGGATACGATAGCTCCGTTGACGTAGGAAGACTCGTCTGCTGCAAGATAGATGATCGTAGAATCAAGCTCGCCGTCGACGCCGGCGCGCCCCATGGGCACACGGGAATTGATCCACGCGCCCATGAGCTCCATCGCCTCAGGGCTGTTGGATTCAGAGGGGAAGAAGCCGGGGCACACGCAGTTGCAAGTGATGCCGTGCTTGCACAGCTCGCAAGCTACCTCGCGGGTAAGATTTACAACCGCGCCCTTGACCGCACAATAGTTTGATATCGCGATTTCGCCTGTTGCAATGCGGCCGAAGAGGGAAGCGTTATTGATAATGCGCCCGTAGCCGGCCTTTATCATTTCCCTGCCAAACTCGCGTATGCAGCGGAACACTCCGGTCAGCTCAAGATCAAGCCCGTGCTGCCAGAAATCGTCTGGGGTGTCCACGATCGGGTAGAAGGGGCCGCCTCCGGCGTTGTTTACCAGGATATCAACCTTGCCGAATTCGTTTATTGTCGCCTTTACTGCGTTTTTGATGTCATCGAGTTCACAGACATCGCACTTTACAGGGAGGCACTTTACGTTTTTAGCCCGGATTTCCTGTGCGACGGCCTCAAGCTTATCCATGCGCCTTGCGAGCAAAACAACATCAGCCCCCTGGCCCGCCAGAGCGAGCGCAAACTGACGTCCCAGACCGCTTGACGCACCAGTTACAACAGCTACTCTGCCATGGAGATCGAACATTGATTTTCAGCTCCTCACCATTGTATTTGCTTAAAGGGGCAGGCACTCATACTCATAAATATCGAGGATGAGCTTCTTTGGGGCAGCCGCATCGTCCAGGCGGCCGATTGCAAAGACGAACATTTTGTCCAGCTTCGGGTTGGTGGACTCGATGGGGCTTGCCAAGTATACATCCACAGGATGGCTCAGTTTGCCGTCGGCGAAGTCCTTTATCTCGTCAACGGTGCAGAAATCCGCTTTGCCGGTATAAGGAATGTACACCAGATCTCCGTTGTCCAGCCTTACGGTCAGGCGGCCATCGAGCTCAAAAACTCCGTTGTAGCGGAGCAGCTGAGAGATTTCGCCGCCGGCGATCACCTTGCCTATGACCTTCTCCCGCGTAAAAACCTCGCCGCCGACGGGGACAGAATTCACGCGAACTCCGCCGCCCACGGAGGGGTAGAAGCCATGGCATTCAAGGTCGACATCTGCGGAAAAAAGATGGTCGATACGGGTCTTGTTCAAATCGTTAGCCATTTTTCTTCTCCTTTATCACTTCTTGACGCGGACGGCATAAACATCATAACGCACAACAACGGGATCGCTGAATTTTGCAACGCCGAAGCCAATGCAGAACGTGTGGTTAAGCCATTCATAGCGAGGATCATCCGTCTCAAACTGATAATGTATCGCGTTGCGCACCTGCTCGGGGAAGATAAACTTTTTGTATTTCAGGACGTCATCGTAACCGCCTATGTCATTGCGGCCCTGATACGGCATGTAGATTTTTGCGCCGTCATCGGTGACGATCGTTGCGCGCACATTTACGTTCTGGGTGCCGTTAGGGGTGCCGTGGCACCAGTCGCCGCCGAAGGGCTTGAGCTTACCGTTGATCTTATCGCCTTTTACCCAGCCGCCGACGATATAGCCAGTAAGGCGGAAGCCTCCGAAAGGCGAAGGATCATACACTTCAAAACCGGGATCGCAATCTGCCGCATAGGAGAAAAGATATTCTAACTCGTAGGGGATAAGCTCTCTCATAGTCAATGTTCCTTTCTTGATTTTAGGGTATCCATGCCGGCATCAGGCCGGCATGGATACCGCCTGGTCAGCGGTCGATAGACATCGCGGCGAAGAAACCGCTCCTCACGGCGGTGCCGATCTTGCCCATTTTGACGCTGTCGCCCATGGCTATGGTCTTGGTGTAGTACTTGGCCTTGAGAGCATCAACGAGTCCGGTCTTGGGCCTCATGCCGAGGGCGTTGATAACGGTGTCTGCGGGGAGGTATTCGGTGGCGCCGTCTTCCTTCTCAACAGTAACGCCGTTCTCGTCGACGCTGAGGACCTTGGTGCTGGTCATCAGACGGACGCCCAGCTTCTTCATCTTGGCAACGATGCAATCACGATTGATGAACATCGCATCCTTCGCCATTATGTTGAACATCTCAACTATGGTAACGTTCTTGCCGTAGTCAAGCGCCAGCTCGTATCCACCGTCGCAGCCGGATTCGCCGCCGCCGCAGATGACGACATTGTCGCCCTTGACAAGGCTGTGGTCCTTATGAACCTCATACATATTGTGGACATTGGCTCCGTTGAGGCCGGGAATGGGCGGGCAAACAGGCTCGGTGCCTTCGCTGACGAATATCCAGTCGGCCGTCTCAAACATGGGGTCGTCCGCCTTCACTTCGGTGTTAAGGTGGATTTCAACGCCCAGCTTCTCCATCTGTACTCCGTACCAGTCGAAGAGAGCGCGGATGTAGTTCTTGAAAGAGGCAGTGGCGATCACGCGGGCGGTACCGCCGATGTGGCCGTCCTTTTCGTACAAGGCAACCTTGTGCCCCTTGAGAGCGGCGACCCTGGCGGCTTCCAGGCCGGAGGGGCCGGCGCCGATGACGATTATGTTCTTCGGGTCGTTGGTCTTCTCAATCTTGAACGCCCTCTCCTCGCCGACACGGGTGTTGACGGAGCAGGAGATCTTCGTGCGGCGGTTCCAGATGCGGCCGATGCAGTCCTCGTTGCAGCGCAGGCAGGGACGGACGTCCTCGCGATGTCCGGCAAGCAGCTTGTTGGGAATGTCGGGGTCTGCGATAAGAGCACGGCCCATGATGGCGAAGTCAGCCTTGCCGGAGACTATGAGGTCGAGCGCGGTGTCGGGATCGTGGGTGCCGCCGTTGAGAATGGGGGTCTTGATGTTTTCGCGCGCAAAGTCGCAGACATAGGACATGCAGGCCGGGCCCTGGTAGGAAGGCGGGAATATGTAGTCGAGGCGCTCGTAAGAACCGGCGTCCACGTCGAAAGCGTCTATGCTGCACTTCTGGAGCCATTCAACCAGTTCCTTGGACTCTTCAAAGGTGCGGCCGCCCTCCCAGCCGTGGTCGAGAGCGATACGGAAGAGGATGGGCATGTCGGGGCCTACAACAGAGCGGACGGCCTCTACGATCTCGCGGGCGAAACGGGTGCGGTTCTCCGCGGAGCCGCCGTACTCATCGGTGCGGTGGTTGAAGCACTTGGACATGAACTGGTCAATAAGATAACCGGCGTGGGC
Source organism: uncultured Eubacteriales bacterium (assembly GCA_900544295.1). GTDB lineage: Bacteria > Bacillota > Clostridia > Oscillospirales > Oscillospiraceae > Scatomorpha > Scatomorpha intestinigallinarum. Next base: position 13,448 of record UQUO01000028.1, on the reverse strand, counting down.
ATGGATCTCTATGGCATCAAAGCCCGCGTCGCGCGCAACACCGGCGGCGTATTTGAAGGTTTCCTGAAGCTCTTTGATCTCCTCAACGGTCATCCCGCGGGTGAGAACGTTCGGATTGAAGAAGGTGGGCTGCTCACAGGAGGATATGAGTTTGTCACCGAACTCGTTGGGATAGCCGTTGCGGCCGGTGCCCGGAGTCATCTGAAGGCATATTTTTGCTCCCCAGCGGTGGACTCTCTCAACGAGGTGCGTATAAGAGGGAATGGGGATATCGCTCTCGAGAGTGCCTTCGTGGGAGCCCTGCGCTATCTTCTCGGTGAGGGGCGTGCATCCAGTGATTATCATGCCAACGCCGCCCCTGGCCCTTTCTTCAAAATAGTCAATTTCCCAGTCAGACTTTGCGCCGTATGGAAGCGAAGCGTTGTGGCCCATCGGGGAGAGGACGATGCGGTTTTTGACCTCCATCTTGCCAATTTTAAACGGGGTAAAAAGCGGACTGTAATCTTTCTTTTCCATCGTTAAGATTTCTCCTTAGCTGATTTTCTGGATATAATAATCATTTTTGCTGCCAGGGTGGACTAAGTTTGCTTGAAGACGGCTCAGACGTTCGCGCCGGACTCTATCGCCTTCTTCTCATCAACGACCTTCCGGATAGGCTTGCAGCCCAGGAATATTATCACAGCGAGAGCAACGCCAACGAATCCGAACAGCTTGAACATACCGCTGTAGGAGCCGGTGAGGTCGTACGCCGCGTTGAGCACGGGCATACCGAACGCAACGCCGCAGTTCATGACGGCTATCATGATGCCCATGATCTGGCCCTGAGCGCGGTTGCCGAAAATCTGAAGGGTATACACGGGGAGGGTGGCCTTCAGGATGCAGAAGGAGCCGCCAAGCAGGACGGTGCCGACGTACATCATGCCGATCGCGGGGGCGGTGGCGTAAATGAAGACGGCTCCAATGGCCATGAGGGAGTATGCGACCATGCAAGTACGGATGCCCAGCTTGTCTGCCAGGATGCCGAAGGGGAGCTGGAGGATAATGTTCGCGGCGTACATGACCGAGAGCATGATGCCGCCGTCATAACCAAGGTCAGAGGAGAAGACCGCGATGTTGCAGATGGCGCCGTAGATTATGAGGCCGAAAAGACCGATGCCGATGGTGCCGCACCAGAACTGGATGGTCTTGTAGGCTTCCTTGGAGGTGACGCCGTAGGATATGATCTCGCCGCTTTCATCGGCTATCTTGACCTTGTCGTTCCACATCGGCTTTATGCCGTACTTCTCCGGGCTGTCCTTGAGGAATACGATGAGGAGGACGGCCGTAAATACAACGATAGCGCAGTTGATGTAGAGGGAACCGATCCAGCCGATCGTGCTTATCCAGGTGGAAACTATGGGGCTGAAAATAACGCCGGCGAGTCCGGAGCCGATGGCGGTTATGGAAAGCAGGGTTCCCGTGGAGTGAGCAAACCATTTGCTGAAGATTATGGAGCAGGATGCGCCGGAGCAGAAGCAGAGGGAAATACCCTGCAGAATAGCCGCGAGGTAGAACATCCAGATAACAGTGCCGTTCGCGTAGAGAAGGACGCCGGCGATCATCAGCAGAGAACAGACGGAGATCATCGTCTTCATGCCGAACTTTTCAACGAACTTGCCGTAGAAGACGCTTATGATGGCGTTGGCGCCGCCGTTAAGAGTGATCGTCAATGAGTATGCGGTACGTGATAATTCGGGATGAGCGCTGAGGATCGGTTCCATGTACAATGTAACCGTGCTGAGCGTGAGGCCAGCGTACACGAACTGCATCAGCGTCAGTAGTACCATTACGCACCATGCGTAATTGCTGCTTTTGACAAGCCCGTTTTTGTTCATTTTGTTTGCTCTCCTTTTTTGTCGTTTTCCCCACATTCTGTGATAACGGGGGTTCGATCGCCCGGTTGTTCCTGCGCGGGCATATCGTCTGCCCCAAGAGTGTCTCAAAATTATCACATCGTCAAAAAGATGTTCAACTGCATATCGCCAAAAGATAGCAAGTCCAATTTTGACATTTGCACTATCCATTCATGGGGAAAGAAATAAAGATCGGAGGCGCCCGGGCCCAGGCGCCTCCGATCTTTATCCAGGCATGAGTTCGTTAAATGGTTGACCAGCGGTGTTTTTCGTCATATCGCAAAACGTCAGCGTTGCGTTTTTGTCACTTTTCATATTTGATAACCGTAAAACATCTTATTATATCACAATTCTTTCAGTATTTCATCTGTATTTTGCAAAAACATTAACCAGGCTATTTGTTGTTCGACACAAACTTTGCGGCGCCTTCTTGAATAAGTCTTTATATTTGATAATATATTATCTAACAAACGACGACTCTTTCTAGCGGAGTGGTGGTAATACATGATTAGTATAAGCTCCGGCGGCAATAACGGCGATGATATATACAAATACCTGATGAGCCTTTTATCGCGGACAGATGACCTGAGCGTTTTTTTGCAAAAGGTGTATCTGCATTTCCATATGCCCATTATCGTCACGGATATTGCGTTTCATCTTATAGCATATGGGGGACCATATCCATGTCCCGACCCTTTGTGGCAAACGATTATTACTTCAGGCGCCGCAACAACAGAGACCGTTAGCAACTATTACTTCGGCGAAGGGTTTACAGACAAAATGGCTTCTGCCGGCAAACCCATTGACGCCAGCTGGGGTATAAACGCCGATTATCCGCAGACCACCTGTGCCGTCTATCTCGGAAACAGCATTGAGGGATGCTGCTCCGTTCTCTATCTTGACCCGAAAAAACTCGACTTTGCCCTGAAGCTAAATTCAGCGGTTGCGACTGCGGTTGAGATTTTTCTTGACAGCAAGCTTTATAGAAAACCGATAAATTCTACTCCTGACAGACTTTTGGCTGCGCGCATACTTCTTGAAGATACCGATGCTCCGCTTACGCTGCTGCAAGACACCGCATATTACAAAAACATGGGCATTACCCCGGATTTTATGGTAGTCGCTATGCATATAACGGACATAAGCGAAGGCAGACTTGGCAATATAATCGGCAATATCAAAATCAAATACCCTAATATGCTGTATTTGAATAAAACTGTCGATATATATTTGTTCTTCCAGAACATCCGGTCCGCTTCCGAACAAGAAACAATACTGGCCGATATCAAGGCAGAGGTTTCGTGCAAAGCCAAGTTTATTTGCGGCGCAAGCGAGCTTTTTTCTGAACTGGAGAAGCGCAGAGTATATGACGAGCAGGCTCGTCTGGCATTGGAACTGAATATAGCGCACGGAGACGGCGGCAATGTTTACTCGTTCTACGACCGCTACTCCGAAATAATTCTCCGCTACGGATGCTCCAATATCTCACAAGAGTCCCTTGTGCTCCCGGAAATCAGGCGGCTTATAGAATTTGACAAGAACAACTCTACGGATTATTTCAGCACGCTCTGCTGCTATATCTTTGAATACGGAGATACAACAAAGGCGGCCGCCAAGCTTTATATTCACCGCAACTCCTTGATCTACCGCATAAAAAAGTGCGAAGAAATCATGGGCGTCGACCTTTCTGACGCGGCTGCTTATGAGAAAGTATTGTTGTGCTGCAAATTGATATGCCGGTATAATGGAAACGACAAGCAATAACTCCGCGTCAGATCCAAGCTGATTGATGAGCGTTGTCCTATGCGTACAAATTTACGGATAACGAGAACCGGCCGCGAGATGTATCAACTCTCGCAGCCGGTCTCATCATTTTCAACCTCAATGTAAGGCTCCTCTGTTACACTCATACGGGTGATAGAAATGGAATTGCGCATACGAGAGCTGCGGGAGGATGCGGACTTCACGCAGAAATACGTATCGGGGTATTTGCATTGCGGCCAGTCGCAGTATAGCAAATACGAGTGCGGTGAGCGCGCGTTGCCGTTGTCATACGCGGTGAAGCTCGCGGAGCTGTACGGCGTGAGTTTGGATTATCTCACCGGCCGCACAGATAAGCACAACATAAAATGACCCGGTAGTGAACTGCACCCCATATGTTAGACAGTATGGTATGCTGGAAAACAAGTGGGGTGCTTTATTATGCCAAAAGGAATTCCAAACAAACGATATACACCAGAATTCAAGAAGCAGGTAGTTGAGGCTGTCATACAGGATGCCCTGAGCTACAAGGAGGCTGCCAGGCTTTATGACGTTCAAGGGCATGACCAGATTCAAGGTTGGAAACGGATTTATTTGGAAGAAAGGCCGGAAAGTTTTGCAGTAGGGCGATGCCAGGGGAAAAAGCCTAGGTAGTCCAAAAACTGAGGCAAGAATTCTCGAAATCAGTTTGATGGAGACATCACGTGGGTTCGAATCCCACCCGCTGCGCCAGAGCGCCGGGAGCGTTTGCTCCCGGCGCTTTTCGTTGCGGCGGCGCGGGGGATATGGTATAATGTGGTGAAGCCGGCGCGTCCGGCCGGAGACAGTTTTGCCGCCTCCCAGCTCAGCATGGGGAAGGAAGGATGGAAAACGATATGAAAAAGCTCATCACGATCGCTCTGCTCTGCGGCGCGCTGCTGCTCTCGGGCTGCGGGGACGGGGAGCTGCCGCTCACGAAGCTGGAGATGGAACAGGAGCAGCGCATAGAGGAGCTCGAAGCCGAGCTTGAGCAGGCCGAGGCGCGGCTGGCTGAGGCCGCGGAGGCGCTAGCCGGGGCCGGGGAGGGGGCGGAATACTCCCTCGAAAACATGATACGGGTCGAGCCGGAGTTCAGCCAGGCCATCGTCAACTGCCCAGAGGGCATACTGGTCTCGCCGGTCGAGCCGCAGCTCAAATGCGGGCACCCTATGGAAAACGAGTACGTCGAGGTCGTCGCAAAGTGCCGCGTGAAGCTGAGCAGCGAGCTGACCGAGCCGCCGGAGGAGTGGCTGCTCGTTGAGTGCGCCGTGATGGACGCCACCGAGGGCTCGCTGGGCTGGATACCGGTGGAGTGCGCCGCGGAGTACACGGCGGAGAACATGGAACAGGTGACCTGGCCGCTGAAGGTGGACGAGAGCAAGTTTGACTGGGGCTACGGCCTCGTCAGTCTCGGCTCCGTGGAGGACGGCGCCGCGCAGATAGGCTATCACGGCGGCGGCAGCGCGAGCATACCGCTTGAAGCCCTCCTCCGCCCCGAGCCGGGCGCGACCGGGTGGTTTGAGTGAGACGCTCCCCGAAGCGGACAAACAAGCAGCCCCGGCACGGAGCGACGCTCTGTGCCGGTCTCTTTTTGCCTTAGCTCGTTTATCATATGCGTTTTTCGATGCAAAAAATCTATGCTTCCAAAGCCAACATTTATATTGTCAAAAACTTGGCTTGCCATTTGTAGGTATTCACCAATTTATGCCGTTGAGGACAAATTGGCGGAAACTGCTCACGGCGGGGGGAGTATAGGCTCGGTCGTCGCTGACCATGTAGAAGTTCCGCTCCCACACCGGGCTTGCGATTTGGATGATCTTCACGTTCAGGCGCAGCAGCATGTCCATGTACGGCACCACAGCGATGCCGAAGCCCCGCGCCACAAAGCCCGCGATGACCTGGTCCTCGTCTATTTCATACGCTATCCGAGGCTGCCCGCCCGCGCGGGAGAACAGCTCGTCCACCACCCCGCGCAGGCCCGAGCCCCGCGAAAAATACACCTGCGGATATGGCAGCGTCTCCCCCAGGTCCACCGAGTGCCTCGCCGCCAGCGGGTGGTCCCGCGGCACGATGAGCACCAGGTCCTGCCGCTCCACCGCCACGGCCGTGAATCCCAGCTCCGCCGGGGGCTTCGACGCGAACACCAAATCGTATCTCCGCTCCGCCAGGCCCTCCAGCAGCCGGTCCGTCATCCCCGTCTCAAAGGTAAAATGTATCTTCTTCCCCGGATTCGCCGCCAGGAAGCGCGAAACTACCTCCGGCACGTAGTCCACGCCCAGGGTCCGCAGCAGCCCCAGCCGCACCAGGCCCTCGCCCCGCGCGACGCGCCCCAGCTCCTCCACGCCCTCGTCCAGCGTCGAGAGCGTCCGCTCCGCGCAGCCCAGAAACTGCTCCCCGAAGCGCGTCAGCTCCGTGTTCCGCCCCGACTTCTCAAACAGCGGCACCCCCAGCTCCCGCTCCAGCTGCGCTATGGCATGGCTCAGGCTCGGCTGGGTTATGCACAGGCGCTCCGCCGCGCGCGTGTAGTGCCGCGTATGCGCCAGCTCCACAAAATATCGCAGATGGTACAGATTCACGCCCTCCGCGCCCCCTTCCTTCGGGTTTATTCTACCATATTCGATAGATAAAATCTATAATATTTTAGATTTAATTTATTTGTTAATTTTGCGTCAGAATGTTATGCTCGCGACAGAACAAAGGGCCGCGCGGCGGCGAGAAAGAAAGGATGCGGACACATGAACATTGACGGCAAGACCAAGCTCTACGGCCTCATCGGCACGCCGGTGGAACATTCCAAGTCCCCCGCGATGTACAACTACTGCTTTGAGAAATACGGCCTCAACTGCGCCTACCTCGCCTTTGACGTGGACATGGAGCACGTGGCGGAGGGCGTCGCGGCGCTGAGGACCTTCGGCGTCCAGGGCTGCAACGTGACCATGCCGCTCAAAAACGCGGTCATCCCGTATCTGGACGAGGTCAGCCCGGCCTCCCGTGCCATCGGCAGCGTGAACACCATTGTAAATAAGGACGGCCGGCTCTGCGGCTACGTGACGGACGGCATGGGCTATACCGGCCAGCTGCGCCGCGGCGGCGTGGAGATAGCCGGCAAGGTCGTCACCCTCCTGGGCGCGGGCGGCGCGGCGAGCGCCATCGCCATCGAGGCCGCGCTGGAGGGCGCGAAGGAGATCCGCGTCTTCAACAAGCGCGACGCCTTCTGGGAGCGCGCGCTGGCGAACCTGGGGACCATAGGCGACGCCGCCCCGGCCTGCAAGATAAGCCTCAGTGACCTCGACGACGCCGCGGCCCTGCGCGCGAGCATCGAGACGAGCGACATCCTGACGAACGCCACCCGCGTCGGCATGGCCCCCATGGACGACGCCAGCCTCATCACCGACCTTTCGATGCTCAGGCCCGGCCTCATAGTCACCGACGTCGTCTACAACCCCGAGGAGACGAAGCTCCTGCGCGAGGCGAAGGCCGCCGGCTGCACCACCTTCGACGGCCTGGGCATGCTCATCGGCCAGGGCGCGGCGAGCTTCAAGCTCTACACCGGCCTCGACATGCCGATAGACGAGGTCTGCGATGCCATCTACAGATAAGAGAAGGAGGACGCGAGAGATGAGCATGAAAAAGTACTACCCCACGGCCTTCGCGCTGTACATGACCTACTTCGTCCTCGGCGTGGCCGGCTCCATCATGGGCCAGTACAAGCAGGAGCTGGCGGCCCTCTGGGGCAGCGGCCTGCTCTCCGACGGCACCTACGACGTCTCCGGCGTGCTCGCGGTCATCGCGGCGCTGGGCCTCGGCCGCCTCATCAGCTACCCCTTCGCCGGCCCCATCTCCGACCGCTTCGGACGCCGGGTCCCCGCCCTCGTGGGCTGCGCGCTCTACTTCATCTTCTTCGCCGCGGTCTGCTACACGCGCAGCTACGTGCTGGCCTACATACTCGGCATCGTCTCCGGCGCGGCCAACGGCTTCCTCGACGTCAGCATCACCCCCTCCTGCATGGAGATATTCAAGGAAAAGGGCACCATCGCGAACATCTTCACCAAGCTCTCCATCTCCATCGCCCAGTTCCTGCTGCCCTTCGCCATCGGCTTTGTCGCGGCGCGCGCTCTGCCCTACTCCACCATCTTCCTCTTCTGCGCGGCCCTCATCGCCGTCACCGGCATAGCCCTCATCTTCCTGCCCTTCCCGCCCTATGAGCGCAGCGTCAAGGTCAAGGGCGAGAAGAAGGAGCGCATGAAGTTCTCCCCCAGCGCCGTCATCCTCATCATCCTCGGCTTCACCACCTCCACCACCTTCATGATCTGGCTCAACTGCTATCAGGAGCTGGCGAAGTCCTACGGCATCGCCGACCCGAGCCTCGTGCAGAGCTTCTACTCCGTCGGCATCGTCCTCGCGCTCTTCGTGAACGCGGCGCTCCTGGCCAAGGGCCTCAAGCCCTCGAAGATCCTCGTCATCTACCCCTCGGCAGCCGTCGTCACCATGGTTGCCGTGCTCATAATCGCCCAGCCCTGGATATGCTACCCGGCGGGCTTCCTGATGGGCTTCTTTGCCGCGGGCGGCGTACTGCAGCTCGTGACCAGCGTGGCCGTCACCATGTTCCCCAAAAACCGCGCGGTCATGACCTCCATCGTCATGATATCCTCCTCCATCGCCAACTACGCCGTCCTGTCCATCGCCGGCCTGCTCACCAGCGTCGGCGGCGCGAACGGGCCCAAGCTCATCATGCTCTTCAACATAGCCGTGACCGTCATCGGCATCGTGCTTGCCGTCATCCTGAACGCCCGCTTCGACAAGGACTTCCAAAAGCCCGAGGCCGAGGCAAAGGCCTGAGACGAAAACAATTAGGGAGGAAATAAAAATGTCCAAGAATCATCCGCTGACCATCAGCTCCTGGACCCTGGGGGACCAGTGCAAGTTTGAAGAGCGCGTCGCCGCCGCCAAGGCCGCCGGCTTCGAGGGCATCGGCCTGCGCGCCGAGACCTACGTGGACGCCCTGGCCGAGGGCCTGCACGACGAGGACATCCTCGCCATCCTGAAGAAGTACGACATCGCCGTCACCGAGGTCGAGTACATCACCCTCTGGGCCGAGGACCGCCGCAGCTACGAGCAGATGTACAAGGAGCAGGTCTGCTTCCACATGTGCGGGCTCTTCGGCGTGGAGCACATAAACTGCGGCCTCATGGAGACCTACTCCGTTGAGCACACCGCCCAGAAGCTCCGCGAGCTCTGCGGCAGGGCCGGCAAGTACACCATCGGCGTCGAGCCCATGCCCTACAGCGGCATCCCGGACATCAAGAAGGCCTGGGCCGTCGTCAAGGGCTCCGGCTGCGAGAACGCCAAGCTCATCCTCGATTCCTGGCACTGGGCCCGCGCGAACCAGCCCTTTGACCTTGAGCTGCTCGCCGACATCCCGGCCGAGAAGATAGTCTCCATCCAGCTCAACGACGTGCTGCCCCGCGCCTACGCCAAGGCCATCCTCCGCGACGAGAGCATGCACGACCGCTGCCTGTCCGGAGACGGCATCGGCATCACCGCCGACTTCCTTAAGATGATCAAGGCCAAGGGCGTCTCCCCGAAGGTCGTGGGCGTCGAGGTCATAAACGACGAGGTCCTCTCCAAGGGCGTAGCCGAGGCCGCGAAGCTGAACTTCGAGACCACCCAGAACGTGCTGAAAGCCGTCTGGCCCGAAATAGCCGCAGAGTGAAGATAAAGGAGGAAAAAACAATGAATATAGACGGACACACCAAAATGTACTGCCTCATCGGCAGCCCCGTGGGCCACAGCGGCTCCCCCGCGATGTACAACTACAGCTTTGACCGCCTGGGCATCAACAGCGCCTACCTCGCCTACGACGTGCCGCTGGAGAAGACCGGCGAGGCCGTGGCGGCCCTGAGGCTCCTCGGCTGCGGCGGCTTCAACGTCACCATGCCCTGCAAGACCGAGGTCACGAAGTACCTCGACCGCCTGAGCCCCGCCTGCGAGCTCATAGGCGCGAGCAACTGCGTCGTCGTCGAGGCCGACGGCACGCTGACCGGCCACAACACGGACGGTCTGGGCTTCGTCGCGAACCTGCGCGTCCACGGCGTGGACGTGAAGGGCAGGCGCATGGTCATCCTCGGCGCGGGCGGCGCCGGCACCGCCGTCACCATGCAGTCCGCCGTGGACGGCGCGAGCGAGATCCACATCTTCAACCGCAAGGGCTACACCTTCTACCCCAACGCCGAGCTCACCGTCAAGAAGATAACCGAGCGCATCCCCGCCTGCAAGGCCAGCGTCACCGACCTCGCGGACAAGGAGGCCCTCGCCGAGGCCGTAAGAAACTGCGACATCCTCGTGAACGCCACCAAGGTGGGCATGGCCCCCCTGGACGGCGAGACGCTCATAGACCCCTCGCTCTTCCGCGCCGACCTCGTCGTGGCCGACACGGTGTACAACCCCAAGGAGACGCGCATGATACTCGAAGCCAAGGCCGCGGGCGTCAAGGCCGCCATCGGCGGCATAGGCATGCTGCTGCGCCAGGGCGTGGAGGGCTTCCGCCTCTACACGGGCCGGGAGATGCCCGCCGACGAGGTCATGGACAAGTTCTTCGCCTGAGAGAGAGAAAGGAGAGAGAGCAGAGATGAACCACAACTTTCCGAACATGTTCAGCCCCATAAACATCGGCACCGTGACGGTCCCCAACCGCTTTGTCGTCCCGCCCATGGGCAACAACTTCGCCAACACCGACGGCTCCATGAGCGAGCGCTCCGCCGCCTATTACGAGGCCCGCGCCAAGGGCGGCTTCGGCCTCATCACCATCGAGAGCACCGTCGTCTACAAGGAGGCCAAGGGCGGCCCGCGCAAGCCCTGCCTCTTCTCCGACGAGGTCGTCCCGAGCTTCAAGCGCGTGGCCGACGCCTGCCACGCCTACGGTGCGAAGGTCAGCATCCAGCTCCAGCACGCCGGCCCCGAGGGCAACAGCAAGCTCACCGGCTACCCCCTGAAGGCCGCCTCCGCCATCGCCCCCAGCGCCGGGCGCGAGATCCCCGAGGCCATGCCCACGGAGGAGGTCTACAGGCTCATCGAGTGCTACGGCGACGCGGCGCGCCGCGCGCAGCTGGCGGGCATCGACATGGTCGAGGTCCACTGCGCCCACGGCTACCTCGTGAGCACCTTCATCTCCGCGCGCACCAACAAGCGCACGGACGAGTTCGGCGGCTGCTTTGAGAACCGCATGCGCCTGCCCAGGCTCATAATCGAGAACATCCGCAAGAAGACCGGCGGCAACATGCCCATCCTCTGCCGCATCAACGCCCGCGACGAGGGCGACGGCGGCGTGGACGTCCACGACGCGGCGGCCATCGCGGCCTATCTCGAGCAGGTCTGCGGCGTAGACGCCATCCACGTCACCCGCTCCATCCACATCCACGACGAGTTCATGTGGGCCCCGAACATCACCCACGGCGGCTTCAACGCCGAGCTCGGCGCCGAGATAAAAAGGGCCGTGTCCGTCCCCGTCATCCTTGTGGGCCGCTTCACGGAGCCGCAGTACGCGGAGCTGCTGGTGAAGCAGGGCCGCGCGGACCTCATCGCCTTCGGCCGCCAGAGCATAGCCGACCCCGAGCTGCCGAACAAGGCGAGGAACGGCCAGCTTGAGAAGCTCACCCCCTGCATAGCCTGCCTGCTGGGCTGCGTGCCGAACATGCTGCAGGGCCGCCCCATCACCTGCGCCATGAACCCCTGCGTAGGCCGCGAGGCCGAGCTGAAGCCGGCCGAGGTCAGGAAAAACGTCGTCGTCATCGGCGGCGGCCCCGGCGGCATGTACGCGGCCAGGCTCTGCGCCCTGCGCGGCCACAGCGTGACCCTGCTGGAGAAGGACGCCGAGCTCGGCGGCCACTTCCTCGTCGCCTCCTATCCTCCCGGAAAGGGCGAGATCTCCGGCGCCATCCGCAGCTTCATCGTCAACTGCCGCGAGGCCGGCGTGGACATCCGCACAGGCACCGAGGCCACCCCGGAGCTTGTGGCGTCCCTGAAGCCCGACGCCATCATCATCGCCACCGGCAGCGTGCCGCTGCGCCTGCCCATCCCGGGCCTCGACAGCTGCGGCTGCTCCACCGCCGAGGACGTCCTCACCGGCAAGGCCGACACCGGCAAGCGCGTGCTGGTCGTCGGCGGCGGCATGGTCGGCTGCGAGTGCGTCGAGTTCCTCACCGAGCGCGAGCACATCGTGGACATGGTGGAGATGAAGCCGGTCATCGGCGAGGACATAGTCCCCGAGGCCCGCAAGTACATCATGGCCAACCTTGAGAAGCACAAGGTCACCCAGCGCGTCAACGCCCGCGTCAAGCAGTTCTACGCCGACGGCGTGGACTTCACCGACACCGTCACCGGCGAGGACGCGGCCATGCGCGGCTACGACAGCGTAGTGCTGGCCATGGGCTACCGGTCCAACAACACCCTTGAGGAGCAGCTCAAGGACCTCGCGCCTCAGGTCATAGTGATCGGCGAAGCCCGCCAGGCCCCCGGCAACTCCATGGAGGCCACCGGCGACGCCCTCAACGCCGCCCTGGCCATCTGAGCCGGCTGAAACATAAAAATGCCGCCCCCCGGGCGGCATTTTTCATTAAACATATTTCGGGCGTATGCGCATATTTTTCTGCAAAGCCCTTGACTGTAAACCCGCTTTATACTTTAAAATGGGCCTATGGAGGGATGTGCCATGACCATAGCGGAGCTGGAGCGGCGCAGCGGGCTGACGCGCGCCAACATACGCTTTTACGAGGCCGAGGGCCTTCTGCGCCCCGCGCGCAGGGAAAACGGCTACCGCGACTACTCGGAGGAGGACCTGGCCCTGCTCCTGCGCGTACGCCTGCTGCGGGAGCTGGGGCTGCCGCTGGCGGAGATACGGCAGCTGCGCGGCGGGGACCTGGCTCTGGGCGCGGCGCTGGACGCGCACCTGGCGGCGCTTCTTTGCGCGGAACCTGGACCTCATGCTCTGCACCATCCTGCCCCTTGCCGCCGCGGCCCTGCTCTTCCGCCCCAACTACCAGCCCCAGGGCTTTGGCTTCACCGTTATACGCACGCTAGTCACCCTCGCGGCCCTTTTTGTCGCGGAGCCGCTGCTGCTGCACTTCTGGGGCACGACGCCGGGCAAGTGGCTGCTGGGCCTCTCTGTCGAGAGCGAGAGCGGCGGCCGCCTCAGCCTCGGTGAGGCCTGGGGCCGCACGACGGAGGGCTGGATAGACATAAACCACAGCCTCACCATTGGCAACCTTTCCAACTCGGAGCCGGAGTATGTCTTCACGGAGGAGGGCGGGGTCCTCACTCGGCTGGAGCTGCGCATTGAGACGGGGGAGGACGCCATCTACATCTCCCCGCCGACGAGCGAGCTTCAGCTGGCCGTCATGAGCCTGGTCTGGGGCCGGGAGGGCATGGGCGCGCTGGACCTGGCCGAGCGGCAGGAGCTTTTGCGGCGGATTAAAGCCGCGGGTTTCGGCGGCTTTGACTTCGAGGCGGCCGGCCTGCGCCTTTTCTGCGAGGCCGAGTATGCCGGCGAGCCCACAGCCTTCGGCCTCACCGCCGCCGAGGACGGCGAACCTCCCTGCCTGAAGCTGGTTTTCAGGGTGACGGAGGCGGGAATGTGACCTGCGGCGCCTGATGGCAGGGGCGGGGTTTTGTTTTCGCAACTCGCCGTTTTGCTGTTGGTTGTCTTTACCTTGTGCTGCGAATCCACCCCATTTCTTTGGTCTTGCCCAAAGAAACGGGGTGGAGCCCCAAAGAAAAACGCTT
>UQUO01000027.1 GCA_900544295.1 uncultured Eubacteriales bacterium | reverse complement strand
GCCCCTGGACCCCGCCCGCTTTTTTGTAAAAAAGCGGGGCAAAAAACTTTTACTGGGCTAGACTTCCGCCAGCCCAAACCCCTCGCCCCTGGGGCGAGTGATCCAATCCGTCCGCGAAGCGGACACCTTAGCGGCCGAGTGGCACCTCCCACGCGAGTGGGAGAGGCGGGTGGGTCCCGAAACCTCACGGGGGCGCCACCACCCCAAAAGCGCTTTTCTTTGGGGCTCCACCCCGTTTCTTTGGGCAAGACCAAAGAAACGGGGTGGAATAGGCAGCACAAGGTAAAGTCAACCGCCAGCAAAACGGCGAGTTCCTCCAAACCCAAAACCTCCGCTCCAGCCACACACACAAAAAAACCGCCGCCCGGTTTGCCGGGCGGCGGTCCGTATTCACATCGCGTATTTCTTGATCTCATCCCCGACAGTCTCGGGGTCGGCGGTCATCGTGATGGTGAACTTGATGCCCTCGCTCTCGGCAAAGCTCGAGAGCCAGTCAAGGAAATCCACAACCTGCGCTTCCGTGCCGGCATTGAACATCTTGTGGAAGTTATCTATGAAGATGTGCGAAATGTCGTAGTTTCCAGCCCTGAGTCCGCTTATAAAGCCCTTCATGAACTCAAAAGTGCCTATCTGGTAGTCGCTGGCGTGGATAAGGCGGGCCTGATACGGTATGTCGTATGTGAGGTTCTTGTCCTTCTCTATGCATATGACGTCGCCGTGCTCCTCTTCGACGGCGCGGCGGACGAGCTCCACCAGGCGCTTGGTCTTGCCGGAGCCCTTCAGGCCCACTAACACCTTGACCATATTTGAATCACGCTCCTTAAACGTTTTTTCGCTGTAATAAAGATGGTAAGCTGTTTATACTCACAGCTTACCATCTTTTAAGCCCGAGTTCAACGGGTAAAATCAAAGTTAATACATTGTTAATTTACGCCCCGGGCTTGCCGAGCATTTTGAACATGTTCTTCTTGTAGGCCTCAACGCCTGGCTGGTCGAAGGGGTTCACGCCGGACATGTAGCCGGAGATGGCGCAGGCTAGCTCGAAGAAGCAGACGAGCTCAGCATAACCGGCCTCGTCGCGCTTATCGACGCTCACGCCAATGTTCGGGACGCCCCCGGAGATGTGCGCGGCCTTGACGGCGTCGCGCGCGGTGCGGCAGATGTCGTGCAGGTCGCGGCCGGCGAGATAGTTGAGGCCGTCAGGGTCGCCCATGCCGAAGGGCACGGCAAAGCTCGTGAGCGACTTCTCGAAGGAGACGACCGTCTCATACAGCTTGCGCGGCCCGTCCTGGACATACTGGCCCATGGAGTGCAGGTCGGCGGTGTACTCAAGGGAGGCGGGGAAGATGCCTATGCCGTTCTTGCCCTCGCTCTCGCCGTAGAGCTGCTTCCACCACTCGGCCATGAAGCGGAAGGAGGGCTCGTAGCTCGCGAGCAGCTCTATGCTGTAGCCCCGGCCGTAGAGGTGCTGCCTCGCGGCGGCGTACTGCCAGACGGGGTTATCCGGGCTGCGCCTGTAGAGCGAGCCGAAGGTGGCTATGGCCTGGTCGATGACGGCGGCGACGTCGATGCCGGCGACGGCCATAGGCAAGAGGCCCACGGCGGACAGCACGCTGTAGCGCCCGCCCACGTCACCGGGGACGGTGAAACACTCCCAGCCCTCGGCGTTGGCCATGGAGCGCAGCACGCCGCGGGAGACGTCCGTCGTCGCGAAGATGTGGCGCTTGGCGGCGGCGCCGTATTTCTTTTCCAGCATGGTGCGGAACACGCGGAAGGAGACCGCGGGCTCCAGCGTCGTGCCGGACTTGGAGATGACGTTGACGTCGAAGTCGTCGTCCCCAAGCTGCTCGATGACGCAGTTGAGGTAGTCCGCGCTCAGGCCGTTGCCGACGAAGAAGACCTTCGGGTCGTCCTTGCCGGGCAGGGGGCGCAGCAGCTCGATGGCCCCGCGGGCGCCGAGGTAGGAGCCGCCGATGCCGACGACCACCAGGGCTTTGGAGCGGGAACGTATCTTCGCCGCCGCGGCGAGGATGGGCTTGAGCTCGCCCTTTTTCATGCGCATGGGCAGCTCCGTCCAGCCGGTGAACTCCGCGCCCGGGCCGCTCTTTTCCTCAAGCAGGCGGTGGGCCGCGGCGGCGGCGGCATAGTCCGGGCCGGCGGCGTCAAAAAACGGAGCGGCGCCGCTGAGGTCAACTTTTATCATGTTCCTCATCCTTTTGTATAAAAGTCTCGGGTTTAGGAAGATTATACTACTTTTTTCGCAGATTACAAGTATCAAAACTCAGCAGCTTTTTTGGAAAAAGTGGGGGAGAAAAGTCGAAAAAGCATCGAAAACGACGAAAAAGTGGGGTATCACTCCGCGCAGAAGAGCTGGGAGAGCAGTTTTATAAAGATACCGGGCGAGGAGAGCCGCTCCGAGGAGGCCTCGGCGAGCAGAGGGACCTCGGCCACGGGGCCGGCGCTGTTGGAGAGGGTGAGCTTTCCAAGAACGTCCCCGGCGCGTACGGGCGCGGGCAGGCTCTCGGGCAGGTCGAGGCTCCAGGAGAGGCCCTCGGCGTCTTTCGCGCGGAGCAACACGGCCCCGCCGCCGTCGTAGACGGGCGTCACGCTGTCAAGGGTGCCGAGTTCCACGGCGACCTCCGGCAGAGTCTCGCCGGAAGTGAGGGGGCATAGCCTGAAGTTGGCAAAGCCGTAGTCCAGCAGGGCGGAGGCGTCCGCGTTGCGGCTGTCGATGCTCTCGGCGTGCATGATGACGGCTATGTACTCCGTGCCCTCTCGCTCGGCGGAGGCGGAAAGGCAGTACATCGCCGTGGAGGTGTAGCCGGTCTTGAGCCCGGTGCAGCCGTCATAGAAGCGCACGAGCTTATTGGTGTTCGTGAGCTCGGAGGCTCCGTCGCGCACGGAGTCCATCCAGATGGTCGTGTAGTCCTTTATCCACTCGTGTGAGAGCAGCTCCCGGCTCATGGAGGCGATGTCGAGGGCGCAGGTATAGTGCGCCGTGTCGTCGACGAGGCCGGTGCAGTTCGTGAACTGTGTGTTCTCCAGTCCGAGCTCGGCGGCGCGCTCGTTCATGCGCTCGACGAAGGCGGCCTCGGAGCCGCACAGGTGCTCGGCAAGAGCCACGGCGCAGTCGTTGGCGGAGACGACGGCGACACACTTTATCATGTCTGAGACGGACAGCTGCTCGCCCTGCTCCAGCCAGATCTGGCTGCCGCCCATCGAGGCCGCGCGCTCAGAGGCCGTGACCATGTCGTCGAGGGCAATGTCGCCCGCGTCCACGGCCTCGGCCACGAGCAGGAGGGTCATGACCTTGGTGACGGAGGCTGGGGGCCTGCGCTCGGTCTCGCCCTTGGCGTAGAGCACAGTGCCGGTCTGCCGCTCTATGAGCACGGCGGAGGGCGCGGCGACCTCCGGCGCGGCGGGGTCCTGTGCGGAGGCGGCGCGCGCGGGCGCCGCCAGCAGGGCGCAGGCCAGGAGCAGGGCTAGAATATGTGCAGTCTTCTTCATTTCGAGCGACCTCCGAAAGCCGGTTTTTGTAAAACCCTATGCGGCCTCGTCCGCACAAATGCCTGCCGGAGGGCGGTAGACGTAAATTATGTGATATTCATAAAAATCGTGAATTTTCCGTGAACAGGACCTCCCCGCAAAACCCTTGCTGCGGAGGGCTTTTGCACATTTTCAACATGTTTTTCAACCGCGGAAAAGCGCGAAAAAAGTCGAGGAATATTCAGAAAACAGTTGACATAAGGTTCATACAGGCCGGGGAGAGCCGTTTTTGCGGTTGACGGGCGCTTTGGCTGAGGTTACAATGTAAAAAGGCCCGTGAGCCGGTGAAAGCAGGGAGGACGGAATGAAGAGATTCGGCGGTGACAAAAAATACCTCTATTGGGGCGTGACGGCCTTTGCCGTCATCGCGTGCAGCATAATTTTTTACCTGCTGCTCTCGCGCTGGCCGGGGGTCCTGCAGGCGCTCAGCGCCTTTGTACACATCATAGCGCCTTTCATCTGGGGTTTTGCGATAACCTACCTGCTCCGGCCTGCCATGGTGTTTTTTGAGCGCACGGTGACGAATCCGCTGGGGGACAGGCTCTTCAAGGACGATCATCGCCGCTCCTTCGGCTTCGGACGTGCCGTGGCGATAATCTTAGCCGAGCTGCTGATGCTCTTCATCGTGGGCGCGCTGCTCTGGCTCATCCTGCCGCAGATATATTCGAGCATAAACAGCATAGTCCAGAACAGCCAGAGCTATTACGAGACCATCGTGAACTGGGTCACGCGCACCTTTGAGGATTACCCGGAACTGAAAAACGGCGTGGTCTCGCTGCTGGACAGCGCCTCCGACCGGCTGACCCAGTGGGCGACGGATACGCTGCTGCCGCAGATGACGAACCTGATAGGCAGCATCACCTCTGGCGTCTACACCTTCGTGCGCGGCATCTACTATGTCGCCGTGGGCATCATCGTCTCCTTCTATGTGCTCTTCAACAAGGAAGCCGTGGCGACGGGGGCCAAGCGGGTGCTCTACTGCATCTTCACCGTCGAGGCGGCGGAGAAGATACTGGAGGGCGTGCGTTTCACGGACAAGACCTTCATGGACTTCATAAGCGGCAAGATACTCGACAGCGCGATAATCGGCATCCTGTGCTATATCTGCTGCAGCCTCATGAATATGCCCTACACCCTGCTCGTAGCGGTCATCGTGGGCGTGACGAACGTCATCCCCTTCTTCGGACCCTTTATAGGCGCCATACCCTCGGCCTTCATCATTTTGCTCGTGGATCCCATGAAATGCCTCATTTTCCTGGTGTTCATCCTCATTTTGCAGCAGTTTGACGGCAATATCCTCGGCCCGAAGATCCTGGGCAGCTCTACGGGCGTGAACGGCTTCTGGATAATGTTCGCCATCATCATAGGCGGCGGGTTTTTCGGCTTCATGGGTATGCTGCTGGGCGTGCCGGTGTTCGTGGTCATCTATTCCGGCATCAAGAATCTCACCCGGCGCAAGCTGCGCCGCAGCGGCCTGCCGGAGGACTATGAGAGCTATGAGAACCTGCACCACATAGACCCCAAGACGGGCGAGCACATAGAGATGCCGCCCCAGCCCACGCCGGAGGAGCGCCGCGCGAAGAAGGCGGAGGCCCGGGAGGCCTCCCGCGCAGCGGGCGCGGCGAGGGCGGAGCGGCTGCGCAGCCTCATAATGAAAGACGCCCGGGGGAAGAACCCCCCGGACGGCAAGGACGGCAAGAAGAAATAAGGCTCAGGCGTGCGCCAGCGTCTCCCGCGCCTCGCGCAGGCAGAGACAGAAGGCGTCCAGCTCTTCCGCCGTGGTATAGCGCGAAAGGCCGAGGCGCAGCGCCCCGTCTATGACGGGCGCGGGCAGGCCCATGGCCTCCAGCACATGGCTCCGCCCGCCCTTTTTGCAGGCGGAGCTTTTGGATACGCTTATGCCCCGGGACTCCAGGACGCTCATGAGCACCTCGCTCCTGTAGCCGGGCAGGGAGACGCAGAGGATGTGCGGCGCGCCGCCGCCTATGACGACGAGCCCCGGGTTCTCGGCCAGCAGGCGCGAGGCGGCCCGCTGCCTGAGCCCGGCCATGCGCTCTGTGGACTCGGCCATTAGCGCGCGGCCCAGGCGCGCGGCCTCGCCGAAGGCGCAGATGGCCGGCATGGCCTCCGTGCCTGCCCGGCGTCCGTCCTCCTGGGAGCCGCCGAGGATGAGCGGGCGCAGATGCAGCCCGGAGCGGATGTAGAGCGCGCCTATGCCCTTGGGCGCGTGTATCTTGTGCCCGGAAATGGTCACCATGTCCGCGCCGAGGCTCTTGACTGTGAAGGGCACCTTGAGAAAGCCCTGCACCGCGTCGCAGTGGAGCAGGACCTTCGGGGCCGCCTTTTTAAGCGCGCGAGCAAGGCCGGGGATGTCGTTCACCGCCCCGGTCTCATTGTTCACGAGCATGAGGGAGACAAGCACCGTGTCGGGCCTGAGCGCGTCCAGCACCGCCTGCACCGGCACCGCGCCGCTCGGATCCGGAGGAAGGCGCGTGACCTCGTAGCCCCGGCGCTCCAGCTCGTCGAGCGATTTGCGCACGGCGTCGTGTTCGGCCATGGAGCTGATGACGTGTCCGCCCCGGGCGGAGGCGGCCCAGGCGCCGGAGAGCAGGGCCCAGTTGTCCGCCTCGGAGCCGCAGGAGGTGAAGGCGAGCTCCTTCGGCTGGCAGCCGAGGCAGAGGGCGAGCTCCCTGCGCGCGGCGTCGAGCAGCTTTTTCGCTTCGCGCCCGCGCGCGTGCGTGGAGCTGGGGTTGCCGTATTGCTCCGTCATCACCCTGTATGCCATGTCTGCGGCCTCGGGACAGACCCGGGTAGTGGCCGCGTTGTCCAGATAGATGTCCAAATTATCACCTTCGAGGTACTTTTGAGATGAGATATATTATAAACACCCTAGGCTGCAAGGTCAACCAGTATGAGACCCAGGCCATGGAGACCCTCCTGCGCGAGCGCGGCCATGAGCCGGCGGGGGAGGGGGAGAGCGCCGAACTCGTCATCGTGAACAGCTGCGCCGTGACGGCGGAGAGCGGGCGGAAATCCCGCCAGGCGCTGCGGCGGCTCATGGAGCACTATCCCGGCGCGGCGAGCGCCGTCTGCGGCTGCTGGGCGCAGGTGGAGCCGGACGCGGCCGAGGCCCTGGGCGCGGACGTCGTCTGGGGCAGCGGGGACAGGCGCGGTTTTGTCGAGGCCGCGGAGCGCGCCGTCCTTGAAAAGGCTCGCGCCCGGGGGATAGACAAGCCCTTTGAGCGCAGGATAATCGAGGACCTGCCCGCGGGGGCCTTCTCCGGCCATGCGAGGGCATATCTGAAGCTTGAGGACGGCTGCCAGAACTTCTGCACCTACTGCATCATACCATACGCCAGGGGCCGCGTGCGCTCCCTGCCGCCGGAGCGGGCTGCGCAGGAGGCGGCGGAGCTTGCGGCAAAGGGCTACCGGGAGCTGGTGCTCACGGGTATAGAGATAGCCTCCTACGGGGAGGATTTGCCCGGAGGGCCCGGCCTTGCGGACGCCGTGGAGGCCATCGCCGCCGCCGCGCCGCGGCTGCGCCTGCGCCTCGGCTCGCTGGAGCCCACGGTGGTGACGGAGGACTTCTGCCGCCGTCTGGCCGCGACAGGCCGGGTCTGCGCCCACTTCCACCTCTCGCTCCAGTCCGGCTGCGACGCCACGCTCGCGCGCATGCGCCGCAAGTACGATACGGCGGAGTTTTTCGCCGTGACTGAGCGGCTGAGGCGTTATTTCCCAGGCTGCGGCCTCACCGCCGACCTCATAACCGGCTTTCCCGGCGAGACGGAGGCCGACCATGAGGCTACTCTGGCCTTTATTGAAAAATGCGCCTTCTCGGCCATGCATGTCTTCCCCTATTCCCGCCGCCCGGGGACGCCCGCAGACAAGATGCCTGGGCAGCTCACGGCCGCCGTGAAGTCCCGCCGCGCCGCCGAGGCGCACGCCTTGGCCGAGCGGATGCGCGGCGAATACCTGGCCTCCTGCGTCGGAAAGACGCTGGAAGTGCTTTTTGAGACGGAGGAAAACGGTCTGTCCACGGGCCACGCATCAAATTATGCCGAAGTTTCCGCCCCGGGGACAGGACTGCGCGGCCTTGTAAAAAACGTGCAAATAACCGGCGTTTCAGGGCAAATGCTTGTTGGAGCTGCTATTTGACGCGAACAGTCGGAAAAGGCTATACTTTATAATAGCGTAAAAAGAAGTTAAGGAAGTGTCCGTAAATGCCTGACAGAGTTTACAATTTCGCGGCCGGCCCGGCGCAGCTGCCGGAGGCCGTTCTCAAAAAGGCGCAGGCCGAGCTGCTCAACTGGCACGGCTGCGGCATGTCGGTCATGGAGATGAGCCACCGCGGCAGCCAGTTCAAGGAGATATATCTCGACGCGCGCGAGCGCTTCAAGCGCCTGCTGGGCGTGCCCGAGACGCACGATGTGCTGTTCCTGCAGGGCGGCGCGACCACGCAGTTTGCGGCGATACCGATGAACCTCATAGGCAAGGCTGGGGCTTCCTATGCCATAACGGGCAACTTTTCCGGCATAGCGGCGAAAGAGGCCGAGAAATACGGCCGGGTCTCTGTGGCCTGGGACGGCACGGAGGAGAACTTCACGCGCATCCCGCGCCAGGAAGAGCTGAATATTGAGCCGGGGGTGTCCTATTTCCACTACTGCGCCAACAACACGATCTACGGAACCGCCTGGGATTATGTGCCCGAGACAGGCGGCGCGCCGCTGGTGTGCGACATGTCCTCGGAGATAATGTCCCGGCCTGTGGACGTTGCGCCCTACGCGCTCATCTACGCCGGCGCGCAGAAGAACATCGCCCCTGCGGGCCTAACGGTGGTCATCGTGGACCGCTTCTATGCCGGCCACGAGCGCCCCGACACGCCGCAGATCATGAGCTATCAGAAGCAGATAAACAAAGACTCCATGCTGAACACCCCGCCCTGCTGGTGCATATATATGCTGGGCCTGGTGCTTGAGTGGGTCGAGGCCGAGGGCGGCGTGGCCGCCATGGACGCGTGCCGGAGGGAGCGCAGCCGCCTCGTGTACGAGGTGCTGGATAATTCCAGGCTCTACAAGGCCCACGCCGAGCCGGGCAGCCGTTCCTGCATGAACGTCACCTTCCGCACCGGTTCTGAGGAGCTGGACGCGGAGTTCGTGAAGGGCGCGGCGGCCCGTGGCCTGCTGAACGTCAAGGGCCACAGACTGACGGGAGGCATGCGCGCCTCGCTGTATAACGCCATGCCCATAGAGGGCGCGGCGGCCCTGGCCCAATACATGAAGGATTTTGAGGTGGCACACCATGTATAAGATACGCACGATGAACGCCATTTCCCCGCTCGGCATTTCGATACTTGAAAAGCACGGCTGCGCCGTGAAGCCGGATATCGAGAACCCGGAGGCCCTGCTCATCCGCTCGGCGGATCTGCACTCCACGGAGTTCTGGCCTGAGCTGCTGTGCATAGGCCGCGCGGGCGCGGGCGTCAACAACATCCCGCTGGACACCTGTTCCGAGAAGGGCATAGTGGTCTTCAACGCCCCGGGCGCGAACGCGGACGCTACTAAGGAAATGGTAATTTTCGAGATGCTCCTGGCCTCGCGCGACATCCTGGGCAGCATAGAGTGGGTCAAGTCCATCGCCGGCAAGGGCGACGAGATACCCGCCCTTGTTGAAAAGGGCAAGAGCGCCTTCGCCGGCCCGGAGCTCTGCGGCAAGAACCTGGGCGTCATCGGCCTCGGCGCCATCGGGGCGCTGGTGGCGAACCTCGCCTTGGAGTTCGGTATGACCGTCCGGGGCTACGACCCCTACATGTCCGTCGAGAGCGCCTGGCGCCTCTCCCGGGACGTCATACATGTGGATTATCTGGACGAGATCTTCCGCACCAGCGATTATATCAGCCTCAACGTCCCCTACAACGAGAGCACGCACCACATGATAGACGCCGCCGCCATCGCCTCCATGCGTCCCGGCGTGCGCATCATGAACGAGTCCCGCGCCGAGATAGTGGACGACGACGCCATGATAGCCGGTCTTGAGAGCGGCAAGATTGGCAAGTACGTCACGGACTTCCCGAACAAGAAGCTCATCGGCGCGCGCAACTGCATCACGACGCCGCACCTCGGCGCCTGCACGCCGGAGAGCGAGGAGAAGTGCTCCGTCATGGCCGCGCAGGAGATCTACGACTACCTGGCCAACGGCAACATCCGCAACAGCGTGAACATGCCCAACGCCTCCCTCGAACGCCTGGGCGTCTGCCGCCTGTGCGTCATCCACCGCAACGTGCCGAACATGATAAACAGCGTCCTCGACCTCATCAGCGCGCGCAACATCAACATCGAGCACATGATAAACAAGCCCCGCGGCGGCTACGCATATACGATGATAGACCTCGCGGAGCGCGTCAACGGCGAGATAACGAGCCAGATCCTGCAAAATCCCGACGTGCTCAGAGTCCGCGTCATCTGAAATTAAACCCCCGCTCCGAAAGGGGCGGGGGTTTAATTCTGCTTTAAGTTTCGGGTGACAATATTAACAATAAATTAACTACTACTTTCTTATACATTATGCTACAATATCCACTATGAAAAAGCTAGGGAAAAAACGAAAGACAGAAGAGCCGATGCGCCGACCCGTGCCTGTGCTGGAGACGAACCCGGAGACGGGCCTCTCCTCTGCCCAGGCTCAGGAGAGGGTGGACGCCGGCTGGGCCAACCTGCCCATAGACCCCCCGGGCAAGACCGTGGGGCAGATAATCAAATCCAACGTCTTCACCTATTTCAACATGCTCTTCTTCCTGCTGGCGGCCTTCGTGCTGGTGTTTGGCACCTGGCAGAACGCCATGTTCCTGGGCGTGGTCTTTGCGAACATCGCCATAGGCATAGTGCAGGAGCTGCGCTCAAAGCGCACGCTGGACAAGCTCACTCTGCTCACGGCCCCGCACGGGGCCGTCATCCGTGACGGCCGGCAGAGGAAGATACCCACGAGTGAGATGGTGAGGGACGACATCGTCGTGTTCTCGGCGGGCAGCCAGATATTTGCCGACGCCGTTGTCGTCGCAGGCGAGTGCAGCGTGAACGAGGCGCTCATAACCGGCGAGGCGGACGAGATAAAAAAGCCCGCGGGCGCAGATCTGCTCTCAGGCAGCTTTGTCGTCTCCGGCGAGTGCCGCGCGCGCCTGACGCAGGTGGGCGCGGATTCCTATGCCAATCGCCTCACCATAGAGGCCAAGGAGGCCAAGCCGCCGCAGCAGTCGGAGATGATGCGCTCCCTGACCCGCCTCGTCCAGATAATCGGCATAGCCATCATCCCCTTGGGCATACTCATGGCCATCAAGGAGATAGTCTGGCTGGAGCGCAGCGTCTCGAACGGCGTCGTCGCCACCGTTGCCTCGCTCATAGGCATGATACCCGAGGGGCTATACCTGCTCACCAGCATGGCCCTCGCCGCGGGCGTCGTGCGCCTGGCGCAGAAGAAAACGCTTGTCCACGACATGGGCTGCATAGAGACCCTGGCTCGGGTGGATGTCCTTTGCGTGGACAAGACCGGTACCGTCACGGAGAACAAGATGGCCGTCGAGGATGTGATCCCCCTCTGCCCGGACAGGTTCGAGGAGGAGGATATCCGCCTCATCATGGCAGACTATGTCGCCGCCATGCGCGCGGATAACGACACGATGGCCGCACTGCGAAAATACTTCACCGGCAAGGTGACGCAGCAGGCCATAAAGGCCGTGCCTTTCACCTCCGCCAAGAAATTCGGCGGCGTGAGCTTCCACGAGGACGAGACCTATCTTCTCGGCGCGCCGGACGTGCTCCTGGGCGAGCGCTACGGCAAATATGCCAGGCAGATAGACGCCTATTCCTCCAAGGGCTGCCGAGTGCTGCTGCTGGCCCTCTACGACGGACAGCCGGATGACGAGGAGCTGGACGCGCCGCTCATGCCCATCTCCCTCATCCTGCTCTCGAACAAGATACGCGCCGAGGCGCCGGAGACCTTCCGCTACTTCGCCAAGCAGGGCGTGGCGATAAAGGTCATCTCGGGCGACAACGCCATGGCCGTCTCCGAGGTCGCCAAGCGCGCCGGGATAAAGGGCGCTGAAAGCTATGTCGATGCCCGCACGCTGGAGACGGATGAGGACATAGCCGAGGCCATAGAGAAATATACCGTCTTCGGCCGCGTTACGCCGGACCAGAAGCGGAAGTTCGTCCGCGCCCTCAAGGCCGAAGGCCATACCGTCGCCATGACGGGCGACGGCGTGAACGACGTGCTCGCGCTCAAGGAAGCCGACTGCTCCATCGCAATGGCCTCGGGTTCGGACGCCGCCAGCCAGGTCTCGCATATCGTCCTGCTGGAGTCCAATTTTGCCGCCATGCCGTCGGTCGTGGCCGAGGGCAGGAGGGTCATAAACAACATAGAGCGCTCTGCGGCGCTCTTCCTCGTGAAGAATATCTTTTCCTTCGCCCTCGCGCTCATCTCGCTCATCTTCACCCTGCCGTATCCGGTGACGAGCGCGCAGATGAGCCTCGTGTCGGCCCTTACAATAGGCGCGCCCGGCTTTGTGCTCGCCATGGAGCCGAATATCTCGCGCATAAAGGGCAAGTTCCTGCCGAACGTCATCTACCGCGCCCTGCCCGGCGCGCTGACGGACCTCTTCCTGGTCCTCGGCGTCATTCTCTTCTGCATGGTCTTCGAGGTGGAGGACAATATGATGAGCACGGTCTGCGCCATCATCCTCAACATCGTCGGCCTGATGGTCGTACACTTTACCTGCAAGCCGTATAACCTTTTGCGCAAGGTGATGATTGGCGGCCTCACCGCAGCCTTTGTGTTCTGCGTCGTCATGCTCCCGCAGCTGTTCACGCTCTCGTCCCTGGACCTGCCGGGGGCGATGATACTCGTCGTGTTCGCGCTGCTGTCCGCTCCCGCGCTCATAGTCATCCGCCGCGCGCAGGACAAACTGAAGGCGAGCATAGATTCCCTGCACAGCCCGGGCCGCCACGCGAAAAAGCGCGCCGTCAAAAGCCGGGAGGAAGAATGACGTCCTCCCGGGCCACGCGCTCCCAGGAAAAGTGCGGCACGAGCTCCCGTGGCGAGACGGGCTCCGGCCTGTCTATGAGTCCACACAGGTGGGCGAGCGCGCCGGTGAGCTCCTCGGGCGTATAGCGGCGGCGCAGCTCTTCCATATTGAGGTCGCCCTCCCGCTTTGAGAGCTTGCGTCCGTCGCCCGTGACGAGCAGGGGACAGTGGCAATATTCCGGCGCGGCCCCGCCCAGGGTCTCGATGAGCCATTTCTGACGCGGAGCGGAAGAGAGCAGATCCCTCGCCCGCACGACCCGCGTGACGCCCATCTCCATGTCGTCTACAGAGACCGCCAGCTGATAGGCGAATACACCGTCGGAGCGGCGGATGATGAAGTCTCCGCCCTCGCGCGCGAGGTTTTCGCTGTAAGGCCCGTAGTGACCGTCCTCAACGGAGAGCACCGCGTCGGGGACAATGACCTTAGCGGCGGGAGAGCGGCGCATCTTTGCCTTTTCAGCCTCGGAGTAATAGCGGCACTTGCAGCCCATGGGCCGCTCCTCGCCGGGATGCGGCGCGCTGGCCGCAAGGCGCTCCGCGCGCGAGCACCAGCAGGGGTAGACGAGCCCGAGCGCCGAGAGCCTTTCAAAGGCCGCTTCGTAGCGGCCCGTGCGCAGGCCCTGACGGCAGCCAGGTTCCTCCGGCCAGCCGAGATCCCAGTCGAGGCCGAGCCAGCGCAGGTCCTCCGCCATGAGGCGCGCGTATTCATCCCAGCTGCGCTCCGGGTCCAGGTCTTCCAGGCGGAAGAGCATCTGGCCGCCCAGGGAGCGGATATCCAGCCAGGCCAGCAGGGATGAGAGCATGTTTCCGAGGTGCAGCCGCCCGCTGGGGCTGGGCGCAAAACGCCCGCGCGGTGTTTTATCCATATTGGCCTCCGAGTCGAATGATATTTGATATTTTGAGGATAGCATATTTTTGCCCGGTTGGGAACAGGAAAAGAATTTGGGGGAATCAGCCATAATACGCAAGCTGTTCGGCGAGGTCTGGAACTTCATTAGGACGCACAGGTACTGTCTCCTCGCGCTGTATTTCATCGTCTACATAGTCACCTTTTTCATCATCGAGGAACACACGCCCACGGAGGGCTATTGGGTCACGGACACGTTCATAGACGACTATATCCCCTTCGTGCCGGAGTTTGCGGTGTTCTATATCATCTGGTACCCGCTCTTTGCCGCCGTGGGCATCCCGACGATGATAAAGGACGAGGGCGCGTTCCGGCGCTGGATGTACTACAACATGTTCACCCTCTCGGCGACGCTCATCCTGGACGTCATCATCCCGAACGGCCAGCATCTGCGCCCGCAGGGCGTGGAGGCGACGAGCTTCGGAACCTGGATAATGACCATCATCTGGGCGGCGGACACGCCGACGAACGTTTTCCCGAGCATGCACGTTCTGGGCTGCCTGGGGGACATCCTCTGCGCCTTTGACAGCAAGATATTCACAAAGCCCTGGCGCGCGGTGATAACCGTCGCCTGCGTCCTGTGCATGGCCTCGACGGTGCTCGTGAAGCAGCACGCCTTCATAGACACCGTAGGCGCCCTCATCTTTGCTGTGCCGGCGTTTCTTCTCTTTTACCGCAAGAGATTCCTTACAAAAAAGAAAAAACAGCTCCGTGAGGCCTGAGGCCCCGGAGCTGTTTTTTATCACTGCGCTTTTGAGAGCACCTTGTTGGTGTATACAATCACGGCGACCGAGAAGAAGAAGGTCAGTACGTCGGAGACCGGCATGGAGAGCAGTATACCGTCCAGCCCGAAAAACACCGGCAGCAGCAGCGCGAAGCCGACGCCGAACAGCACCTCGCGCGCCATCGACAGAAGCGTGGACAGGAGCGCCCTGCCCAGGGACTGAAGGTAGATGAAGGTTGCCTTGTTCACGCAGGCGAGGATGGTTGTGGACAGGTAGATGCGGAAGGCCCGCAGGGCGAAGAGGGTGTAGTACTCGCTCTCGTTGGCTGCACCGAAAATCGCAATCAGCTCCCGCGGGAAGCACTCGACCACGACGAGCGCCGCAGCGCCGACGGCAGCCTCGGAGAGCAGCAGGAGCTTGAAGAGCCTCTTTGCCCTGTCGTTGCGGCCCGCGCCGGTATTGTAGCCGACGATGGGTATGCATCCCGCCGCTGAGGACAAAACTGCACCTTTGCAGCCTCGCGGCCTTCATACGGCAGAGGTACCAAACCGAGAGCCCTGCGGTGAGCACCTGACCGAGCACAGTCGCGACGGCGGCGCCCATCATGCCCCAGCTGAAGCCGAAAATGAAGAGCGGGTCTAGGATCATGTTAACCACAGCCCCAGAGACCGTGGCGGCCATGGCGAAGCGCGGGCTGCCGCCGAACATGGTGAGGATGGGGTCGTCGAAAACGAGGTAGGCTGCGGTCACAACGAGGCTGACGATGATGCAGAGGATGACGGAGCAGCCGATGCTGCGGTGGGCGTCGTCGTGTGCGCCGGAGCCGAGGCTGATGCTCACGAAGGCGCAGCAGCCGTCGCCTATCATGACGGCCAGTGCGAGCGCCACGACGGTCAGCGGAAAGACCACCGTGTTGGCCGCGTTGCCGTAGGAGCCGAGGCAGGTGGCGTTGGCAATAAAAATCTGGTCAACAATGTTGTAGAGTGACGCGACGAGCAGAGAGATAATACAAGGTATGGCGCAACTCCGCATCAGTGAGCCTACGGGCTCGGTTTCAAGAAAGGTATTGGATTTTTCGTTCAAAATATCCCTCACAATCAGAAAATGAAAAACAGCGGGTGGCCAACCGGATTTACGCAGTTACGCCACTCGCTGTGAGCCTATTATAGCCTCATTTTACCTAGGATGCAAAGGCGATTTTGAACAAAAATGCCCTCCCGGCGGCGCCGGGAGGGCATTTTTCAGAATATTACGTCCGCCTTGTCGTCGATTTCGATGTTGATGTTGCCGAGAAAGACCGAGACGGTGCGGATGGCTTCGATGGTCTTCTGCCGCTCCTCGGCGGGGAGCTTGGATATCGCCCTCTGGAGATGACTTATGAACCGCCGCTCGCCCGTGTCAAGGCGCTTGAGGCCGGTGACCGTCGGCTGGACGTATACTGCCCTACGGTTCTGGGGGTCGTATTTTCGCTCCGCCAGGTCGAGCTTCACCAGCGAGTCCACTATCTGCGTCATGTGCTGCCTGCTTGAGTGCACGAGTGAAGCCAGCTCGGACATGGAGATAATACGCTGGAACTTCAGGTAGCACATCACCCTCGTCTGGTTCGGGGACCAGTTGTAGTTTTTCCTGAAAAAATCCTCGAAGGAAGAGGCCAGGCGCTCCTGGCTCAGATAAATGAAGTAGAGCAGCAGCTCGTCGGATTTCCCGCTGAGATTCTGTTCGAGCAGCCGGTATTCAAGAGGGGGCATATGTGGGCCATCCTTCCGTACTGCCTTCCATGCGGAAAACAGTAAAATATTTTGATAATCGTCAATATATCACAGTCGCGCGACCAACGCAAGGGGGATAAGGTCAAAATAGTAAAAAATATTGATTGTTAATAAATTAGCCAAAAACGCTTGTGCAGATTTGTCAATAATACCACTTGTATAAACGGGGAAAGTAGGCGATAATAATGTCAAAATAATTGACTATAATTTTTAGCGATAATTAAGACAGTTTAAATTTATGAGAATTTTACTATGACAGGAGGCACAAAAATGAACACAGGCAAAGAGCTGTTCCCGCATCTGCTGTCCCCGGGCAGGATAGGCAATCTGGAGCTGAAGAACAGGGTCGTCATGGGCCCCACGGAGACGCTGTACGCCACCTCCGACGGCGAGGTAACGGACAAGATAATCGACTATTACACCGCCCGAGCGAAGGGCGGCTGCGGCCTCATCACCGTCCACTCGGCCCAGGGTGCGACGAAGGTGGACAAGATCGACCCCTACCCCGGCTCCATCCGCGTGGACGACAACATGTACGTGCCCATGCTCTCGGACCTGGCCGAGGCCATCCACCGCTACGGCACCAAGTGCACCATCAACATCAGCCCTGGCGGCGGCGCGCAGTCCCTGGGCTTCCCCTACGACAAGGGCAGCCAGGGCGTCTACAACGTCACGCGCATAGCCCCCGGCACGCTGCAATCCCGCTTCGTCGGCGCGCCCGTGCGCCCCATGACCGTCGAAGAGATACATACCATGGTGGACTGCATGGGCTGGAGCTGCTTCAACGCCAAGCGCGCCGGCTTTGACGCCGTCACCATCCACGCCATCGGCGGCTACCTCATCTCCGAGTTCCTGACGCCCTGGTTCAACAACCGCACGGACGAATACGGCGGCTCTCTGGAGAACCGCTACCGCGTCCTGCACGAGATAATCGAGAACATCCAGGCCAAGTGCGGCAAGGACTTCCCCATCATCGTACGCATGTCGATAGACGAGTACCTGGGCGACGCCGGCCGCGGCGTGGAGGAGTCAAAGATCCTCTGCCAGTGGATGGAGCGCGACGGCGTCGCGGCCATCGACGCGGAGGCGGCGGTGTTTGAGACGGTGGAGTGGATGATACCCACCATTTATCAGCCGAAGGCCACTCTGGCGCACCTGGCCGCGGCCATCAAGGAGGCCGTGAGCATACCGGTGTTCGCGCAGGGCCGCATGTTCGACCCCGAGGTTGCCGAGCAGGTGCTGGCGGACGGTCAGGCGGATTTCATCTCCGAGTCCCGCGAGTGGATAGTCGAGCCGGACTTTGTTACGAAGCTGGAGAAGGGCGACGTCGAGGGCATCCGCCGCTGCATCAACTGCAACTACTGCATAGGCAAGCGTATCTTCGGCCAGATGCCGCTGCGCTGCACGTTCAACCCCATCGCGGGCCGCGAGAGCCGCTTCCCGAACGGCAAGGTCGGCAAGGCGGAGGAGAAAAAGCGCGTGGCGATCATCGGCGCTGGACCGGCGGGCCTGGAGGCGGCCTATATCGCCGCGCAGCGCGGCCACAGCGTCGAGGTCTATGAGGCGACGGACAGGCTCTGCGGCGGTCAGCTGCGCATAGCCTCCAGCTCGCCCTGCAAGGATATCCTGCAGCACATCCCGGACTTCTTCCGCGTGCAGCTGGGCAGGCTGCCGAACGTGAAGATACACCTGAACAGCCCCGTGACGGCGGAGAACGCGGCGTCCATCGAGGCGGACACGGTGCTCGTGTGCACGGGCGCGGAGCCGCTGGTGCCGAACATCCCGGGTATAGACGGCGCAAACGTGAAGAAGGCGCAGGACGTGCTGCTGGGCAAGGCCGAGGTGAAGGGCGACGTCGTCATCTGCGGCGGCGGCCAGGTCGGCGTGGAGACGGCGCTGGAGCTCATCGAGCGCGGGCATAAGATAACCATAGTCGAGATGCTGCCCGACCTCATCCTGAAGGAGGAGCTCATGACGCGCATCGTCATGATGAAGAAGCTGGCCGCGGCGGGTGTGAACATCCTGTGCAGCCACAGCGTCACCGCCTTCACGGACAGCGGCGTGGAGGTCGAGGACATGAAGACCGGCGAGAAGAAGACGCTGGAGGGCGACGTGGTCATAGCCTTCGGCACCAAGCCCGTAGCCGCCGTCAAGGAGCTTTTCCCGGACAAGGAAGTGATGGTGATAGGCGACGCCCGCACCCCGGACACCATCACCTCCGCCATCCACGACGGTTTCTTTGCGGCGCTGGATATTTAATGAGAGAGCTTTCAGATGTCCGGCCGGCGTCTGAAGACATAGGAGAGAAAAACACGTTTAGCATCAAGGAGGTAAAACAATGGCGACCAATCTAAAGCAGGTAAAGAGGGGATATGCGAACCTGAAGCGCTCCGGCACCCAGATGTACTACGAGACGATGGGCAGCGGCGACCCGGTCATATTCGTGCACCAGTGCTGGTGGAACAACTTCGAGTTTGAGGGCGTTATCCCGATGGTGGCGAAGCAGTACACCGTGTATTCTCCCGATTCGCTGGGCTTCGGCTTCTCGCCCGCCGCCCCGAACTGGTTCGAGTTCACGGACTTCACCGACAGCTTCATCGACTTCATGGACGACCTGGGCATAGAGAAGGCCAGCTTCGTGGGCCAGCACTCCGGCTCGCTCATCATGGCGGACCTGGCGGCGCGGTATCCCGAGCGGGTGGACAAGCTCATCTTCGGCGGTCTGGCCATATATGAGGACAGCCTGAGGAAGGCCAAAGCGGCCCGCCGCGACATGATAGGCGGCAACAAGATGCCCTATACCAAGAGCCTGCGTCCCGGCGACCTCATCGGCCTCGAATCCGGCCTGCTCCAGCGCAAGGAGGACGGCTCCCACTTCGTGGAGTACTGGAACGAGCAGTACCGCGAGAACCCGGACAGCAAGTTCGAGTACATCCAGCGCGCGGCTATAGCCAATCTGCTGCACTACGACAAGGGCGGGCGCGACATGATAAACGCCCTGCTGACCTTCGACCTTGAGCGCGTGCTGCCGAAGGTGAAGCAGCCCTCGCTCCAGCTCGTGGGTGACCGCGACTGCGTCAAGCCGCCTCTCTTCAAGACCATCAAGGAGGCCGCCGACCAGCTCGGCTCCGAAATCAACAAGATCAAGATAGTCGAAGGCGGCGGCATCATGCTCTACCTCGATTATCCCTTCGAGTGCGCGGAGGCCATACTCAGCTTCCTTGCCGACCCCGCCGCCTACAAGGGCACCGAGGGCCGCGAACTCGAACGCGCGATGAAGGAGTACCTCGTCCCCGACTTCGACAGCCTGGTCTTCGAGGACAAAAACGTCTATATAGACTGAACTCGGAAAGAGGGTATCCGCAACTGACGTTCGCTGCCGGTCTGCCAGGGTAATCGGCGCCGGCAGCGATTTTTGAATCGCTTTTATGCGGAGGTGCAACCTTGAAAGACATTGGTATCAAACGTATCTGCGTCAGTGTGTCCGAGCTCGAAAAGAGTCTGGCCTTTTTTACGGGCGAGATGGAGCTGACCGAGGTCTGCCGCGGCCGCTTGGACGAGCAGACTGTGGCGGCCGTCTATGGGCTCGAATCGAGCGCGGCGGAGTACGCCATGCTCAAAAACGAGGAGCAGCCGACCCTGCTCCAGCTCATCTGCTTCACGAACACCCCCAAGCGCCCGATACGCGAGGGCAGGCCGAGCTGGGACTTCGGCTACTACGACGTGGCCTTTCGCGCCAAGGACAATTCCTGGGCCTATGAGCATTTCAGGGACCTGGGCTTCGACTACTACTGCCCGCCCACGCGCTATGTGGCGGACTGGATAAACCTGGACGTGCTGGAGGGAGTGCTGAAAGGTCCGGACGCCATGCCCATGGCGCTCATCGAGCGCCTGAAAGAGCCCATCCCGCGCTTTGAGGGCATGTTCTCGATATTCACGGACGTCGCGCAGACGGTGGCCAGCGGGGAGGAGGCCGCGCGCTTTTACGAGGGCGTGCTGGGGCTCAGCAAGGTGTTTGATGAAGAACTGCCCGACGGCCTGGTGGACGACATAGTCGGCGTGCCGCACGGGACGCATACCCGTATGCTGATGTTCGCGGGGGGCAACACGCCCATAACCGAATGCCTGGAATACTCGATAAAGGGCCGCCCGATGTCCGACGTGGCGAAGCCGGAGAACGTGGGCGTCTTTGCGACGGCCTACGAGACGGAGGACCTGGACGCACTGCTGGAGCGCTGCGCCGCCGCAGGCTTTGAGACAGCCGTACCGCCCCTGCGCCTGAGGCTGGAGCCCTACGGAGAGATAAGGCTCGCCCGCGTGAACGGCCCTTCGGGGATGTCGGTGGAGCTCTTTCAGGCGCTCTGATACAGCTTAGAGAGGAGAAACTCTGTGGAAAGCTCAAACAGAAGATTTTACGGCTGGACCATCGTCGCCTCGCTGTGGGTGATATATTTCCTGAACGTCGGCTTCCCGATGTACGGCGGGCAGACGGTCAACACCTTCATGTCGGACGAGATGCAGTTCAACAGGACCATACTTGGCCTCGGCTTCTCGCTGTTCAACCTGTTCCAGGGCCTGCCCGGGCCGCTGATAGGCTATACGATACAGAAAAAGGGCGCCCGGTTCTGCATGGCGATAGGCTCCGCGCTCATACTTATAGCTGCGGTGCTGATGGGCTATTTTGTGAAGAACCAGTGGGTGTTCCTCTTCACCTTCGGCATCATTGCGGGCGTGGGCGTCGGCTTCGGCACGGTCGTGCCGGTGCAGACCACGGTGACACAGTGGTTCACCAAGCGGCGCGCCCGCGCCATGGCCATCACGCTGACGGCCTCCGGCTTCGGCGGCTTCATCGCCGCGCCGCTGCTCACCTGGGTGCTCGACAGCACGGGCAAGTGGAACAACTGCTGGCTCGTCGTCGCCGGCGCGGCGCTGCTCGCCCTGCTCATAGACCTCTTCCTCATCAAGGATAAGCCCTCCGACATCGGGCAGATACCCGACGGGAAGGCCGATGTCGAAGCGGCGTCCGGCAAGAAAAAGTCCAGCTTCAAGCCCTACATGACGGAAGAGAAGTGGACCGTCAAGGAGGCCCTGAAAAACGCCAAGTGCTGGATGGTGCTCCTGGGCGCCCTGGGCCTGTACATACCCTACATGATGCTCGTCAGCCACGGCATCGCCTGCCTGGGCGACCACGGCCTGTCCGCGACCAGCGCGGCCTTTTCGATGAGCCTCATAACCGTGACGAGCATAGTGGGCCGCCTGCTCGGCGGCGAGCTGTGCAACCGCATGCCCGCGCGCTATGTCTGGGCGGGCTCTCTCACCGTGCTGCTGCTGGGCACCATCTGCCTCATGGGCGCCTCCAATGTGCCGCTCATGGTGGTCTACGCCGCCTGCACCGGCATAGGCTTCGGCTGCTCCTTCGTGTGCATGCCGGTGATGTTCTCCAGCTATTTCGGCGCGGACATCTACGGCAGCCTGTTCGGCACGCTCTTCCCGATAATCACCATCTGCTCCTCCGTGTCCCCGGCCCTTGCCGGCACGATGTACGACGCGAGCGGCAGCTACACCTCCGCCTTCATCATGGTCATGGCCTTCAACGTCCTGGGCATAGTCGCCATGCTGCTGGCCAAGCCGCCGAGAAAGAAGCAGAATTGAACAGCGCCCCAGCCAAACGGCAGGGCGCCTCCTGTCACCCCGCCCGGCTCTTGCCGGGCGGGTTTTGCTGTTGAAATAGCCCCGAGCCATACGAATGGCCGGGGCCGCTGCTTCGTGGTAGAAAAAGATGCTTCAATCGCTTTCATCACGAGACTCCAGTTGGATGAGTTCGGCGTCGTGCGAATTGATATACAGCTCTTCGCATTTGCGCTGGGCATCTACCAACAACTCGATGGCCTTCTCGCTCGCACGAAACATCGTGAGATAGAGCTGCTTATAATCTGTCATTTTCACCCTCCTCGTGGGTTATAATAGGACAAATAGTCCAAAATGTCAATAGGACATATCGTCCTTTGATATATTTGACCCGGTGATGGAAATGAAGCTCAGGATACGTGACCTGCGGGAGGATGCGGACCTGACGCAGAGGCAGGTGGCGGAATACCTGCACTGCGACCAGTCGCTCTACTCCAAGTACGAGCGGGGTGAACGCGCGCTGCCGCTGGAATATGCCGTAAAGCTTGCCTCGTTTTACCGCGTCTCTGTGGACTACCTGGCCGGCGTCTCAGACAAGGCGCGGCCCTGACCCGCCCGGCTCTTGCCGGGCGGGTTTTGCTGTTGAAATGGAGGCAAAAATGAGGTATAATATAATGCTTTTACTTTAGTAACAGAGGCGGCATATGAGAGAGAGCATTTTTATAAAAGGCGCGAGGGAGAATAACCTCAAAAACATCGACCTTGAGATACCGCGCGAGAAGCTCGTGGTGTTCACGGGGCTCTCGGGCAGCGGGAAATCCTCGCTTGCCTTCGAGACCATCTATGCCGAGGGGCAGCGGCGCTATGTCGAGAGCCTCTCGAGCTACGCGCGCATGTTCCTGGGCCAGATGGACAAGCCCGACGTGGACTATATCGAGGGCCTTTCCCCCGCCATATCCATAGACCAGAAGACGACGAGCCGCAACCCCCGCTCCACCGTCGGCACCGTCACGGAGATCTACGACTACCTCCGCCTGCTCTGGGCGCGCATAGGCGTTCCGCACTGTCCCAAGTGCGGCAGGGAGATACGCCAGCAGACCATAGACCAGATCGTGGACCAGGTCCTTTCCTGGCCCGAGGGCAGCCGCATCCAGGTGCTGGCTCCCGTCGTGCGCTCCCGAAAGGGCGAGCACGTCAAGGTCTTTGAGGACGCGCGCAAGGGCGGCTACGTCCGCGTGCGCGTGGACGGCTCGGTCTACGACCTCTCGGAGGAGATAAAGCTTGAGAAGAACAAGAAGCACAACGTCGAGGTCGTGGTGGACCGCCTGGTCGTCCGACCGGACTCGGCGCGCAGGCTGACGGACTCTATCGAGACGGCGGCCTCCCTCGCTGGCGGCCTCGTGCTCATAGACTGCCCGGCGGAAGGGCGCGAGCAGCTCTTCTCGCAGAACTACGCCTGCGAGGACTGCGGCGTCTCCATCGAGGAGCTGACGCCGAGGATGTTCTCCTTCAACAGCCCCTACGGCGCCTGCCCGACCTGCGCGGGCCTGGGCAGCCAGCTGCGGGCCGACCCCGGCCTGCTCATCAAGAACCCGGAGCTCTCCATACTCCAGGGCGGCCTCCAGGCCCCCGGCTGGGCCAACGTGAAGGGCGACAGCATCGCCAAAATGTACTACGACGCCCTGGCCAAAAAATATCACTTCAAGCTCACGACGCCCATCAAGGACCTGCCCAAAGAGGTCATGGACGTCATCATGTACGGCACCGGCGGCGAGCCGCTGGAGCTGCAATACGAGACGGCGCGCGGCACGGGTACGCTCCGCCAGCCTTTCGAGGGCCTGGTGAACTCGCTGGAGCGGCGCTACCGCGAGACGCAGAGCCAGTCCATGCGCGAGGAATACGAGGAATATCTGGGCGAGTACCCTTGCCCGGACTGCGGCGGCAAGCGCCTGAAGAAAGAGGCCCTGGCCGTCACCGTGGGCGGCATGTCGATCATCGACTTCTGCGAGCTGCCCGTGACGCGGGAGCTGGAGTTCATGGAAGCCCTGCCGCGGCAGCTCGGCGCGCGCGAGCGGATGATAGCCGACCGCATCCTGAAGGAGATACGTTCCCGCCTGAGCTTCCTTGCGAGCGTGGGCCTGCAATACCTGACACTCTCGCGCGCGGCGGCGACGCTCTCGGGCGGCGAGAGCCAGCGCATCCGGCTGGCGACGCAGATAGGCTCCTCGCTCATGGGCGTGCTGTACATCCTGGACGAGCCGAGCATCGGCCTGCACCAGCGGGACAACGGCAAGCTCATAAACACGCTCAAGGAGCTGCGCGACCTGGGCAACACGCTCATAGTCGTGGAGCACGACGAGGACACGATGCGCGCGGCGGACTGGATAGTGGACATCGGCCCCGGCGCGGGCGTCCACGGCGGCGAGGTCGTGGCCCAGGGCACGGTGGAGGACATCTGCGCCGAGCCGCGGAGCCTTACGGGCCAGTACCTCTCCGGCGCGCGGAAGATACCCGTCCCGGCTAAGCGCCGCGCGGGCAGCGGAAAAAGCCTCGTCATCCGCGGCGCGAGCGAGAACAATTTGAAGAATATTGACGTCGAAATACCGCTCGGCGTGCTTACGGCGGTGACGGGCGTCTCCGGCAGCGGCAAGTCGAGCCTCGTGAACGAGGTGCTCTACAAGACCCTGGCCTCGGTCAAAAACCGCGCCCACGTCCGCCCGGGCCGCTGCCTGGGCATAGACGGGCTGGAGTACGTGGACAAGGTCATCTGCATAGACCAATCTCCCATAGGCCGCACGCCGCGCTCGAACCCCGCGACGTATACGGGCGTCTTCAACGACATCCGCGAACTGTTTTCGAGCACCGAGGACGCGAAGCTGCGCGGCTACGGGCCGGGGCGCTTCTCCTTCAACACGAAGGGCGGGCGCTGCGAGGCCTGCTCCGGCGACGGGCTCATAAAGATAGAGATGCACTTTCTGCCGGACGTCTACGTCCCCTGCGACGTCTGCAAGGGCCGCCGCTACAACCGAGAGACGCTGGAGGTGCGCTACAAGGGCAAGAACATCTCCGACGTGCTGGACATGACTGTGGAGGAGGCCCTGGATTTCTTCCGCAACCTGCCGAAGATACGGGACAAGATACAGACGCTCTTCGACGTGGGCCTGGGCTACGTGAAGCTGGGCCAGTCCTCTACGACGCTGTCCGGCGGCGAGGCGCAGCGCGTGAAGCTGGCGACGGAACTGGCGCGGCGCTCCACGGGTGCCACGGTGTACGTCCTGGACGAGCCGACGACGGGCCTGCACACGGCGGACGTGCAGAAGCTCATCACCATCCTGGACCGCCTGACTGATGCGGGCAACACCGTCGTAGTGATAGAGCACAATCTGGACGTCATCAAGGTCGCGGACCACATAATAGACCTCGGTCCCGAGGGCGGAGACGGCGGCGGCACCGTAGTCTTTGCCGGCACCCCGGAGGACTGCGCCAACTGCGCCGAGAGCGCGACTGGTGAGTATTTGAAGAAGGTCCTGGCCTGAGCGCCTCAACCCAATTGCGCGGCCCGTCCCGCAGCCGTCCCGTCGGGGACAGCGTCCCCGACGACCCGTTGCCAGGTTCACCGCCGACCCCACGGCGTCGCACCCGCCCTGTAGGGGACGGCGTCCTCGACGTCCCGCCGTCACGGTCCACGCCAGCCTCACCACGTTCCGCCGGCCCTCGCCCGGGCACGGGATGCTCTCGCGGCATATTATGCGGCGCACGGCCCGTTTCCCACCCGCCGTAGGGGTCGGCGTCCCCGACGACCCTTTCCTTCGTCCACCGCCGACCTCACCACGTTCCTCAAACCCCCTCGTAGGGGCGGGGTTCTATCCCCGCCCGGGCACGGGATAACTGCGGGCGTCCGTAAATCGCAGGGGCTGCGGGCGGCGGAGGCCGCCCGCAAAGGGGGAACCCCCGGCGAGGGTTCCCCCTTTGACCCCCTCCTG
>UQUO01000026.1 GCA_900544295.1 uncultured Eubacteriales bacterium | reverse complement strand
GGTTTCGGGACCCGCCCGCCTCTCCCACTCGCGTGGGAGGTGCCACTCGGCCGCTGAGGTGTCCGCTGCGCGGACTTATTTTATCACTCGCCGCCACGGCGAGGGGTTTGGGCTGGCAGCGGTCTGGCCCAGTAAAAGTTTTATGCCCCGCTCTTTTGTAAAGAGCGGGGCATAACTTTTTAATCTTGGGGCCTCGCCCTTAGGGCGGCCAGGAGCTCCGCGACGGTGCGGCCCAGGAGCGGGTGACGCAGGGCGGGGGCTATTTGGGCGAGGGGCTCCAGCACAAAGGCGCGCTCGGGGATGCCGGGGTGGGGGAGGATGAGCTCCGGGGTGTCCAGGATCTCGTCCCCGTAAAACAGCAGGTCCAGATCCAGGGTCCGGGGCCCCCAGTGAATGAGGCGCTCCCGGTGCGCCGCCTGCTCGATTTTTTGCAGCTCGTGCAGCAGCTCCAGGGGATAGAGCAGCGTGTCCAGAGCCAGGCAGCCGTTCAGAAAGTCTCCTTGCTCCACGCCGCCGAAGGGCTTCGTCTCAATGAAGTCCGATACCTCGCCAACGCGACAGTCCGGCAGGGCGCGCAGGGCCTCTACCGCGCCCTCAAGATAGGCCCGCCTGTCGCCCAGGTTCGAGCCCAGAGCTACGTATGCCCTGCGCCAGCGCCGCTCTATGCGCACGGAGACGCTCTCCAGCGGCAGGCCTACAGGCGCCCAGGGCTTCTTCAGCTCAAAGCTCAGGCCCTCTATGAGCGGCCAGCGCAGCAGCACGGCCCGCGCCGTCTGCTCCGCCGCGGCCTCTATGAGTTTCCAGGTGTGCTCCTTCAGATAGGCCGTCACGAATTCGCAGACCTCGCCGTAGTGTACCGAGGCTGCCAGCTCGTCGCCGAGCCCCGCCCGCCGCGTGCTGAGGTACAGCCGCATCGAGACGAGGAACTTCTGCCCCAGCCGCGTCTCCTCGGGGAAGACGCCGTGGTTCGCAAAGACCTCCAGCCCGTCTATCCTTATCTCGTCAAGCCCCTTCACCGGGCCTCGCCTCCCTGCGTATCGCCAGCGCCATCCGCGCTGCGCGGAGATTTTCCTTTACATCGTGTACCCGCACGAAGGCCGCGCCCTGCAGGACGCCTATCGCCGTCGTGGCGAGGGTGCCCTCCAGCCGCTCCTCCACGGGCAGGCCCAGGCTCAGCCCTATGACCGACTTGCGCGAGGCGGCCAGCAGGACGGGGCAGCCCAGGGCGGCCAGCTCGCCCAGCCTGTGCATGGCCGTGAGGTTCTGCTCGCAGCTCTTGGCAAAGCCTATGCCCGGGTCGAGGATGATGCGATCCCGCGCTATGCCCGCTGCGGCGGCCAGGTCCAGCGTGCCGCGCAGGTCCTCCAGCAGCTCCGGCATGAAGTCGCGGTATTCCGCGCTCTTGCGGTTGTGCATGAGGCAGCAGGCAGCGCCGCTTTGCGCGATGAGCCGCGCCATCTCGCCGCCGTCGTACCTGAGGCCCCAGATGTCGTTTATCATGTCCGCCCCGGCTTCGAGGGCGAGGCGCGCCGTCTCGTGCCGGTAGGTGTCCACGGAGACGGGCAGGCCCGTCTCGCGCTTCACGGCGGCTATCACGGGCAGCACGCGCGCGGCCTCCTCCTCGGCGCCCACGGGCCTGTGGCCCGGGCGGGTGGACTCGCCGCCTATGTCGATGATGGCCGCGCCCTCGGCGGCCATTTTGGCCGCCTGACGGAGCGCCGCGTCCCGCTCCAGCCAGCGCCCGCCGTCGGAGAAGGAGTCCGGCGTCACGTTCAGGATGCCCATGACGTAGACGCCGTTTTCAGTGTCGAATTCCCGGTTTCCTATGCGCATGGCTCACCTGCCCAGCATGTGCCAGAAGGCCTCGCGCAGGGCGCCGTCCGTCTCAAAGACGCCGCGCGCCGCGGTGGTGACGGTCTTGGAGCCGGGCTTTTTGATGCCGCGCATGGTCATGCACATGTGCTCGGCCTCGACAAAGACCATGACGCCCTTCGGGGCGAGCTTTTCCATGAAGGCGTCGGCTATCTGCGCGGTCATGCGCTCCTGGAGCTGGAGGCGCTTGGCGTAGACCTCGACGGTGCGGGCTATCTTGCTCAGGCCTACGACCTCGCCCTGCGGGATGTAGGCCACCGCCGCCGTGCCGTAGAAGGGCAGCAGGTGGTGCTCGCACATCGAGTAGAAGCGTATGTCCTTCTCCAGCACGATGCCGCTCTCCTCCACGCGGAAGCGGACGCCCAGGTGCTCCCCGGCGTCCTCGCCGTAGCCGGCGCAGAGCTCCTCATACATCCTCGCTATCCTGTCCGGCGTCTCCACCAGGCCTTCGCGGGCCGGGTCCTCGCCCATGCCCTCAAGCAGCAGGCGCACGCCCTGTTTTATCTTTTCTGCATCCATTTTCAAATGGGTCTCCTTATCCAAACACTTTGCCGTAGTAGTTGTCGTAAACGATGGTCTTGGAATACGCGTACATCTGCATTATCTCGTCCACCATGTCCTGCACGTAGCCCTCCGGCGGCTCCGGCGCGCCCTCGGCGGGGGTGAAGACGCCGGTGGAGGCGTTGTAGCGCCCGTAGTCGGAGATGAAGCTGTAGTTGCGGAAGGCGGCGAAGTCCTGGCCCTCCCAGAGTATGTCCCGGCCCATGAGCAGGCGGGAGTCGAACTCCACGCCGAAGAGATTGAGGAGAGTCGGCAGGATGTCGCTGCTCTCGCAGTATTTGTCCACATACACGGGCTCTTCCATCTCTGAGCACCAGAGGATGAGCGTCGAGTGTTCAAGGTCAAAGGCGGGGTCTAGCTCCTTGCCGGCGATGGACTCTATGTCCTCAAGGTCCAGGCCGTAGGGGTAGTGGTCGGCGGAGATGACGATGACCGTGTCGTCCAGTATGCCCGCCTCGTCGAGGGAGTCTATGAGGTATTCGACGGCGAGGTCGAGATCCATCTGGCTGGCTATATAGGCCTGGGCGGGGCGGGTGTAGTCCGTGAGGTCCTGCACCGCGTCCTTGTAGCGGCTGCAAATGTCGTGCCCGCCGCCGAAGACGTAGTCCATGTGGCCGCTGATGGACATTATATAGATGTTGAAGGGCCCCCGGCCGATGTAGTCGTCCACGGTGTTGCGCACGAGGTCGAGGTCCGAGGTGGGCAGCAGCCAGGGCTCGTCCAGCTCTATGCCCCGGGTGTTGGCGCGGAACTCGTAGCCGAGGTTCGGCAGGGTCTCGTTGCGGCTGTAATAGGTGTACTGCCCGCCGTGATAGGCGATGGAGGTGTATCCGAGCGGATTGAGCACATTGCCCATGGCGTAGGGCATGTAGCTGCCCTTGGAGGCGAGCATGTACTGCTTGGAGCTGTTCTGCATG
This sequence comes from uncultured Eubacteriales bacterium, assembly GCA_900544295.1. Classification (GTDB taxonomy): domain Bacteria; phylum Bacillota; class Clostridia; order Oscillospirales; family Oscillospiraceae; genus Scatomorpha; species Scatomorpha intestinigallinarum. The sequence goes on along the minus strand of UQUO01000026.1, from coordinate 23,662 downwards.
AGGCCGGTCAGGGTTATGAACTCGCCGCCCGTCGTCGAGGCGGCGGTGATGGGGCAGTAGAAGTTTTCAAAGACGAAGCCCGAATGTGCCAGAGCGTACAGCGTGGGCGTGTGCACCTCGTCCAGTGCCCAGGTCGAGAAGCTCTCGGCGCAGATCCAGACGAGGTTCTTGCCGCGGAACATGCCCGTGTACTCGTTCGTCCAGCTCGGCTCCGACTGCGACACGAACTCGTGGACGGCGAGGATGTTGCTGTCCCACTCATTCGCCATGAGCGCCTCAAAGTCTATGTCAAGCACCTGCGGCTCGGGGGTGAAGACCTCGGGTGTGGGCGTGGGAGCGGGGGTCGGCGTGGGTAAAGGCGTGGGCGTCGGCTCCGGGGCTGGCGCGGCGCTCTCCCGGGCCTCGCGCAGGCGCGCGGCGTCCTCCAGGGCCTGGGCGGCGTCTATGCGCTGGGCCGTCAGCAGGCCGAAATTCGCAACGCCCGTGTCCATGACAAAGCCCTCGCCGTAGCTGAGCGAGAGCGGCACGGCCCCGCCCGTACACAGCCGCACTCCCGCCGAGGCGGCCAGCTGGAGGGCCAGGAAGAGCAGGAGCGGCAGCAGCTTTCGCCGCCCGCGCAGGCCCTCCGGCGCGAGGCGTTTGCCAAAGACCAGCCAGAGGACGAAGGGTGCCAGCATCAGCAGTATCTCCGGCAGGCAGCGTACTATGCCCCGCAGGGCCTCCCGCCAGTAGCCCGTGAGCGCGCCGCCGGCGACGCCGAGCATGCCGACGCTCAGATACTCGCTGAAGATGTCGTGATACACCGCGTGGATGCCGAAAAACAGGGCCAGCAGCCCCAGGAACACCGCTGTCGCCGCGCGGAAGAAGCGCGCGCCGCCCAGCGCGGCCAAAAAGCAGAGCAAAAAGCCCGCCGCCAGCGAAAAGAGCGCCGTAAAGAGCAGGCCCGCCGCCGTAAAGCCGGAGTGGAAGGCCTTGAAGACCAGCTCCAGCCAGAGCAGCGCGGCGGGCAGGCAGAGCAGCGCGGCCGCAAAGCCGCGCCCTCTCTCAGTATTCGTTGAAGCCGTATTCGTAGGGGATGGTGAGGTTCGCTCCAGTAAAGCTGCCCTCGAGTTTCGAGATGGTGCGTTCATATTCCTCGCTGCCCTCCTCGTAGGGGACGGGCTGGTAGTTGTTGCCGTCCACAACGCCGGAAGAGGCGCAGGGGATGAGCTTCAGGTTCGTCACGGAGACGGAGCCGTCCACATCCCGGGTGACCTCCAGCTTGGCGATGACGGTGTCCTTGTCGCGGGGGTTGGTGTTGCCGCCGAAGGACCAGTTGCCCATGGAGTAGAATATGTAGTGGTCGTTGTAGACCTCGATGGGCTGGAGCGTGTGCGGGTGCGAGCCGTAGACGACGTCGGCGCCAGCGTCGATGGCGGCGTGGCCCTGTTCGAGCTGCAGGGCATTCACGTCATAGGCGCCCTCGTCGCCCCAGTGCAGGGCGGCGATGATGAACTCGGCCCCGGCCTCCTTGAGCGCGGCGATGCCCGCCTGTATCTGCGCTACCTTGCCGAAAGAAACGGCGTAGACGCCGATCTTGAGGCCCGATTCCGTCTCGTATATCGTGTACTCGTCGCGGCCCGCGTAGCCTATGCCCGCGGCGTCCAGCGTGGCTTTCGTGTCCGCGTAGCCCTGCTCGCCGTAGTCCTCGACGTGGTTGTTGCCGAGGGTGACGAATTCCACGCTGCCCAGCGTGAGGATGTCCACATACGAGGGCGGGGCGCGGAAGGTGAAGTTCTTGTCCGCAGGCACGTCGTAGTCCGAGAGCACGCACTCGAAGTTCGCCATCGTGAAGTCGTCGTCCTCAAAATACTGTATGGTCTTTTCAAAGACGTAGCCGAGGTTGTCTGCCGTGACCACGTTCTGGTAGGCGACGGAGGAGTTCCGGTAATACGGCACGGCGTCTGGGGTGATGTCCCCGATGAAGCTGATGTTGAAGACCTCGGGCTCCGGCGTCGGCGTGGGCTGGGCGCTCTCGGAGGGCGCGGCGCTCTCGTCCGTCTCGTTCCCGGCGGACATGGAGGGCGGCCTCGTCGGCCCGTCCGTCTCGGCTGCGGCGGCCGCCTCGCCGAAGTGCAGGCTCCCGCCCATGAGCACGAAGAAGGCGCACAGCAGCACCGCCAGCAGGGATTTAAGCAGTTTATCTATATCACTCGCCCGCTTTCATAGCAAGGTAGGCGTTTATGAAGCCGTCAATGTCGCCGTCCATGACCGCGTTGATGTTGCCGTTTTCAAAGCCCGTCCTCGCGTCCTTGGCGAGGGTGTAGGGCATGAAGACGTAGCTGCGGATGGCGCTGCCGAAGTCTATCTTCATCTGTACGCCCTTGATGTCCGATATCTTCTCCAGGTGCTCGCGCTCCTTTATCTCCGCGAGCTTGGCGCGGAGCATCTCGCGGCAGTTTTCGAGGTTCTGGAAGTGGCTGCGCTCGACCTGGCTGGAGACGACGATGCCGGTGGGGATGTGCGTGAGACGGACGGCGGAGGAGGTCTTGTTGACCTTCTGCCCGCCCGCGCCGGAGGAGCGGAAAACGTCCATCTTGATGTCCTCGTCGCGCAGCTCGATGTCGCCGGTGTCCGTAATCTCGGGCATGACCTCGACGGCGGCGAAGCTGGTCTGGCGCCGGCCCGAGGCGTCGAAGGGGGAGATGCGCACCAGGCGGTGGACGCCGTGCTCGCTCTTGAGGTAGCCGTAGGCGTTCTCGCCCTCTATCTTGATGGTGGCGGACTTGATGCCCGCCTCCTCGCCGTCCTGCCAGTCCATGAGCGTGTAGGTGAAGCCGTGGCGCTCGGCCCAGCGGGTGTACATGCGGTAGAGCATCTGCGCCCAGTCCTGGGCCTCGGTGCCGCCGGCGCCGGGGTGGATGGAGAGGATGACGTTGTTGGCGTCGTACTCTCCGGAGAGCAGGGTGGAGAGGCGCATGGCCTCCAGCTCGCTCTCGAGCTTTGCGTAGTCCGTCTCCAGCTCGCCCAGCATGGAGTCGTCGTTCTCCTCCAGGGCCATCTCGCAGATGGTCATGAGGTCCTCCCAGGTGCTCTGGAGCTTTTCGTACTTTTCGCACTTCTGCTGGAGCTGCTTCATGCGTTTTTGTACCTTCTGGCTCCTGTCCAGGTCGTTCCAGAAGCCCTCCTTCGCGCTCTCGGCTTCGAGCTCGGCTATCTCCGAGCGCGCGTCGTCCAGCTTGAGCGCCGAGCCCAGCCCGTCGAGCGTGGGCTTCATGTTGTTCAGTTTGACCTTATATTCTTCAAATTCAAGCATATCTTCAACCGCTTTCCAAAAAATTAGCCCTACTATTATATCCAATACTTCCCCTCTTGTAAATACGAAACTTTCCGGCCGGCACTCTGCCCGGACGCTGGGGCGGAAAGGCGGCGACGGACCGGATCACTGTTTACAGCTTGTGCAATTTATGGTATAGTAAAAGCGTATCAAACCCAGAAAAATGACGGAGAAAGGTCGGGTGACCGCTCCTGTAAAACTGACAAAAAGAGCCAGAATTATCGCCGCGCCCGTGCTTGTCCTCGTGCTTGCGCTCGCGGTGTTCGCGGCGCATCAGCTCAGGCGGGAGCTGACGGCGTGCTTTGAATGGCCGGATGTCGAGCTGCTGGTAGAGGACGAGCCGCAGCCGGACTATGCGTATTCTGAATATTACGGCGGGGACAGGCCCTTTGTGAACATCTGCACCGGCGCCGACCTGCTTTTCGACGCTCAGGGCGAGGCTGGCTCCTACTACGTCCCCTCGCTTGAATATATCGGCATGCTCTTCATGCCGGAATACGCCCATTGCGTGATCTATGCCCCGCTGGAAACGGAATATCTCTCCATATCCTGCTCTCAGGGCGGGCTGGACAAGGGGCCCCGAAGCGTCTCTGTCTACCGTCTTTCGATCGAAACCGCGGAGAAGCTGCCGCAGCATCCCTGGGACGACGGCACGACGCTGCTGCCTCCGGCAGCGTACGGGACGGAGGTCCCGCTCGAGAAGCACGGCGGGAGTTACCGCATTTATGAGCCGGAGCTGGACTGCGTATATGTCTGCCGAAGCGTCTGGGACAACGGCGTGGCAGAGCACGCCTGGCTGGTGACAGAGGAATAGCGCGCATCGCGTCATCGCCGCCCGATGGAGGCCGGCGGGATGGCCGTGAGCATACGACAACAGAGCAAAAAGGCAGACCGGGCGGCCGTTTCAGGGCTGCCCGGCCTGCTTTTTCACGGGACGATTTCAGGGAAATTCAGGCCGGGCCAGAAAAAACTTCTTTTCCCATCTATTATTTTTGTGAAGCATTTGGTATAATGTCAGCGGAGCGGGTCCACGACCCAGCAAGAGAGAGAGGAAGATTGAATTGATCTCACACGGTAAAGAGGTAAAGGTGTTCGCCGGCAACTCCAACGTCCCCCTTGCCCAGGCCATCTGCGACCGGCTGAGCAAGAAGCTCGGCGACTGCAAGGTCTCCGCCTTTGCTGACGGGGAAGTCTCGCTTGAGCTCAGAGAGCCGGTGCGCGGCGCGGACGCCTTTATAGTCCAGTCCACCTGCAAGCCCGTGAACGACAGCCTCATGGAGCTGCTCGTCATGATCGACGCGATGAAGCGCGCCTCCGCCGGGCGCATCACCGCCGTCATCCCGTACTTCGGCTATGCGCGGCAGGACCGCAAGGCCAAGAGCCGCGACCCCATCTCCGCCAAGCTCGTAGCCAACCTCATCACCGAGGCCGGCGCGGACCGCGTCCTCACCATGGACCTCCACGCCGCCCAGATCCAGGGCTTCTTTGATATCCCGGTCGATAACCTCTTCGGAGCGCCCATCCTCGGCAACTACTATCTTAAGCAGTTCGGCCGCGGCAACGGGGACTTCATGGTCGTCTCGCCGGACGTGGGCAGCGTCGCGCGCGCCCGCGCCTTCGCGCAGAAGCTGGATATGCCGCTCGCCATCGTTGACAAGCGCCGCCAGAAGGCAAATTCCTCCGAGGTCATGAATATAATAGGCGACGTGCGCGGCAAGAACGTCATCCTGCTCGACGACATGGTCGATACCGCGGGCAGCCTCTGCCACGCGGCGGACGCCCTCGTGGACATCGGCGGCGCGAAGGAGATATATGCCTGCGCCTCGCACGGCGTGCTCTCCGGCCCCGCCCTTGAGAGGATAGAGAAGAGCCCCATCAAGGAGCTCATCCTCCTCGACACCATCCCCTATCCGAAGGACAAGCCCCAGTGCGGCAAGATACGCTATCTCTCCGTCGCGCCCATATTCGCCGAGGCGATAGAGCGCATCTACGAGGAAGTCTCCATCTCCTCGCTCTTCGACTGAGATGCTGTTCGGAGCGAGGGGCGGCGCGAGCTGGATACTCGTCTTCCTGGGAAACCCCGGCCCGAAGTATGCGGGCACGCGGCACAACGCCGGCTTCATGGCGGGCGAGGCCCTTGCGAAGAAGCTCGGCGTCAAGATAAACCGCGCGCGCTGGCGCGCGCTGACCGCGACTGCGGAGCTCGGCGGGCAGAAGGTCCTGCTGATGCTGCCGCAGACGCTTATGAACCTCTCCGGCGAGGCCGTAGGCCCGGCGGCGAAGTTTTACAAGGTGCCGCCGGAGCGGATAATCGTCTTTTCAGACGAGATGGCCCTGACGCCGGGCAGCCTGCGCATACGCACGGGCGGCAGCGCGGGCGGGCACAACGGCCTGAAGAGCGTCATCGCCGCCCTGGGCACCGACCAGTTCCCGCGCGTGCGCCTGGGCGTGGGCGAGCCGCCGCACCCGGATTACGACACGGCGGATTGGGTCCTCGGCGTGCCGAAGGGGAAGGACGCGGAGCTCCTTGCGGACGCCGCGAAGCGCGCGGCGGAAGCCGCGGAATGTTACGTGACCGAAGGCCCGGAGCGGGCCATGAGCAGATATAACCGCAAAGCCTAGCAATATCCGCGCACACCCGGGGCAGACCCGGGCTGCGCCAAATGTCAGGGGGGAAATGTGTGAACAGAAAATGCATTGCGATGCTCCTCGCGGGTGGGCAGGGTTCGAGGCTCTACGCGCTCACGAAGGACGTGGCAAAGCCCAGCGTTCCCTTTGGCGGGAAATACCGCATCATAGACTTCCCGCTGTCCAACTGCGCGAATTCTGGCATAGACGTGGTAGGCGTGCTCACACAGTACAGGCCGCTTCAGCTCAACAGCTACATAGGCAGCGGCCAGGCCTATGACCTCGACAGCTCCGACGGCGGCGTTTTTATCCTGCCTCCGTACCAGAGCGCGGGGGAGAAGGGCTCCTGGTTCTCCGGCACGGCCAACGCTATCTACCAGAATATCGCCTTCATCGAGAACTACGAGCCCGAAAACGTGCTCATCCTCTCCGGAGACCACATCTATAAAATGGATTACTCCGACATGCTCAGGCAGCACGTGGAAAACGGCGCGGACTGCACCATAGCCGTCATCCAGGTCTCGATGGAGGAGGCCTCGCGTTTCGGCATCCTCTCCACGGGCGAGGACGGCTTCATAAACGAATTCGAGGAGAAGCCCAAGCAGCCGAAATCGGACCTCGCCTCCATGGGCATCTACATTTTCAATTGGAAGAAGCTGCGCGAGTACCTCATTGCGGACGAGGCCGACCCGAACTCCTCCAAGGACTTCGGCAAGAACATCATCCCGAAGATGCTCGCCGACGGGCAGAAGCTGTGGCCCTACCGCTTCGCGGGCTACTGGCGTGACGTCGGCACCATCGTGAGCCTCTGGGATGCGAACATGGATATGCTCTCGCCGACGCTCATAAACCTCTACGACCCGGACTGGCCTATCCGCTCCAAGAGCCCCATAAAGCCGCCGCACTATGCGGGGCCGGACTCTAAGATAGTCCATTCCATCGTGACCGAGGGCTGCGAGATAGAGGGCCGAGTGGAGAACAGCGTCCTTTCGAGCTCAGTGCGCGTGGGCAAGGGCGCAAACGTCGTTTACAGCATCCTCATGCCGGGCGCCGTCGTTGAGGACGGGGCCGAGGTCAAATACGCCATCATTGGCGAGAACACCGTGGTCCACGCGGGCGCGAAGGTCGGCTCCGAGCCGGACGGCTCCGAGGAGTGGAACGTCGCGACCTGCGGCCCGGGCGTCGAGATAGGCGCCGGAGCGGTGATAAAGGCGGGGGCCATGATCTACGACAGCGTGCCCGCCGGGGAAGGAGGCGGAGACTGATGGTCGATCTGCACGGAATAATCCTCGCTGACCGCTCCGCGGTCGGGCTCAACGAGCTGGTAATGTGCCGCACCTCGGCGTCCCTGCCCTTTGCGGGGCGGTACAGGCTCATAGACTTTGCGCTCTCCTCGCTGCAGAACGCGGGCGTGCACGACGTCGGCGTCATCATGCAGCAGGACTACCAGTCGCTGCTGGACCACATCGGCAGCGGCAAGGAGTGGGACATGAGCCGCAAGCGCGGCGGCCTGCGCCTTCTGCCGCCCTTCGGCCGCCAGAGCGGCATGGGCGGGTATGTCAGCGCCATAGACGCGCTGCTCGCCGTGGAGGGCTACATCCGCGATATCAAGCAGAACTACATCTACCTTGTCCACGGCAGCCTTGCCGTGAACCTCGACCTCGGCGCGCTCATGCGCGCGCACGTGAAGTCCGGCGCGGACGTGACGGCGGTCTGCACCCCCGGCACGCCGAAGGAGACGCACCACCGCTTCGTGACGGATGAGAACGGCCGCGTGACCCAGCTGCTCTTCCGCCGCAGCGGCCCCGGCCCGGGGCACGCGGCTCTGGAGGCCTACATCATGTCCCGCGACGTGCTGCTGGACCTCCTGGAGCGCTGCGACAGCGCGATGAACCGCCGCTTCCACCGCGACGGCCTGGGCGGCCTCATGGAGGCCGGCGGCAGCATCAACGTCTATATGCACGAGGGCTACGCTGTGAACATCGCGGACGTGATGGGTTATTATGAGGCCAGCATGGATATGCTGAACGCAAAGAACCGCGGCGAGCTCTTCCCGGAGGACAGGCCGGTCCACACCAAGGGCCGCGCGGACGTCTCCACCTACTACGGCGACGGGGCGAAGGTCACGAACTGCCTGGTGGCGGACGGCTGCTTTATCGAGGGCGAGGTCGAAAACTGCGTCATCTTCCGCGGCGTGCGCATAGAGCAGGGCGCGGTGCTGAAAAACTGCATCATCATGCAGGACAGCGTGATAGGCCCCGGCGCGAAGCTGGACTACATCATCTGCGACAAGGATGTGAGCGTAGACGGCGGCGTGACGCTGGCAGGCAGCCCCAAGCTGCCCCTGGTGGTTCCCAAGGGGAGCAAAATCTAAGTTAACGGACAGGAGTTTTTATGACGACAGGACAGATTTCCAGAGACGAGATGCGCGGCGCGCTTGAAGACAAGCTCTGCGCACACTTTGCCGTGACGGGCGAGGAGGCCACCGACGAACAGGTCTTCCAGGCCTCGGCCATGGTCATACGCGAGATAATGAGCCGCCTGCTGGCCTTTGAGAAGCGCGAGCAGCCGGAAAAGGAGGTCCACTACCTCTCCATGGAGTTCCTCATGGGCAGGAGCCTCATGAAGAACGCCTATAACCTCGGCGTGGCCGAGGCGCTGACGGGCGCCCTGGAGGACATGGGCCGCAACGCCTCCGACATCTTCGAGACTGAGCCGGACGCCGGCCTCGGCAACGGCGGCCTGGGCCGCCTGGCCGCCTGCTATATGGACAGCATGGCCACCGAGGGCATCGCCGCGACGGGCTACTCCATCTGCTACGAGCTCGGCATTTTCAAGCAGAAGATAGAGGACGGCCGCCAGACCGAGACGGCGGACAACTGGAAGAGCTCCGCCGAGAGCTGGCTCATCCCGCGCTATGAGGACACGGTGGAGGTCCGCTTCGGCGGCCGCGTGGAGGAAAACTGGGACTATTTCGGCAACTGCCACGCGGAGCTCAGGGACTACACCAGCGTCCTGGCCGTGCCGCGCGACATGCTCATAGCCGGCTACGGCGGCGGCAAGGTGAACACCCTGCGCCTCTGGGAGGCGCACAGCCCGAACTCGCTGGACATGTACCAGTTCTCCGAGGGCGCATATGTCAAGAGCCTTGAGCAGCGCACGATGGCCGAGGTCATCACCAAGGTCCTCTACCCGGCGGACGACCACATGGAGGGCAAGACCCTGCGCCTGAAGCAGCAGTACTTCTTCGTCTCCGCCACGGCGCAGACCATCGTGAAGCAGCACCGCAAGCAGTGGGGCGACGTGCGCTCCTTCGCGGAGCACCATGTCATCCACATAAACGACACCCATCCCACGCTCATGATACCCGAGCTCATGCGCATCTTCATGGATGAGGACGGCCTGGGCTGGGACGAGGCCTGGAAGGTCGTTTCTAACTGCGTGGCCTATACGAACCACACCATAATGTCCGAGGCGCTTGAGACCTGGCCGCAGGGCCTGGTGCAGGGCCTGCTGCCGCGCGTGTTCGAGATAATAAGCGAGATAAACCGCCGCTGGCGCGCCGTTTTGAACGAGAAGTTCGGCGGCGACGGCGGGCGCATCGCGCGCAACGCCATAATCGAGGGCGGCAAGGTCCACATGGCGAACATGTGCCTGGCCGGCTGCTATATGATAAACGGCGTCTCCGGCCTGCACGGGGACATCCTCAAAAACAGCCTCTTCGCGGACATCTATTCCTTTGAGCCGGAGAAGTTCACCTATGTGACGAACGGCATAGACCACCGCCGCTGGCTCTCGCAGATAAACCCGAAGCTCGACGCCCTGGTGCGCGAGCTCATCGGCCCGGACTACCTCAAGAAGCCGGAGGAGCTTGCAAAGCTGCGCCGGTTCGAGAACGACTCCGAGGTGCTCATGCGCCTGCAGGAGATAAAGGGCTTCAACAAGGCCGCACTGGCGGACTTTATGAAGAAGTCCCAGGGCTTTGAGCTCAACACCGACGCCGTGCTGGACGTCCAGGTCAAGCGCCTGCACGAGTACAAGCGCCAGCTGCTGTGCGCCATGCTCATCGCGCACCTGCAGGACCGTCTGCACGACGACCCGGACATGGACTTTGTCCCCCGCGCCTTCGTCTTCGGCGCGAAGGCCGCCGCGAGCTACAAGACCGCGAAGCGGATAATCGAGCTCATCTGCTCCCTCTCGGCGGACATAAACGCCGACCCCGTCTGCAAGGGCCGGCTCCAGGTCTTCTTCCTGGAGAACTACCGCGTCTCCGTGGCGGAGAAGCTCATGCCCGCGGCGCAGGTCTCCGAGCAGATATCCACGGCGGGCAAGGAGGCCTCCGGCACCGGCAACATGAAGCTCATGATGAACGGCGCTGTGACCATCGGCACGCTCGACGGCGCGAACGTCGAGATGTATGAGCGCCTGGGCGACGAGAACATGTTCCTCTTCGGCCTGCGCGCCAACGAGGTCGAGGAAATGAAGCGCCGCGGCTACAACCCGAACCACGTTGCTGAGAGCGACCCGAGGCTCAGGAGGGTGCTCCAGCGCTTCAACTCCGGCCTGGCCGACGGCAAGAGCTACGCCGACCTCGTGTCGAGCCTGCTCTACGGCGGGGACCAGTACATGCTGCTGGCCGACTTTGCCTCCTATGTCGCCTGCCATGACCGGCTGTACGAGGCCGTCAGGGACAAGAACGGCTTTGCCCGCATGGGCCTTGTGAACATCGCGGAGAGCGGCATCTTCGCCGCGGACCGCGCCGTGCGCGAGTACGAAAAGAACATCTGGCGCCTGTAAAGGCAAAAAACCGCCCCGACCGGAGTACCCGGCTGGGGCGGTTTTCATTTTTCGCTGGGCTCGGCGTCGGCGTCAGCGAATATGAGGTCGTCTATATCCGTCTGCATCTTCCTCACCTCCACAAGGCGGCATACATACAGCATATGCGCGCCGGGAGGGGAATATGACGGCTTTTTATGAGCTCAGCGCTCGTCCTCGTCGGCCCAGGCGTCGAGAGAATCGTATTCCCCGTCGGGGGTGAAGGGTCCCGTGTCCGTACCGGGTCTTTTTTCCCTCTCCTGAGGGTTTTCACCACGTTTGTCTTCCCAAGCCATAGCCATCCTTCCTTTCAGAAGATTTTTTCAGCGCAGCCGCAGACTTTTTTGCCTCCGGCTGCGTCTTTATTATGTGCGCTTAGGGACACATACATTATACCACGCGGCCGACATTTATTCCAGCTCGAACGCTGAAAACACAGGAACCTTTTGCCTTGCGCGGCGTCTTAAACTGAGATTGACAGGGTTGGGGCCGGATGATATCCTGTCCGTATTAAGGTCAACGATACGGAAAACGGAGCCGGGGGTGCTGAAAATGGCCGGGGACCGCCGCTGTGCGCGCCTTCTGTCCGCTGCTTTTGCGGTTTTGATACTGCTCTCCGCCTGCTCGGCTCAGCCTGAGCCGGAGGTGGAAGAGACTGCCGCGCCCGAGACAGGGGAGACGGATTGGGTCTATGTCCCCGAGCTCACGAGGCTCGCAGACTGGGCCGGCTGCTTCGCCCTGGCGGGGGAGCGGCTGTATTTTGACGGCGTCGAGACGCTGGCCTCCGGACAGGAGACCGGGGGCGCCGTGACCAGGCCCGTTCTGCGCTCTGCGTCCGCCTTGGGCGGAGAGGTTTCGGACCTGGCGAACTTCGAGGCCGCGCCCACGCCGGAGGGCGCCTCCGTCTCGGGCGGAATAAGCTGCATGTGCGCCCTGCCTGACGGGGGATTTGCCGCCGTGGAGAGGGCCTTTTTCTCCATGCCGGAGCCGATGGAGGAGACGTCCGGGGCCACATCCTCGGACCTCGCTGCCGGCTTTGAGAGCGCAGAGAGCCATATACTGCATATTTTCGACGCGGCGGGCGAGAGCCGCGCAGTGAAGGATATAACGGAGCTCCTGGGCGGAGAGGGCGTGGAGGCCTGTGCCGCGGACGCTGCGGGCTATATATACCTTCTGACCTCCGGGGGCGGCGCGCTCGTCCTGGACAGGGGCGGCGGCTTTGTCAGCCGCTCCGCGGGGGAGAGCGGCTTCTCCGGCCTTGTGCGCCTGGGTGAAAAGGTCTGCGCCCTGCTGAACACGCAGGAGGGCATCTCGCTGCTGCCCATAGACCCCGTTGGCGCAGCAGCCGGGAAGGAGGAGCTTCTCCTGCCCGCCTCGGCGCAGGAGCCTTACCCCGGGACGGAGCACGCCCTGCTCTGGTCAGACGGGGAGCGCCTGCTGGGCCTCGCGCCTGGGGAAGAGGAGCCGGAGGAGCTGCTGTATTTCTCCGACACGGGCCTTGACGGCGACATGCTTGCCGCCGTCTTCCAGGAGGAGGGCGGGGACATCCTCTGCCTCGCCTGGGAGAGCGACGGCACCTGGCTCGTGCGCCTCGAAAAGACCGCGGCCTCCCAGGCCCCGGTAAAGACGCGCCTGACGCTCGCGGGCCTCGACATAGATTACGGCATACGCCGCGCGGTCCTGGACTTCAACCGCCGGGACGGGGGAAGCGTTATCGGGCTGCGCGACTACGCCGGGGAGGGCGAGGAGGCTTTCCTTGCAGAGCTGGCAGCCGGGAAACTGCCAGACATCCTCTGCACGGACAGCCTGCCCGCCGACAGCCTGGCGGACAAGGGCCTGCTGCGCGACCTCGCGCCGTACATAGAGGGCGACGCCGCCCTGGGCGGCTTTGACGCCCTGGTGACGCCATATTTCGACGCCCTGCGCCGGGACGGCGCGCTCTATGAGGTGTCGGAGGGCTTCTGCCTGCGCTGCTGCATGGCCCCGGCGGAGCTGGAGGGCCGCTCTCTGGACCTTGCCACCCTGCGGGAGCTGGCCGAGGGCCTGCCCGAGGGCTGCGCGCTGCTCGGGCCGGAGGTCACGGCCGCTTCGCTCTTCCGGGAGCTCTGCATGGCGAACCTGGAGCGCTATGCGGACGCGGGCAGCGGCGTCTGCCGCTTCACCACGCAGGAGTTCATCTCCCTGCTGAAGTTCTGCGGCGGCTTCCCGCGCGAGGCTGCGCAGGAAAAAAGCGCCGCTCCCCACGGCATAATGGAGGCGGGCGCGCAGCTCATAGCCAGCACGAGCTTTGACAGGCAGCTGCTGGACTACGTCGGCAACAAGGCCGCCATGGGCGGGGAGATCTGTCTGGCCGGCGTCCTCGGCGGGAACGGGAGCGCGGCTTTCGTGAAGGAACCGGGCCTGGCTATAAGCGCCTCCTGCAAGGCGCCGGAGGCCGCCTGGAGCTTCGTGAGGACGCTGCTGACCGAGGAATACCAGGCGGGCGCGCGCTCCGGTCTCTGCCTGCCCTCGAACCGCGCAGTCCTTGAGGCCCTGCTGGAGGCCAGGAGCCTCGGCGAGGGCTGGAGCGAGCAGCACTACCTCATACCCGGACAGGGGACGCAGAGCTATGCCCCCGGCAGCGTGGGCGGAGAGAGCTTCACGCGCGAGGACGCGCAGCTGCTGCTCGCGGCCATAGACGGCGCAAAGGGCCTCTACGGCGCGCAGGACGAGGAGCTGCTGGGCATCGTGAACGAGGAGGCGGGACGCTTCTTCGCAGGTGACTGCACTGCGGAGCAGTGCGCCGCAGTCATACAGGACAGGGTGTCCATATATATTAACGAGCGCAGATAGAAAAAGGGAGGGGCCAAAGATGAAAAAATATTCGCGCATCCTCGCCGTTTGCCTCGCGCTGAGCCTGCTGGCCGCCTGCGGCGCGCCCGCGCCTGCGGGTACGGATGGGCCTGCTGGCTCCGAAACGCCAGCCGCCGCGAGCCCCGGGGCCTCGCCCTCGGCCTCGCAGGGGGTGACAGAGCCCGTGGGCACGCCCGAGAGCCTGCCCGCTGAGGTCACGGAGCCCGTGGACTACGGCCCGGAGATCGTGGATCTGAGCCGGTTCGAGGGCATAAACTATCTCGCCTGCCAGGGCGAGAGCTGCTGGTTCACCACCGGCAACGTGAAGAGGGAGTGCAAGCTCTGGTGCTACGACGCCGGCAGCGGCAGCATTACTGGAGCGGCCATGCCCTACGTCTCCCTTCCCGACGGCACAAAGCCGAGCGACTGCTCCGTCCAGCGCCTCATGGCCGTCGAGGGCGGCGTCATCGCTCAGCTGAGCCTCAGCGGGCCGGAGGGCCAGGAGCGGGCCTACGTCCTGCTCGACGGCTCCGGCAGGGCGCTGCATTGCTTCTACGCCTCCAGCCTGCTGGACGAGGGGGAGTACTTCGTGAACGTCCCCACTGCCCTCGCCACTGAGGACGGGCGGCTCTACATCGTCTCGGACGAGACGGGCATAGTCGAGCTCTCGCCTGAGTTTGAGATCGCTCGCCGCGAGGACATACCCGAGAGCCTTGGCGCCATAAGGAGCGCCGAGCTCACGGAGGACGGCCTGCGCCTCGCCTTCTACTCCATTGACGGCGAGTATTATGACGTGGACCTGGACACCTTCGAGTTCACGCCCGTGGACCTCGCCGAGTCCGCCGGCCGGGACTTCCCCCTGGTGGAGCTGGGCATAGGCCTGGACGGCTACGGCGGGGAGGGCACTCTCGCAGACGGGCGCGTCGTAGTCCTGCGGACAGACGGCTACGAGCGCACGGGCTGCCTCTACATAGCCGACCCCGCTCAGCTTGAAAAAGACACGCGCACACGCCTGACGCTCGTGGGCCTGGACCTTGACAGCAGCCCCACACTGCTTGAGGCCGCGGCGGAGTTTAACCGCACGAGCCAGACCTGCCGCATAGTGCCGCATGATTACCTGCGCGCCGACGAGGCAGAGGCCAGCCACACCTTGGCCTATGCCGAGCTGCTGGAGGACGTCTGCGCCGGAAAGGTACCTGATATCCTCTCCACGTGGAACCTGCCCACGGAGGAGCTGGCCGCCCGCGGCCTGCTCGCGGACCTCTGGCCGCTCATCGACGCCGCCGGGGCGCGGGGCGAGCTCTACACGCCCTTCCTTGAGGCGCTCTCGGAGAACTCGGGCGGGCTCTACGAGCTGCCCGTGAGCATGACGCTCTGCGCCCTCGCGGGCTCGAAGTCCGACCTCGGCGAGGGCCGGGAGCTCGACTTCGAGAGCCTATGTGAGGCCGTCTCGAATTCGCGCGGCGGCAGCGCGGCCTTCGGCCCGGACGCGACGCGCGGGGAGCTTTTGAGCTATTTCGGCGGGCTGAACAGCTTCGTGGACTGGGAGAAGGGTGAGTGCAGCTTTGACGGGGGCAGTTTCGCCCCGCTGCTGCGGCTCACGTCGCTTTTCCCGAAGAGCGCGGAGGATGCCTTCGGCGGCTGGGGAGAGCCCCGGCAGCGCTTCTACATGATAAAGGCCTACGACGCAACAAGCCTCGTCGGCCTTGTGGACGAGTTCGGGGACGAGCTGGCCCTCCAGGGCCTGCCCGGCACGGGCGACCGGGCCTGGTACCTCAGCTGCGGCGGCTGGGCCGTTTCCGAGGCCTGCCCCGACAAGTCCGGGGCTTGGGACTTCCTGAGCCTGCTGGTCTCCGAGGCCAGTTATGGGGACATGAGCAGCCTGCCCGTGAACCGCGCCGCGCTTGAGGAGCGGCTGAAGGCGGCGGAAGGCCAGAACGCCGACGCCGCGCAGCTCCTGCGGGAGCTGCTGGAGGAGACAGACGGCTGTACGCGCGGATATATAACGGACAGCTGGGAGCTGGCCAGGCTGGCCGAAGAGCCGCTGGAGCTCTGCTACAGCGGCGCGATAGACGCCGAGGGCGCCGCCCAGCTGCTCCAGAGCCGTGCCGCAGACTACCTCGGCGGCCTGAACTGAGTGCGGAAAACCTTTGCTGAATATATTTATTGGAGGACAACATGATGAAGCTGAAAAAGACTCTCTGCATCGTCCTGGCGCTTGTAATGGCGCTGGGCCTGCTCTCTGCCTGCGGCGGAGGCGGTACGACCAATACCCCGACCCCGGAATACGCCTATGTCGCAAACTACACGGAGCTCAGCCGCGACTTCAGCGGCGTGAGCAACTCCGTGCTCTCCAACGGGCGCATATACTTCCTCACCAACGTGAAAGGCGACCCCATCGTGGAGCAGATACCGACCTATGACGACAACGGCAACCCCATCCTCGACGAGAACGGCGAGCCCGTCATGGAGGAGTACACCTACGACAGCTGGCTGCCCGCCATATACAGCGTCAAGACGGACGGCACGGACCTGCAGCGCTTCGAGGGCTACACCGCCATTGAGACGCCCGAGAACGCCGAGTACAGCGGCAGCTGGGTCACCGGCATGTGCGCGCTGCCCGGCGGCGGCTTCGCCCTTGTAGAGAACGTCAGCTATTCCATCGCCTCCGGCGGCGACGCTGCGGCGGAAGGGGACGGCTCTGAGAGCTCCGGCGAGGGCGAGACCGCCGCAGCGACCGACGCCCTGGCCGCCGTGGACGTACCCGCTATCGAGCCCATGCCCGGCGGCAACGTGGAGTACACCTACGTCGAGACCTACTACCTGCGCACCTTCGACGCCTCCGGCGCTGAGGGCGAGAAGATCGACCTGTCCGCCATGTTTGCGGAGGAGAACGAGTATTTCTACGTCTCCAACTTCACCGTGGACGGGGACGGCAACATCTACATGATGGTGAACGGCGCCATAATGGTCATCGGCGCCGACGGCAGCAAGCTGGGCGAGATCGACCTCTCGAACGAGTCCACCGGCGTCTCGAACATCGTCACCGCGGCTGACGGCAGCGTCTGCGCCCTGTCCTACAACTCCGAGTACACCGCCCTCAGCCTGCGCCCCGTGAACGTCTCCACGCTCAAGCTCGACGCCGCCGTCGCGGACCTGCCCACCGAGGCCTACGGCGCCCGCGTGGCCGGCGGCAGCTACGACTTCTGCTACAACAAGGGCGAGAGCTTCTACGGCTACACCCTCGCCACCGACACCGAGGAGCAGCTCGTCACCTGGATAAACAGCGACGTTGACAGCAACAACATAAGCTCCGCCTGCCTGACCGAAAACGGCGACATCGTCTGCCTGAGCAGCGAGTACTCCTCCAGCGGCGACGGCACAATCACCTATTTCATCACCCTCAAGAAGACCCCCTATGACCAGGTGCCGCAGAAGACCACCCTCACCCTCGCCTGCGTATACCTCGACTACCGCGTCAAGAGCCAGATACTCGACTTCAACCGCAAGAGCAGCGATTACCGCATCGAGGTGCGCGACTATTCCGAGTTCAACACCGACGACGACTACTCCGCCGGCCTCACTAAGCTCATAACGGAGATAGGCTCCGGCGCCGTGCCTGATATTCTGGTGACGAGCTCCCTGCCTATGGACGTCTTCGGGAACAAGGGCCTTTTCGAGGACCTGTGGCCCTACATAGAGGCGGATGAGGAGATAGGCGGCCGTGCGGGCGTCGTGGAGCCCTTCTTCAACGCCATCAGCGAGGACGGCAAGCTCTATCAGATAACCGACTCCTTCTCCCTGCGCACCCTCGCCGGCCCGGCCTCCATCGTCGGCTCCGAGCCCGGCTGGGACTATGACGACATCTACGCCGCGCTTGAGAAGATGCCTGAGGGCTGCGAGGTGTTCAGCGTCGGCACGACGCGGGACAGCGTCTTCAGCGACGTGTGCAGCCTGAACCTCAGCAACTTCGTGGACTGGAGCACCGGCCAGTGCAGCTTCAACTCCCAGGAGTTCATAGACCTGCTCGAGTTCGCCAACAGCTTCCCCCAGACCTTCGACTGGGAGCACTTCGAGTGGAACTCCGAGGCCGACGACACCTACCGCGTCAAGGAGGGCAAGCAGCTGCTCATCAGCATCTACCTGTCCGGCCTCTACAACTACAGCTACTACGACGCCGCCTTTGGCGGCGACATGGCGCTCAAGGGCTACCCCGGCGTGGAGGGCAGCGGCGCCGTGTTCAGCGCCGGCAGCGGCCTGGCCATCTCCTCCGCCTGCAAGAACAAGGACGCGGCCTGGAGCTTCATCCGCTACTGCCTCGACGAGGACTACCAGAAGGACAACAGCTACTCCGGCCTGAGCACCAACAAGGCCGCCTACGACGCCCAGTTCGAGGACCAGATCGGCCAGGAGTCCTACTTCTACGACGTGGACGGCACCGAGACGATAACCACCTTCACCCAGGAGGACGCCGACACCATCCGCGCCATCGTGGACAACACCGTCGTCGCCGTGGGCTACAGCAGCGACCAGATAAACAACATCATCAACGAGGAGGCCGCCTATTACTTCAACGGCGAAAAGAGCGCCCAGGATGTGGCAGCCACCATCCAGAACCGTGTTTCCATCTACGTCAGCGAGCAGAGCTGAGAGGCAATTGGCACAAGATAGGGTATAATTTGTCGAAATATCCAGCACAAATTGTGATATTTATGGTTGAGCTTTGCTGTCCTAAGTAGTATAATACAGAAAGACGGCATCCAAAGGACAACAGGGAGGGATGAAGAAGGATGAAGGCCTTGGCACGCGGGCGCGAGCGTCTCACCAGAGACCGCAGGAACAGAAAGCTGAAAGACCTGGCGCACAGCCTCTGCTTCATAGGCCCGAGCGTGCTCGGCGTCCTCATCTTCTTCGTCCTTCCTTTCTGCGTTGTCGTGTACTATTCCGTCATCAGGAATTCGATAAACCCCGAGTTCGTGTTCCTGGACAACTTCATCGCCCTGTTCAAAAACTCGGCCTTCCGGGACGCGGCGAAGAACACAGCGACATTTTCCGCCCTGGCCGTGCCGCTTGCCACCGTGCTGGCGCTGGGCCTGGCGATGCTGCTTGAGGCGCGCATACCGCTCAAGAGCCAGTTCCGCACCTTTTTCCTGAGCCCGATGATGGTCCCCGTGGCTTCCGTCGTGCTCATCTGGCAGGTGCTCTTCAGCAACAACGGCGTCATAAACGAATTCACCGCCCTCTTCGGCATGGCCAAGATAGACTGGATAAAGTCCGACTACGGGCAGATAGTCATACTCACCCTTTTCCTGTGGAAGAGCCTAGGCTACAACATGATCCTTTTCATGTCGGCCATTGCGAACATCCCGAAGGAGCTGCTTGAGGTCGCGGACGTCGAAGGTGCCTCCGAGGCGTACAAGTTTTTTGCCATCAAGCTGCGCTATCTTTCACCGACGGTGCTCTTTGTCATGATCCTCTCGCTCATAAGCTCCTTCAAGGTCTTCCGCGAGGTCTACCTCATGACGGGCGGCTACCCGGTCAGCAGCTTGTATATGCTCCAGCACTTTATGAACAACACCTTCCAATCCCTCGACTTCCAGAAGATGTCCGCCGCCGCGGTGGTCATGGCCATAGCCATGGTCGTCATCATCGCCGTCCTGTTCAAGGTGGAGGACTGGTTCGGAAAGGACGTGGAGGGATGAAAAAAAAGAAATATTTCTCCCGCGCCGTTATTTTCGTCATCTGCGCCGCGCTGGCGGTCGTATTCCTGCTGCCGACGCTGCTGACCATCTCAAACTCCTTCATGACTCAGTCTGAGATAAGCGCGAACTACGGCGTCATCTTCCAGAACGCGACGTCCTCGGGCAAGACCTATGTCTCCGAGAAGGTGAACCTCAAGTTCATCCCGGACAAGGTCTCGCTGAGCCAGTACATAACCGTGCTCCTGAAGAGCCCGGACTACCTGCTGAAGTTCTGGAACTCGGTCATCCTGGTCGTACCCATCGTGGTGTTCCAGGTCGCCATAGCCTCGATAGCGGCATACGGCTTCACCCGCTGGCGCGGCAAGGTGAGGGCGGCGATATTCTTCTTCTACGTCATCCTCATGCTGATGCCATATCAGGTAACTCTGGTGCCGAACTACCTGGTCTCCCAGTGGCTGCACATCCTCAATACGCGATGGGCCATCATCCTGCCGGGCGCTTTTGCGCCGTTTTCGGTGTTCCTGCTGACGAAATTCATGCGCAGGATACCGTACGCGCTCATAGAGGCTGCGAAGATAGACGGCGCCGGCGAGTGGCAGGTGTTCTCCAAGGTCTGCATGCCCCAGTGCCGCGCGGCGCTGTATTCCATAGCCATACTCGTGTTTATCGACTACTGGAACATGGTCGAGCAGCCCATCGTCCTGCTGCCGGACGCGGAGAAGCAGCCGCTTTCGGTGTACCTGTCCACGATAAACACGGGCGAGGTCGGTTTGGCTTTCGCCATAGCCACGATATATATGGTGCCGACGCTGCTGCTGTTCCTCCACGGCGAGGAATACCTGGTCGAGGGCATCGCAACCCAGGGCTCGGTCAAGGGCTGAGCCGCACAACGCTACACGAAAGACGGAGGAAAACGCAAGATGACTGAGCAGAGGGTCAAAAACAGGGGCTGGGTCAAGAACGTCGCCATTATATTTTTGGCGGTCATGCTCGTTCTGACTTTTTTCTCCAACACCATCATGAACGCCTCCCTGCCCGAGGCCGCGGTGCAGTATGTGCAGTCCGGCTCCATAACGACGCAGATACGCGGCACGGGCACCATCACGGCCAAGGAGGTCTATGAGGTCAAGACCACGACCTCCCGCAAGGTGCAGTCGGTCCTGGTCACGAAGGAGCAGGAGGTGAAGGTGGGCGACGTGCTGCTCATCCTGGCCGCCGGAGAGGGGACAGAGACGGACGAGCTCAAGACCCAGCTGGAGACCGCGAAGTACAGCTATCAGCAGAAGCTCATCAACATGAGCGGCGGCGGCAGCGAGGTCACGCGCGCGCAGGAGAAGCTGCAGGAGGCCATCGCCGCCCGGGACGCCATCGCCGTGAACATCACCGCCGAGGATATAGAGCTCGCTAAGGTGCGCTACGAGACCGCGAAGGAGTACTATCAGCAGCTCACCTACGAGCTGGAGGACGCCGGCGGCTACGTCGAGGGCGGCAAGGGCGACACGCTCAAGGAGCTCAGCGACGCCGTCAACGCCGCGCAGCTCGAGTATGACTCGAACTGCATCCGATACAAGAATGAGAAGTACTACATTGAAGACATTCTTGCCAGCGAGGCTGCTCGCCAGCTTTACAAGGACAAGCAGGCGTGTGCCGAGGCCATCGCGGACGTGTTCGCCGCCTCCACCGGCAGCGTGAACGATTACTTCGAGACATATGCCGACAGCACGTTTGCGGAGCGCAAAGCGCTTGGGCTTGAATTTTACATCTTCGATGGGAACGCGAGCTACATAACGAACCTGCCAAGCCAGGCGCTGGCGGAAATTGCGAAGGGCTACAACGCCATCAGGGAGGCACGGGACGCCTTGACCAAGGCGCAGGACGCCTATAACAAAGCCGTTGAGTCCATGCAGCCTCAGAACGAGGCCCTGAACAAGCAGGTCACGGAGGCCAAGCGCGAGATGGACGCCCTCGAGGCCGAGTACAAGGAGCTCAGCGACAAGAAGACAGCCTACGACACGGCGAAGGACAACGTCGTAAGCTGCGAGAACGCGCTGCAGACCCTCCTGAAGACCTCCCAGCTCGACAACCTGGAGCTGAGCAAGCTGGCAAACGAGATAGCCGAGCTCGAGGCCAAGCTGGAAGAGCTGAGCGGCGGAGAGAAGGACGCCGAGGGCAACGTGACGGGCGGCCAGATAGTCTCCGAGGTGAACGGCGTCGTGAAGGAGATAAACGTCACTGCCGGCAACAACACCGACCCCGCCACCGCCGTCATGACCATCGAGGTCCCGGACCGGGGCTATACCGTCTCCATGAACGTGACTAACGAGCAGGCCCAGAAGGTGACCATAGGCGACACGGCTGAGATAAGCACCGGCTACTGGGGCAGCTCGGGCCTGTCCGGCAAGCTGGTGGGCATCCGCAACAACACGTCCGCCGGGCAGAACGGCGGCAAGCAGCTCGTCTTCGACGTGACGGGCAGCGACATCACGAGCGGCACGCAGGTCTCGGTCTCCATAGGCCAGCGCAGCCAGAACTACGATACGATAGTCCCCAACAGCGCCCTGCGCTCCGACTCGAACGGCAGCTTCGTGCTGGTCATAGTAGCGAAGAGCAGCCCGCTGGGCAACCGTTTCGTGGCCACCCGCGTGGACGTTACGGAGCTTGCGAAGGACGACGTGAACACCGCCGTCTCCGGCGGCCTGTCCGCCTATGACATGGTGCTGACCACGGCCACCAAGCCCGTTGAGGACGGGATGCTGGTGCGTCTGCCAGACTGATAAGGGATGAAGATAAGCGGACTGAAGCAAAGGAAAATAGCCCTGCCCCGGCCCAAGGTCTCTCTGCGCCTGAAGCGGCCTACGCTCAGCCGGGGGAAGATAGTCCTGCTGTGCGTGTGCGCAGCGCTGCTCATAGCCTGCTGCGCGCTGGGCTTCGTGTATTCCGACACGGCGGGCAGGCTGCTGGCCCAGCAGGCGGCGGAGCGCTATCAGGGCGATGGAGAGCAGAGATACGCCCAGGCCAGCACATTCTTCCCCGTGGGCGCTGAAAAGAGCCTGGCGGACATATACAGCTTCCGCTCGAAGATGGACTCCAAGCTGCTGGATGTCTCGCTGGAGGCGAAGGAGGACGAGCCTCCGCTGTGGATAGACGCCTACAGCGGCTCTGGCAAGCTGACCGTCACCGGAAACAAGGGCCGCGCCGAGGTTCGGGCGACCGGTGTGGGCGGGGAATGGTTCAGCTTCCATCCCCTGACCCTGCGCTCCGGAAGCTACATAAACGAGGACAGCCTCATGCACGATCAGGTGCTGCTGGATGAAAAGCTGGCATGGCAGATATTCGGCAGCTATGAGCTTGCCGGCATGACGGTGACGATAGGCGACAAGCCTTTTGTCGTGGCCGGCGTCGTCGCGATAGAGAGCGACAAGGCGAGCCAGAAGTCCTATGACGCCACAGGCGAGGTGTTCCTCCACTTTGACGCGCTGCTGGAGCTGAACGGCGGCGAGGGCGGCATAGACTGCTATGAGCTCGTCTGTGCGGAGCCCATAACGGGCTTCACGGCGGGCCTGCTCAGGGAGGCGTTCCAGGACGCCGAGACGGTGCAGAACACGGGCAGGTTCAGCCTGTCTAACACCATAAAGGTCATTGCTGACTTCGGAACGCGTTCGATGCAGACTGCGGGCGTAGCCCTGCCTTACTGGGAGAACGCCGCGCGCCTGACGGAGGACAACCTTGCCGCGCTGCTTGTTGCTATAGTTCTGCTGGGCCTGATGCCCGTCGTCTGTGCCGTATGGCTGGCCGTGCGCCTGCTGCGCCGCCTTTGGCTGCACCTGCGCTGGGAAGCGGGGCCGGCCGTGGTAAATCACTTCTCCGACCGCCTGCGAGAGAGCCAGCGCCGCGCCTTGAAGCGCAGACAGAAGCGCATAGAGGAGAGCTGGGTGAGAGAGGACGAGGTCGAAGACGACAAGAAATAGAGCATAGAAAGACGCCGCCCGAAAGGGCGGCGTCTTTGCCGCTTGCCGTTCGACTAGGTTTTCTGTAGGGGCGGGGTTCCATCCCCGCCCGTGGGTTTTGGGTGTGCGGAACTCGCCGGTTTGTCCTGCGTTGTCTTTACGTTGGTGCTGCTGTTTCCACCCCATTTCTTTGGTCTTGCCCAAAGAAACGGGGTGGAGCCCCAAAGAAAAACGCTTTTTGGGTGGTGGCGCCCCCGTGAGGTTTCGGGACCCGCCCGCCTCTCCCACTCGCGTGGGAGGTGCCACTCGGCCGCTAAGGTGTCCGCTTCGCGGACTTATTTCATCACTCGCCCCAAGGGCGAGGGGCTTGGGTCGGATGTGGACTGGCGTTTAAAAGTTTTTTGCCCCGCTTTTTTACAAAA
>UQUO01000025.1 GCA_900544295.1 uncultured Eubacteriales bacterium | reverse complement strand
AAGCGTTTTTCTTTGGGGCTCCACCCCGTTTCTTTGGGCAAGACCAAAGAAATGGGGTGGAACAGGCAGCACCAACCTAAAGTCCAGCAGGACAAAACGGCGAGTTCCTCCCAGCCAAGCCCCCACCCCCCGCCGCCAGACGGAACCCGCAACACGACCATAAACATCGAGAGGTAATCAAAGCATGGTAGATTTCATCGTAGAAGCCATAACCGGCGCGGACGTGGGGAAGTACCTCGCGACCTTTATCATCTCCATGATCCCGGTCATCGAGCTGCGAGGGGCGATACCCATAGGCGTCGGCCTGGGGCTGTCGCACGTGGAGGCGATGGGCGTCAGCATAGCCGGCAACATGCTGCCCGTGCCTTTCATCATCCTGTTCATACGGCCCATATTCAAATGGATGACGAAGCACAGCCCGCGGCTTGGACGGCTTGCAGAAAAGCTGGAGGCCAAGGCCGAGGGCAAATGGGACAGGATACACCGCTTCCAGTTCTTCGCGCTGACGCTCTTCGTCGCTATCCCCCTGCCCGGCACGGGGGCCTGGTCCGGGGCGCTCATCGCCGCCGTTATGAACATGCGCCTGCGTAGCGCCCTGCCCTCCATACTGCTCGGCGTCATCATCGCCGGCATATTGGTTACAGGCCTGACCTACGGCTTCACCTCAATTTTCGTTTAACAAAACCGGCCGCCGCCCCATAGAATTAAGCGAGGGGGTGACGGCGTGTTCTGGAAGATACTGCTCTGCGCCGTGGCGTCGGGGCTGGTGGTGTTGTTCCTCTGGTCGCTGAGGGGAACGCTGCTGCTGCCAGTGCGCTGCGGCAGACATTCGCGCCTGGAATTCCGGCTGCTGGTCACTGGACCGGAACCAGGGCTGGAGGAGACGCTGGGTGCCCTCGTATGGCTGAGAGAAAACGGCACGCTCAAAGGCAGCATAGTAATTGAGGACCGGGGCATGGACGCAGAGACCCGGGAAATGGCCCGGCTGCTAGCCCGGCGCTGGGACTGCGTCAGCCTCGGATGGGATGGGGAAGAATGGACGAACGAGAAGAACTGAATGAGCTCTCCGGACGGGTCGTGAGCGTGGTCTATGCCAACGAGGAGAACGGATATACCGTCCTGCGGCTGGACACCATGGACGGCGGAGTAACCACCGTTGTCGGAACTCTGCCCTCGGCCTGCCCGGGCGAGGAGCTGCACGCCTTCGGGGAATGGATGACCCACCCGAGCCACGGCCGCCAGTTCCGGGCCGAGTACGCCGAGCGCAGCCTGCCCCGTACGGCGGAGGCCATCTACGCCTACCTCGCGGGCCGCTCCGTCAAGGGCATAGGCCCTGCAACAGCCACGCTCATCGTGGACAGATTCGGGGAAAAGACCCTCGACGTGCTCGAAAACCATCCTGAGCTGCTCTCGGAGATACGCGGCATAGGCCGGGAGAAGGCCGCGCGCATCTCGGCGGACTTCCGCCGCCAGGCAGGGCTCCGGCGGCTCATGGAGTTCCTCTGCGGCCACGGCCTGCGGCCGCTCCTGGCCGTTCGGCTCTACAGGTTCTACGGCGAGGAGGCCATGGACGTCCTCGGCGGGGACCCCTACATACTTGCTGCGGCGCATATAGGCGGCAGTTTCGCGGAGGCGGACCGCCTGGCTTTTGACCTGGGCGGCGATGCCGAGGACCCGAACCGTGTGCGCGCCGCCGTCATCTTTGAGCTGAGGCACAACGCGGGGAACGGCCACTGTTTCATTCCCAGGGACAAGCTCGTCCCCGCCACGGCGCAGTTCATAAGCGCCTCGCCAGAGAGCGTGGAGGCCGCTATAGACGAGCTGCGGGAGCAGGGCCAGGTCACGCAGGACAGCCTCGCCGGCCGCGAGGCCTGTTATCTCTCCGAGCTCTACGAGGCCGAGACCTATGTCGCGGAAAAACTCAAAGCCCTCGCCTCGGAGCCAAAACCCGAGGACGAGGCGACGCGCCAGCTCGTCGCGCGCGTGGAGGCCAGGGGCGGCATAGTCTACGCGCCCCTGCAGCGCGAGGCCCTGAGCCTTGCCGCCAGGAGCCGGGTCATGGCCCTCACCGGCGGACCCGGCACGGGCAAGACCACCTCCCTGCACGGGATTTTGAGCCTCTACGACTCTCTGGGAATAGAAACGCTGCTCACCGCGCCGACTGGCCGCGCGGCCAAGCGCATGTCCGAGCTCACAGGCCGCGAGGCCTCCACCATCCACCGCCTGCTTGGCGCCGCCTTCTCTCCGGAGGGCGAGGACACCGTCTTTTCCCGTGACGAGGACGACCCGCTGGAGTGTGGCGCCGTCGTGCTGGACGAGTGCTCGATGGTTGACATAACGCTTATGCGCGCGCTGCTCGCGGCGCTGCCGGAGGGCTGCCGCCTCATTTTGGTGGGGGACGCGGACCAGCTGCCGAGCGTGGGGCCGGGGCGGGTGTTCTCAGATATCCTGCGCTCGGGGGAGATACCGGCGGTGAGGCTGACGGAGGTGTTTCGTCAGGCGGAGGACAGCCGGATAGTCCGCTGCGCGCACGAGATAAACAGGGGGGAGCACCCGGAGTTTCGCAAGAACACGGGCGGCCTCTTCCTGCTGAACCGTCCGGAGCAGGAGCGGGCGTCGGACACGATAGTCGAGCTGTGCGCCGAGCGGCTGCCGAAGCGCATGGGCATCCAGCCGGAGGAGATACAGGTCCTGACGCCGACGCGGAAGGGGGAGTTGGGCTCAATTTCGCTCAACCGCCGGCTCCAGGCGGCGCTGAACCCGCCCGCGAAGGGCAAAAACGAGAAAATTTTTGGCGAAGTTGCCTTCCGTGAGGGCGACAGGGTAATGCAAATCCGGAATAACTATGATATAATCTGGCACAGGGAGCAGGGAGAGGGCCGCGAGCCTGAAGCGGGCTCGGGCATCTACAACGGCGACATAGGCTATATCCTCGGCATAGACGCCGAGAACGAAACGCTGACGGTGGATTTTGACGGGCGCGTGGCGGCGCTGAGCTTTGAGCAGCTCATGCAGCTGGAGCATGCCTGGGCCATGACGGTCCACAAGTCCCAGGGCAGCGAATACAGGGCCGTCGTGCTCGCGCTGGCGCAGGCCGCGCCGCGGCTGTTGACGCGGGGCGTGCTCTACACCGCGGTGACGCGCGCGCGGGAGCTGCTCATAGCCGTCGGCGGTGAAGAGACGGCGCACAGAATGATAGACAACCACGTCCAATCCAGGAGATACAGCGGCCTGAGGCTCAGGCTGAGCTCTGAAAAATAGAGAAGGAGGCGTGCTTGCCGTGCCGAAGTCGAAAAGCGGGATACTGGACATCATCTTTCCGCCGCGCTGCGCCTTTTGCCGCGGCTTGCTGAAGCGGGGCGAGAGCGGGATGTGCGCCGAGTGCGCGAAGAGCCTGCCCTACACCTCGCCCTCGGAGCGGGCGGGCACGGATTTCGTCGCGGCCTGCGTCGCTCCGCTCAGGTACGAGGGTGCGGTGCGCGAGGCGCTGCACCGCTACAAGTTCCAGGGCGTGACGGCCTACGCGGGCGTCTTCGGCCGACTGGTGGCGGACTGCATCCGCGAGCGCCTGGCGGGGGAGTACGAGCTCATCTCCTGGGTGCCGCTCTCCAGCCAGCGCCTGAAAGAGCGCGGCTACGACCAGGCCATGCTGATAGCCATGGCCGCGGCGCTGGAGCTTGGGGACGTCGCCGTCGAGACCCTGCGCAAGAGGAAGGACGTGGCCCCGCAATCGGCCACGGGCAGCCTTGAAAAGCGCCGCGCGAATATCTCCGGCGCCTATGAGGTCATAGACCCGGAGTTGGTCGAGGGCAGGAGGATACTGCTCATAGACGACATCATCACGACAGGCGCCACGGTGTCCGAGTGCGCGAGAACGCTGGGCATGGCCGGCGCGGAGAGCGTGGTCTGCGCGGCGCTGGCAAGAGTTGACTAAACGGGCCGCAAGCGGTCAATGATTACCTTAAGACTGGAAAGGTGCAAATGCTATGCTGATATTCGAACGTGATATAGCGCTGGACATGGGTACTACGGGCGTGCTGCTCTATTCGAGGGGTAAGGGCGTCCAGATACGCGAGCCGACCATCGTGGCCGTGGACAAGTTCTCCGGCAAGCTGCTCAAGGTCGGACACGACGCGCAGAAGATGCTGGGCCGCACGCCCGCGAGCATTGTGCCCATCCAGCCCATCATGGACGGCGTCATCTCGGACTACGACATGACTGTGGCCATGCTCCGGGAGCTCATAGGCCGGGTGACGAGCTTCAGCCTCTTCAAGCCCCGCGTCCTGGTCTGTGTGCCGGGCAGCATCACGGGCGTGGAAGAGCGCGCGGTGATAGACGCCGTGGTCGAGGCGGGCGCGAGGAAGGTCTACCTCGTGGAGAGCGCCGTCGCCACGGCCTACGGCGCGGGCATAGACGTCTCTAAGCCGGACGGCCACCTCATCATCGACATCGGCGGCGGCACGACGGAGACGGCGGTCGTCTCGCTCGGCGGCGTGGCCGAGTGCGAGTCCATAAAGGTCGCGGGCGGCAGCTTTGACGACGCCATCATCCGCTACGTCCGGCGGCGCTATAACGTCCTCATCGGCGCCAAGACGGCGGAGGAGGTCAAGATAAACATCGGCTGCGTCGTTCCGAAGCCGGAGGTCGGCATCGAGGAGGTCAAGGGCCGCGACCTGGTGACGGGCCTGCCCAAGATGGTGAAGCTGAGCTCCACGGAACTGGCCGAGGTTCTGCTGGAGCCCGCGCGAGAGATACTTGAGAGCATCCACTACGTCCTGGAGCGCACGCCGCCCGAGCTCGTGGCGGACATCTCGCAAAACGGCATAGTCATGTCCGGCGGCGGCAGCCTCATCTACGGCATAGATATGCTGGTCGAGCACGACACAAACCTGCGCACGGTGGTGGTGGACGACCCCATCTCCTGCGCGGCCTACGGCGCGGGCAAGATGCTCCTGCGCCTGAACGAGCTGCCCGAGGGCATGGTGAACTTCGCCCGCAAGCGCCAGCTCCAGAACTGAAAAGCGAAAAGAAGCCGCCCGGCTGTGCAGCCGGGCGGCTTTTGTCATGTTTTTTAGTCCGGGTCCTGGAAGCCCTCGCCGAAGACCATGTCCGTGGAGCTTATCATGATGAAGCTGGCCGAGTCCGCCTCGCGGACGGCGCGCTTGGCCTTGAAGGCTTGGCTCTTGCTCAGGGCGCTGATGACCAGCTGCTTTTCCCGCTTGGTGTAGGCCCCACGGATGTCCGCGATGGTGCTGCCGCGCTCCGTCTCGCGGCTGATGGCCTCCGCCACCTCGTCGCCGTGCTCGGTAACGACGAGCATCATCTTGCCCGAGCTCAGGCCGTAGCTGACCCGGTCTATGACCGCGCCGACGGCGAAGACGGACACCGCCCCGTAGAGGAAGGAGTCCACATCCCGGAAGACCAGGGCGCCGAGGCTTATGATGACGGCGTCGCTGACTATGGAGATGGTGCCGGTGGAGATGTGCGGGTGCAGCTTTTTGAGGGAGAGCACGAGAAAATCCATGCCCCCCGTCGAGGAGCCGCGCGAGTAGACTATGGCCAGGCCGAGGCCCATGAGCGCGCCGCCGAAGAGGGCGGCAACGAGCCTGTCCCCCGAGTAGTGCGGCAAAACCGGGCCGAGCAGGTCTATGATGACCGACACGAGTACCATGGATTTGAGGCTCTTGAGGAAGAAATCCCGCCCCAGCACGCGGAAGCTGAAGATGACGAGCGGGATGTTCAGCAGGATCGAGAGTACGCCTATGGGCAGGGAGGGGAAGAGGTGGTTTATGCTTACGGCGAGGCCGCTCACCCCGCAGGTGGCGATCTCGGCGTCCACGATGAAGGTGCTTATCGCCGCGGCGTAGAGAAAGCTGCCGGCGAGGTCGCAGGCCAGGTCTGCCGCCAGCCGCCTGAGTTTGGCTTTATTCATGCCGTGTACCTCCTTCTTTTTATCCGGGACGCGGCCCTCATATTGGCGTCGATATTATACCTTTCCCCACGACATGCCGTCAAGTGCCGGGTAACAGACAAGGACCCGGCGCTTTGTGCGCCGGGTCCCGCTGGCCCGCGTCAGAGCTCGGAGTTTGCCGGGCCCGGGTACTGCTCCTGCACGGCTGGGGGCAGGTCTTCCCAGAAGACCTCGGCCCAGCTCACGACGCCGCGCAGGGGCATGGTTTCGAGCAGGATGAAGGCGTCCTCCGTGAGGATGCGGCTGGTCTTGAAGCTGATGTCCCGGCTCCGGCCATCCGCATCGTAGCAGACGAGGGTATATTCGTATACCATATCGTCGCTCGCGGCCACCTCTTTTACGCAGCTGTTGTCTATCTGAGAGTACCACTCCGCGCCTGTGCCGCCCCAGCCGAACCAGATCGCTGCGCCGACGATGAGGATGATGAGCGCCACTATCAGTATTATTATGAGCAGTTTTGCCGATTCCATGAAGAGCACCTCCTACCTCACGGTCCCGCTGTTCGGGCGGACAATCTTGTAATAGGATCTGGCCGTAAGGGCGTAGACCACAGCGTACACAGCGCAGAATACCAAGAGCGTGCCGAGCGTGCAGAGCGCCGTGAGCTTCACGTTCGTCAGCGAGAAAAGACGCAGGAGCAGCACGACGAGGTTGAAGTCAAAGGCGATGTGGATGGCCGCCACCAGTATGGGCATGAAGAACACCGTCAGAATCTGGCTGCGTATGGCGCGGCGCGCCTCGCGCTCGGAGAGGCCGACCTTGCGCATGATGTCGAAGCGGGCGTTGTCCTCGTAGCCCTCCGAGACCTGCTTGTAGTAAATTATCAGGACCGTCGCCATCAGGAAAACGATGCCCAGGAACACGCCCAGGAAGAGGAAGCCGCCGGAGAGACCGTAGACGTCCCGTTCCGTCTCCGAGCGCAGGTCTATGCGCAGGACGTCGTAGTAGCCCGCGTCCACGCCATCGCCCTCGCTGGAGGCGGCAAAGTAGTCGTCCACCATGGCCGCGAGAGCCTCGTCCGAGGCCTCGAAGTCGTACTGCCCGCGCCAGATGTAGGAGCCGTTCTCCTGCCCCGCGACCAGCTCCAGCAGCGCCGCGGTGTCCGGTACCACGAGGACGATATCGTCGTCATCCTCCGTCCAGTTTACGGCTACCATGTTCAGCACTATCTGTGCGGCCGTGAGTTTCGCCTCACCCACAAGCCCGATGCAGACAGTCCCGCCGTCCTTGTCCAGGAAGCTGAAGCTGTCTCCGAGCTCACAGTTCGGCGGGACGTGCGCCAACGCCTCGCCCGGGGCCAGTTCAGGGACCGGCTCGCCCGTCAGCTGGGCGTAGGTCTCCGCCGTGACGGCCATGATGGTGTATAGGGAGTTTGCGTCCACAGCGGAAAAGCTGTAATATTCCACAGCCTTCGCCGCCGAGGGCGCGAGCTTGTGCCCGGCAAAGTAGTCCTCGAACCAGGCGTCCATCGCCGCGGCGTCGTAGGGCGTGTGGTACTCGATGGTCTCCTCGCCCGTCTCCTCGTTGTAGACGTGGTCCTCGGCGGAGCTGGCATAATACGTCGTCTCCACCACCACGTCGGAGGGGCAGTGGACGTTCACCTGCTCCTCGCTGCCGAGGTAGAGGGAGAGCGTGCCGCTCACCATGACCATGACCATGGTGCAGAGTATGCAGATGTTCGCCAGGCCCACGGCGTTGCGCTTCATCCGGTAGAGCATGCCGGAGACGCTGATGAAGTGGTTGGACTTGTAATAATAGCGCTTGTTGCGCCTCAGCGCCTTTAAAACCGCTATGGAGACAGAGGTGAACAGGCAGTAGGTGCCGATTATGACCGCAAAGACCGCGAGGAAATATACCGCCACGGCCATGCCGGGATTGTCCACGAGCATCGCCACGGCGTAGCCCGCACCCAGGAAGAGAACCCCCACTATCGTGAGAAACCAGTTGGCTTTAGGTTCTTTTTCACCCACATTGCCGCCGCGCAGCAGCTCAACAGGGCGCGAACGCCCCACCTTGGCGAGATTCGCCAGCAGCGTCAGCAGTATGAGCCCCGCGAAAAAGAGCACCACGATGATAATGGCTATGGGCTGCACCGAGAAGCCGAAGGGTACGGGCAGGCGCATGAGCCGGAAGAGCGCCAGGCTCACGAGCTTGGTGAGCAGGATGCCCACGGCGAGGCCGCCGCCGATGCCGATGAGGGCGATGTAGAGCGCCTCAAACACCATGATGCCGGCGATGTTCGTCTTGCTCATGCCGAGCACGCTGTATAGGCCCAGCTCCTTCTGCCGCCGCTTCATCAGGAAGCTGTTCGTGTACAGCAGGAAGATGCAGGAGAAGAGGCCCAGGACGAACATGCCCAGGGTCATGAACATGGACACATACATCGGGCCATTGGATGTCCCCGCGGCCAGTTCCTTTGAGCCGGGGTCGGAGACTATGGCGGCCATGATGTAGAAGGCTGCGGCGGTGCCGATTACAGTGAGGATATAGGGCAGGTAGAAGCGGCGGTTGGACTTCATGCTCCGCGCCGCGAGCTTGGGATAAAAGGAGAGCTTACGCACCGAGCTCACCGCCTTGTGCGATAACGGTCAGCGTGTCCGAGATGCGCGCGAACATCTGCTCCGCCGTCTGACCGGCGCGGTAGAGCTGGTGATAGACCTCGCCGTCGCGCAGGAAGAGGACGCGCCCCGCGTGGGAGGCGGCCTTGACGGAGTGCGTGACCATGAGTATGGTCTGGCCCTCCTCATTTATTTCACCGAACATGTTGAGCAGGGCGTCCGTCGCACGGGAGTCAAGCGCGCCCGTGGGCTCGTCCGCGAGGATGATGCGCGGGCGGGTGATGAGCGCGCGGGCGACTGCGGCGCGCTGCTTTTCGCCGCCTGAGACCTCGTAGGGGTACTTGCCCAGAAGGCCCGCAATGCCGAGCCGCTGGGCGATGGGCCCGATGCGCCCGCTCATCTCCTCGAAGCTCTTGCCCGCGAGGACGAGGGGGAGGAAGATGTTGTCCCGCAGCGTGAAGGTGTCAAGGAGGTTGAAATCCTGGAACACGAAGCCCAGCTTGTCGCGCCGGAAAGCGGCCAGCTCACGCTCCGGGATGCCGGTGATGTCCCGCCCGTCGAGCAGCACCTGGCCGGAGGTCGGCCTGTCGAGCGCGGCGAGGATGTTCAGAAGCGTCGTCTTGCCGGAGCCGGATTCGCCCATGATGGCGACGTACTCGCCCTCGACAACGGAAAAACTCACGTTCGAGAGCGCCTGGACCTGCGCCCCGCCGAAGCGAGTGGTGTAGATTTTTTTGAGATTGGATACCTCAAGCAGTGACATTGAAATGTCTCCTCCTTCCTGGATTACGCCCATATCATAGCAGAGCATCGCGCGCCGTTCCATCGCTTTGCCTTACGTTAAGGCCTCCAATGTGACATTTTTGAAAGGTTGGCGTCCCAGAGCACGGACAGAGTGTGCATACGGAGGACATTTGTACAGAATGAACATACACAAGCCCTTTTTCCGCGGCGATATTGTAATTGCTTAATGTGCCGCAGCGGTGGTATAATACAGTATCTTGTGCGCAGGCACAGTGGGAAAAATACAGGCCGAGGAGCTGTTTTGTCATGAATTATGAGCACATACGCCGCGAGGACGCGGAGATCTTTGCCGCAATGGAGCAGGAGCTCACGAGGCAGCGCGACCATATAGAGCTTATCGCCTCGGAAAACTTCACCTCTCCGGCGGTCATGGAGGCCGTCGGCAGCCATCTCACGAATAAATACGCCGAGGGCTATCCCGGCAAGCGTTTTTACGGCGGCTGTGAATATGTGGATATAGTGGAGGACATCTGCCGCAACAGGGCCAAGGAGCTCTTCGGGGCTGAGCATGCCAACGTGCAGCCGCACTCCGGCTCCCAGGCGAACGTTGCCGTCTATCTCGCCCTGGCGAAGCCCGGGGACGTGCTCATGGGTATGGACCTCGCCTGCGGCGGCCACCTCACCCACGGCTCCAGGGCCTCCATAACCGGCAAATACTTTGACGTCCACGGCTACGGCGTGGACCCCGAGACGGAGCTCATCGACTATGACGAGATGCTCCGCATGGCCAAGGAGCTGCGCCCGAAGATGATAATCTCCGGCGCCTCCGCCTATTCCCGCATCATCGACTGGGCTAAGATACGCGAGATATGCGACGAGGTTGGGGCCTATATGTTCGTGGACATGGCCCATATCGGCGGCCTTGTAGCCGGCGGGGCGCACCCCTCGCCCGTGCCTTACGCCGACGTCGTCACGACGACGACGCACAAGACCCTGCGCGGTCCGCGCGGAGCCATCATCCTCTGCAAAGAGGAGCTGGCTAAGAAGATAGACTCCGCCATATTCCCCGGCAGCCAGGGCGGCCCGCTCATGCACGTCATCGCGGGCAAGGCCGTCTGCCTGAAGGAGGCCATGCAGCCGGAGTTCGCGGAGTACCAGCACCAGGTGGTGCGCAACGCCGCGGCCCTGGCCGAGACGCTCTCCGCCGGCGGAGTGCGCCTCGTCTCCGGCGGCACGGATAACCATCTGCTGCTTGCGGACGTCATGAGCATGGGCGTCACAGGCCGAGACATGCAGGAGCGGCTCGACCGCGCGCACATCACCGCCAACAAGAACGCCATCCCCTTCGACCAGCAGCCGCCCCACCTGGGCAGCGGCGTGCGCTTCGGCTCCCCGGCCGCCACGACGCGCGGCATGAAGGAGGCCGAGATGCGCCGCATAGGCGGGCTCATCCTGCGCCTCATGCAGGAGGGCGAGAGCGCTGTGCCGGAGGTCAGGGACGAGGTCATGGAGCTTTGCGAGCGTTTCCCGCTCTATCCGGGCGTCATCTGAAATAATGTACCGCGTGTTCGTCGTTGAGGATGACCCCGTCATCGCCGGGGCCATCTGTGCCCAGATGGACAGCTGGGGGCTTGAGGCCCGCTGCGCCAAGGATTTCGGCGCGGTCATGGCGGAGTTCGCCGCCTTCGACCCCCAGCTCGTGCTGCTGGATATCTCCCTGCCCCGCTACTCGGGCTACCACTGGTGCGCCGAGATACGGAAGGTCTCCAAGGTGCCGGTGATGTTCATCTCCAGCGCCTCGGACAACATGAACATCGTCATGGCCATGAACATGGGCGCGGACGATTTCATCGCCAAGCCCTTCGATTTGGAGGTGCTCATGGCGAAAGTGCAGGCGCTGCTCAGGCGGGCCTATGACTTTGCGGGGACGGGCAAGGTGCTTGAGTGCGGCGGGGCGGTGCTGGACATCCCCGGCGGGGCGCTCGTGTACGGCGAGGGGCGCGCGGAGCTCACGAAAAACGAGCTGCGCATCCTTCAGGCCCTCATGGAAAAACACGGTTCCGTCGTCTCGCGCGACGCGCTGATGCTCCGCCTCTGGCAGACGGACAGCTTTGTGGACGAGAACACGCTGACGGTGAACGTCACGCGCCTGCGCCGCAAGCTGGAGGCCCTGGGCCTGGGCGATTTTATCAAGACCCGCAAGGGCCTGGGCTATATCATAGACTGAGGGGGCGCGGCGCAATGTATATCCTCTCATATTTCAGGAAGCACTGGCGAGGGCCGGTGCTTTTCCTGCTTTGCGCCGCGATATGCGGCGCGGTGTTCTATCTGTACGGCCTGCCGGCGGAATCGGTGCTGTATGCGGCGGCGCTCTGCCTTGTACCCTGCCTGGGCTTCCTGATAGTTGACATCGTGTCCTACAGCCGGCGCGTGCGGGCGCTCAGGGAGCTTTTGCGGAATATCCGCGTCTCGATAGAGCGCCTTCCCGAACCGCGCGACGGCGTTGAGGGCGCCTACGACGCGCTGCTGCGCGAGCTCTGGGACGAAAAGAGCAAGCTCGACGCCGAATACAGCGCCTCCCGCCGCGAGGCCGAGGACTACTACGCCATGTGGGCGCATCAGATCAAAACCCCCATCGCCGCCATGCGCCTGCTGCTCCAGCAGGGCGCGGAGCCGGACGGGGCCGCCGTCTCGGCGGAACTGTTCCGCATCGAGCAGTATGTCGAAATGGTGCTCTCCTACCAGCGGCTGGGCAGCGACACGGTGGACCTTGTGCTGCGCCGGGTGGAGCTCGGCCGCGTCGTGCGCGGCTGCGTGCGCAAGTTTGCGGGGCTGTTTATAATGAAAAAGCTGCCGCTTGAGCTGGGGGAGGTAGGTCTCGAAGTGCTGACGGATGAGAAGTGGCTGGCTTTCGTCATAGAGCAGCTGCTCTCGAACGCGCTCAAGTACACCCGGGAGGGAAGCATAAATATCCGCGTCGAAGGCCGCAGCCTTGTCATCGAGGATACCGGCACGGGCATAGCGCCGGAGGATCTTCCCCGCCTGGGTGAACGCGGGTTTACAGGCTACAACGGCAGGGAGGAAAAGGGCTCCACGGGCCTCGGCCTCTATCTCTGCCGCCGCGTCTGCGATAAGCTGGGCCACAGCCTGCGCTTTGAGTCGGAGCTGGGCCGCGGCACCCGGGCCGTCATCGGTTTCCCGGACTGCCGCCTGGATGTGGAATGAAAAGCTCCCCCGTCCGCCGGACGGGGGAGCTTTTAGGCTTTTCGGCTCAGAAGATGTCGTCGAGCACCTTTTCGGGCGCCCGTTCGAGCTCCTGGGGGTTTTTGAGATAGTATTTCATGTGCTTGAAGGCGGCGGCGTAGT
This sequence comes from uncultured Eubacteriales bacterium, assembly GCA_900544295.1. Taxonomy (GTDB): domain Bacteria; phylum Bacillota; class Clostridia; order Oscillospirales; family Oscillospiraceae; genus Scatomorpha; species Scatomorpha intestinigallinarum. Next base: position 14,910 of record UQUO01000025.1, on the reverse strand, counting down.
AGGCGCCGTCCACAATGCGCTCGTCGCAGACGATTTTGTAGTCAACATACTTGTGCTCGACGGGCTGGCCGTGGCGGTCAAGCTCCACCACGCGCCGCTTGGCGCCGAAGGCGAGGAAGACCGGCAGGTTGCCGAAGTTGTAGAGATGGTGGTATATGGGCGGGATGCCGAGGGAGCCGAGGTCAGTGACTATCATGGAGCCGTGGAAGGGGCTGACCCGCAGCAGGGACATGGGGATGAGGTCGAAATAGTCCATAACGCGCAGGACCCAGACTGCAAACTTGAGAAAAATGCCGGGTATCTTCATGAGCACGCCGGCTACCTTTTCCGTGCCGCTGTCGTCGGAGACGCGTATCTCTTCGACGGCGTCGTTCATGTTACGGTAGACGTCGTAGATGGTGTCGGTGGGCTCGAAAACGACCTTGGCGCAGGTCTCCTCAGACTCGGTGGTGATGCCGCGTTTTACCATCATGTTTATCAGGATCTCGTTGCGCGCATAGACCCGCTGGCCGGAGACGAAGCGGTTGAGGCCGGGCAGCTGGGAAACCACCCTTATATAGGCGGCGATAAACAGGTGCAGCATGCCCAGACCCTTGTAGCCCTCCTGACGCTTGGCGCGCAGCCAGCGGTCCGTCTCCGATATCTCAACGGAGCCGGCGAACTGGTTGCAGGCGTCGTTGCGGTTTATCATTATGTAGGACTCAAACATGTTCAGCGCAGGCAGGGTGCGCAGGCGGCGCCCCTCCTTGCGGTCCCCGAACCGGCGATGATAGTTTGATTCACTCATGGCAGTTACCTCCACAGGCGGATAAAATTGTCTCAGGGACTTTACATTATAATATGGCTTTCGCCGCAAATCAAGTGTTAACGGCATTTAATACGCTGAAGCCCTAACATTCGTGAAGATTGACAAAATCTTGACGCAGGTTTTGGCGGCGAGATTGTGCCTATTTTATCATGTAATATGCGCAAATTTGCTTGCTTAATTTAGGCTGTTTTGGTATTATTAATGACGTAGATACCTGACGGATGATGGCGCTTTCCGCATCCGTCTTTTTCGGTGGGAGGTGTATCAATGTCTTTTGAAGCGATCACAACGATAAGCGAGGCCGAAGAGAGCGCGAAGCGCATGAAGGCCGAGGCGCTCTCGGCGGCGAAGGCGGCGGAGGCCGCGGCGCAGGCCGAGGGCCGTACGGCGTTGGCCGAGGCGGAAAAGAAGGCCGCCGCGGAGCTTGCCGAGCTGCGCTCGAAGTCTGACGAAAAGGCCAAGGAGGACGCGCGGCAGCTTGCCTCGGATACGGAGAACAGGAAAGCGGCAATGCGCGCGCGGGCCGACGCGCGTCTTGAGAAGGCCGCCGCGCTTATCGTGGAAAGGGTAGTGAACGGCTGATATGGCGATAGTAAAGATGAAAAAGCTCAGGCTGCTGGCCATGTCTGCGGACAGGCAGGCGCTGCTGAAGGAGCTTTTGCTTCTGGGCTGCGTCGAGGTCAGCGAGCCTACCGAGCTTCCGGAGGAGGCGTATCCGGCCCTGAGCCGCTGCGACTCCGCGGAGCTGACGCGCGTGAAGGCGCAGCACGCGGAGCTCACGAACGCGGTGAAGCTGCTGGATAAATACTCGCCCGAGAAGTCCGGCTTCCTCAAGCCTCTGCCTGAGGCGGAGGCGGCGGAGCTTCTGGACGAGGCACGTCTTCCGGAGGACATCGCCCTCGCGCAGAAACTCATGGAGCTCGAAGAGCGCATCCGCCGCAACGGAGCCGAGGTGCTGCGGGAGCAGACCCAGTTGGAGACTCTGGCCCCCTGGCTGCCCCTGGATTTGCCTCTCTCCTGCAAGGGTACGGAGCGCGCCGCCGCGATGACGGCGTCCCTGCCTGCGGCGTTGGACATGACCGAAGCGGACGCGGCGCTGGGCGCTGCGGCCCCCGAGGCCCAGCTCTTCAGGGTCTCGGACGACAAGAGCCTGCACTATGTTCTGCTCGTATGCCTGAGGGACGGGCTGGACGCCGCGCTTGAGGCCCTGCGGCCCCTGGGCTTCAACCTCATGAGCCCCGGCGAATTCGACTGCACGGCGAAGCAGGCCGCCGAGCGGAGCGAAAAGAAAATAGCGGATTTGAACCGCGAAAACGGCGAGCTGGCCAAGGCCATAGCCGCCGAGGCCCCGCACAGGTCGGAGCTGAAGCTGCGTGCCGACACGCTGGCCACCAAGATAACCCGCGCCGAGGCCGAGGCGAGGCTCATGCAGACCGAGACCTCCGTCTGCCTCCAGGGCTGGGTGCCTGCTGAAAAAGAGCAGGAGCTCGCTGGTGTCCTCGCGAAGTACGACTGCGCCTGGGAGACCGCGGACCCGGCGGAGGACGAGTATCCCGATGTGCCGGTGAAGCTCAAGAACAACCGCTTCACCCGCGCGATGAACATGGTCACGGAGATGTATTCGCTCCCGGCCTATGACGGCGTGGACCCGAACCCGCTGATGGCACCGTTTTTCATCCTGTTTTACGGCATCATGCTGGCGGACATGGGCTACGGCGTGCTCATGATAATCATCGCCCTGCTGGTGCTGGGCAAGAAGAAGCCCAAGCGCGGCATGCGCAACTTCTTCGAGCTGCTGCTATGGTGCGGCATCTCGACCACCGTCTGGGGCGTCATAACCGGCGGCTGCTTCGGCGATCTGCCGCTGCAGGTGGCGCAGATAATAAACCCGGACACCACCTGGACGGGCCTGCCCGCCCTCTTCACCCCGCTGGAGGACACGGTCATGATCCTCATCGGCGCGATGGCCCTGGGCGTCGTGCAGATAATAACGGGCATGGTCATCAGCTTCGTGGAGAAGTGCAAGGCCGGAGACGTGTTCGGCGCCGTGTTTGAAGAGGGGACCTGGTGGATGATCTTCGCGGGCGGCGCGCTCGCGGCGCTCGGCATCGGCAGCGTGGCCGGAGTGCCTGTGGTGCTCGTCATCGGCATCGTGATGCTGGTCATCGGCAACGCCAAGGGCAAGAAGAACATCGCCTCCATACTGATAGGCGTCGTCGCCGCCGTCTACAACGGCGTGACGGGCTACTTCGGCGACATATTGAGCTACTCGCGTCTCATGGCCCTCATGCTCGCGGGCAGCGTCATAGCGCAGGTGTTCAACACCATCGGCGCCATCTTCGGCAACATAGTCGTGTTCCTTATAATCTCCATCGTGGGCAACGCCCTGAACTTCGCGCTGAACCTCCTGGGCTGCTTCGTGCACGACCTGAGGCTCCAGTGCCTGGAGTACTTCGGCAAGTTCTACAAGGACGGCGGCAGGCCGTTCAGACCCCTTGAGATAAACACCAAATTTGTAAACGTCGCTACAACCGACAAATAAGAGGAGGAAATTAAAATGAGTTTTCTTGAACAGTTCGGCGGAATGGCACTCGGCCTTCTGGGCGCCGGTCTCTCGGCCGCGCTCGCCGGCATCGGCTCTGCGAAGGGCACAGGCATCGCGGGCGAAGCGGGCGCCGGCCTGCTGTGCGAGGACCCCAGCAAGTTCGGTAAGGTCATGATACTGCAGGTCATCCCCGGTACGCAGGGTCTGTACGGCCTCGTCGTTTGGTTCTTCGCCTCCTTCCGCATGGGCCTGCTGAACGGCACCATCATGGACCTGACGGTCACCGAGGGCCTGCGCTACTTCGTCGCCTGCCTGCCGATGGCGCTGGGCGGCTGGATCTCCGCCATTGCCCAGGGCCGCGTGGCCGCCGCCTCCATCAACCTGCTGGCCAAGAAGCCGGACGACTGGTCCAAGGGCATGGTGCTCTGCATCACCGTCGAGTTCTACGCGATACTTGCCCTTCTGGCCTCCATGCTCATGATCCTCAACATCGGTTGAGCGAGCCCCCGCAAGGAAGACAGCTATGAACGGAATCGAGAAAATAACCGCTCGCATCAGGGCGGACGCGGAGGCGGAATGTGCCGCCATCCGCGCCGAGAGCGAGGAGCGCTGCGCCGCCATCCGCGCGGAGAACGAGCGGGCCGCCCAGGAGGAATACTGGCGGCTGGTGCGCGAGGGCGTGAAGGACACCGAGCAGCGTGTCCAGCGCCTGGGCCGTACCGCGCGCCTTGAGGCCAAGAAGAGCGTGCTCAACATGAAGCAGGAGGCCGTTTCCCGCGCCTTTGAGCTGGCGCGGCAGAAGCTGGCCGGCCTGCCGGAGCAGGACTACGTCGCCTTCCTCGCCCGCGAGGCCGCCGAGGCCGCGATAACGGGGCAGGAGGAGGTCATCCTCTCCGAGAAGGACCGCGCCGCCTGCGGCGCGAAGGCCGTGAAGGCCGCCAACGAGCTCATAGCAAAGCGCGGGCTGGACGGCTGCCTCACCCTCTCGGACGAGACGCGCCCCATGACCGGGGGCCTCATCCTCAAGCAGGGCGACATCGAGGTCAACTGCACGGTTGACACCCTGCTGGACCTCTCGCGCAGCGAGCTTGCCGCGCGCGTGGCGGAGGTGCTCTTTGAGGGCTGAGGCCGCGTTCGGCGGCGCACATTCACGGACAAGGAGGTAAGGTCTTGTCTAAGAAAACGAAGGATCTGAATTATCTTGCCATGTCTGCGATGCTCCGCGCGCGCGAGGCGAACATGCTCGGGCGCGACAGGATGGACCGCATGCTTGCTGCGGGCAGCTACGGCGAAGCGGCGAAGCTGCTGGCCGAGTGCGGCTACGAGGACCTCTCGGACGCCGACGCCGCGGGTGTGGACGCCGCGCTTACGCGCCGCCGCGCCGCTGTGTTTGAGGAGCTTGCCGGCATGGCCCCGCAGCCGGAGGTCGTGGACATTTTCCGGCTGAAGTACGACTACCACAATCTAAAGACGCTGGTGAAGGCCGCCGGTGCGCAGGTTTCGGGCGACAGGCTGTTGTCCGACTGCGGGCGCGTTCCGGCAGATAAGCTCAAGGCCGCCGTGGAGGAGGACAGGCTCTCGGACCTGCCCGCCGACATGGCCGCGGCCTACGAGTCCGCGCGCAGCCTGCTGGCGCGCACGGGCAACCCCCAGCTGGCGGATTTCGAGCTGGACGCGGCGTATTTTGCCGAGCTCATGCGGTTGGCTGAAGCGACGGGCAGCGAGTTCATAAAGGGCTACGTGCGCACGATGATAGACAGCGCGAACCTGCGTGCCGCCGTGCGCACCGTGCGCATGGGCAAGGACCGCGACTTCATGCTGACGGCGCTGGCGCCGGGCGGCTTTGCGGACAGGGAGAATCTGGCGGCCGCCGCGGAGAGCGGGGACGGCCTGGCGGCCATCTTCGCCTCGACCTGCCTTGAGCACGCCGCCGCCCTAGGTGCGGAGGCGATGAAGGGCGGCCCCCTCACGGACTTCGAGCTCGCCTGCGATAACGGTGTTTCCGCCTATCTCTCCCAGGCCAAGACGAAGCCCTTCGGCATAGAGCCGGCGGCGGAGTATCTGGCGCTGCTGGAGGGCGAGATAACCGCGGCCCGGATGATACTCACCGGGCGCCTCGCGGGCATAGAGCCGGAGGTCATACGGGAAAGGCTGCGTGATATCAATGCTTAGAATAGCAGTTCTGGGCGGGCGCGATACGGTCATGGGCTTCAAGGCCCTCGGGCTGGATGTGTTCCCCGCCGCCGGCCCCGAGGAGGCGAAGGACATCTTCCGCCGCCTCACGAGGGAGTCGGAAGGGGAGTACGCCATCATATATGTCGAGGAGAATCTGGCCCAGCACCTGGAGCACGAGATCGCCCGGTACAAGGACGTTCCCAGTCCCGCGATAATACTCATCCCCGGCAGGGAAGGCCCGCTTGGGCTCGGCCAGTCCGCGCTGAAGGCGGCGGTCGAGAAGGCCGTGGGAATAGACATTTTGTAAAGAAGGTTTGCAGATGAGCGGAATTATAACGAAAGTATCGGGCCCGCTGGTCGTAGCCGAGGGACTGGCCGACGCGAACGTGTCGGACGTCGTCCGAGTGGGCAGCCAGCGGCTCATAGGCGAAATACTTAATATGACGGGCGATTCTGCGTCGATACAGGTCTATGAGGAGACCTCGGGCCTCGGCCCCGGCGCGGAGGTCGTGACGACCGGGCTGCCGCTCTCCGTGGAGCTCGGCCCCGGCATGCTGGAGAACATCTACGACGGCATCCAGCGTCCCCTGCCCGAGATACGCGCGCTGACGGGCGAGACCATCTCGCGCGGCGTGCAGGTCGCGGCCCTCAACCGCGAGAAGAAATGGGAGTTCAACCCCGTCGCGGAGCCCGGCCAGCATGTGGACGCGGGCGACGTGCTCGGCACCGTGCAGGAGACGAGCGCGATCCTGCACAAGATAATGGTGCCCCCCGGGCTGAGCGGCACGGTCAAGAGCATCGAGAAGGGCGAGTTCACCGTTGACCACGTGGTCGCCGTCGTTGAGGACTACAAGGGCAAGGTGCACGAGCTCACCATGGTCCAGAACTGGCCTGTGCGTATCCCGAGGCCCTACAGCCAGAAGTATACCCCTGCCCGCCCGATGAACAGCGGCCAGCGTATCATCGACACGCTGTTCCCCATCGCCAAGGGCGGCACCGCGGCGGTCCCCGGCCCCTTCGGCTCGGGCAAGACCGTCGTGCAGCACCAGCTTGCCAAGTGGTCGGACGTGGACATCGTCGTCTACATCGGCTGCGGCGAGCGCGGCAACGAGATGACGGACGTTCTGATGGAGTTCCCGGAGCTGACCGACCCGCGCAACGGCGAGCCCCTCATGAAGCGTACCGTCCTCATAGCGAACACCTCCGACATGCCCGTTGCGGCCCGTGAGGCCTCCATCTACACGGGCATCACCATCGCCGAGTACTTCCGCGACATGGGCTATGACGTGGCCGTCCTCGCGGACTCCACCTCCCGCTGGGCCGAGGCCCTGCGTGAGATGTCGGGCCGCCTTGAGGAGATGCCCGGCGAAGAAGGCTACCCCGCCTACCTCGCCAGCCGCCTGGCCCAGTTCTACGAGCGCGCCGGCGTGGTCGAATGCCTTGGCTCCGACGAGCGCCGCGGCTCCGTCACCGCCATCGGCGCCGTCTCGCCTCCGGGCGGCGACACGTCCGAGCCCGTCTCCCAGGCGACCATGCGTATAGTCAAGGTCTTCTGGGCGCTGGACTCCTCTCTGGCCTACGCCCGCCACTTCCCGGCCATAAACTGGCTGACCTCGTATTCGCTGTATGTCGATACGCTCAAGCCCTGGTATGAGAGCGAGTTCGGCGCGAAGTACATGCAGAACCGCGACAAGGCCATGCACATCCTCCAGGAGGAGGCCGAGCTGCAGGAGATCGTCCGCCTCGTCGGCCAGGACGCCCTTTCGCCGGCCGACCGCCTCACGATGGAGACTGCCAAGATGATCCGCGAGGACTTCCTGCAGCAGAACGCCTTCATCGACGAGGACGCCTATTCCAGCTACCTGAAGCAGTTCCGCCTGCTGGACATGGTTCTGCAGTACGACACGGTCTGCCGTGAGGCTATAGGCGCGGGCGCGGACATGAACAAGCTCTTCAACATCCCCGCGCGTGAGCGCATAGGCCGCGCGAAGATGGTCCCGCAGGACGAGGTCGTGAAGACCTACGACGGCATCATCGAAGAGATGAAGGCCGAAGTCGCCGAAATAGCCGAGGGAGGTGAGGACGAATGATCAGAGAGTATAAAACCATACGCGAGGTCGCGAATCCTCTGATGGTCGTCAAGCAGGTGGAAGGCGTCACCTACGACGAGCTGGGCGAGCTTGAGCTGCCGAACGGCGATGTCCGCCGCTGCAAGGTCCTCGAAGTCGAGGGCGATACCGCAGTCGTGCAGCTGTTTGAGTCTGCACAGGGCATCAACCTCGCAGGCACGAAGGTCCGCTTCCTGGGTCACCCGCTGGAGCTGGGCGTCTCGGAGGATATGCTGGGCCGCGTCTTCAACGGCATGGGCGAGCCCATCGACGGCGGCCCGGAGATCCTGGCCGACGCGCACCGCGACATTAACGGCCTGCCCATGAACCCCGCCGCCCGCGCCTACCCCGCCGAGTTCATCCAGACGGGCGTATCCACGATAGACGGCCTGAACACCCTGGTCCGCGGCCAGAAACTGCCCATCTTCTCCTGCTCCGGCCTGCCGCACGCGGCGCTGGCCGCGCAGATAGCGCGCCAGGCGCGAGTCCTCGGCGCGAACGAGAACTTCGCCGTCGTGTTCGCCGCCATCGGCATCACCTTTGAGGAGAGCGAGTACTTCATCCAGGACTTCCGCCGCACCGGCGCGATAGACCGTACCGTTGTCTTCTCGAACCTCGCCAACGACCCCGCAGTCGAGCGTATCGCCACCCCGCGTATGGCGCTCACCGCGGCCGAATACCTGGCCTTTGAGAAGGACATGCACGTCCTGGTCATCCTGACCGACATCACGAACTACGCCGAGGCCCTGCGTGAGGTCTCCGCGGCGAAGAAAGAGGTCCCGGGCCGCCGCGGCTACCCCGGCTACCTGTACACCGACCTTGCGACGATGTACGAGCGCGCCGGCCGCCGCATAGGCAAGAAGGGCTCCATTACGATGATCCCCATCCTGACCATGCCCGAGGACGACAAGACCCACCCCATCCCCGACCTGACCGGCTACATCACCGAGGGCCAGATCATCCTCTCCCGCGAGCTGCACCGCAAGGGCATAGTCCCGCCGGTGGACGTTCTGCCGAGCCTCAGCCGTCTGAAAGACAAGGGCATAGGCGAGGGCAAGACCCGCGAGGACCACTCCGGCACTATGAACCAGCTCTTCGCGGCCTACGCGAGAGGCAAGGACGCGAAGGAGCTCATGACCATCCTCGGCGAAGCCGCCCTCTCGGACGACGACAAGCTGTTCGCGAAGTTTGCGGACGAGTTTGAGCGCCAGTACGTCAGCCAGGGCAACGAGACGAACCGCACGATAGAGGAGACGCTCAACCTTGGCTGGGAGCTTCTGCGCATACTTCCGAGGAAGGAGCTCAAGCGCATCAAGCCTGAGTACATCGAGAAGTATATGCCGGAAGACAAGTGAGGCGGTGAGTTATGCCTAAAACCGCTGTGACTCCGACCAGAATGGTCCTGAACCAGCTCAAGGGCCGGCTCAAGACCGCGCGCCGCGGACACAAGCTGCTGAAGGACAAGCGTGACGAGCTCATGCGGCAGTTCATGGACGTGGTGAAGCTGAATAAGGAGCTGCGCCGCAAGGTCGAGGAGGGCATGACGGGCGCGTTCGCGTCGCTGACGGTGGCGAGCACGATAATGTCCCCCGAGATGCTGGAGCAGGCGCTGCTGTACCCGCGCCAGAGCGTGGAGCTGGGCATGAGCTTCAAGAACATCATGAGCGTGAACGTCCCTGTGTACAGCTTCCGCACGAAGAACAACGACCCGTCGGAGATATACCCCTACGGCTTTGCGCAGACGAGCGGCGAGCTGGACGACGCGCTGGAGAAGCTGGCCCGCGTGTTTGAGGACATGCTGGAGCTGGCGCAGGTCGAAAAGACCATGCAGCTGCTGGCGGAGGAGATCGAAAAGACCCGCCGCCGCGTCAACGCCCTGGAGTATGTCATGATACCGAACTTCGAGGAGAGCATCCGCTACATCGCCATGAAGCTGGAGGAGAACGAGAACTCCACCAAGGTCAGGCTGATGAAGGTCAAGGACATGGTCCTCGAAAAGGCGCACAACTTCGAATATTGACCCAGACCCGCCGCCCGACAGGACGGCGGGTTTATTATTGCCGGTGTCCCCACGGCGCCGCCCGCAAAGGAGGAACCCCCGGCGAGGGTTCCCCCTTTGACCCCCTCCTGCGCTTTGAGAGGCAAAAAGAAAAGTCCAGGGGCTCTGCCCCTGGACCCCGCCCGCTTTTTTGTAAAAAAGCTGGGCAAAAAACTTTTACTGGGCCAGACTTCTGCCTGCCCAAACACCTCGCCCCTGCAGAGGGCTCAAAGGAAAGAGGCTGACATTGAGTGCGCCCGCACCCAGGCGCTTCAACCCAGCTTCTTGAACAGCCAGTTGAGGATGTCGTTATACACCTCGTCGCGGTTCGTCTCGTTGAGCATCTCGTGCCGGCCGTCCTTGTAGAACTTGTAGAACACGTCCCGCATGCCGGCGCGGATGAACATGCTGTAGACTTTCGCCACCTGCACGCCGTTGCCGCCGACCGGGTCCTTGTCGCCGCTCATGAAGTAGATGGGCAGATCCTTGTTCATCTTCTCCAGGTTGCGGCGGCGTCCGATGATGGAGAGGCCGTACATCATGTCGCGGAACAGGCTCGTAGTCGGGGTGAAGGTGCACAGCGGGTCCTGGGCGTAGGCGTCCACCACGGCCTCGTCGCGGGTGAGCCAGTCGTACTTCGTGCGCTTGGGCTCAAAGGCCTTGTTGTAGCTGCCGAAGGCCACGTTGGAGATGGCCTCGCTGCGGTGCATGGGGCCGTTCTTGAGCATGTCCCCGTCGCAGAGGAAGCGCCCAGCGGCAACTACCGGCTCCGGCGCCTGGCCAGTGCCGGAGAGGATGACGCCCGCCAGCGGCGCGCCCGGATAGCGAATCAGGTATGTGCGTGTCAGAAAGCTGCCCATCGAGTGGCCGAAGAGGAAATAGGGCGCCTCGGGCCACTTGGCCGCCGTCAGCTCGCGCAGCTGCTCCATGTCCGCAACGACCTTGTACCAGCCCTCGTCCAGCGCGAAAAAGCCCAGGTACTCCGGCCCGAGCACGCTCTCGCCGTGTCCCAGGTGGTCGTTGCCCACGACGACAAAGCCCTTGGAGGCCAGATATCGCGCGAAATGCTCATAGCGCCCGATGTATTCGTTGATGCCGTGCGCGATCTGCACAACGCCGTTTATGTCGCAGTCCGGCACCCACTCGCGCACATGGATAGGCGTGGCCCCGTCGGCGGACGTGAAGGTGTAGTTATTTTCGGTGATTATGGGCATTTTCATTTACCTCCTCATGTGTTATCCTTATAAGTGGATTTTAGTCTAAAGCGGCGCTTAAGTCAACACAGGATAAGGAGGCATATATGAAAGGCTACGTCATAGCCCTGGACCAGGGCACGACCAGCTCGCGCGCCATAGTGTTCGACCGCGCGGGTCAGATAGTCTCGATAGCTCAGTACGACTACCCGCAGATATACCCCCGCCCCGGCTGGGTCGAGCATGACCCTGCGGACATCCTCGGCACGCAGATACGCGCGCTGGCGGAGGCCTTCGAGAAGAGCGGCGTCGCGGCGGAGGATATAGCGGCCATAGGCGTCACGAACCAGCGCGAGACCAGCCTGGTCTGGGACAGGACGACGGGCAAGCCCGTGTATAACGCCATCGTCTGGCAGTGCCGCCGCACGGCAGCCTTCTGCGACAGGCTGGCCGCCGAGGGCGTCGGCGCATACATAAGAGACAAGACCGGCCTGCTCATAGACGCCTATTTCTCCGGCACCAAGATACGCTGGATACTCGACAACGTCGAGGGCGCGTGCGAGCGCGCCGAGCGTGGCGAACTCATCTTCGGCACCGTGGACTCCTGGCTCATCTGGAACCTCACAGGAGGGCGGGAGCACATCTCGGACTACTCCAACTGTTCACGCACAATGCTATTTGACATAGACCGCCTGCGCTGGGACGAGGACCTCTGCCGCGTTTTGGGCGTGCCGATGTCCATGCTGCCAGCGCCGGTGCCGAACTCGGCGGAGTACGGCCGCATAGCGCCCGGGATAAAGGGCATCGAGGCCCTGGCGGGCGTGCCGATCTGCGGCAGCGCCGGCGACCAGGCGGCGGCTCTGCTCGGCCAGGGCTGCATCGTGCCGGGCGAGGCGAAGAACACCTACGGCACCGGCTGCTTCACGCTGATGAACACCGGCGAGCGCAGCGTGCGCAGCCTCTCCGGCATGCTTACCAGCGTAGCCTGGAGCCTCGGCGGCCGTACGACCTATGCCCTTGAGGGCAGCGTGTTCAACGCCGGCAGCTCTATACAGTGGCTGCGCGATGAGGTGGGCCTCATCGCCACCGCCGCAGAGAGCGGGCCCATCGCCGCCAGCGTGCCGGATAACGGCGGGGTCTACCTCGTCTCGGCCTTCACGGGCCTGGGCGCGCCGCACTGGGACATGTATGCCCGAGGCACGATGGTCGGCCTCACCCGCGGTACGACCCGTGCGCACATAGTCCGCGCCGCCATGGAGGGCATCGCCTACCAGGTGAAGGACCTGCTGGACGCCATGGAGCTGGACTCTGGCCGGACACTTTCGGTCCTGCGCGTGGACGGCGGCGCCTCCGTCAGCGATTTCCTCATGCAGTTCCAGGCGGATATCCTCCGCAAGCCCATAGACCGCCCGCGCATGGTCGAGACGACCGCCTTTGGCGCGGCCTTTCTCGCGGGCCTTGCGGCGGGGCTGTGGAGCAAGGTCGAGGAGATCGCCGCGCTCCGGCAGTCCGAACAGGTTTTCGAGCCTCAGATGGACGAGCGCGCGGCGGAAAAGTATCATGGCGAATGGCTCCGCGCGGTGGAGCGTGCCAAGAAGTGGGAGACGTCAAAATGAGCGAAAGCATCTTAGTTGTAAAAACCGGTCTGCTTGCCGGCATAATATCGGGAAAAAACGGCCTCATCCGCGGCCGCGACGCCGAAATATTGGACATCGTGAACGAGCATCACGAGTTCCGCCCCCGCCCTGAGATGGAGGAGGACCCGTCGTACCGGCAGATCATCCCCTACGTCGTCCTGACGCGCGGGGAGGAGGTCCTTGTCCTGCGCCGGCTCAAGAAGGGCGGTGAAAAGCGCCTGCACGGCCTGCTGTCCATCGGAGTCGGCGGGCATATCAACCCCGTGGACGAGGCCGGGCGCGGCGAGGCGCTCATGCGCGGCCTGCGCCGCGAGGTCGAGGAGGAAGTCGAGGTCGAGCGGGAGCTTTCGCTCGTGCCGGTGGGCGTGATAAACGAGGAGACGAACGAGGTTGGCAGTGTCCACCTGGGCTTCATGTTCCGCATGGAGGTCACGGGAGAGGTGCGCGTGCGCGAGACGGAGAAGCTGGAGGGGCTGTGGGTGCCCAAGTCGGAGCTGCCCGCCCTGCGCGAGCAGCTGGAGGGCTGGTCGAAGATAGCGATGGAGGCGATAGTATGAGGGTTTTCACACCTGCGGACATCCTGCTGCCGCGCGTGGAGGATATGACCAAGTGGAGCTGCATAGCCTGCGACCAGTTCACCTCGGAGCCGGAATATTGGCGTGAGGCCGAGCGCCTTGTTGGCAACGCACCGAGCACCCTGCGCCTCATGCTTCCCGAGGCCTGGCTGGGTTTGCGCGACAGTGCGGCTGAGACGCGGAAGATATACGCGGCCATGAGTGATTATGTAAACCGAGGACTCTTTGAGACGGTGGAGAACAGCTACATATATGTGAAGCGGACGCTGCCCTTGGGCGCAGTTCGCCGGGGCCTGGTGGGCAAGCTGGATCTGGAGTGCTACGACTGGGCGCCGGGCAGCACGACGCCGGTGCGCGCGACGGAGGGCACGGTGGAGAGCCGCCTGCCCGCGCGCGTGGCGGTGCGGCGGGGCGCGAGCCTGGAGATGCCGCACATAATGGTGTTCTTGGACGACCCGGAAAACGCGCTCATCCCCTCCGCCGCGGGCGGGGAGCTGCTCTACGACTTTGAGCTCATGCAGGGCGGCGGCCGCATCCGTGGCAGCCGCGTCTCGGGCGAGACGGCGGAGCGCCTCTGCGCGGCGCTGGACACGCCGGAGGGCGCCGTGCGTTTTGCGATGGGCGACGGCAACCACAGCCTCGCCGCGGCGAAGCGCTGCTGGGAGCAGATAAAGCCCACCCTGAACGAGACCGAGCGCGGTACGCACCCTGCGCGCTATGCCCTGGCGGAGCTGGTGAACATCCACGACGAGGCCGTGACCTTCGAGCCAATCCACCGCGTGCTGCTGGACACGGACCCCCGCGGCTTCCTGGAGGAGGCGGCAGCGCGCCTGCCGCGCGGTGCGGGCCAGAGCGTGACGATACTGGCGGGCAAGCGTGAGATGACGATAGACACCGGCCTGCCCCTCGGCAAGCTGGTGGCGCTTGCGGACGAGCTGCTGACGGACTGGGCCCGTGAGCACGGCGGCCTGCCCGACTACATCCACGGCGATGGGGAGGCCAGAGCCCTGGGCCAGACCGCTGCTTCCCTCGGCCTGCTCCTGCCCCGCCTGGAGAAGTCTGAGCTGTTCCCCTACATAACTGAGCACGGCCCGTACCCGAAAAAGAGCTTTTCGATAGGTCATGCGCGCGACAAGCGCTACTACCTGGAGTGCCGCAGCATAGATTGAATGACCCGTCTGTGTCGGACAGCTAAAGTAAAAACGCCCCCAGAGGGGGCGTTTTTTGCTTTGAAAGCGCGATGTAGTGCGGCGGCTGTTTACGGTTTCGCTCATGTGTACGACACGCAGCCGCCCCGTATGGGACGGCGTCCCCGACGTCCCGCTCTCACGGGCTCCGCCGACCTTACCCCCCGCCCGGACGCGGGATGATCTCGCGGCATATTATGCGGCACACGTGCCGTTTCCCACCCGCCGTAGGGGTCGGCGTCCTCGACGACCCGTTGCCAGGTTCACCGCCGGCCCCACCACGTTCCGCCGACCCTCGTAGGGGCGGGGTTCCACCCCCGCCCGGCGTCGGATGACCACGAACCCCACGTCGCCGCAGCCGCCCTGTAGGGGACGGCGTCCTCGACGTCCCGCCGCTACGGTCTCCGCCGACCTCACCATGTTCCTCCAGCCCCCTGTAGGGGCGGGGGTCCACCCACGACCGGAGGGGGATGACCGCAGGCGTTATGGTGTAGCATTGGCTGCGGGCGGCGGGGGCCGCCCGCAAAGGGGGAACCCCCGGCGAGGGTTCCCCCTTTAACCCCCTCCTGCGCTTCTTTAGCATAAGGAGCGTTCCGCGCGCTGCGGCGCGCGGCCATGGGCTCCGCCCCTGGACCCCGCCCGCT
>UQUO01000024.1 GCA_900544295.1 uncultured Eubacteriales bacterium | reverse complement strand
CGCTAAGGTGTCCGCTTCGCGGACGGATTGGATCACTCGCCCCAGGGGCGAGGGGTTTGGGTCGGATGTAGACTGGCGTTTAAAAGTTTTTTGCCCCGCTTTTTTACAAAAAAGCGGGCGGGGTCCAGGGGCGGAGCCCCTGGGCGTTTCTCTATGCCAAAGAAGCGCAGGAGGGGGTAAAGGGGGAACCCTCGCCGGGGGTTCCCCCTTTGCGGGCGGCCTAAGCCGCCCGCAGCCCGTACACGCCTCCGCAGGGGGGGAGATCCGGCAGACGCAAACCGGGCATGGGGGGACAGGGCTTTGACTCAGGGCTCCTTGTGCCAGAGACGCTCGGCAGCTGGCGCCCAGGCTTCGGCATAGTGGGTGCACTTTTCGCACAGATGGCCCACAAATTCCGGAGATTGCATATCCGTGGAGTGTGCACCGGATTCGATGACCATCTTCTGCAGCTTCTCCGGATTCTCCAGCATCGGGCAGGGGCGCAGGTGGTTGCAGTTGAAGGGCTGGTTGTCGTGATAGGCCATGAAGAGCGGGGAGCGCAGGGCATCGAGCAGGCTCTTCTCCCGGATGTTGGAGTCTGAATAGTGTATGAAAGCGCAGGGCTCTATGTCGCCGCCGGCGCTGATGTGCAGGTAGCTCCGTCCGCCGGCGACGCAGCCGCCGACGAATTCGCCGTCGTTCTGGAAGTCGATGGGGAAGATGGGCTTTGTTGCGCGGTACTCGCGCAGCTTGTGGTACATGTGCTCACGCTGCTCGGGACTCGGGAGCAGCTCAGTCACAGCGTCCACGCCCACCGGCATGTAGTGGAAAAACCAGGCGAACTTTGCGCCGCAGCTTATGATGTGGTCAAAGAACTCCTCAGAGCTCAGGGAGTCGATGTTCTGCGAGGTGTAGCAGCAGGAGACGCCGAAGGGCAGCCTGTACGCTTTGAGGGTCGCCATGGCGGACATGACGGCGCGGTAGGTGCCTTCGCCGCGCCGCGCGTCCGTCGCGGCCTCGAAGCCCTCGACACTGATGGCAGGGACGAAGTTTTTCACCCGGAGCATGTCCCTGGCAAAGTCGCTGTCAATGAGCGTGCCGTTCGTAAAGGCGAGGAACTGGCAGTCGCTGTGCTCCTCGCAGAGCTTGATGATATCCTTCTTCCTCGTCAGCGGCTCGCCGCCGGAGAAGAGGTACATGTAGATGCCCAGCTCCTTGCCCTGGCGGATGATATCGCTCAGCTCCTCATAGCTCATGGACAGGGCCTTGCCGTAGTCTGCCGCCCAGCAGCCTATGCAGCGCAGGTTGCAGGCTGTCGTGGGGTCCATGAGAATGGCCCAGGGCATGTTGCAGCCGTATTTTTCGCGCAGCTCCGCCTGCTTGGGGGTGCCGATGACGTTAGCGTTTATGATGAAGTTTTCAAACATGGCCTTCAGCACATCACTGTCGATCTCATGGAAGACGTTCATGATGAGCTGGTACATGTTGCTGCCGGGGTCCTCAAGCACCTTGCGGAAGGCTGCCCGCTGGTATCTGAGGCTGTGCTCGCCATCGCCGGCGGCGGCGTCCACCCAGTCCAGGAGCTTGATGGCATTCTTCTCCGGGTTTTTCCCTATGTAGCTCAGTGCGGTGGACAGCGCGGCTCTTTTTAGTCTTGTATCTAGGTCCACAACGTTTTCTCCTTTCATTTGTGTTTTAATGCGTTTTCGTACAGTTTACAGGCTGGGAGGCTCCGGGTATATAAGCAAAAACGCCGCCGTGATAAAAAACTTATCACAGCGGCGGTTTTGTAAAGAAGCGGCTCAGCCGTGGACGGCGTCGCTCCGGAAGTTTTCAATGGCAAGGGCGAATTGCCCGTTTAAAAGGCGGCTGAGCTTGGCGGTCAGCTGCTCCGGCGTCTCGCGCATGCCGCCCTTGACCCAGTCGAGCACCACGCCGACCAAGGCGTATTTGTAGAAGTCAGCGATAAATTCCTTGTCCTGCTCGCTTATCTGCGCGCCACGGGCCTCCTGCTCCACAAAGCCGCACAGCAGCCCAAACACCTCGCGGTAAAGATGGTTCTCCAGCTGCTCACGCGGCACAGAGTGGTAAACGTTCACGTAAAAGGCGCGGTTTTCAAGTACGCAGCTGCAAAGCGAGCGGAAGCCCTCCTGCCAGCTGGCGCCGTCTGCCATGCAGGAGAGCGCGCGCGAACCTTCGTCAAAGCATATCCATTTCACAAGGTCGTAGATGTCTTGGAAATGGTAATAGAAAGTCATGCGGCTTATGCAGCAGTCCTCGGCGATGTCGGCTATGGTTATCTTGGAAAGCGGCGTCGTTTCGAGTAGCTTCTTCAGCGAGGCCGCAATGGCCCTCTTGGTGGTCTGAGACATGTGGAACCCTCCTCGCGGTAAATAGTAGCACATTTTTCCGGCGGCGACAAGGCGGGAGGATTCTCCCTTGACAGAGCCCGGCCGCTGTTATATACTCTTCCTGCGCATAGCGCAATTACTTGAAGGGAGGCGAACAGGATGACGAGGACCCGTGTCAGCTGCACCGGCGCAGCCGCATTTTCCGGCGGGCCGTCGCGTTCTGTCTGTCTCTAAGCGCGCCCTTTTTGCGCTCTTTTGGCTTTCATGACGTGTTCCGGCCTTCGGCCGGGGCACGTTTTTTTGTTTGGGAGGACATATGAAAGAAGAAAAACTCACAGGGCGCGGGAAGGCGAAGCTCGTGGTCCGCTACCTCAGACCCGTGGCCTGGCTCTTTGCCCTTGGACTGCTGATGAGCCTTTTCAGCCAGGTCTTCAACGCGCTCATACCCCAGATAGTCCGCGTCACGGTGGACTCCGTACTCGGCACGGAGAAGCCGCAGCTGCCCGCGGCGCTGGCGGGCGCGCTGCCGATCGAGGCCCTGCGCGCCGACCCGGCCATGGCCCTCGTCTGGGCGGCGGGGGCGGTCGTGCTCTTCGCTGTGCTGCGCGGCTTTGCCATCTTCGGACAGAGGCTCTTCCTCGCCAGAGGCTCAGAGGGCTTTGTAAAGGGCATACGCGACGAGCTCTTTTCCCACATCCAGCGCCTGCCCTTCGCCTGGCACACCGCGCATCAGACGGGCGAGATGATCCAGCGCTGCACCTCCGACGTCGAGGTCGTGCGCACCTTCGTCTGCACCCAGCTGGTCGAGGTCATCCGCACGGTCATCCTCGTCGCCGTGTACCTCTACGCCATGTTCTCCATGAACGTGAAGCTCTCCCTGGTCTCCTTGGCCTTCATACCCGTCGTGGCCCTCAGCTCGGGCCTCTTCTACGGGCGCATCGCCGCGCGCTTCAAGGTCGCAGACGAGGCCGAGGGCGAGCTCACCACCATGGTGCAGGAAAACCTCACCGGGGTGCGCGTAGTGCGCGCCTTCGGCCGGGAGAGCTTTGAGCTGGGCAAATTCAACGAGAAGAACGACCGCTTCTCCGAGCTGTGGATAAAGCTCGGGCGCGTCCTCGCGGTCTACTGGGCCTCCGGCACGCTGCTGACCTGCCTGCAGGTCATGGTCATCCTCATCCTCGGCGTGGTCGAGGCGGTGAGGGGGGAGCTCACGCTCGGCGGCTTTCTCGCCTTCGTGAGCTACAACTCCACCCTCGCCTGGCCCGTGCGCAGCCTGGGGCGCGTGCTGGCCGACATGAGCAAGGCCGGCGTCTCGATGGACCGCGTGGCCTACATCCTGCGCGCCGAGGAGGAGCGCGAGCTGCCCGGCGCCGCCGAGGCGCCCATGGACGGGGACATCGTCTTTTCCCACGTCAGCTTCGGCTACGAGGGGCAGGAGGTGCTGCGGGACGTCAGCTTTACCGTGCCCGCGGGCTCCACCTTCGCCATCCTGGGCGGCACCGGCTCGGGCAAATCTACCCTCGTCCACCTGCTTGACAGGCTCTACGACCTCGGAGAGGGGCAGGGCGAGATCACGATAGGCGGCCGGGACATCCGGCTCATCGAGCGCGGGTACCTGCGCCGGAACATCGGCCTCGTGTTGCAGGAGCCCTTCCTCTTCTCGCGCACGATACGCGAGAACATAGCCGCGCCGAGGCCCGGGGCGGAGGAGGCGGAGATACGCAGGGCCGCCGCCATCGCCTGCGTGGACGAGGCCGTGTCCGAGTTTCCCGACGGCTACGACACACTGGTGGGCGAGCGCGGCGTCACCCTCTCCGGAGGGCAGAAGCAGCGCGTCGCCATCGCCAGGATGCTCATATCCGGCGCGCCCGTCATGGTCTTTGACGACTCGCTCTCCGCCGTGGACTCGGAAACGGACGCAAAAATACGCGCCGCCCTGCGCGAGAGCCTCGGGCGCGCGACGGTCATCCTCATCTCGCACAGGATAACGACGCTCATGCAGGCCGAGCGCATACTCGTGCTCGAAAACGGGCAGGTCTCCGACATCGGCACGCACGAGGAGCTCATCTCCAGGCCCGGCATCTATCGCGAGATCTACGACATCCAGATGAGCAGCGACGACCGCAGGCTCATAGAGGAAGGGGGCGGGGAACATGCCGGCATATGACGAGCAGGAATACACAAAATCCTTTGACATAAAGATATGGAAGCGCCTCGGGCCATACCTGCGCCCGCGCCGCCGCGCCTTCGCGCTGCTCATCGCCATGAACCTGCCCATCGCAATGGTTGACGCGGCGCTGCCGCTCTTCCAGCGCTACGCCGTGGCGAATTTCATAGAGACCGGCTCCATCGCGGGGCTCTGGCCCTTCGGCCTTGCCTATTTTGCAGTGATACTGCTCCAGGCAGCCGCGGTCATGGGCTTCGGCAACGTCTCCATGGGCATCGAGATGTACCTGGGGCGCGATCTGCGGCGCAGGCTCTTCACGCATTTGCAGGGGCTGTCCTTCTCCTTTTACAACGTCACGCCCGTGGGCTACCTCATCAGCCGCGTCATGAACGACACCAACCGCATCGCCGGCATGCTCGCCTGGAACCTGGCCGACATGCTCTGGGCGCTGTGCTACCTCGTTTTCGTCTTCGTCTCCATGCTGCTGCTCAACTGGAAGCTGGCCCTCGTCGTCATCCTGGTCGTGCCGGCGGTGGCGCTGCTGACGGGGTATTTCCAGAACCGCATCCTGCACTGGAACCGCCGCGTGCGCAAGCTGAGTTCCCGCATCACCGGCGCCTTCAACGAGGGCATCACCGGGGCCAAGACCTCCAAGACCCTCGTCATCGAGGACTCGAACGACTCAGAGTTCCGCTCTCTCACCGGTCAGGCGCGGGACGCGGGCGTGAAGGCCGCAAAGCTCAGCGCCGTGTACATCCCCCTCGTCCTCTTCTGCTCCACGCTGGCCGTGGCCATCGTGCTCTACAGCGGCGGGCACATGAGCCTGGATGGGGTCCTGGGCCTGAGCACGCTCTCGGCCTTTGTCACCTACGCCGTCGGCATCTTCGAGCCGGTGCAGATACTGGCCGAGGACCTTGCGGAATTCATCTCCCTCCAGGCGAACATAGAGCGCGTCACGGGCCTGCTCGACACCGAGCCCAACGTCCGTGACAGCCAGGCCGTCATCGAAAAATACGGCGACGCCTTCCACCCGAAGCGCGAGAACTGGGAGCCCATAAGGGGCGACATCGAGTTTCGCGACGTCACCTTCCGCTATCCCGACGGAGGCGAGGACGTGCTCTCGCACTTCGACCTCAAGATACCCGCCGGGACCACCGTGGCCATCGTCGGTGAGACGGGGGCGGGGAAATCGACCCTCGTGAACCTCGCCTGCCGCTTCTTCGAGCCGACGGAGGGGCAGATACTCATAGACGGCGTGGACTACCGCGAACGCAGCCAGCTCTGGCTCCACTCGGCCATCGGCTACGTTTTGCAGAGCCCGCACCTCTTTTCAGGCTCCCTGCGCGAGAATATCCGCTACGGCAGGCTCGACGCCACGGACGAGGAGGTCGAGGCCGCCGCGCGCGCCGTCTCCGCAGACATCGTGGCCGAAAAGCTCGAAAACGGCTGGGACAGCGACGTGGGCGAGGGCGGCGACAAGCTCTCTACGGGCGAAAAGCAGCTCGTCTCCTTCGCCAGAGCCGTGCTGGCAGACCCGCGCATCTTCGTCCTCGACGAGGCCACGAGCTCCATCGACACGCAGACAGAACAGCTCATCCAGGACGCCATCGAGCACATACTCCGGGACCGGACCAGCTTCCTCATCGCCCACCGGCTCTCCACCATCCGCCGCGCCGACCTCATCCTCGTCGTGCGCGACGGCAGGATCGTCGAGCAGGGCACGCACCGCGAGCTGCTCTCCCGCCGCGGCTACTACCACGAGCTCTACAGCCGCCAGTTTGCAGAAGAAAACTCCGCCCGCGTGCTGCGGGCGGAGTGAGCTCCCCTTTCAGTCGAACACCGGCTCCGTTTCGGAGTGGAGCACCGCGCCCGTGGAGGCGTCTATGGTGTACTCATACTCCGTTGTGCCGCTTATGAATTTCACCTCGTAGAACACAAAGCCGTCGTCCCTCTCAAAGTCAGCTTTCAGCCTCTGTACCTCCTGTGCGCTGAAGCCGGCGTCCGCGAGGGCGGCGGCTTTCGCCGCGTCCCGGCCTATATACGCGCTGTCGTTCCAGACGAAGTACCAGACGAGGCCGAGCGCCACGGCTGCGATAAGGACAAGCGCGACTATGATGATTATTATAGTTTTTTTCAATTTCCTTCCTCCTTGCACACTTTGGCTTCGTCCCTATTCTCCCAGGCCGTCATTAAGCTTTCATTAAAAACGGCGGGCTTTTCAAAAGACTTTTTTTGCGATATCATTTTAATGCGGTTCTAATGCCGGCGTGAGAAAATACGGTAAACACACTGTGGGGGGATATGCCATGCGCATACTGGTCGTTGAGGACGAGAGGGACCTCAACCGGATCATCTGCAAACGGCTCGCGGCGGCGGGCTATTCTACGGACGCCTGCTACGACGGGCGCGAGGCGCTCGATTATCTCGAAGGCACGGACTACGACGCCGCCATCTTCGACGTGATGATGCCGCGCATGGACGGCTTCACCGCCGTGCGCAGGCTGCGCGAGCGCGGGGACGCCACGCCCGTACTCTTCCTGACGGCGCGCGACGCCGTGGGCGACAGGGTGGAGGGCCTTGACCTCGGCGCCAACGACTACCTCGTGAAGCCCTTTTCCTTTGACGAGCTGCTAGCGCGCATCCGGGCCATGACCCGCAAGTCCACGGGGAGCGTCACAAACGTCTTCACCTGCGGCGACCTCTCGCTGGACGCGGCTTCGCACCGCGTGACCCGCGCAGGGAAGAGCATCGACCTCTCCGCCAAGGAGTTCGCCGTCCTGGAGTTCATGATACGCAACAAGGGCAGCGTCCTCTCCCGCGAGGCTATCGAGAACAACGTCTGGAGCTACGACTGGGAGGGCGGCACCAACGTCGTGGACGTCTACATGAGCTACCTGCGCCGGAAGCTGGACGCCGACTTCGACAAAAAGCTCATCCACACCGTCCGCGGCGTGGGCTGGGTGCTGAGGGACGAGGCATGAGATTCATAACCATCAAGACCCGCGTCACCATCTACTTCACGCTCATGATGATCCTCGTCGTGGCGCTGGTGCTCATTTTCATGCTCATCGTGGGCAACCGCGTGCTCACGAACAACGCCGAGGCCACGCTGCTCGATGTCGTGCACGACAACATCGACGACGTGGAGTATAAGGGCGGCTACCTCGACCTGGATGAGCTGAACCTCTACCGCCACAACGTCTACATCCTCGTCTACGACGAGCAGGAGCAGCTCATAGGCGGCGCGGGCCTGCGCCACTTCGACGGGGACGAGGAGTTTATGAACGGACAGACCAGGGATGTCACGATAGACGGTGAAAAATACCTCGTCTACGACCTCTACGTCCAGAACCCTGGCGGGAACGTCTGGCTGCGGGGCATCACCTCGACGGACAATTCCTTTTCCGCCGTGCGCGTCATCGTCATACTCTCTCTCGTGCTCTTTCCCGTCCTGGTGCTGCTGACGGCGGTGGTGGGCTGGCTCATCGCGCGCCGGGCCTTCAGACCCGTCCGGCAGATAACCGACACAGTGGACGCCATCTCCGACGGCTCCGACCTCACGGCCCGTATCGGCCTCAAGCGAGGCCGCGACGAGATACACCGCCTCGCCGCTACCTTCGACCGGATGTTCGACAGGCTGGAGCACTCCTTCAACGCCGAAAAGCGCTTCGCCTCCGACGCCTCGCACGAGCTGCGCACGCCTATCGCCGTTATCATCGCGGAGTGTGAGTACGCAAGGCAGAACGCCAAGACCGTCGAGGACTATGAGGAGTCCATGGAGGTCGTCGAGCGGCAGTCCCGCAAGATGTCCGCCCTCGTGAACCAGCTGCTGAACATCACCCGCATGGACCAGGGTACGCACAAGATAAGCCTCGAACGCGCGAACTTCTCCGAGCTCGTCGAGGTCGTCTGCGACGAGGCCGCCGTGGCCTCCGGGCGGGACATAGAGCTCGAAAAGGACATCGCCCCCGGTGTATACGCCGACATGGACGTCGGCCTCATGGCCCGGCTCGTCCAGAACCTGGTCGAGAACGCCTTCAAATACACCGCCGAGGGTGGACAGGTCAGCGTCCGCCTTGCCTCCGACGGGCATAAACTCACGTTCTCCGTCTCCGACAACGGCATAGGAATAGACAAAAAGGACCTGCCCCACATCTGGGAGCGCTTCTGGCAGGCCGACAGCTCCCGCGGCGTGGACCGCGGCTCCGGCCTCGGCCTCGCTATGGTGAAGCAGATAGCCGACGCCCACGGCGGCAAGCTCGGCGTAGAGAGCAGCCCCGGCGAGGGAAGCACCTTTTCCTACTCCATGGATTGCAGTAACTAAAAATTCTTTTGTTCTTATAGTTTCTTTTGTGTTGACAAAGCGGGCTGGAGGTCATATAATGCAGACAGTGAAGCTGAGGAAAGCGAGGTTTGCAACATGGCTGAACCCATCTGCATAATAGGCGACTCCATCACCGGCGGAGTTGTGTATCTCTCCGACAGCGCCAAGTACACGCACTGGAAGGACTCCTTTGTGAACCTGCTGGGCGCCTCGCTGGACACGGAGATGAAGAACCACTCCAAGTTCGGCTGCACCTCCGGCGCTGCGCTCAAGAGGCTGGAGCGCTACTCCAAGGACATTGCCGCCTGTCCCAACACCCTCGTCATGCTGGGCGGGAACGACTCGGATTTCAACTGGCCGGCTGTTGCCGCGGAGCCGGAGGCGCCCCACGACTGCAACACGCCCATGGCCCGCTTCACAGAGTACTACAACAAGGTCCTGGACGGCATCCAGGCCCTCGGCAGCAAGCCCGTGGTCATAAACCTCATCCCCGTCTACGGGCGGCGCTATTTCGAATGGTTCTCGCGAAAGCTGGACCCCAAGGCGCTCATGCGCTTTCTCGGCACGACGAACAGCATAGAGCACTGGAACGAGATGTACAACCTCGCCGTTATGCGCATAGCCGCCAAGCGCGGCGTCCCGATGCTGGACGTGCGCAGCGCCTTCCTCGAAAAGCGCGATTTTGAGGGCCTATTCAGCGAGGACGGCATCCACCCAAGCCCTGAGGGGCACAGGCGAATGTTCGACTACGTCCTGCCCCAGGCGAAGGGGATACTGGCCTGACGTAAACAGTAAAGAGCCTCCGTATGCAAGGCATACGGAGGCTCTTTTTGCGCCCTCAGTCGGGGCGGCGCCATTTTTTGCGGCCCGTCAGGACCCAGAGGCCCCAGCCGAGGGCGCTGGCAAGGGCCATCAGAGCGGCAAAGATGGCGAGCACTGAAAGGCCGAGACGCGCCTGAGCCGACTCCGCGAGCGCCGCCGCGGCAAGGCCCGCCGCCAGCGCGGCAAAGAGGCAGAGCGGCAGCAGTCGCAGGGCCAGGCTCCGGACCCTCAGGCAGAGCAGCAGCTGCCCCGGCAGGATGAGGGACAGGCAGAGGGCGAGAAAGAGCGTCGTGAGCTCCACATCGCCTATCCAGACGTCGAACATGGCAGCACCTCAAAGTTCCAGCGTCTCGCCCGCGTGGAGGTAGGCCACGCGCTGGCCCATCTTCTCCTTCAGGCGCGCGTAGGAGGCCAGGCCCGTGCAGTGACCGGTGTAGTACCTCGTGCCGGGCAGCGCCAGCAGCCTGGCCGCCACGCCGTCCACGAGGGCCTCGTCCAGCTCGCCCGTGCCGGGCACGGCGAGGTGGAAGCCGCCTATGACGGCGTCCGGCGGCTCAGGCTCAAGCTCCGCGAGCCGCACCAGAATATTGACTATGCCGCAGTGGCAGCAGCCCGCGATGAGCACGCGGCGCCCGCCCTCCCGGATGAGCAGGTGCTGCTCGTGCGAGAAGCTGTCCGGCGTCTCGCCGTCCGCGCCGAGCAGCAGGCGGTTCGCGCCCGAGAAGAGCTCCCGCCCGCGCACGCCGGAAAAGAGCGTCAGCCCCGGTGCGAGCTCGCTCAGCTCCTCCGTCTCCACCGCCCGGCCGCTCGATTTCACGGCTGGTTCAAGGCCGATATACTCCCGTTCCCCGCCCGGGCGGAGGGCGTAGCGGCCCTCGAAGGCCCCGCGGCGCACATAGGCCCGGGCGCGGCGGTTCGCGGCGAAGAAGGCGGGCAGGCCCCCGCCGTGGTCGTAATGCCCGTGGGAGAGCACGGCGAAGTCCGCCTGCCCCACGTCTATGCCCAGGCGCGCGGCGTTCTCCAAAAACAGCCCGTCCGCGCCGCTGTCGAAGAGGAGCTTCTTCCCGCAGGCCTCTATCCACAGGCTCAGCCCGTGCTCGGCCCCGAAGCCGGGCAGGGCGCAGTTGTCCACAAGGCAGCTGATCTTCACAGCGCCGCCCCCCTCAGCGGATGATGTCCCGCACGAAGGGCGGGCGCTCCGGGCGCTCCGGGCCTATTTCGTAGGCCGCGGTCAGCTGCTCCGCCGCGCGGCGGGCGCTCTCCTCGTCCCGCGCGTGGATGGTGGCGAGGCTCTCGCCTGCCTCGACGGCGTCGGCCAGCTTCCTGTGCAGCACGAGGCCGACGGAAAGGTCTATTTCGCTCTCCTTCGTCGCGCGGCCGCCGCCCAGGTGCATGCTCACTAGGCCGACACCCATGGCGTCGATGTGGTTTACATAACCAGAAGAGGGCGCGGGCACCTCGAGCCGCACCGGGGCCTGGGGCAGGAGGGAGGGCTCGTAGACCTCGCGGGCGTCGCCGCCCTGGGAGCGGACGAAGTCCGCGAACTTCTCCAGCGCCGCGCCGCTTTTTATGCTGCCCAGGAGCTTCTCCCGCGCCTCGGCCTCGCCTGAGGCGGCGCCGGCCTCGGTGAGGATGCAGCTGCCCAGCGTGAGGCAGAGCTCCAGCAGGTCCCCGCCGTACTCCCCGCGCAGCAGCGCAAGCGCCTCCGCGACCTCCAGGGCGTTGCCCACGGCGCTGCCCAGGGGCTGGTCCATGTCCGTGATGCAGGCGACGGTGCGGCGGCCGTTCAGCTTGCCTATCTCCACCATCTCCCGCGCGAGCTCGCGCGCCTCGGCCTCGGTCTTCATGAAGGCCCCGCCGCCGCACTTGACGTCCAGGACGATGACGTCCGCGCCCGCGGCGAGCTTCTTGGACATGATGCTGCTCACGATGAGCGGCATGGAGCGCACGGTGCCGGTCACGTCCCGCAGGGCGTAGAGCTTCTTGTCCGCGGGGTCGAGGTTCGCGGTCTGGCCCGCGATGGCAAAGCCCGTCTCCTCCACCTGGCGGAAAAAGCCCTCCAGCGTCAGGCCGCACTTGAAGCCGGCGAAGCTCTCCAGCTTGTCCAGCGTGCCGCCCGTGTGGCCGAGGCCGCGGCCCGACATCTTGGCCATGCGCACGCCCTGCGTCGCCACCATGGGCAGCAGGCAGAGCGAGGTCTTGTCGCCCACGCCGCCCGTGGAGTGCTTGTCGGCCTTCACGCCGCTTATGGAGGAGAGATCCAGCACGTCGCCGCTGCGCACCATGGCCATGGTGAGGTCATAGGTCTCGCGCCGGGTCATGCCCCGCCAGACTATGGCCATGAGCAGGGCCGAGACCTGGTAATCCGGCACCTCGCCCCGGGTGTAGCCGTCTATGACGAAGCCTATCTCCTCCGCCGTCAGCTCCCCGCCGTCGCGCTTTTTTGCGATTATATCGGTCATCAGCATGGCTATCTGCTCCTTTATCTTTTGAATACCGTCATTTTACCATTTTCACCACGGAAACACAACGTATTTGCGCCCGTTTATTGAGCGCACGACGTCCCCGGCCCAGGCTGGTACGCGCGCGTCGTCCGCGGGCAGGGCCACGAGCAGGCGCCGCCCGTCGTGCGCCGAGAGCGTCCCGTCCGGCGAGCTGTACCAGATGAGGCCGCCCTCCGGCCCCTCGTCCGGCCCGGGCTCCGGCTCCGGGGCGCTCTCGGGCTCAGGCCCGGGCTCCGGCTCCGTCACGGCGGGCGCGGCCCCGGCGGGCGCGGCGTACTCGATCTGCTCCGGGAAGTCCCTGAGCGCCGCGCGCGAGAGCTGCCGCCGCAGCGCTACGCGCCCCTCTCCCGATGGCGACATGACCCCCAGATAGCCCTCGCGCCCGCCGCCGTAGACCGAAAGGCGCAGTATGCCCCCGCCGTCCTCCGCCTCAGCCTCGAAGAGCGTCAGCGCCCCGCGCCGCGTCACCCTCAGCTCGCCGCTCTCGCGCCCGTCGATGAGCAGCGGATATTTTCCCTCCATCTCAGCGCCCCCTCGCCTGATATCCTCGTGCCAGCCTATGCCACGCAGGCGTATCTTATGCCCGGTGGAGGAAAATAATTATTGACAAACGATAATTTGGCTGCTAGAGTGAAAGCAGGCGATTATTGTTTTGCGATAATTTCAGGGGGTGCTTATCTTGACTGAGAGCAGGTTCAAAAAGCTGGCCGTCCTCGCGGCGCTGCTGGGTGCGGCGGCCTGTGCGGCCGCGGCCGTGGAGCCGGAGCTGACGGGGCTCATCTTCTGGCTGCCCTGCGGCCTCGTGGCCGAAGTGCTCTGGGAGCTGGCCATGACGGGGGAGGGCTGGAGGATATTCGCCATCGTCATCTACGTGCTCATCTGTCTCCTGCCGGCGCTCGGGCTGCTGCTCATCCGTCGGCGCAGGCGGCCATGGCGCGAGGACTGGCTGCTGCTCGTGCTCTCCGCGGCGCTCTTCCTGCTGCTTGGCCGGGCGCTGGACTCGCGGCGGGATATGTACTCCGTCTTTGCGCAGATGGGGCTCTTTTCCGTGCTGACGGCCTGGCTGGTGCTGCGGCTGCTGCGCTGCATCAGCGCCTCGGACGACGCGCGGCTGGTGAAGCTCTCGCGCATCGCCGTGGCGCTGCTGGGGCTCATCTACGGCTTTACGGCTGGCTGGACGCTCGTCAGCGCGGCGGCGGGGCTCTTTTCCGACTTCCAGTTCTCGGTGCTGGCGGACGGCGTCTCCGCCTGCGCGACGGCGGTCATCCTCGTCCTGGGCTGCCTGCGGGCGCTCAGGCTCGTCAACACCCTCGGCCCCGCCGGGGAGCTCACGGACGAGTCCGTGGCCGAGGCCGGCGGCTTCTACCGCTTCAGCGCCAAGGCGCTGGCGGCCATCGTGCTCGTGAACATGTGCGCCGACCTTGCCAAGCTGCTGTTAATAGATCTCTCCAGCAACAGCAGCGTGAACGTCAGCCTGCCCATCCTCCCGCTGCTCTTCTGCCTGGCCGCGCTCATCGTCTCCCGCTTCATGGCCGCGCACAAGCGGCTCCGGGACGACAACGACCTCTTTGTCTGATGGCCATACGGGTGCATTTGGAGGAGGTCCTGCGCGAGCGGGGCATGACCTCGAAGGAGCTTTGCGCCAAGGTGGGCATAACGGAGGCGAACCTCTCCATCCTCCGCTCCGGCAAGGCCAAGGGCGTGAGGTTCGGGACCATCAACCGCATCTGCTACTACCTCGGCTGCGACGTGGGCGACATCCTCAAATTCGACGGGATTTTGGAGGAGGACGAAGAATGAACGGAAACGTCAAATTCGGCCTGACGCCGGGCCGCTGCCTCATTCTCTGCGCGCTATCGGCGCTCATAGGCTGCGCGCTCTTCCTGTTTTCGGCCTCAGGGGCTGAGGCGACGCTGGCAAGGTACTGCGCCGGGGCGCTTATGGCGATGCTGCTGCTCTCGGCGGCGCTGGCGGTGCTGAATACGCTGCCGGCCCGCTCGGGCCTGGGGCTCGGCTCCGTGAGCTTCCCTGTGAGCGCGCTCATCTTCTGCTTTGCCGCGCTGCTCGGCGCGCGGTTTGCCGCGGCGCACAAGCGCCTGCGGGACGAAAACGACATGTTTATTTAGGAGAAAGGCCATGAAAAAGCTCTCTATTCTGCTTTCCCTCTGCCTCGCCCTGGCGCTCGGCGGCTGCTCCATGCTGCGCGAGGAGGCCGCCCCGGCGGAGGAGGACCGGCTGGTCGGCATCTACGTCACGCCGGAGTACATCGACACTTTTGACTTCGAGGCCTATTTTGAGGACAACGCCTCGCAGCTGCTCTCCGGCGGCGGGGGTGAGATCTCCGCCGAGGACGCGGAGGAATACTCCCAGCGCATCTACGCCACGAACAACGGGGGCCGGGAGGGCGAGCTGGAGTTCCCCATCTGGGGCGTGCCCCTCGTCTGCGCGCGCTACGGCGAGGGCGAGGAGAGTTACGTCGCCGGCACGTCCAGCCCCTGCCTGGAGGGCGGCAGCTTAAACATGAAATACGCGGACGAGCTTGAAAGCTGCACGCTCTCCGGCACCATATACTGCCCCGCGGGCGAAAATGTACAGGCCTACTGCAACCCCGTCTACCAGCAGGCGGACGGGAGGCTCTACTTGACCAGCGGCCAGGGCATGAGCTCCGACGGGGCGGGGACGATGAGCTTCACGCTCTCGAACGAGACAGCGGGCCCGGAGGGCGAGCGCGGTTGGGCCGTGGACATCACGCTCGATATCACGCCGAAATACCCCACGGAGCGCGTCTGCGTCCTGCTCTACGGCGAGGACGGGGAGCTCCTGGGCAGGGAGGAGTTCGCGCCCGAGGCCGCTCCGGAGAAGATACCGGCCGGGGACGCCGCCTACGCCGTCGTCGAGGACCACACGCGGGACGACAGCGGCGAGAAAGCCGTGGAGCGGCTGTTCATCCAGCCCGGCGAGAGCTTCCTCGTCCGCACCCTGCCCGAGGGCTCCGCCTTCTACGAGCTGCGGAGCGTGGAGTTTTCCTGAGCACGGGAAAAATCGCGGCCAGGGCTTGACAGGGCTGGTCTACTTGATGTAGACTAAAGGTGGTCTACAGAGAGTAGAATGGAGGTGCTCACATGGCCGTATACAAGCTCGGGGCTGTGGAGGCCCGCTTTGCGGAGCTCATATGGGAAAACGAGCCCCTGCCCTCCAACCGGCTGGCAAAGCTGGCGGAGCAGGAGCTCGGCTGGAAGAAATCGACCACATACACCATCCTCAAGCGCCTGTGCGAGCGCGGGCTCTTCCAAAACGAGGGCGGGCAGGTCTCGTCCCTCGTCTCGCGGGAGGAGTTCCAGGCCGCGCAGAGCGAGCAGTTCGTGGAGGAGGCCTTCGGCGGCTCCCTGCCCGCTTTCGTCGCCGCCTTCGGCAGCCGCAGGCGGCTCACGGACTCGGAGCTCGACGAGCTGGAACGCCTCGTCGAGAGCATGAGGGGGTGAGGGTATGGAGGCGCTGTTCCTGAGGTTCTTCAACATGGGCCTCACCGGCTCCGCCGTCATACTCGCCGTGTGCCTGGCGCGGCTGGCGCTCCGGCGCGCGCCGAAGGCCATGGCCTGCGCGCTCTGGGCCGTCGTGCTCTTCCGGCTGCTCTGCCCTGTGTCGTTCAGCTCGGGCTTTTCCGCCCTCGGCCTCGTGGGCGCGCCCGTGCGGGAGCTGCGGGGTGCGGCCAGCGCGGTGGAGTTCGTTGCCCCGCGGGAGGAGGTCCTGTCCCCGGCGCCCGCGCCGGTTTCGGATATCCAGGCGGCGGAGGCCCCGGCCGCTGCTGTGACTGAACCTGCGCGGGGGCCGGATATCACAGCCCTCCTCACCGGCCTCTGGGCCGCAGGCGCGCTGGGCATGGCCGCCTGGGGGCTTTGGGACTATCTCAGGCTCCGGCGGAGGCTCGTCGGAGCGGCGGGGCAGGAGAAGGGGGTCTATGTCTCAGACTACATAGACTCGGCCTTCGTCCTGGGGCCGTTCAGGCCGCGGATATATCTGCCATCGGCCCTGGAGGGCGAGGAGCGCGGCTTCGTCCTGCTGCACGAGCGGCAGCACGCCCGCCGGCGCGACGCGCTCTGGCGCCTGCTGGGCTATACCGCCCTCTGCCTGCACTGGTATAATCCCCTCGTCTGGCTGGCCTTTGAGCTCTCGGGCCGCGACATGGAGATGAGCTGCGACGAGGCCGTGCTGCAAAGGCTGGGCGACGGGGTGCGGGCGGACTACTCCGCATGCCTGCTGCGTATGGCCTCCGGCCGGGGCCTCTCGCCCGCCTTTGCCGGCGGGGACACGAAGGGGCGCATCAAAAACCTCGGCCGCTGGAAAAAGCCCAGGCTCTGGGCGGTGATCGCCGCCGCCGCTGCCTGCGTGCTCGCCGCGGCCTGCCTGCTCACAAACCCGGGGGCGCAGGATAAAACGCCTGAAACGGACCCCGCGCTCGACGCGGCCATAATAAAGGCCGTGGAGGAGGGGAGCTTTGAGTACGCGCAGGACGGGGAGCACCTCATCCGCGCGGCCTACGAGCCCTTTTGCGTGGAGGAGCTGGATAACGGCGGCTACACGGTCTGGGCCGCCCTCGCGGCGGTGCGGCTGCCGATCGACGGCGAGGGCCGAGTCTGCGGCGCGCCGGAATACACTTACCACTGCGCGGAGCTGAGCTTCCGCCCCGACGGCAACGGCGGACTGCGCCTGACGGGATATTGGAGGCCTGAAGGGGAAAACTTTACCGAGGCCATAGCGGAGCGCTTCCCGGACGAGGCGCTGGTGCGCTATTATAACGCCATGGGCGTCGAAAACATTTACACCCTCGCTGCCCGCTGTGTGGAGCGGGCGCTGGAGGAGACCGGCACTGAGGCGGACCCGCTCCTGGGGGCCCTCTTCGCCCGGCTTGAGGCCGGACAGGACGAGGACGCGCGGGTGGAGGACATCATTGCCGGCACGCAGGAGAACTATGAAAACTACAGGCTCTACGGCGGCATACTCTCCTTCGGCGAGAGCGCGCTGGACTACTGCGGGCGAGAGCTGCGCGGCGCGCAGGGCCTGCACGCCAGGCTGCTGGGGCAGGCGAAGGCCGACCTTGAGAGCATTGCGCAGTTCGAGGCCCGCCGCCTGGCGGACCCGCTGGACACCGGGATAAAGCTCCGCCTTGAGCGTGTGGAGGACAGGTTGGTAGTCGAGACGCTGGAGATAACGGAGCCCGCGCAGCAGGTGCGCTTCCTGCTGCACGGCCTTGGCATCGAAAACAGAGACCCGGCCTTCCGCGGCTCGGCGGAGATGGAGGACGGCATCGTGGTCTACGAGAGCCGCGAGGGCCCCTCGGGCGGGTATGAATATGTCCGCAGCTTCAGCCTCGTGGGCGGGGAGTGCCTCGCCGTCATCGAGGGCGAAGAGGGCATCGTCTCCGGGACGGCGCCCAGGGAGACCTACGATTTCGTGGCCTCGTATTTCGAGGCCTGAGAAAAGGCCCGGTGCAGCCTGTCAAAAAAGCCTCGCAGAGTTTCGCGGCCGCAGCCGCGAAATGGATTTCAATCATTTTCGGCGGCGGCGTGTACGTCGCCGAAAATACTTCTCGCGGAGCGGAGTGTCGAATCGTCCGCCTTTGGCGGACGACCGAGGCGCGGAGCGGAGTGCGAGCCCCTTTGTCGAAGAAGGCTTTGCCTTCTTCGACAAGCTGAGGCCCGGCGCGAAGAGCGCCGGGCCGAAATACTGCAAAAAAGCCGGCGGCTATTGCCGCCGGCTTCCCCGCCTCTGCCGTGGGGACCCTATTATAACCTGCACGTCTCCGGCAGGTGGGTCGCCTCTCCTGTGCTTCCACGCTTCCAACTTCCAACGCCCCGCTCTAGGGGGGAGCCGGGAGGCCTGCAATTCACGCAGGAATGTGGCATCCCTTATTAGTGATGTGGGTTTAAG
Source organism: uncultured Eubacteriales bacterium (assembly GCA_900544295.1). GTDB lineage: Bacteria > Bacillota > Clostridia > Oscillospirales > Oscillospiraceae > Scatomorpha > Scatomorpha intestinigallinarum. Next base: position 13,173 of record UQUO01000024.1, on the reverse strand, counting down.
AGGGCCCTAAAATATCCGCAAACAGGGCAGGATATAGCTCACCTGAAAATGCGGCCGGCTTTACAGCCTATGCCGCCGGGAGGGAACTTATTCCCCCTCCTCCTCGTCTGTCTCATCGCCGAAGAGCTCTTCCATGAACTTGTCGTAAACCGCGACGAGCTCTTCTTCATCGTCCACAGAGCAGAACAGCTCCTCGCCGTTCTCCTCCTCGATGCGGAGGATGATATAGCCGTAGTCGGGGTCGTCCTCGCTCATGTCGGCGGGGAGGAAGGCCGAATATTCCTGGCCGTTATACTCCATGGTGGCAAGCTGTTCGAGCTCGAACTCGTTGCCGTCCTCGTCCTCGATGGTGATGTAGCTGCTGCCGAGATCTTCGTCCATTGCTGCTCCTCCGTCTGTCTTTCTGGATTTATTGTAACTCATACCTTACAATAAATCAATCGTATTTTTTACGCAGGCGGATGGAAAACTGCACTTATGAGCCCAGGTCTTCCAGCAGGGTCAGCAGCTCCTCCCGGTCCGCCACGGCGAGGCCGGTATTCAGTATCTGCCTGTCGGCCTCGCGCAGGGTGCCGACCTCGATATCAGTCAGCGTCATGGGCGAGGTGTCGCCTACCGAGGAGAAAACGGCGACGCAGCCCTCGTATTCGCGCAGGACGTATTCCGCCTCAGCAAGAGAGCAGCTCGGCACATAGCTGAACTCGGCCTGCTCGCTCTCGCGGGGCCGCGCCTGCTCGGCTATGCCGCCCACAGCCGCCCAGGCGCAGACCGCCGCCGTCCCGGCCAGCAGCGCCGTTCCGGCAAGTTTTATCCAGTGCTTCATCTTTTGCCCCCCTTTCGGCTAAATTATGCCGCAAAAGGGCAAAAATAATACGCCGCGCAAAAGTTTACAAAGCATCTACTCCTTTTTGACATAATGTGATATACTCTTAATTTAGAATGGTGTGAGCACCGGCGTGGGCCGCGGCTCGCGCCCGTGCACGGAGGTGCAGGCTTACCTATGGACAAGGAACCCAGGAACAAAAAACTAGAGACCGCCGAAAAGGCCGCGGATACTGCGGTCAGCACCGTCGTGGGCGCCGTCGGCCTCGCGGCGAAGATAGTCGTCACGGTGCTGCTCGTCATACTTACGACGACGCTGCTGCTTGCCTGCGTCTTCGCTTTCTATGTCAAGACCTGCCTCACGGAGGACATTGACATCTCCCTTTCCGATTACCAGCTCTCGGAGTCGAGCATCATCTACTGCGAGACAGAGCCGGGAGTGTATAAGGAACTGGCCACCCTGCACGGCGTCGAAAACCGCATCTGGGTGGATCTTGAGGATATACCCGATTACCTCGTCAAGGCCCTCGTCGCCATCGAGGACCACCGCTTCTACACCCACAAGGGCGTGGACTGGTACCGCACCGTAGGCGCCATGTTCACCCTGCTCACCGGCGGAGACGACTCATTCGGCGGCTCAACCATCACTCAGCAGCTTATAAAGAACGTCACCGGCAACAAGGAAGTCACCGTCCAGCGAAAGCTCATAGAGATATTCCAGGCCCTCGAATTTGAGAAGAAATACGACAAGGACGAGATACTGGAGTGGTATCTCAACGCCGTCTACTTCGGCGAGGGCTGCGACGGCATCTACACCGCTGCTGAAAAATACTTCGGCAAGGAGCCTTCCGAGCTCACCCTGGCGGAGAGCGCCTCCATCGTCGGCATAGTCAACCTGCCCACCTATTACAGCCCCTTCTACAGCGAGGAGAACAACAAGGAGCGGCAGGAGACCGTCCTGCGCCGCATGTACGAGCTCGGTTTCATCAGCTATGATGAGTACAAGCAGGCCAAGGACGAGGAGCTGGTCTTCACCCGCTCTGAAAACGAGGTCGCCACGCAGGAGATCTACAGCTACTATGTCGAGGCCGTCATCGCAGACGTGACCGAGGACCTCATGGAGCAGAAGGGCATCAGCGAGTCCGCCGCAAGACAGCTGCTCTATAACGGCGGCTACCGCGTCTACTCCTGCCTCGACCCCTACATCCAGGAGTGCGTGGACAACGTCTACCTCGACGTCGAGAACTTCCCCAAGCCGAGCTACACCTCGCAGCAGCTCCAGAGCGCCATGGTCATCATGGACCCCTACACCGGCGAGGTGAAGGCCATGAGCGGCGGCGTGGGCGAAAAGACGGGCAACCTCGTCCTCAACCGCGCCACGGACGCCCTGCGCGCCCCCGGCTCTTCATTCAAGCCCCTGGCGGTCTACGCCCCGGCCATTGAGTTCGGACTCATCACCCCCTCCACGCTCGTCAACGACGCGCCGCGGGAGGAGGTCGAGATGTCTCAGGACCAGTGGTACCCCAAGAACTCCGACTGGAAATATCGCGGCTACATGGACATCGCCACGGCCGTGCGCCTTTCCATCAACACCGTCGCCGCCCAGGTGCTCGACAAGCTCGGGCTTGATGCCTCCACGAACTTCCTCAAGAACAAGCTCGGCATCACGAGCCTTGTGGCTGACGACTACAACTATGCCTCCCTCGCCCTGGGCGAGCTCACGAACGGCATAAGCGTCCTGGAGATGACGCAGGCCTACTGCGCCTTCGACAATGCCGGCATCTTCACCGAGGCCAGGACCTATACCAAGGTCACGGACGCCGCCGGCAACCTCATCCTCGACAACCAGCCCAAGACCCACGTCGCCATGAAGTCCAGCACCGCGACGAACATTACCTCCATGCTGTACAGCGCCGCCAACTACGGCACGGGCTCGGAGGCGGTGTTCTCCGGCCAGGCCATAGCGGGCAAGACCGGCACCTCCTCCTACAACTGGAACCGCTGGTTCGCCGGCTACACGCCCTACTACGTCGGCGTCGTCTGGACCGGCTTCGACCAGCCGGAGCAGATAAACATCTACGGCAACCCCGCCGCCCAGGTGTGGAGGCGCGTCATGCAGCAGGTCCACGCGGGCCTGGAGTACAAGAGCTTCCCCGCGGCCGACTGGATAGGCGGCGACACCCAGATCTTCGGCGACCTCACCGAGGAAAAAGAGCAGCAGGACAACCCCACGCCCAGCCCCTCGCCCAGCGAGGAGCCCGAGGTCGAGGAGAGCCCGGAGGTCCAGGTCACGGACAGCCCCGTGGTCACGGACAGCCCGGAGCTCCCGGAACAGCCGGCGGAGCCCTCGTCCCCCGGTATTTTCGACCTCTGGGGTTAGAGAAAAACAGCGCAGATGTGGGCCGGTATTTTTTACCGGCCTACATTTTCGTGAATAAAGGTTGACAAAACGGAAATAACGAGTTACAATTCGGTTACAACGTTGGGAGGTTTATTAAAATGGCAGCATCCAAAGAGCTTGAATACAAGGGACATCCTCTGCGCCGCAAGGACAACATCATCTACTTCGGCAGCATGGCCGACAAATACATCATCATGATGCAGATCCTTGAGACGAAAAAGGTAGAGGACATGGACGTTGCCACCAAGGTCTCGGTCCAGCTCCAGCTCACGGACCCCGAGCTCAAGAGCCGGGACAGGGTTGTGAAGAAGAGCGAGAAGGACAGCCTTTACGCCGCGATGGACGTGGCGTCCGTCTGGCTTGAGAGGGCCTTGGCCTCCAAGTAACTTCAGCAAAGGTCAGGTATTTCCGCATGAGAGAGAGAATCTTGCGCCCGCTGGCAGCAGGGGCGCTGTGTATCTGTGCGCTTGTTGTGGGCGCGAAGGCCGACTGCATAGGCGGCGCCGAGACTACGACGGCGGTGAACCTCCGCACGGGGGCCGGGACAGACAGCTCCATCGTCACCACCGTGCAGCAGGGCGAGGCCCTCATAGTCCATGCCGACACGGGCAGCGGCTGGTACAAGGTCAGCCTGGATGGGCAGACCGGCTACATGTCCGCCGACTATCTGAGCTTCTCCGAGACGATGGCGCTCTCCGAGACGGGCTGGGTGGACGGCACGGGAGTGCGGATGCGTTCCGCCGCCGGAACGGACAGCAGCGTCGTGCGCGTCACCTCCGCGGGCGAACAGGTGGAGATCACGGGCGTCGAGGGCGAGTGGTACAAGGTCACGGCCGGCGGCGTCACGGGCTACATCAGGGGCGACTACATCTCCATGACGGAGATAGAGGCTCCGGCCTCCACAGCCGCTTCCGCCTCCATCGGCGAGCAGATCGTCGAGTTTGCAGAGCAGTATCTCGGCACGCCCTATGTCTGGGGCGGCGCCAGCCCCTCGGGCTTTGACTGCTCCGGTTTCGTGAGCTACGTCATGAAAAACTTCGGCTACAGCGTGAACCGCACCGCGGCTTCCATGTACTCGAACGGCACTGCGGTCGATAAGAGCGAGCTGCAGATAGGCGACGCGGTGTTCTTTGCCAGCTCCTCCGAGAGCATAGGCCACGTGGGCATCTACATAGGCGACGGCGAGTTCATCCACAGCAGCTCCGGCTGCGGCTACGTCACCATCTCCGGCCTGGACGAGGATTACTACTCCCGAATGTACGTCGGCGCAAGGCGCATAGCTGTATAAACGAAAAGCTCCCCTCACGAGAGGGGAGCTTTTTTATGCCCTTTACCGCTCCTGAGCCCAGCCGGTGCAGCCGTCGGTGAAGACGAGGTTGCGCTCGTCGGCGGGGTAGGCGGTGTTCACTACGGGAGGCGCGGTAAAGCCGCACTCGCCGCCCGTGGCGCAGCCCTTTACGTACTGGAAGACGCGTTCCCAGACAGAGTCCTTGCTGCGCACGGCCACAGAGCTGGTGCGTACGGCGCGCCCGCCGGCGGCCTCGCAGAGGTCGGCGCACTCGTGCAGGTACTGCGCGCCGCGGGTCAGGGAGGTGGTCACCTTGTAGCCGCCGCCCTCGCGGAGCTTCCGCGCCAGGGCGCGGAGCGTGCCAAGGGCCAGGATGAAGCCAGGGAAGTAGTCCAGCGGCACGCCGTTGAGGTTTACGGGCGCCTCCAGCGAGCCGTTGCGCACAGACAGGCCCGTGATGTCCTCGGCGCAGGGCGCCCAGCCCGGGCGGTCCTTCCACACGGTGTCGGAGAAGCAGTTGAGGTTCGAGTAGATGACGTTGGGGTTCAGCGCACGGATGTCCGCCTCGGAGAGGCCGAACTTGTCCATGCAGCCGTTCTGGTAGGAATAGGTCACGACGTCCGCCTCGCGGATGAGCTGCTTTGCGCGCTCAAGCTGCTCGGGGATGTTGAAGTCGAGCTGGATGGAGTGCTTGCCTGCCCAGCCGTCGAACTCGAGCATGGCCTGCTCCTGGTGCCTGAAGTCGCCGCGGCGCACGAGCAGGACGTCCGCGCCGTACTCGGCCAGGATGCGCGAGCAGGCGGGACCGGCGATGATGTGCGTGAGGTCCAGCACGCGGATGCCGGAGAGAGGGCCGCGGCTGTTCGGGCGGCCCCAAGCCGGGGCCTCGGACTCCGCCAGCTTCTCCGTGCGGATGAGCGGCATGGAGATGACAGCCTTGCCGACCTCGCTGGCCTCCCACTCTTCGCGGCTGCGTATCATACAGCCGCAGGCGCCGCAGTCAAAGCTGAGGTCCTCAAGCTCCATCGCGTCCTTCGCAGCCACGGCGGCGGCTATCTCCTTCATGTCCTTCTTCAGGGAGAAAAAGCCGTATTCGGAGGAGGGCTTCCTGAGGCCCAGGGCCTTCACCAGCCGCTCCTGCTGGCTCTGGTAGTAGACGTGGAAGGAGACGTCCCGCCCGTCGCGCGCGCGGAACTTGTGCATGGAGCCGTTGAGCGCGTTGTTCACGCGGATGGCCGACTGCACGCGGGAGCGGGTGAACTCCTTGCGGTGCTTGTGGTCAGACATGTAGAGCCTGACGGCCTGCAGGCCGGCGAAGACCAGGTCGCAGCGCTGCTGCGCGCCGGATACGTCGTCCCCGCGCAGGGCGCCTATCTCCGTTGCGGCGGCACTGCAGGCGCAGAGCACGGCCGCTATTGCGCTGGTCTGGGGTATGGTTTCAGGCTCGAATAGCTTGCGCACCGCCGGTATCCTCAGCTTGGTGAGCACGAGGCTGAGCGGGGCAGGGAAGGGGTTGGATGAGAAACAGGCCCGCGAAAGCATGGCGCGGCGCCCCTCGTCCGCGACGAAGGTGGTCGGTATGCCCTCCATTCCAAGCCTGTCGAGCAGGTCTTCATATATGAGCTGCGCGTTGTATGCCTTGCGCCTGAGTACGCCGTTATCTGCCATTTTCAGCTCTCCTCCCGCGGTGTTTCCGCAACTATTAGGCAGGCGGCACCGCCTGCCAACCTTAATTTTAGACATTTGTCAGCCGATTGACAATTGGGAGCTTCTCCAAATCACAGGGCTGTGGTCTGGCCAGATTGACGGGTATCCGAATCAGGTCAGACCAAAGACAAGGCGCCGCGCCGCAAGGAGGTCCCGCCGGAGGAGTGTGGCTGAACTGACCAGGCGGCGCGGGCCTACTTGGTGGTGGCAGTGACTTTGCCGCTGCCGCCGCCGGAGGCAGGCTTTGTGATTGAGACCGAGGGCAGGCCGTACTTCGCGCGGAGCAGGCCGGCCTCGTAGGAGTTTATGCTCCCGGCGCTGAGGGCGTTCTGGATGAGCGCCAGCTTAGAGGAGGTGGTTTTTGCGGCGCCGAGCTGGGCGCTGAGCTTGTCATAGCCGCTGAGGGCGGCGGTTGAGGAGGAGGGAACGTAGGATGAGGATGAGGAGGACGTCTGGGCCGCGGCTTTCGGGGTCGTCAGCAGCTCCAGGGTCTCGGAGTCCAGGACGGCGAAGCTGTTGTCCACGCGGACAGCCTCCTGATAGAGGGCGTTGGCGCGCTCTATCTCGTTCTGGGCGATGGCCTGGGCCACGGCGTTCTGATACTGCGCCTTCACCTGGGCGCGCCGGCTTTCCAGCTCGGCCAGGCTCCGGGCCTCTTCGGCGTCCAGGGCGGCCATGGAGCCCTGAGCCGCGATGCCGAGGGCCAGAGCCGCCTGGCCCTGCGCGCCGCTGTTAAGGCCCGAGGCAGTGAAGCGCTCGTTCATGCTCTGCTGGGTGACGGCGGCGTCGGCTGCGGCGCGGTTTTTGGCCTCGCGGTAGGTCCCGGGAAGGGCGGCGGCCTCGCTGTCGAAGGCGGCCAGCTGTTCCGTGTAGGCCCCCTCCAGGGCGGCCAGAGCCTGGCGCTCCGCCGCGGCGTAGATCTCGTTTATGTAGTCGCTGTGGTCCTCGGCGGTGTAGTAGTGCGGGGGAGAGGAAAACTCCTGGGTGTAGACGTTCGTCTGCGCGTAGTCCAGGCCCTCGCCCGCGATCTTGGCGTTGCGCGCGGCTTCGAGCTCGGCGAGCAGCGCCCGGTCGGCGTTTGCGCCCTTCGCGGCCTCGGCGGCTATGAGGTCGGAATAGTCCAGATTCTTGTCGTATGCGGCCATGCTGTTGCCTCCTGTTTTTCATGATGAGCATGAAATATAGCGGCTTTCACAGCTTTCGCAAGGGCGCGGGAGATTTTTTTCGCGCGCCGCTGCCTGTTGACTTGGGGCCGGGCGTAGACTATTATAAAAGCAGGGTAAATTTGCCGCGCGGCGCGCGGTTTTTTGGGAGGCGAAACGGTTTGGAACTTTCACTCAGGGACTTTGAGCGGGCCGCGCGGCGGCTCGAGGGCATCATACACAAGACGGAGCTCGACTACAGCTCCACCTTCTCCGCCATGGCGGGCGGGGAGGTCTGGATGAAGTGCGAGAACAGGCAGAAGACCGGCTCCTTCAAAATAAGGGGCGCGGCAAACAAGATAGGCGCCCTCATAGAGCGGGGCGAGAGCGGACCCGTCGTGGCCTCCTCCGCCGGCAACCACGCCCAGGGCGTGGCCTTCGCCGCGCACAGCCATGGCATCCCCGCCACGATCGTCATGCCCAAGGCTGCGCCCATAGCCAAGGTGCAGGCCACGGAGGGCTACGGCGCGCGCGTCGTTCTCTGCGGCGACTGCTATGACGACGCCTACGAAAAGGCCATGGAGATCTGCCGCGAAGAGGGAGCGACCTTCCTGCACCCCTTCGACGACTACGAGGTGATGGCCGGGCAGGGGACAGTCGGCCTTGAGATACTCAGCGTCCTGCCCACGGTGGACACCGTCGCCGTCCCCGTCGGGGGCGGCGGGCTGCTGGCGGGCATGTCCGCCTGCATCAAGCAGGCCAACCCCCGCGTGCGCGTCGTCGGCGTCCAGGCCGAGGGCGCAAACGCCGTCTTCCGCAGCTTCCACGAGGGCAAGCGCGTCGAGAGCGAGCGCGTCTCCACCATTGCGGACGGCATAGCCGTCAAGTGCCCCGGCGAGAAGACCGTGGCCGAGATCATGAAATACGCCGACGACCTCGTCACCGTCTCGGACAACGACATCTCCGCCGCGATACTGTTGCTCATGGAGCGCACGAAGCAGATAGTAGAGCCCTCGGGCGCGAGCTCCCTTGCCGCCGTCCTCGCCGGGAAGATCGAAACGGCTGACCGCAAGACCGTCTGCCTGCTCTCCGGCGGCAACATCGACGTCAGCTTCATCCACAGGGTCATAGAGCTCGGCCTCGTCTCGCGGCACAGGCGCATCAAATTCGCCACCCGCCTGCCGGACTCGCCGGGCAGCCTCATGCGCCTGCTCCACATTATAGCAGACACAGGCGCGAACATTATGACGATAAACCACGACAGGCTCTGCCCCAGCCTCTCCCCGAGCGAGATACTCGTCCACATCGCCTGCGAGGTGGGCGGACAGGAGCATGGGGACGCGCTGCTCGCGCGCCTTGCCGCCGAGGGCTACGACGCCGCGACGGAATGAGGCCCCGGAAAACCGAATATTTGAGCTTTCCCCGGACGCTTCGGCGCCCGGGGAAATTTTTTTTTGCAAACGCCCTTTCGCTTTTTTTGAAAGCCTGTATATTGGCGCCTCGTCGGGAGGTGAGGATTTGGCAAGGCCGAAGAAGGAGACGGCGCAGCAGCTCCGCGAACGGATAGAGCGCTATTTCTCGCGCCGGGAGGCCGAGGGGCGCTTCCCCACGGAGGCGGGCATGCTGCTGGAGCTCGGTATGAGCGAGGCGGAATACGCCGAGCGCATGGAGGACGGGCGCTACCGTCCCGAGCTTGAGCGCGCGAGGCTCCGGCGCATGGACTGGCTCGAAAACCAGATGGTCACCGAGTCGGGCCGCGCTACGGGCTGCATGAACGCGCTCAAGCAGGAGAAAAACGGCGGGTATGCCGACAAGGCGGGCGCCGGCTCGGAGAAAAGGCTTGTCATAAGGCTCGAAGGCGTTGGAAGCGGGGCCGCAGAATGACGGGAGAATATGTCTGGGACCCCGGCGAGGCCAACCCCAAGCAAAAGCTGTTCTTCGCCTCCCGCAGTCTTTACACGGCCTACGGGGGCGCGAAGGGCGGCGGCAAGACCTGGGCCGTGCGCACCAAGGCCCTGCTCGGCGCCTACAACTACGCCGGCATCCGCATCCTCATTCTCCGGCGCACCTACCCGGAGCTGCAGTCGAACCACATAGAGCCCATGCTCAAGATGATAAACCCCGAGTTTTGCAGCTACAACGGCTCCCTGCGCTCCATCTATTTCGCCAACGGCAGCCTCATCCATTTCGGCCACTGGGCCGGCGAGACCTCGGAGCTGGAGTACAACGGCCAGGAGTACGACTGGATCTTCCTCGACGAGGCGACGCAGTTCACCTGGCGCAGCTTTCAGTTCCTGGGCGGCCTGCTGCGCGGAGTGAACGACTTCCCCAAGCGCATGTACATCACCTGCAACCCCGGAGGCGTGGGCCACCGCTGGGTGAAGCGCCTCTTCATCGACCGCGACTTCATCACCGACCCGGACGACCCCGAGGCGAGCGAAAACCCGGACGACTACGTCTTCATACCCGCCACGGTGGAGGACAACACGGCGCTGCTGCGCTCCTCGCCAGCCTACCTGCGCATGCTCGCATCCATGCCGGAGAACCTGCGCCGGGCCTACCGCTACGGCGAATGGGATTCGCTGGGCGGGAACTATTTCCCCGAGTTTTCCGAGGCGGCGCATGTGGCGGAGCCCTTTGCCCTGCCCGCGTCCTGGAAGCGCTACCGCGCCTTCGACTACGGGCTCGACATGTTCGCCTGCGCGTGGTTTGCCGTGGACGGGGAGGGGCGCAGCTGGATGTACCGCGAGTTTTCCGCCCCCGGCCTCATCGTCCGCGAGGCGGCGGAGGCCATGCTCTCCCACACCCTGCCCGGCGAGCGCATCGAGATAACCTTCGCGCCGCCGGACATGTGGAACCGGCAGAAGGACACGGGCCGCACCATGGCCGAGATCTTCATGGAAAACGGAGTGCCCATCGTGAAGGCCGACAACAACCGCGTGCAGGGACATCTGCTCATAAAGGAGGCCCTGGCCCGCCGGGACGACGGACGGCCCATGCTGGTCTTTTTCAAAAACTGCAAGCGGACCATCGAGGACCTGCGCGACATCCAGGCGGACGAGGAAAACCCCAACGACTGCGCCCGCGAACCCCACGACGTCACCCACCGCGTGGACGCCGTGCGCTATTTCTGCATCAGCCGAACCCTCGCCGCCGAGGCCGCAGGGCCGGCCCCCTCGCGCGAGGACGAGGGCGAGCCGCTGGAGGAATATGACGACTTCATGACCGGCGGCAGCCCGATGAGAGGATATCTGCAATTTTGAATATTTCAGGAGGTCTGGAAATGGAAATTTTTCTGCTCATCGCCGCGCTCTGCTGCGCGGCGGCCAGCGTGGCTGCGGCGCTCTCCCTGGCGCGCTGCCTGAGGGCGCTTGAGGCCATGGAAGCCCAGCGCGCGCCGGTCCCGCCCGCCGCGCAGGAGGAGCTGCGCGAGCGCGCGCTCCGGGAGCAGCGCCGCTTTGAGGAGGCGCTCTCCGGCATACTCGCCTACGGCCTGGACGACATGCGCCGCAGGCCCGGAGAGGAGGCCTGAGCATGAAGCCAAAGGAGCTTACAGCCGACGCCGTCTGGCGCGAGTACGAGAAGATGCTCGCCTACAACGACAGCATACAGCTCGACGACACTGTGAGGGTGAACGAAAACTTCTTCATAGGCAAACAGTGGGAGGGCGTCGAGTCCAACGGTCTGCCCACGCCGGTCTTTAACTTCCTCAAGCGCGTCACCCTCTTCACCGTGGCCTCGATAACGAGCGACCAGCTGAAGCTGAAGTGCTCGCCCCTGCCCTCCGGCGCGGGGGACAGGGGACTGCGCCGGGCCTGCGATGTCATAAACGCCGAGTTTGAGGCCCTATTCGAGCGCAACAAGCTGACCTGGCTGCTCAAGGAGTATATGCGCAACGCCGCCGTGGACGGCGACGGGGCCACCTACACCTGGTGGAACGCCGAGGCCGACGCCGGCGACGGCCGCCGGGGCGCGCTCGTCACCGAGATAGTCCAGAACACGCGCATAGGCTTCGGCAACCCCGCGGACAGGCAGGTCCAGAGCCAGCCCTACATACTCATAAAGCGCCGCGAGATGACGGAGAGCCTGCGAGAGCGGGCGAGAAGGCTCGGCTGCGCCGACTGGGAGTCTATCAAGGAGGACACGGACGAGCAGCTCATGGACGCCTACAAGGACACGGGCGAAAAGACCACCGTCATCCTCCGCCTCTGGAAGGACGAGAGGACCGGCAGCGTCTGGGGCTGCGAGTGCGCCCGCGGCGTAATGGTGCGCAAACCCTGGGACCTGGGCCTCAGGCTCTACCCCGTCACCTGGCTGTGCTGGGACTACGTCCAGGACAGCTACCACGGCCAGGCCATGATAACGGGCCTCATCCCGAACCAGATCTACATCAACAAGCTCTTTGCCATGAGCATGATATCCCTCATGGCCACGGCATATCCGAAGATCGTCTACGACAAGACCCGCATCCCGCGCTGGGACAACGGCATAGGCCGGGCCATAGGCGTGAACGGCGGGGGCGTGGACAGCGTGGCCCGCGTGCTCGGTCCGGCGCAGATCTCGCCGCAGATAGCGCAGTTTATCGAGCTGACGCAGAGCCTCACGCAGACGAACCTCGGCGCGACCAGCGTCGCCCTAGGCGAGGCGAAGCCGGACAACACCTCCGCTATCATCGCCCTCCAGCGCGCCGCCTCCACGCCCAACGAGATAACGAAGCAGAACCTATACCAGAGCATCGAGGACCTGGGGGCCATCTACCTCGACTTCATGGCCGGCTACTACGGCCTGCGGCCGGCGGAGATTGACCCCGTGGCTGAGGTATCCGAGGAGCTGCTGGACTTTGTGGGCGAGGCCCTGCCCCGGGGCGAGAACGGGAAGATATCCGTTCTCTACGATTTCTCCGGCCTGCGCTCCCTGCCGCTCCGGCTGAAGCTCGACGTCGGCGCGGCGGCCTACTGGAGCGAGATAGCCTCCACGCAGACGATGGACAACCTCCTCGCGCAGGGACACATTGATGTGCTGGAATACCTTGAGCGCGTGCCCGACGGCTACATTACGGACCGCCAGGGCCTCATAAACGCCATCACCGCCCGCCGGGCCGCCCAGGGCGCACCGCAGGATGCGGCGGCAATCTGAGAAAGGAACTGAGATATGGAAGAGAACATGGTACAGAGCCCGGCGGCCGAGGCCGGGGAGTGGCAGGTGGACGTGGCCGAGATGATGCAGGGCGTGACGGACGAGGCCGAGCCCGCGGCGAACCCCGCGCCAGAGCCGCCCGCGCCTGAGAGTTTCACGCTCCGGCACCTGGGCGAGACGAAGAACGTGGGTAGGGAGGAGGTCATCGCCCTCGCGCAGAAGGGCATGGATTACGACCGCATCCGCTCGAAGCTGGGCGATGCGAGCCGGGAGCTGGAGGCCCTGCGCTCGGGCGAGAGCTACGACCCCGACCCCGCGGAGCGCCGCCGCCGCGACTGTGAGAGCTTTGTGAAGGCCTTCCCCGAGGCGGCGGAGCAGCTCCGGCGCGACAAGGGCGCGATCCCGGCGGAGGTCTGGGACGAAGTGCGCCGCGGGGCGAGCCTGACTGACGCCTACGCCGAGCACCTGCGCCGCCGCGAGGCGGCTGAGAAGGAGTCGGAGCTGGAGAAGCTCCGCTCGGAGCTCGACCGCGAGCGGCGCGACCACGAGAACGCCCGCCGCAGCGCCGGCAGCGCCGTCTCCGCAGGCGGCGACCCGCCGTATGACCCGATAAAGGCGGGGTGGAACTCTATCTGCTGTCTCTTATACACATCTGACGCTGCCGACGAATAGAGAGG
>UQUO01000023.1 GCA_900544295.1 uncultured Eubacteriales bacterium | reverse complement strand
TTCTTTGGGGCTCCACCCCGTTTCTTTGGGCAAGACCAAAGAAATGGGGTGGAAAGGCAGTGAAAGGTATAGATATTCAGCAACGTATAGGCGAGTTCCGTAAACCCACCCCCGGGCCGGGGGCTTGGCTTATTTCGCGCTCGTCCACTTCCAGTTGGCGACCTCGGGGAGGTCCACGCCGTACTTGGCGATGAACTGCTTGTGCTCGACGAGCTTGTCCTTCATCTGCTGGATGAGGTAGGCGCCGCGGTTGCCCAGCTGGGGCAGGTTGTACACCGCGGTCTGCACGAGGTTGAAGCGGTCGAGCCTGTTCAGCACGCGCATGTCGAAGGGCGTCGTGATGGTGCCCTCCTCAATGTAGCCGCGCACGTGGATGTTCTTGTTCACGCGCTTGTAGGTCAGCTCGTGGATGAGGCTCGGGTAGCCGTGGAAAGCGAAGACGATGGGCTTGTCAGCCGTGAAGATGGCGTTGTACTCCTGCTGGCTGAGGCCGTGGGGGTGCTGCTCCTCGCTCTGCAGGCGCATGAGGTCCACGACGTTCACGACGCGGATCTTGAGCTCCGGGAAGGCGTCGCGCAGGATGGTGACGGCGGCCAGTGTCTCAAGCGTCGGCGTGTCGCCGCAGCAGGCCATGACGATATCGGGCTCCTGCCCCTCGTCCGTGGAGGCCCACTGCCAGATGCCTATGCCCTGGGTGCAGTGCTTGACGGCCTGCTCCATCGTGAGCCACTGGGGCCTCGGGTGCTTGGAGGCGACGATGACGTTCACGTAGTTGCGGCTGCGGATGCAGTGGTCGAAGCAGGAGAGCAGGCAGTTGGCATCGGGAGGCAGGTAGAGGCGCACGACGTCGGCCTTCTTGTTGGCGACGTGGTCCAGGAAGCCGGGGTCCTGGTGCGTGAAGCCGTTGTGGTCCTGCTGCCAGACGTTGGAGGCGAGGACGTAGTTGAGGGAGGCGATGTCGCTCCTCCAGGGCAGCTGGTTGCAGACCTTGAGCCACTTGGCGTGCTGCGAGAACATGCTGTCCACGATGCGGATGAAGGCCTCGTAGCTGTTGAAGAAGCCGTGGCGGCCGGTGAGGAGGTAGCCCTCCAGCATGCCCTGGCAGACGTGCTCCGAGAGCATGGAGTCCATGACGCGGCCGTCCGGGGCAAGGTGGTCGTCAATGTCCCAGGCCTCGCCGTTCCAGGCGCGGTCGGTTATCTCAAAGACGGGGGACAGGCGGTTCGAGGCCGTCTCGTCGGGGCCGAAGACGCGGAAGTTGCGCTCGGCGGAGTTCAGGCGGTAGATGTCGCGGACGAAGTAGCCCATGGCGGTCATGTCCTGGGCCTCGACGGCGCCGGGGAAGGGGACCTTGACCTCATAGTCGCGGAAGTCCGGCATGCGCAGGTCGCGCAGCAGCTGGCCGCCGTTGGCGTGGGGGTTCGCGCCCATGCGGCGCTTGCCCTCGGGCGCGAGGGCCAGGATGTCCGGCATCGGGTGGCCGTCCTTGTCGAAGAGCTCCTCGGGCTTGTAGCTGCGCAGCCAGTCCTCGATCTGGCGGATGTGCTCCGGCGTGTCGGGCTGGATGGGCACCTGGTGGGCGCGCCAGTAGTCCTCGACCTTCGCGCCGTCCACATAGTCCGGGCCGGTCCAGCCCTTGGGCGCGCGCAGGACTATCATGGGCCAGCGGGGGCGGCTCATGTCGCCGGTCTCGCGGGCGTTCTTCTGGTAGGCGAGTATCTTCTCAATGCACTCATCCATGGCGTCGGCCATCTTGCGGTGCATCTCGGCGGGGTCCGAGCCCTCGACGAAGCGCGGCTCCCAGCCGCAGCCGCGGAAGAAGCTCTCCAGCTCCTCGTGGCTGATGCGGGCGAGGACGGTGGGGTTGGCTATCTTGTAGCCGTTCAGGTGCAGGATGGGGAGCACCGCGCCGTCGGTCTTCGGGTTCACGAACTTGTTGAGCTGCCAGCTGGTGGCGAGGGGGCCGGTCTCGGCCTCGCCGTCGCCCACGACGCAGGCCGCGATGAGGCCGGGGTTGTCCGTCACGGCGCCGAAGGCGTGCGCGAGACTGTAGCCCAGCTCGCCGCCCTCGTTGATGGAGCCCGGGGTCTCGGGCGCGACGTGCGAGGGGATGCCGCCCGGGAAGGAAAACTGCTTGAACAGGCGCTGCATGCCCTCCCGGTCGCGGGTTATGTTGGGGTATACTTCCTGATAGCTGCCGTCCAGCCAGTCCTGGGCCACCATGGCGTTGCCGCCGTGGCCGGGGCCGGAGATATATATCATGTCGAGGTCGAATTCCTTTATGACCCGGTTCAGATGCGTGTAGATGAAGTTCTGTCCGGGGACGGTGCCCCAGTGGCCGACGATCTTCTTCTTGATGTCATCCTCGCAGAGGGGCTTTTCGAGAAGAGGGTTGTCCAGCAGGTAGAGCTGGCAGGCCGAGAGGTAGTTGGCGGCGCGCCAGTACCTGTCCATTGCGGCGAGCTCTTCCTCGGTCGCGGGTTTTCTGAAAATCTCGGACATTTGAATGCCTCCTTTGAATACGTCAGACCTTGGATGTTTTTCTTTTGTTTTATGCCGGGTGTAGTATATCACAAGTCTGTCAAAGATAAAGCAAATATTTTGTAAAATTGCGCGTGCGTGCAAAAAGTGCGGACGCAAAAAGCCCCCGGGGACCTGGGCCTCCGGGGGCGGGCGTATTGGTTTTCACAGCGGCCTGACGCGGCCTGCGAAGGCCGGGTCTCCGGGCGAGAGGGCGCGTGCGCAGTCCATGAGCGCGGCGCGCAGGGAGCCTGGCCCGGCCCCGCCGGAGACGCGCTCCGCGCGCTCGGAGCAGGCCTTCCAGAAGGCGGAGGCCATGAGCGCCGCCTCGAAGGCGTCCGGCTCCACGGCGGCGAAGGCGCCGCAGAGCACCGAGAGCATGCAGCCCGTCCCGGTGACGAGGGGCATGAGCGGGCTGCCGCCCGAGACGGCGGCGGCGCGCGCCCCGTCGGAGATGAGGTCCTCCGCGCCCGTGAGCAGCACGGCGCAGCCGCAGGCACGCGCGAGCTCAGCCGCCAGGGCGGCACGCTCGGCACCGGCGGCCTCGGCGGCGCTGTCCACGCCCTTCTCCCGCCCGGCGAGGCCCAGCAGGGAGCGCGCCTCGGAGAGGTTCACGCGCAGGATACAGGGCCGGAAGGCCGCGAGCAGCCGCCCCGCGCCCTCCAGCCGCCAATAGCTCGCGCCGACGCCGACAGGGTCGAGGACTATGGGTTTTTTGAGCCGCGCGGCCTCGCCGCCCGCTGCGAGGCAGGCCTCGTACTTGGCACGCGTGGGCGTGCCGAGGTTCAGCACCTCCGCGTCCGCGAGGCGGGCTATCTCCGCCGCCTCCTCCGGGGCCTCGGCCATCATGGGACTGGCCCCCAGAGCCAGGGCGAGGTTCGCGCAGTCGTTGGCGGTGACGGTGTTGGAGATGCAGTGCAGCAGGGGGCGCTTTTTTCTGATGTCGTCGAGGCGGGCGAGCTCGGGCATTTATTTCAGCTCCAGACTTCTCTGCATCATCTTCAGCGCGCCGCCGGCCCGCAGCGCGAAGACGAGCACGCCCGCGATGATGGAGCCCACGACGGTGGAGATGAGGAAGGGTATGATGTAGGCCGTGACGGCCAGGGTGGCGGCGTCGCCCTCCATGAAGAGCACGGACACCGGCCAGGCGCAGAGTCCGCCGAGGACGCCGGTGCCGAGCATCTCGGCTATGAGCGTGACGAGGATGGCGGCGACGTCGTTCCTGCCGCGCAGGGCCCTGTAGGCGAGGCCGCAGCAGAGCGCGCCTATCATGCTGCCGGGGAAGGCCATGAGCGTCCCCGCGCCGACCAGGTTCCTTATGAGGCTGGCGCAGAAGGCCACGCCCACCCCGTACCAGGGGCCGAGGAACACGGCGCAGAGCACGTTCACCATGTGCTGGGTCGGCGAGCACTTGCTGCCGAAGACGGGAAAGCTCACAAAGGCGCTGCCCACGACGGCCAGCGCGACGAAGATGGCGGCTATGGCGAGTTTTTTGGTGTTGCTGCTTCTCATTTTTGACGCTCCTTTTCAGAAATCGGGCGGGAAAAGTCGGCGATATGCGGCGTTTCCCCGTGAAATACAAGGTCGGTCGAGGCTTACTGGCCTCCTCTCACGCCGGAACACGGCTTCCCATCGCACACATATCTGGCCCGGGCGCAGGGCGCTCCCCCTCCGTCCGCCGCCGGCGAAGCGCCGGCACGCCGAAATATTTCCCCTCGCGCCCCCTTCTGATAGAATGTCAAAAAACAAAAAGGCTCCCAAACGGGAGCCAGGCAGGCGAAAGATGACTCCCTCCGGCGGCATTACCCGCATCAGGTCATAGGGTCGAAGCGAATACTTCCTCTCAGCCTCACGGCTCCCCTGTTTTTTGCGGCACCATTATCTCACCGCCGCGCGCCCTTGTCAAGTTTCCGCTTGCAATGGGGCGGAATGGGGCGTATAATGTTTTCCGTCAACAGGGGAGCTCGATGAGGGCTGAGAGGAGGCTTCCGCCTCGACCCGACCTGATTTGGATAATGCCAACGTAGGGAAATATTGCAGCGTCTGCCGCAGGCTTGCCTTATTTTGGCGAGCCTGTTTTTCATTTTGGAGGGGATATATGTGAAACTGAAGCCCGAAGAGCTCCGGCTCTACGCCGTCACGGACAGGGCCTGGACGGAGGGAACGGAGGGCGTCTGCCGCCAGGTGGAGGCCGCCGTCAGGGGCGGCGCTACCTTTGTGCAGCTGCGCGAGAAGCACCTGGAGCACGACGAATTCCTGGCCGAGGCCAGGGCGGTCGCGGCCCTTTGCCGCGCCCTCGGCGTCAAGTGCGTCATAAACGACGACGTGGACATTGCCGTGGAGTCCGGCGCGGACGGCGTCCACGTGGGCCAGGAGGACCTGGAGGCCTCCCTCGCGCGGGAGCGCCTGGGGCCGGGGAAGATAATAGGCGTCTCGGCGCACAATGCCGCGGAGGCGCGCCGGGCCGAGGCCGCGGGCGCGGACTACATAGGCTCCGGCGCGGCCTTCGCCACCAGCACCAAGGAGACGGCCGCGCCCATAGGCCCCGAGGGCCTCAGGGCCGTCGTCGAGGCCGTTTCCATCCCAGTCGTCGCCATCGGCGGCATCTCGCGGGAGAACATCGGCCGGCTGGAGGGCCTCGGCCTCGCGGGCGTCGCCGTCGTCTCCGCGCTCTTTGCCGCGCCCGACGCCGAGGCCGCTGCGCGGGAGCTCTCGGAGCTCGCCGGGCGGCTGTAACTCAGTAAAAAGCGGCGCATTGGGGGCACCACCTTGCGCCGCTATATAAAAGCAATGCTGGAAAGGAAGGATTTATTATGAGAACAGCATTGACGATCGCTGGAAGCGATTCCAGCGGAGGCGCCGGTATCCAGGCGGACATCAAGACCATGACCATGAACGGCGTCTTCGCAATGAGCGCCGTCACGGCCCTTACCGCCCAGAACACTACCGGCGTCACGGACATCCTGGAGGCCACGCCCGAATTTTTGGCCGCGGAGCTGGACGCCGTGTTTACGGACATCAGGCCCGACGCGGTGAAGGTAGGCATGGTCTCCTCCGCCGGGCTCATAGAGCTCATCGCGGCGAAGCTGCGCGAATACGGCGCGCGGCACGTCGTTGTGGACCCCGTCATGGTGGCCACGAGCGGCGCGAAGCTCCTGCGGGACGACGCCATCGGCACGCTCAAAGCCGCGCTCCTGCCCCTGGCCGAGGTCGTCACGCCCAACATCCCCGAGGCTGAGATACTCTCCGGCCTGGAGATAAAGGGCGCCGAGGACATGGAGGCCGCGGCGAGGAAGATAAGCGCCGAATACGGCTGCGCCGTCCTCTGCAAGGGCGGCCACCAGACGAACGACGCAAACGACCTGCTCTGCCGCCCGGACGGCGAGACCCGCTGGTTCCTGGGCCGGCGGATAGATAACCCCAACACCCACGGCACGGGCTGCACGCTCTCCAGCGCCATCGCCGCGAACCTGGCCAAGGGCTTCTGCCTGGAGGACTCCGTGGATCGGGCGAAGGCTTATCTCTCCGGCGCGCTGGCGGCGATGCTCGACCTCGGCCGCGGCTCCGGGCCGATGGACCACGCCTTCGACATAAAGCCCGAGTACAGGCAGGAGGCGCGCGGATGAAAAAGACCTCCACCTTCCAGAACGGCCTCATCTGGTTCGGCGCGGGCGTCTCCATTGCGGAGATCCTGACCGGCACCTACTTCGCGCCCCTGGGCATGGGCAAGGGCATCCTCGCCATCGTCATCGGCCATGTCATAGGCTGCGCGCTGTTTTTCTTCGCGGGGCTCATAGGCGGCAGGACGGGCCTGAGCGCGATGGAGACGGTGAAGCTCTCCTTCGGCAAAAAGGGCGGGCTGCTCTTCGCGCTTTTGAACGTCCTCCAGCTCGTGGGCTGGACGGCCATCATGATCTACGACGGGGCCCTGGCCACGAACGGCATCTTTGAGACGGGAGCCTGGGTCTGGTGCCTGGTCATAGGCGCGCTCATCCTCCTGTGGATACTCATAGGCATCACGAACCTCGGCCTCGTGAACAAGATCGCCATGGCGGCGCTCTTCATCCTCACGCTGGTGCTCTGCAAGGTCATCTTCTTCGACGGAACGCCGGGGGACGCCTCGGCCTTCGGGGAGGCGATGAGCTTCGGCGCGGCGGTGGAGCTGGCCGTGGCGATGCCGCTTTCCTGGCTGCCGCTCGTGAGCGACTACACCCGCGAGGCCCAAAAGCCCCTCGCCGCCACGGTGGCGAGCACCCTGACCTATGGCCTCGTCTCCTGCTGGATGTACGTGATCGGCATGGGCGCGGCCATCTACACCGGCGAGGGCGACATCGCCCTCATCATGGTGAAGGCCGGCCTCGGCGTCGCGGCGCTCGTCATCCTCATCCTCTCGACGGTGACGACCACCTTCCTGGACGCCTGGAGCGCGGGCATCTCCTCGGAGAGCCTGTCGAAGAGGCTCTCGGGCAAGTGGGTCGCGGTCGTCGTGACTGTCATAGGCACGGCGGCGGCCATCCTCTTCCCGATGGACGACATCACGGACTTCCTCTACCTCATCGGCTCGGTCTTCGCGCCCATGATAGCCGTGCAGCTTGCGGACAACTTCATCCTGAAGCGTTCGAGCTTCGGGCTGGCCTTCGACTGGGTGAATCTGGCCGTCTGGCTCGCGGGCTTTGCGCTCTACCGCTGGCTGATGACGGTGGACATCCCCGTGGGCAGCACGCTGCCGGATATGCTGCTCACGATGGCGCTCTGCGCAGCCGTGCGGAAGCTTCTGCCAAAACGGCCCGCGCACGACTGAGCGGCCCCTCAAGCGAACAAAGGTTTTTTGCCCCGCTTTTTGTAAAAAGGCGGGGCAAAAAAACTTTCAGGCTGTGGGCTTTGGGGTGGGAAGGGCGCGGGGCAGCAGGCAGAGCGCTGCAGCTGTGGGGAGGAGGACATATTCCGGCGCGCTGCCGGCAAGGTCGAAAAACTGCCCGTAAAGCAGCTGGCCCAGAGGCTGGGCGCAGGTGGAGAGCGTCATGGTCAGGGCCGTGACCTTGCCAGTCAGATGCTCCGGCGTGCGCTGCTGGATGTGGGAGAGCGCCAGCACAGAGAACATCGAGCAGACGAACTGCCCCGCAAAGAGCCCGCACGTCAGCAGCATATACAGCGCCGTGGGACCCAGCCGCGCGGCGAAGCCCGCGCCCGCGGGCAGGAGCGCCAGGCCGAAGGCGCCCACCAGCCGCTCCCAGCGCTTCAGCCTCGGGCCGAATATCCCCGCTGCCAGCGCCCCCAGCACCGCCGCCGCGCCCAGGACGCTCTCCGACGCGCCGTAGAGCTCCGCCGAAAGCCCCAGCACGTTGCGCACAAGGTGCGGAAAGCCCACCGCCGCCGTGCCGCTGACGAAAAAACTCGCCCCCGCGGCCAGCAGCAGGAGCCTCAGCAGCCCCGGCTCCTCCCGCCTCAAAAAACGCAGGCTCTCCCGCAGATCCCGCCCCAGCCCGGAGAGCAGCCCCCCTCCCCCGCGCGGCCCAGGTGCGGGCAGGCGTATGAAGCACTCCAGCCCCGCCGTCAGCAGGAAACACAGCCCCGCCGCCAGCAGCACCGGCCCCAGGCCCAGCCCGGCGTAGGCGAGGCCGCCCAGGAAGGGAGTGACCAGCCCCGCCAGGGCCTGAATCTGGTTCACCACCGAGTTGCCACGCAGCAGCCGCTCCCCCGAGAGCAGCTGCGGCAGGCAGGCCTGCACCACGGGCGACTCGAAAGCCCCCAGCACAGAGAGCGCAAAGAGCAGCGCCCCTGCCGGGAGCACGCCGCCCGCGGACCGGAAAAAGGGCAGCGCCAGCAGCACCGCAAGGCCCGAGGCCGCGTCCATCCCCGCCATCAGCCTGCGCCTATCACAGCGGTCCGCCAGCGCCCCGCCCAGGGGCGAGAGCAGCACGGTCGGCGCCATCGCCAGCGCCAGCATCCCCGCAAACACGCCCGCCGAGCCCGTCAGCTCCAGCACGTACATCGACAGCGCAAACCTCAGCGCATAGTTCCCGGCCAGCGAAAGGGCCTGGCCCAGCGCCAGCAGCGTGAAATCCCTTGTGAACAGCCTTTGTTTCATAGCTTGCCTCCTTACATACATTCATAAGGTATGTATATTCTCAAAAGAGAGCCGCCCTTGGGCGGCCTCGGTTTTTCAGAGCCTTGCGACGTAGTCCTCGGCCAGGCGCATGACCTCCTCGTCCACCAGCGGCAGGCCCAGGGCGGCGAGTGCCTCGCCTATGAGGCGGAACTTGCGGAGCATGCCCTCCGGAGTTGCGGGGTAGACCGTCGGGGCCAGCCAGAGGCTCGTGAGCAGGGGTATGAGCTCGGCCAGCTCCGGGGCGTAGCCGGTGCTTATGGAGCCGTCCCGCTGCCCCTCTTCGATGAGGCGCAGGAACCGGGGCGTCAGCTCCCGGCGGTTCGTCTCCAGCATCTCGGCCAGGACGCGCGGGTTTTTCAGCATGGGCAGGGCCTCGCGTCCCAGCTGCTGCTGCTCCGCGTCGGCCTCGTGCAGGCGTATGACCTCCCGCAGCTTTTCAAGGCCATTCAGGTCCTTCCGCCCCGCCACGGCAACGAAGGGGTCGCGCTCCAAAAACAGCCGATCCCCCAGGGCGTTCATGATGTCCGCCTTGGATTTGAAGTGGTGGTATACCGCGCCCTTCGTCAGGCCGCCCAGCTCGTCCACTATGTCCTGTATCGTCGTGGCCTCGTAGCCCTTTTCAAGGAAGAGCCTGCGCGCCGCGTCCAGGATGCGCTCCACGGTCTGCTCGGGATATTTGTTTCGGGACATGTCCGCGCCCCCTTACATTCGTGTGGTATGTATGATAGCATAAGAGGGGCCCCGCCGTCAAGAGGGGCGGGGCTCTCAGCCCGCGGCGAAGCCTGCTGCGAGCAGGGCCTGGGCGGCTATGTAGGTGAGCATGACGGCCACGTCCGCCGCGTTGCTGTCCCCGTCGCGGAAGGTCTCAAAGGCGAGGATGCCGTCCGAGCAGAGGAAGAGGCAGCCGCCGGCGAGCAGGAAGCCGGCGCCGGGTGCGCCGGCGCGCAGGCCGATGAAGGCCGAGGAGCCCAGCGAGGCCAGCAGCAGGCCGTATAGCAGCCCGGGGAGCCTGAGGGCCTTCGGGATGCGCCGCCTGAGGACGAAGAAGATGCACAGCGCCACGGCCCCCGGCACCAGCGTCGCGGCAAGGGCGGTGAAGAGCCTGGGCTGCGCCGCCGCGGCGAGGACGCCTATGTGCGCGACATAGAGGATGTGACCCAGCCCGAAGGCGGCCATACCCGCGCCGAGGAAGGCCTCGCGGTGCTTGTAGATCATGAAGAAGTCCCCCGCCCAGCCGCAGAACATGGCCCCGAGCACGACCGGCGAGGGCGAGCGGGCCATGGCGCAGTAGAGCGCGGCGATGAGCGGCATGAGCAGCAGCTTAGTGCCGCGCCGGAGCTTCTGGAGCCCCAGGCCGCAGGCTGCAAGGTGCGTTGCAGAGGCCGCCACAGCGGCGGCAGTGAGCGCAGTTACCATATTGACCTCCCGCAAGTTATCCGGCTCCATTCTAACCTATGCCGCGCCCCGTGTAAAGAATATATAAAGGTTTTTCCGTGCGGGCAGGCCCGCTTGGGGATTTACAGCCGCCCGGCGACGTTTTATGATATATCCAGCCCCCGGGGGAGGAAAAAAGTTCAGCTTCCTCCCACTTTTAGGGCTTATACTGTCTGGATATCCGGGAGGAAGGGAAAATGCTCCTTATTCTGCAAATAACGCAGCTTGACTACGGCGACGCGGCGCTGTGCGCCCTGTCGGCCCTGCGCGGCCGGGCGGAGGACCCCGGCAGCGCCGCGTCGCGGCTGCTTGAGGCCCTGGAATCGGTGCCGCCGGAGCTCATCCGACGGCTGCTCGATGCCATCCCGGACAGGGACAAGGCGGCCTTAGCCGCCAGCCTTGCCCGTGAGAACGAGGCGCGGATACGGGAGCTTGCCGGCGAAGCGGCGCATCGTGCGGGCGTTTCGCTCTCCGTGAAGGAGCTCTCCGTCTCGGACGGGCTGGAGCTCCGGGCCGAGCTCGTGGACATCGACTACGCCGCCCTCGCGCAGGCGCTGCTGCCCCTCGCGCGCGAGAGGCTGGAGGCTGAGCAGGGCGCGGCCCCGGCGCTGCTGTCGAAGCCGCTGGCCGCCGGCGGGGGCCTCGCCGGGCTCCTGGGCCGTCTGCCCAAGGCGAGGCAGGAGCAGCTGGCGGCCCGCCTGCTTCAGAGCGCCTCCGGCAGGGCTGCGGCCCTCATCGAGGAGGAGGCTGCAAAGCGCGGCCTCCGGCTGAAGCTCGGCCGTCTCTCCGTCTCCGCGGGCTGGAGCGCATGACGCGCGCCCCTGAGCCCCGCGAGGCCCGGCGGCTTGCAAAAGCGCGGGGCTGCCCGTATAATATCTGTATCTGAGGGGCAAGCGCCCGGGAGGGGAAAGAGCCATGCAGGCCCAATATGAGACTGTAATTTCAAAACGCAACCTGGAGCGCATACACAGCCGGAGCATGAGCCCGGCGGAGCTCATCGCCTTTCTGGAGGAGGGCGCGCTCTACCGCTCCTTTGCGGACGTGCTGCGCTCCGTGAGCCCAGGCGAGGGGCTGGCGGAGCGGCTCAAAACGCGGCTGCTGGGCATAGACGGGCAGCCCGCCGGGCCGAAGGAGGCCGAGGCCCTGAGGAAGAACGTCTCCAACTGGCTCCGCGGCGAGGCCGCGCCGCAGAACAGGGAGCAGCTGTTCAAGATCTGCTTCGCCCTGGAGCTGGACGAGGCCCGGGCCGGGCGCGTCCTGGCCAGCGCCTCCGACACGGGCATACACTACCGCGACCCGCACGAGCTCTGCTACGCCTTCGCCCTGCGCACGGGCCTCGGCTACGCCGAGGCGGTGCAGCTCGACGCGGAGATGGAGGGCATCTACGGTCCCGTGGCCCGCGCCGCCGAGGCGGAGCGCGCCGCGGGCTGGAAAAAGCGGGAGCAGCTCTACCGCGAGCGCCGCGCCGAGGCCCGCAGGCAGCGGCTGGCCCGCGAGAAGCAGGGCCTCTGGTCCGACACCTACCTCGGCCCCGGCGAGGAGGAGGACCCGCCCGCCTTCCTCACCCAGCAGGTCTACCACCGCTTTGAGGACGTGCGCGACCGCGAGGGCCTGCGCCTCTTCTTCCTCGAGAACAGCGCCCGCCTGGGCTGGATACACGAGAGCGCCTACGAAAAGTTCTGGAGCCTGCTCCTCGCCCTGCAGGAGCCGGACGACGCCATCGCGCCCTCCGGCGAACAGGCCGCGGAGGTCTATTCCCTCGACAGGATAGCGGAGGAATACCTGCGCATGCACGTCCCCCTGGGCAAGAACACCCGGGGCTTCGACTATCTCCAGCGCGCCGTCAAGCGCAACTGGCCCGGGGCGACGGAGCTGCAGCGGATGAAGTCCCGCAAGGCCGACGTCAGCCGCAAGGCGCTGCTGCTGCTCTTCCTCATAACGGAGGACTTCCTCTTCTCCGAGGACCTGCTGTACAGCGACAAGGCCGGGGAGGAGGCCGCCTGGTATCTCCCGCTGGAGGACGAGTCCCCGCGCGACAGGCTGGAGGTCACGCTGAGCAAGGTGAACCTCTTCCTGGAGACCTACGGCATGAACCAGCTCGACCCCGGCAACCCCTTCGACTGCCTGGTGCTCTATGCCCTGGCGGCGGACTGCGGCGGGGAATTTCTGAGCGACAACTTTTCCCGCGCGCTGGAGGTCCTGTTCTCCGGCGCCCAGGGCGGCGGCTGAGCCGCCGGGGAAGGACAGGTGCGATGAGAACTGCGCTCCAGCCCGGGAGCCGGCTGCTCCTGGGCGGTGTCGAATATACGATAGAGGCCGTGGAGGGCAGCGGCAGCAGCGCCGTCGTCTACCGCGCGGCCTATGAGGACGCCCTGAACCGGGGCGCGCTGCACCGCGTGCTCATAAAGGAGCTCTTTCCCCTGAGCGCGCAGGGCGGCATAGAGCGCGCGCCGGACGGGGGCGTCGTCTGCACCGGCCCGGGCCTTGCAGTCATGGAGGAGGCGAAGCGCCGCTTCCTGATGGGCAACCAGGTGAACCTGGAGCTGCTGGCCGGGCGGCCGGAGGCCACGGCCGGGAACCTCAACTCCTTTGATGCGCGGGGCACCTACTACTCCGTGCTCTCCCTGCACGGAGGCGAGAGCCTGCTGCGCGCGCTGGACTCGCGCGGGCGCTTCCCTCTGAGGGAGGCGGCCGGGGTCATGCTGCGGCTGCTGGGCGCGCTGGCCGTCTTCCACCGCCGCGGGCTGCTGCACCTGGACGTCAGCCCGGACAACATCCTGCTCCTGCCGGGGCAGGCCCTGCTCATAGACTTCAACAGCGTCTGGGACACGCGCCGGCCCGACTGGGGCGACTTCTGCTTCAGCTGCAAGCCGGGCTATTCCGCGCCCGAGGTCCTGCTGGGCGACGAGGCCGCACTCTGCCCGGCGACGGATATCTACTCCTGCGGCGCGGTCTTCTTCCACCTGCTCTCAGGGCGGAGGCTGAGGGAGGGCGAGGCCGCCTCGGGCGGTTTCAGGCGCGGGCTGGCCGGCCTGCCCTGCCTGGCAGGGGTGCCGCAGAGCGCCGCGTCCAAGGCGGCGGAGATACTCCTGCGCGCGCTGCACGCCCTGCCTCGCAGGCGCTATGCGGACGCGCAGGCCATGGCCGAGGAGCTGGGCGAGCTCCTCGCGCGGCTGGACGGTTTCGGCGTCAGCCCGAGCGCGCTCTGGGAGGCCGGGGCGGCCCGTCTGCGGCGGGAGCGCGCGCCGCAGGGCGAATATCTCGACCAGCCGCTAGCGGCGGCGGAAGGGGAGACGCTCCCGCGGCCTGAGCTGGAGCGGCGGCTCGACGGGGGCGGGCGTTTCCTGCTCACAGGCCCCGGCGGCATGGGCAAGTCGCGCCTGCTGCTGGAGCTCGCCGCGCGCCGCGCCTCGGTCTTCCGGCCGGGGGAGCCGGTGTACATTCTCCTGCCCCTGAGGGGATATCAGACCTGTCCCGGCGAGGCGGACTACATAAGGCGCAGCCTGCTGCGGCTGCTGCGCTTCGCGCCCGGCGGCCCCGGCTGGGAGGACGCGCTGCACGCGCTGGAGGCGCTCTTCGACAGCCCGGGTCCCGGCGGCGGGGCGCGGCTCGTGCTGCTGCTGGACGGGCTGAACGAGGCCGGGCCGCACCGCGAGAAGCTCCTGGCGGAGCTGGAGGAGCTGGGCTCCCGCCCGGGCCTGGGCCTGCTGGTCACGGAGCGCAGCTCCGCCGTGCTGGAGTACGCCCTGGGCGGCTTTGAGCCGCTGGCCCTCTCGCCGCTGAGCGAGGCCCAGCTGGAAATACAGCTGGGCAGGCGCGGCCTGCCCCTGCCCGCGGAGGAGGGCCTGCGCCGCCTGCTGGCAACGCCGATGCTGCTCTTCCTCTATCTCGACGCCGCCCAGGCCCCCGGCGAGGGCGCCCCCGCGCCCGAGACGCAGGAGGCCCTGGTGGCGCTGTATCTGGAGCAGTTCTGCCGCCGCGCCCTGCGCGAGGACAGCGGCAGCCAGGGCGCGCAGTTGTGCACGGCCTACCTGCTGCGCCATTTCCTGCCCGATGCGGCCGCGCTGATGCGCCGCCTGGACCGGAGCCTGCTCCAGGCGCAGGAGCTCCTGCGCCTGGCGGAGCGGAGCTGGCGCGAGCTGCACGGCCGCAGTTTCGGCGAGGTCTTCCCGGAGTTCATGGGCAAGTCCCGCCTGATGTTCGAGGGCATAGGCAGCGCCGCGGAGTGGTACGACTTCGCGGTCGGCGAGCGGCTGACGGAGCGCTTCGGCCTGCTGCGAGAGGCGGCCCCGGGGCAGTACGCGCTGCTGCACGACAATTTCCTGGACGTCCTGGCCGGGCAGGCGGACGAAAACCGACGGCGGCTCTCGGCCCGGCGCGGGGCGAAGCTCCGGCGCGGCGGGGCGGCGCTCCTTGCGGCGCTGCTGCTTCTGGGCGGGGCGGGCGCGGCCCTGGGCGCGCGGCTGCACGCCCGGACGAGCTATACCGAGTCCGAGGAGGGCCTCATATACGACGCCGTCGCCGCGCTGAACAGCTGCCTCGGCCTCTGGAGCAGCCAGGTCTCGGCCCAGCGCCAGCTGCTGGAGCGCGCCTCGGTGAGCGACGTGCTGGATAACGAGGACGCTGCCGCGCGCGAGGCCCTGGCCGGGATGATAGCGCAGCAGCGGAGCTTTCTCGCCTCGCTCTACGCCGCGGAGCCGGACGCGGAGCTGTACGCGGCCCTGGCGGAGCTGGAGGCGGGCAAGGGGCTGTTTTCTGCGGAGCTGCTGGCGGAGCTCTGCGGGCGCTGGGCGCTGATGGAGCCGGCGGCGGAGGCCGGCATGGCGCGGCTGGAGGCCGTGCTCTGCGAGGAGGACAGCGCCTATGACAGCCGCGACAAGCGCGAGCGGCTGGTTTCGGCCTACGCGGGCTGGCTGGAGGCGGAGACGCGCTATGTGTCCTACCTGCTGGCCGAGCTGCTCTCGCAGATGGCGCCGGAGCAGCAGGAGCAGGCGCTGGAGGCCATGACCTATATGGAGGCCTTTGAGGGCTTCTACGACGGCGCCGGCAGCGTTTCCCCGGAGCGTCTGCCCGCCGGCGCAGAGCAGGCCCTGGAAGCCCTGAAGGAGTCCCGCCGCCAGCTGAGCGCCCAGGGCCTCAGCCTCCCCGGCGAGTGGGAGTGATGGGCACAGAGCGCGTCACTGAGCAAAGCGCATATAAAAATACCGGACCCGCCTCCAAAAGGAGGCGGGTCCGGCGCCTTATTCGGCCGTGCCGCACCACTCGGTGAACAGCTTGCAGAACATGTGTACCGCCGCCAGGTATTCGTCCACCGGCACGTACTCGTTTATGGAATGTGCGTTGTCGATGCTGCCGGGGCCGCAGAGCACGGTGGGCGTATCCGCAAAGTTTGTGGGCAGCCTTGCGTCCGCCCCGCTTGCGAGCCCCTGTATCTCCGGCCGCCGGCCCGTGCAGCTCTCAAGGCAGCCGCGCACGCAGGTGACTATGGGGTGGTCCTCGCCTATGTCATAGGCGTTGCCCTGCTGGAAGCACTCTATCTGCGGCGGGTTTGCGCTCAGCCAGGGGTCAGAGCCTACGAAGCGGGCTATTTCGTCCCTGAGCTGCGCGTCTATCCTGGAGCCTATCCTCCCGTTCTCCGTCTCGCAGGGGTGGAAATGGAGCGACATGTCCAACACGCACTTTTCCGGCACGGTAGAGCTGGAATCCCCGCCGTGAATGACCGTGAAGCAGAGCGTGGGAGGCGGGAGATAGGGGTGGCGCTTTGAGATCGCCCAGTTCCTCTCCACCTCGCGCATCCTGCACATGAAGTCCAGGCACTTGTCCACGGCATTCACGCCCTTCCACTTGAAGGCGCAGTGTATGGGCTTTCCGCTGAAGGTTATGCGATAGAAGAGCCAGCCCATATGCGCCGGCATGATACTCAGTCCCGTGGGCTCAGGAATAACGGCGGCGTCAGCCTTATAGCCTTTCAGGCAGCAGGCGAGCGGGTCGTTCCCTCCACCTTCCTCATCGACCACGGATTCGAATATCACATCTCCCGCCAGCTTTATTCCGCACTCGTGCAGCGTCTCCAGGGCCATGAGCGCAGCCGCGCCTCCGGCCTTCATGTCGCAGGCGCCCCTGCCGTAGAGCCGCCCGTCTATTATGCGCGGCTCATAGGGCGGGCAGAGCCAGCCCTCCGCGCCTGCCGGCACCACGTCCGCGTGCGCGTTTATCATCAGCGAACGCCCGCCGCCCGCGCCCTTTATGACGCCGACTATGTTCGGCCTGCCCTCATAGCTGTGGCCGGGGTTGTACTCCGGGTGACCGCGCATGGCGTCGTTGTCAGGCTCGAACCTGTCTATGTCCGCCCCGACGGAGCTCAGCGTGCTTTCGATGAGCTCCTGCGCACACAGCTCGTTTCCGCGCCTGCCCATGTCTATCACGCTGGAGTTGAGGGAGACGAGCTGCTTCAGGAAGTCTATGTGCCGCTCGCGGCGTTCTGCAAGTTTGCGCTCTATGCTGTCCATCTTGGCCTCAGTCCTTCCTGACCAGGATGGCCACGACGAGTATCAGTCCGGTGAGCACGGTCTGCCAGTAGGAGCTGACACCGCAGAGGTTCATGATGTTGCTCAATATACCCATGATGACCGCGCCCAGGAAGGTGCCCAGAAGGTTGCCCTTGCCGCCGGACATCGAGGTGCCGCCGACGACGGCCGCGGTGATGGCGTTCATTTCGTAGCCTTCACCTGCGACGGGGGAGCCGCTGGCCATCTGCGCCGCAAAGATTATGCCGGTCACAGCGGCGAGCACGCCGCTGAGGATGTACACGCTTAAGGTGACCTTTTTTACGTCTACGCCGGCCAGGCGCGTAGCTTCCTTGTTGCTGCCTATGGAATAGACGTGCCGTCCGAAGCGTGTGTTTCTCATTACCAGATAGGCGGCGATGAGTATGACTATGAAATATATGGCCGGCAGCGGGATGGTGTTGAACAGCATGCTGTTGCCGATTTTGGAAAAGTTGCCCTTTATGGAGATGGGCGTGCCGTTCGTGTAGATGGAGGCGGCGCCTGAGGCCATATACATGGTTCCCAGCGTCATGATGAAGGGCTGAAGTTTGCCGTACGCTATGCCGACGCCGTTTATAAGGCCGACGAGGGCGCCTACGAGCAGCGCAACGAGTATTGCGGGGATGATGCCGTGATCGTTCACCATATTTGCGGTGATGACGCACACCAGCGCTATTATGGAGCCGACGGAGAGGTCGATGCCTCCGGAGACTATGACAAAGGTCATGCCGACCGAGAGGATGCCGAACATCGATATCTGCCTGAGAATGTTGAACAGATTGCTCGTCTGAAGGAAGCGGTCCGAGAGCATGCAGGAAACAGCAAACAGCAGAACGAAAACTACGAGCACGCCGAAGCGGTCGTACAGTCTGCTCAGACTGAGCTTATCATTTGAGAGCTTAACTTCTTTGGTTTTCATATTTTCTCCCCCTCAGGACAACGCTTCGAGCAGACCTGAGTCGTTTTGCGCCTGCTCGCGGGTCAGAGATTTCACGGTGGTGCCGTCTTTGACAACAACGATCCTCGTTGAAAGGCCTATGATCTCCTGAAACTCAGAGGATATCAGGATGATTGTCTTGCCCTGGCTGCGCAGATGCTCGATGATGGTATATATCTCTGCCTTAGCTCCGACGTCAACGCCGCGGGTGGGTTCGTCGAGGATGAGGATGTCCGGATCTAGCTTTCAGAGCCCGGCAGTTCGTCATGGCAGAAATCGGCGCCTATCTGTTCGCCCGTAAGGACGGCAAGGCCGGAGATCTGTATTAGCCGGCGGCAAAGCGACAGCCAGGGGCTCTGCCGCCCATCAAATTCGTGGAAGGAGACGCATTATGATCAAAACAAGATTGACTGAACTCGTCGGTATCAAGTACCCCATAATCCAGGCAGGCATGGGTCCTTTTCCCGTTACCAGCCTCTGCATAGCCGCCTCGAACGCCGGCTGTCTGGGTCTGTGCAGCACCTTCGGCACCACCTCGCGCAAGTCAAATCCGGTGGTTTTTGAAGATTTCTGCAAGCAGGCCCACGCGGAGCTCAGCGACGACGACGTGACCATTTTCAAGAAAATGTTCATGCGTATTTATAACGAGACCAACGAAGGCACGGTTTTCGGGGCGAACGTCATGGTATCCGCCGAGGTAAGGGAAAACGCCATGAACGTCATGGCGGCGATAAAGGAGGTTCGCAAGGACCCGGCCGTTGCCGAGCGCTTCAAAGTTCTTGTCACCACTGCCGGAGACCCGGTACCCTGGGCAGGTTTTGTCAAGGAGCAGGGAATGATCTGGATGCACGTTTTCCCCGGCGTTCGCACTGCAGCCCGCTGCAAGAAAGCTGGAGTACAGGTGCTTATAGCCTCCGGTCACGAAGGCGGCTTCCACACCGCCTGGCAGCTCGTACACAGCATGACGCTGCTGCCCGATATCGTGGAGAAGTTTTCCGACGAGAACACCCTGGTCTGCGGCACCGGCGGCTACTGTGACGCCAAGAGCCTGGCCGCGGCGCTGGCGATGGGTGCCGACGGCGTGCAGATGGGTACCCGTTTTCTTGCCACCGAAGAGAGCGATTTTTGCGATCTGTGGAAGAAGCTGGTGCTTGACTGCGGCGACGGCGGCACTCTGATAGCCCGAGGCTTTGTCGGGCCCGCGCGCTGGCTGAGGACGCCGGCTGCGCAGAAACATGCGTACAACACCGCCAAGGACGCGCCCGGCTCCTACGTAGGCGTACTGGGTGACTTTACCAAGATCCCCATGGATCTTCTGATAGCCGAGCGCACAGGCGTAGCCGCCACCTATAATGGCGACGCTGAGAACGCCATGGCCGGTGCGGGTGAATGTGCGCAGAGGATAACTGATCTTCCAAGTTGCGGCGACATGGTAAAGAGGATAGCAGAAGAAGCCGAGGAGATCATCTGCGGGCTCAAGAGCAAATATATATGCTGAAAAGCAGCGGGAAGCAGAAAGTATAACTTTCTGCTTCCCGCTCAACTGGTGCCGGTGACGGGGCTCGAACCCGTATGCCTGCGGCGAGGGATTTTAAGTCTTTGCCGGCATTTGGAACGCAGAGGATATTTAAGTACTCTTCTGGAACCTCGCGCCCCTAAAAATCCAGCAAAATCAAGGGTTCCAGCTGTTGGCGCAGCCCAAAGTACCGTGGCAAAAGGAAAAACGCAACGGGGCTGTATTTACAAAATTCCTGCAAGTTGGAGGGATATTAGGAGGGATATGAACCAGCCTGCCCACGCCATTGACACACGTTATTATACGGCAAACTACCCCTCCATCTGAAATCAGATTTAACACGCAGGCGGCAACCCGGTATTTGGGGTGCCGCTTGTCGCATAAGGAGGATGAATGAAGCCAGATAAAGTAGAAGGACTTTTCCAGTTGAGCACAAGCTGCCTTACGCCATTCAGCAGGCACCCGTACAAAGTGCGCGACGACGACGCGATGCGAGATATGGCCGAGAGCGTGAAGCAGTACGGCGTCCTGTCCCCAGCCATCGCTCGGCCTTTGCCGGACGGCGGGTACGAGCTTGTATCCGGCCACCGGCGCAAGCGGGCGTGTGAGCTGGCGGGGCTGGAGACCATGTCGGTCATCGTCCGCGAGCTGGACGACGACGCGGCGGCGATCCTCGTCGTGGACAGCAATTTGCAGCGCGAAGGACTGTTTCCGAGCGAGCGCGCATTTGCGTACAAGCTCAAACTGGATGCGCTGCGGCATCAAGGCGAGAGGACGGATTTAACTTCTCGACAACTTGTCGGGAAGTTAGAGGCAGCAGATACGATTGGAGAAAGCACCGGAGAAAGCGGGCGACAAGTCCAGCGCTATATCCGTCTCACAGAGCTGATACCGCCGTTGCTGGACATGGTGGACGAGCGCAAAATTGCGTTCAATCCTGCCTACGAGCTGTCCTTTCTCACCAAGGACGAACAGACTATGCTACTCGACGCGATGGACAGCGAACAGGCCACGCCGTCGCTGTCGCAGGCGCAGAGGCTCAAGCAGTTCTCCCAGCGCGGCGAGCTGACTGCCGAGGTCATGCGGGCGATCATGTCCGAGGAGAAAAAAGAAACGGAGCGCGTCACCCTCAAGGGCGATACACTCCGTAAATACTTCCCCGCCAGCTACACGCCGAAACGCATGGAGGAGACTATTATAAGGTTGCTGGAACAGTGGCAGAAGCAGCAGAAACGTCGGCGGGTGGCCGATAGATAGATAAAACTAGAGCCTCGGCGCTAAGCCAAGGCCCTTACAAAACAGCCGAACTGTTTTTCCTTATGGTTACATTATATGTCGCAAAGTCTCAATTGTCAAGGCAACATCACGTAAGCGAATTAACTATTTCACTGAAAGCTTCATAAGTAGATATTATTATTGGGTTGTCCTTAAAGTAATCCTTATGTTCTTTCATTCGGACATTTACAAGCTCCTTTATCATAGCGAGAGACTGTTTTCGGCTGTTATCACTTTGTACCACGCTATCATATACGTATAGCATATATATAATTTGAGCAAAACGAGGATTAGACATCTTCTTTGTCCTAACATGTTTACTAACACCACAACGGGAAACGAATGTAGTTATGGGAAGCTGATGTTCTGCCATTGAACTACACCCGCAATGCCCGATTAGTATGGCACACTTATTCAGGCCATGCAAGACATTTTTCTAATTATCGCATCTGCAAATTCGTCCGTGCCGAGTTCTCCGCCGAGGTCGCGGGTCGTCTCCCGGCCTTCCTTTATCAGCTCGAGGACGGCTTTCTCTATTCTATCCGCCGCCTCCGTCTCGCCTGTGGGGCGCAGCAGCATGACCGCCGACAGGATGAGCGCCGTTGGATTCGCGTCGTTCAGGCCCGCGTGCTTCGGCGCACTGCCGTGCACCGCCTCAAATATCGCGCAGTCCTTGCCTATATTTGCGCTCGGCGCAAGGCCCAGGCCGCCTACCAGTCCGGCGCACAGGTCGGATACGATGTCGCCGTACAGGTTCGGCAGTACCATCACGTCGAAGGCCTCCGGCTTCTGCACCAACTGCATGCAGGTCGCGTCCACGATCTTGTCCTCGAACTCTATCTGCGGGTACTCCGATACGACGCCGCGCGCTACTTCCAAAAACAGGCCATCCGTGCATTTCATGATGTTCGCCTTATGCACTGCCGTGACCTTTTTCCGCCCGTTCTTCACAGCGTAGTCAAATGCGTACCTTATTATCCTCTCCGAGCCTTTGCGCGTGATGAGCTTGATGCTCTCCGCCGCGTCACGCCCGCCGTGCTCACCTTCGACACGCACCCGGACACGCTCGTCAAGGGCGTCGAGGTGCCCCTCATCAACTCGCCCGAGGGCCGCGCGGAGATAATCCGCCGCGTTTTCGGGATTGACAGCGTCATTTTCATCCACTTCAACCGCGCGGTCATGCAGATGCCTTGGCAGGACTTCATGGGCTCGCTCGTA
Source organism: uncultured Eubacteriales bacterium (assembly GCA_900544295.1). Classification (GTDB taxonomy): domain Bacteria; phylum Bacillota; class Clostridia; order Oscillospirales; family Oscillospiraceae; genus Scatomorpha; species Scatomorpha intestinigallinarum. The sequence continues at coordinate 9,823 of UQUO01000023.1, read as the reverse complement.
AACGAGCTGCACGCCGTCCACGTCGTGGTCGGCTACGACTTCAGCTGCGGCTACCGCGGCGAGGGCAAGGCGCTCAAGATCGCGGGCTGGTGCTCCGAACACGGCATCGGCTGCGACATTATGGACGCCGTCAAGCTCGACGGCGACGTCGTGAGCTCGACGCGCATACGCAAGCTGATCGCCGATGGCGACATGGAGGAGGCCAACCGGCTGCTCGGCCACCCGCACTGCCTCGTGGACACCGTGCATTACGGCTTCCAGCTCGGCGGCAAGCTCGGCACTCCGACCATCAATATGCGCTTCGCCGAGGGCGTGCTCGTCCCGCGCCACGGCGTCTACGCCGCGAAGGTGTTCCTCGATAACGGCGCGGAGCACATGGCGGTCACGAACGTCGGAGTGCGCCCGACCGTCTCGGGCAGCGACCGCGTGAGCGTCGAGAGCTACATCCTCGACTTCGAGGGCGACCTCTACGACCACACCGTCCGCGTCGAGTTCCACCACTTCATCCGCGACGAGCGCAAATTCAGCGGCGTCGACGAGCTGAAGGCGCAGATACTTCGTGACGCGGAGACCACCCGCGAATACTTCGCCAAAGCGTAAATTTGGCCCGGGCGGCCGAAAATTCGGCCCGCCCGGGCTTTTTGCGCGCCCGCACGGAAAAAGCCCCGGTCGCCCGGGGCTTTTCCGCGCTTACGCGCTCTCGAGAGGTGATGTTTAAAGCTTGATGGAAAGCTTGTACGCGGTGTAGATGGCGTCCATGATCTTCGCCGGGCCTTTCGCGTCGCCGACGAGGTAGACCTCCTTGCCGGAGCCCTTGAGCTCGTCATAGAGCGCGTGCTGCGCCGCGGCGCCGAAGGCGTAGACGACGGTATCGGCCTCGATCTTGCGGACCTTGCCCTTGAATTTGACCATCACGCCGCCGTCGACTATCTCGAGCGGGGTGGTGTTGGTGCAGACGGTCATGCCGGCCTTGGCGATGCGCTCGCTGTAGGCCAGGGCGTCAGTGGAGGCTACGCCCTTCATTATCTGCGGGCCGCGGCCGACGAGCGTCACGTCGTGGCCGTTCTCGGCCAGCCAGAGCGCGGTCTCGCTGCCTACGAGTCCGACGCCGAGCATTACGACCTTGTTGCCGACCTTGACCTTGCCGTTGAGGACGTCGGCGGCGTCCACGGCGTGCTCGGCGCCGGGCAGGTGGCAGGCCTTGGGCTTGCTGCCCGTGGCGCAGATGACGGCGTCGTAGCCGTTCAGGTCGTCGGCTGTCGCCTCGCGGCGGACGATGTTGACGCCCTGCTTGTTCACGGCGGTGATGAGGTAGTCCTTCAGGCCGCGGATGTCGGCCTTGAACTCGGGGACGGAGGCCTCGTTGAGCTGCCCGCCGAGCTCGCCCTTCTCAAAGACGGTGACGGAGTGCCCGCGCAGGGAGAGGACGCGCGCGGCCTCGAGGCCGGCGGGGCCGCCGCCCACGACGGCGATGTTCTTTTTCACCGCGGCGGGGGTGATCTCCAGCTCGCCCTCGCGGCTGATCTGCGGGTTGAGCGCGCAGCTGACGGCCTTGTAGCAGTAGAAGGTGCGCTCGAGGCAGCCCTCGTTGCAGCGGATGCAGGGACGGATGTCCTCGGGGTGGTCGGCCTCGGCCTTCTTAGGCCACTCGGGATCCGCCCAGAGCGGGCGCCCCAGCCCGACGAAGTCGCCCTTGCCGGAGGCGATGACCTCCTCGGCGAGCTCCGGCGTGTTGATGGAGCCGGAGGCGATGACCGGGACGGAGACGACCTTCTTGATGGCCTCGGCCGCCCAGACGTTGTGCCCATGGTCCATAGCCATCGGGGAGGTCTGGTGTATCATGGTGTGGTGGTCGCCGCCGGAGATGTGGAAGGCGTCGATGCCCTCGTTCTCGAGCGCCTTGGCGAGCACGAGCGTGTCCTCTATCGGGAAGCCGTCGGGCTCGTAGTCCGTGCCGCTCAGGCGGATGGTGACGGGGAAGTCGGGGCCGACCTTCTTGCGCACGTCGCGCGCGATCTCGATGTAGATGCGCATGCGGTTCTCAAGCGTGCCGCCGTAGAGGTCGGTGCGGTGGTTCGTAGTGGGGGAGAAGAAGTTCGTCAGCAGATAGCCGTGTGCGCCGTGGATCTCGACGAGGTCGAAGCCGGCGACCTTCGCGCGCCAGGCAGCGTCGCCGAAGGCGTGGACTATGTCCTGGATCTCCTCGATGGTCAGCACGTGGGGCACGGCCTGCAAGCCGTACTGATCCCACAACTTCGGCCAGGGGATGGCGCTCGGCGCGCACATGGGCTGTGTGCCCAGGAACTTCTGGCGGCCGCAGTGCTCGATCTGGATGCCGGCGGCGGCGCCGCACTCCTTGATGTTTTCAGCCAGCCAGGTGAGGCCGGGGATGTGCTCGTTCTGCGAGATGCCGAGGTGACAGTGCGCGCTCTTGGCGCCGATGTCGTCCACGTAGGCGTACTCGACGATTATCATGCCCGCACCGCCGGAGGCCTGGTTGCGGTAATAGCGTATGAGGCGCTCGGATACGGTGCCGTCCTTGTTGCTCATGCCGGACGACTGCGGCGCCTTCATTACGCGGTTTTTGAGCTCCAGGGTGCCTATGCGGCCCGGCGTAAAGACATGCGGAAACAGTTTGCTTGCCATGGTTTTACCTCCTTAGCTGGCTGTACTTGAATTGACTGCGGTTAATTTTTTAACCATCAGGTGCAGTATAAAGCATTGACAATAAATAAACGATATCGTATGATACAGTAAAAAGAATTTTTTGGAGGCCGCCATGGAAGGACATAAAATCAACACCGCGCCGGAATTTGTGCTCACCGACAACCTGAAGGCGCACCGCGGGCTGATCATGAGCGAGGTGCCGGAGCGGCGGCGCTTCAGGAAGGGGCAGCAGCTCAGCCGCGGAGGCACGCCCTCGCCGCAGGTGTACTTTATCCTGGAGGGCGCGGCGCGCGCGAGCGTGGTGAACGTATACGGCTATGAGCGCACGCTCGGCTACCTCCGGCAGAACACCATCTGCTGCATGGACGCGCTGCGCCATGACGCCGGCGTCTCCGTGACCATAACGGCGCTCACCACGCTGCGCGCGGTGCCGCTCACGCTCGCGGACATGTCGCGCCTCATGACGGAGAGCGCCGACTTCGCCGCCGCGGTGCTGCTGTACTATTCCGACGTACTCAAGCTCATGTGCCTCGACGCCGAGTCGCAGAGCAGCAACTCGGTGCTCAACAAGCTGGCGAATTTTATCGGGCTGTATGTGCTCAGCGAGGACTACGCGCGCTTTGGCTTCCTGCCCTTTTCGCAGCAGGAGCTGGCCTCGGCGATAGGCGCGTCGCGCGTGCAGGTCGCGAGGGTGTGCGAGAAGCTGAAGGCCCAGGGCATAGTTGACATAAAAAAGCGGCGGCTCTACGTACTCGACCGGGCGGCGCTTGCGGAGATGGCAAGCTTGGAGGTGAGTTCTTGAGCTGCGCGGCGAACGGCGGCGCGATATGTTTTAAAATCTAATACGCCGCGCGTCGGCGTGGCAAAGCCCCCGGAAAAGTTTCCGGGGGCTTCGCGTATTGTGAGGAAAGAAGAGTGAACGTGAAAGCGTATATTAAAGGCTGTCGCCGAAGTCGTCGCGGAACTTTTTGACGAGCTTCTCCTGCCAATCACTAGTGGGCTCGAGCCTGCCGAAGAAGAATCGCAGCGAGCTCGGCTCCTCGACCCAACGCAGGCCGCCGACGAGGTCGCGGTTTTCGTGCAGCCAGGTTATGCGGTCGACGGCGTAGAGCACCTGGCTCATGGTGAACACGCGCCTGGGCATCGCGAGGCGGAGCAGCTCGACCTCGGCGATGGGCTCGGTGCCGTCCGGCTCGCGCTGTTCGCTGAGCGTGCCGCGCTCCATGCCGCGCACGCCGCCGGCGAGGTAGACCGCCGCGGCCAGCGCTCCGGCCGGGTACTCGTGGTCGTCGACGTGCGGAAGGAATTCGCGCGCGTTCAGGTGGCAGCCGAGGCCGCCGGCGGGAGTCACGACGGGCACGCCGCGCTTCATGAGCTCCTTGCACATGAAGTCGATGAAGATGGGGCCCTGGCTGATGACGTCTTCGTCCATCGTCTCCTCCAGGCCGACGGCGATGGCCTCCATCTCGCGGACGCTCATGCCGCCGTAGGTGAGGAAGCCCTCGAACATGGGCACCAGCTCGCGCATTTGGTCAAAGAGCGCCTTGTCGCGCATGGCTATGCCGCCGCCGCGGGCGAAGCCGAACTTGCGCGCGGAGAATGGCTTTTCCAAAGCTGCTGGCAAAAAGCGGCCTTAAAAGGATCCGTTTTCACGATTTGCGCCATTCATGTGCAAGCTTGCTTTATGCTCACGGCGTAAGTCTAAAGGATATTCAAGAGTGGCTGGGGCACAGCACTATATCTACAACAGCAAACATCTACACGCATTTGGACTACAGCTCCAAAGAGGCTTCTGCCAATGCGATACTCGACGTGTTCCCAACAAGGTAGCCGTATGCGAATCTGCTATAGCTTAAGTGCAAACTGTACTTGACCGAGAACTGAAAAAGCCGCAGGCTATGCCCGCGGCTTCTGGTGCCGGTGACGGGGCTCGAACCCGTACATCCTCACGGATATGGGATTTTAAATCCCAGGTGTCTGCCAATTCCACCACACCGGCGTGGGACTATGTTATCACTTTCCCGGCGAAGGTGTCAATATCGCCGCCGCGCGAACTTTTTTGTTGACATTTTCGCGCGCAGGTGCTATTATAATCGAGCATTCAAAAGACACGCGCGAGTGGTGGAATTGGCAGACTCGCTAGATTCAGGTTCTAGTGTGCACTACGCACGTGCGGGTTCAAGTCCCGCCTCGCGCACCAAAAGAGCGTTGAAACGCAAAGTTTCAACGCTCTTTTTTCGTGACCAGTTATCCCTGCGCCTGCGTTCCGCCCGGCGTCCGGGGCTCCCGGACGGCCAGCACGCAGAGCCAGTGCCTTTTCAAGTCATGGTCCACGGCTATTCTGGAAAACCCGGCTTCGGTGAGGAGCGCGGCAAGCTCCCCGCTGCTGAAAATGCGCAGGCCGTCAATAATGGTCTGCCACCGGCCGTCGCCGTGCTTCAGGCGGCAAGCGCCTCATGCCCCGATCTGACACGGCTGCATGGGCATGATTCATGCTGCCTGCCATCCACCTGCCCAGCAGGCCCTCCGGCCTGCGCGTCAGGCATCCGCTTCGATCCCGCCGCGGAGCCCGGAGACGAGCCCCAGCAGCTCGCGCGCGGAGGAAAAGCGGCGCTGGGGCAGCAGATGCAGGCCGCGCCAGAGCAGGCGAGCCAGCTCATCGGCACGCGCGTCGGGAAGTTCCTGCGCCCGGGCAAGCGACTGTCTCAGCCCGCGCGCGAGGCCTGTCCCCATCAGCTCGGCGTCCGTCAGCGGGCGGCCGAGCAGCATGCGGTAGAGCAGGGCGCAGCAGCTGAAAATATCCGAAGCGCGATCCAGCGCGGCGAGGTTCATGAGGCGCAGCTCCGGCGCGGCGCAGGGTCCGAGCGCGCGCGGCAGGCCGTCCTCCTCCGGGCGCTCCATGTCCAGGGCGCGGCAGTTATCCAGGAAAAGCCGCCGGCCGGGCAGGAGGTGTATCTGCTCTGCCCGTATGTCCAGGTGCAGCAGCCCGCGGCTGTGGAAGCCCTCCAGCGCGCGGAGCAGCCGGGCCGTCAGCTCCAGGGCCTCCTCCGCCGGGAGGGGGCCGGGCCTCTGCTCGAAGAGCGCCGCGAGGCTGGGCGCCTTGGGAAAGGAGCGCAGGATGCAGCCGCTCTCAGGCTGCTCAAAGAACAGGCTCCGCGCGCCGGGGAGGTCGAGCTGCTCCGCCTCTGCCTCCCACGCGAGGCGGAAGAGCCGGACCTGACGCTCCCCCGCGCCGGGGCGGAGCCGGCGTATCAGCACGTCGTCCCAGACGCCTCCGCCCGCCTCCGCGGCGGGCCAGGCCGTGACCGCCCCCCGCTCTGCGGCGGGGCCGAGCCGGTACTCCCGGCCGCCGAGGCAAAACTGCCCTGACGGCGCTCCGGAAGGCCGCCGCTGCTTATCGTCTATCATCGTCCACCTCCGAAAATTGCCTTGTCTTTCCACGGACCATGATAGGGCTGCGGGCGTGCCTGACGCGCAACTTATTTCCGTCTAGGGCGTCTCCTCCGCCGTGAGGGCCTCGTATTCGGCGACGAGGGCCTCAAACTGTGCCCTCAGCTCTTCCAGACGTTCCGCGTCCCCCGCCTCGCTCGCCTCGTCTATCTGAGCCGACAGCTCCTCCAGCCGGGCGGAGAGCTCCATGAGCGCCGCCAGCCGCTCGCGGGCCTGTCTGTCCTCCTCGATGAGCTCCAGCAGCCGGTCGTAGTCGTGCTCCATCTCGTAGAGCTCGTCCTGCTGGCTGCCCAGGCGCTCGGACATGAGGCCGGCAAGGGCCTCGACCTCGTCCAGGCAGAGCATGGTCTGCTCCTCGGCCATGCCCCTGTCCGTGAACCAGAGCGCCTGCTCCGGGATGTAGGACTCCAGGCCGTCTATGAGCGAGGAGCGCAGAAGCTCCAGCTCCGCCTCATCCAGGCCGGTGAACCAGTAGTTGAGGCAGCCGTAGTAGAAGTAGCCGCGCAGGCTCTCCTGCTCGGAGGCGTTCGCGGCGAGGGTGAAGCGCAAGTCCTCCAGCGCGGCCTCGCCGCGCCCGGCGTTTTCAAGGTAGAACAGCAGCGAGGAGAGCCGCAGCTGCTGGTTCTGCAGGTCGTTCGGGCGGCTGTTGGCGAAGGCCTCGTACTCCGTGGGCGAGATGCCGAGTTCGCGCAGGGCCTCCTCCAGGCCGGCGTCCAGGCTGACGGGCTCCGCGGCCTCCAGCTCGGCCTCCACGGCCTCCAGGGCGGAGTTCAGCGCCCCGAGGGCCTCAGCCTGCCCGAGTCCCCCGTCGAGATAGCTCTGCACGGCCTCCAGGGCCTCGTCATAGCGCAGACCGTCCGCGTCCAGGGCGGAATAGCGCTCCGAAAAGTCCTCTATGACCGTCCAGGCAGCCTCGGAGACGCCCAGCTCCTCCCAGGGCTCCGACGCCTGCGTTTTCGCGCCGCAGCCCGACAGCAGCAGCGCCGCCAGCGCCGCAAATATCCACATCCTGCGCATTTTCCCCGCCTCCGTGCGTGTTTCGCCTCTTATTTTGGATATTATACACGCATATCCCCCGCGCTTCAAGCGGGCGGAAATTTGCTGCCCTGACCCGCGCCGCCTGTGATATATTGTAGCTGCGGACGAAGGGAGGTACAGGGACATGGATGAACGGCGTTTCGACATACTGGCCGCGGCCTATGTGCGCGGCTGCGCGCTGGAGACGGGCGCGCCGGAGCTGCCCGCGCGGCTCGCGGACGCGCCGCTGGAGGAGCTGGACGAGGCGGAGCTGGCCGCACTGCTCCGGGCCGGGGCAGCCTCGGGGCTGAAGCTGCACGCCTTCAAGGGCACGAAGACCCTCCTGCCCCGGGTGAAGAAGGTCCTCGGTTTCCTGCGCGGACTGGACTTTGACGGGCTGGTGGACGTGGGCAGCGGGCGCGGGGCCTTTCTCGTGCCTTTCCTTGCCCAGTTCCCGGACGCGAGGGCGGCGGCGGTGGATCTCCTGCCGCACAGGGCGGAGTTCTGGCGGCGGCTCGCCGCGGGCGGCGTGCCGGGGCTCTGCTCGCTGTGCGGGGATTTCGCGGCGCTGGAGTTCGAGCCGCGCAGCGCGGACGTCGTGACGCTGCTTGAGGTGCTTGAGCACATGCCGGAGCCGGAGACCGCCGTCAGGCAGGCCCTGCGCGTCGCGCGGCGCTTCGTCGTCGTCTCCGTGCCGTCCCAGCCGGACGACAACCCGGAGCACATCCAGCTGCTGACGAAGGCGCGCCTCACGGCGCTCTTTGCCGCCGCAGGCTGCGCGCGGCTGAATTTCGACGGCGTGAACGGTCACCTCATTCTCGTGGCCTCCGTCCCCGAGGAGGGCTGAACATGGACTATCCCATCATAAAATACCCGCGCACGCCGCATCTGGCGGGCTCGCGCCTCCAGCCCGGGGACGAGGACCTCTCCCAGGTCCCCTTCTCCTGCCTGGCGGGGCGCAGGCTCACGGTGGAGGAGAAGGTGGACGGGGCCAACTCCGCCGTATCATTCGGCCCGGAGGGGCAGCTGCTGCTCCAGAGCCGGGGCCACTACCTCACGGGCGGCTGGCGGGAGAGGCACTACGCCCTCTTCAAAACCTGGGCACAGGCCCACCAGGGCACGCTGCGCTCGGCGCTCGGCAGCCGCTACGTCCTCTACGGCGAGTGGCTCTACGCCAAGCACAGCGTATATTACGACGCGCTGCCCGACTACTTCCTTGAGTTCGACATCCTCGACCGCGAGACGGGCGAATTTCTCGACACGGAGCGCCGCCGGGAGCTGACGGCGGGCCTGCCGCTGGCCTCGGCGCCGGTGCTCGCGCAGGGCGTTTTCAGCTCCGCGGAGGAGCTGGTCTCCCTGCTCGGCCCCTCGCGCTATATAAGCCCCCGGTACCTGGAGCGTCTGAGGGAGACCTGCCTGCAGGCCGGCCTCGACGCGGAGCGCTGCCTGCGGGAGACGGACGCCTCCCCGCTAATGGAGGGGCTGTATATCAAGATAGAGGAGGACGGCCGCGTGAAGGAGCGGCTCAAATACGTGCGCGCCTCCTTCGCCCAGGCGGTGGACAGCTCAGGCAGCCACTGGCTCGACCGGCCCATAGTCCCGAATGGGCTGGACCGCCCGCTGGAGGAGCTCTTCCTCCCGGCGGGCGCGAGGCTGCAAAGATGAGCGGCGGCTGGGCGGCGCTCGCGGCGCTCGTCCCCGCGCCCTCCGGCGGGGGCGGGCTGGACGCCGCGCTGGATTCGCCCCTGGGGGTCCTCCTCCGGCCCCTGGGGGACACGCCGCAGGAGCCCCGCTGGCACGGGGAGGGCGACGTGCTCACGCACACGCGCCTCGTGCTGGAGGCGCTGGCAGAGGCGGACGCGCGGGGACGTCTGGCCGCGGACCGGGCCGAGGTGCTGGAGCGCCTGGAGCTCGGCTTTCTCCCGGCGGAGGAGTTGGGCATCCTGGAGCGCCCCTATGCTTTCGCCTCGCCCCGGGCGGAGCTGGCCTATTTCGAGGGCAGGCTCGCCTACCCCGCGCAGGAGCTTTACGACGACAGCTGGGGCGAGGTGCTGCTGCTCTGCGGTCTGCCGGGGACAGGGAAGGACACCTGGCTGCGTGCCAACGCGCCGGGGCTTGCGGTCGTCTCACCGGACGAGGTCCGCGCCGAGTACGGGCTTCCGCCCACTGGGCCGCAGGAGGAGGTCATGCGCCTTGCCGCGGAGCGGGCGAAGGCCCTGCTCCGGAAGCGGATACCCTTCGCCTGGAACGCCACCAGCGTCTCGCAGAGCCTGCGCGCGCGGCAGCTGGAGCTATTTTCACGCTACGGCGCGCGGGTGCGCATAGTCTGCCTTGAGACGGGCTGGGAGACGGGCCTGGCGCGCAATGCCGCCCGAGCGGAGGCAGTACCCGAGACGGCGATAGAGCGCATGCTGGAGCGACTGGAGCCGCCCGAGCGCTGGGAGGCTGCGCGCGTGGACTGGCTGTGTACCTGAGCCGCAATACCGCCTGCGCGCCTTCTGTGGGGGCGGGGTTCCAGCGCCGCACGGGGGTTGGGGTTTGGCGGGGAGGAACTCGCCGGTTTGCTGGCGGTTGTCTTTACCTTTCGCTGCGATTCCACCCCATTTCTTTGGTCTTGCCCAAAGAAACGGGGTGGAGCCCCAAAGAAAAGCGCTTGGGGTGGTGGCGCCCCCGTGAGGTTTCGGGACCC
>UQUO01000022.1 GCA_900544295.1 uncultured Eubacteriales bacterium | reverse complement strand
TTTTGCCCCGCTTTTTTACAAAAAAGCGGGCGGGGTCCAGGGGCGGCGCCCCTGGACGCGCGCCGCAGCGCGCGGAACGCCCCTTTTGCTTCACAAAGCGCAGGAGGGGGTCAAAGGGGGAACCCTCGCCGGGGGTTCCCCCTTTGCGGGCGGCCCCCGCCGCCCGCAGCCCCGCAGCCTCCGCGCACCGCCGTAACGCCGGTCGTGAACGAACGCCGGGCGGGGGTGGAACCCCGCCCCTACGAGGGGTTGGAGGAACGCGATAAGGCTGGCGGTGGACGAAGGAAAGGGTCGTCGGGGACGCCGACCCCTACGGCGGGAGGGAGACGGGCCGTGTACCATGTGATATACTGCGAGATCATCCGACGCCCGGGCGGGGGCGGGCGGAATGTGGTAAGGTCGGCGGAAACCGCAGCAGCGGGACGTCGGGGACGCCGTCCCCTACAGGGCGGTTGCGGCGACGTGGGGTCGGCGGAACGCGGCAGCGTTGGCGGCGGACTTTCCCGCAGCTCCAGCCCTCAGGCGCGCAACATTTCTCTCGCGCTGGCGTCACAGTTGTGATATAATGCCTGGGAATATCTTTGCGGAGGGATACACAATGGATGAGATAATCGCCAAACTGGACGAATATATACGCGAGCGCTGCGAGGTGGGGGACGACCCGGAGTATGGGCTGGACGTCAACCTCTTTGACACCGGCTTCCTAGACTCCATGGGCGCCGTGGACGTCATCATGTTCGCGGAGGAGGCCTTCGGGGTCGAGATAAGCCAGCGCGACGTCACGCTCTACCCCATGAACACCGTCTGCGAGATCGCCGAGGTCGTCGGCATGAAGAAGGGGCTTTGCTGACTTATGTGGTTTCTTGAGGCGGACATCGCCCTCAGGCTGCTCGGAGGCTGCGTCCTCTGGGCCGCCGCGAGCGCGCTCGCCCGCAAATATTGGTCGCAGGCGAAGCTCGAGCGCTTCCTGCCCATACTCGACCTTATCCTCATCGCCTATGTCTCCGAGTGGCTCGCCGTGTTTTACGCGGCCTACACCGCAGTCACCTTCGGCATAGCCCACCTGGCGGGGAAGGGCAAGGGAGCCTGGAGACAGGTGGTGTTCATCGGCTGCTGCCTGCTGTGCGCGGTGCCCTTTTTCTACATCCGCTTCCGGGAGCTCTTCCCGGAGCTGCCGCTGCTCTTCGTGCTCACCGGCATAGCCTACAACATGCTCAAGGCCGTGGACGCCGTCTACTACGTCTACTACTCCGGCGAGAGGCTCAATTTCCTGCACTACGCCAACTATATGCTCTTTTTCCCCGTCATCACCGCGGGGCCTATCCTGCGCTACCGCGATTTCTCCCGCAGCCTGGCGCGGCCGGAGGCGATAAGCGGCGAGAGCCTCACGCGCGACTTCAAACGCCTCATCCGCGGCTACTTCAAGAAGGTCGTCGTCCTTGCGCTCGTGAACGTCGTCCTCGCGCGGCTGGCGGAGCTGGGCCCGCGGCCCTGGTGGTCCCTCGCCGCCTGCCTCGTGAGCTACCTGCTGCTCTGGCTCGATATGTCCGGCTACGCCGATATAGCCATCGCCATGGGCGGCTTCCTCGGCCTCAAGGTGCCGGAAAACTTCAAAAAGCCCCTGCGCGCCGTCTCCTTCACCCAGTTCTGGCGCAACTGGCACGTCTCGCTCACGGACTGGATACGCGAGCACATCTTCGTCGTATTGAACGGCAAGAAGCTCAACAAGTACCAGGGCGCGATGATAGGCTTCGGCACCATGATGGTCATGGGCCTCTGGCACGGCTTTTCCATGACCTTTGTCCTGGACGGGCTCATGAACGGCAGCCTGCTCGCCTTCGAGAACCTCTGCGGCATCACCACCGTGAAGCGCGGCGCGAACAGATACTACGTCCTCTTCCGCCGGGCCGTTGTGGCGCTGGTGTTCTCCTTTACCACCATATTCTACACTCTCGACTCCGCGCAGCTCTCTAACGTCCTGCGCGGCTTCGTGAGCCTCTGAGGGGGTGCGCGGTATGAAATTTGCGCGTTTCCTCAAAAGGGGCGGCTTCATCGCCGCCGTCCTCATAATAGTCCTGCTGGCCGACCTCGCGCTCTCCGCCTCGGGCTTCGTGCAGAGAAGCGGCTTCTTCTGGCTCAACGACTTTGAGATAACCCGCCGCGACCACCCCGAGGAGGTCTGGGACCGGGTCATCTTCGGCTCCTCCGAGCTCGTCTCCGCCTACCGCGAGGACCTCACCACGGCGGATTATGTAAACCTCGGCATGGACTACGGCACGGTGCGCGACCTCGTGGAGATGCTGGAGGGCGGGCACATAAAGGTGGGCTCGGAGCTGGTGCTGGCGCTGGGCTGGGGCGCGATGTACGACGATATGGACACGAACCCGACCTATGAGTGGCACCGGAAGTGGTACGAACCCTATTTCTACTTCCAGCGCGACAGGCTCTCGGAGTTCGTGACGGACAACCTCAAGGCCCTGCTGGGCCAGGGCGAAATTCGCCGCCGCATCTGGACAGGGCAGCAGAAGGCCTTCTACTACGGCAACATGACGCAGGAGGAGCTCGACGAGCGGCGAGAGAAGCTGCACGGGCTCTACTTCGAGGGCGACGCGGGGCTCTACGCGGACAACCTCGCGGCCATGGACGAGGTCTTCGCCTTCTGCGAGGCGGAGGGCGTGCGCGTGCGCGCGCTCTGGCTGCCGGAGAACCCGGCGGTGGAGCCGGAGCCGCTCGACCTCGAACTGCGGGAGCTCTGCCGTGAGAAGTGCGAGGCTGCGGGCGTGGAGTTTTACGACATGACGGACGCGCTGGGGACCGAGTGCTTCTACGACACGGGGCATCTGGACTACGACTACGGCGCGGTAGTCTTTACGGAGGTGCTGGACAAATGGCTGCTCTCATGAACTGGCTGAAAAAGCAGAAGGCGAGGCCCTGGTGGGAATATCTCAGCGTCCTCGGCTACGCGGCCATGCTCCTGGCCGTGCTGGCCTTCTTCTCGGGACACGGGGCCTTCATCTACGAGGGCTTTTAGTGAATTGTCAAACTAAGTGCAACAGGAATTGAGTTCAAAGTCCCATAATTCCTGAGCAGAATGAAAGTTAAGAACTTTACGAGGCCTGGCGTTAATCAACGCCAGGTTTCGTTTTAGTGTGGCAGGAGCAACGCGGGAGAGGTTTCTGCCTTTGGGATAAAACTCCCGGAGCAAACCATTGAGGTTTTCGTTTGTGCCTTTCTGCCAGGCACAATAGGGGTCGGTAAAATAGACGTCACAATGGAGCCGCTCCTCAATTCTGCGCCAGTTGGCAAACTCCGTCCCCCGGTCACAGGTAATGGTCTTGACCAGCTGCGGAGGGAAAGCGGACAGTGCAGCGACAATGGCGTTCTCCATGGTCTGTGCCCGTCGGTCCGGCATCTTCACGGCAATGTAAAACCGAGTCTTGCGCTCCGCCAGGGTGGCGAAACAGGCTTTGCTTTTGCCCTGGCCGCTCACCACCGTATCCGCTTCCCAGTGTCCGGCTTCCTGGCGGCTGTATACCGACTTGTCCCGCTTACGGATCGACTTTCCCTTACTGTATTTCCCTCGCGTTTCTTTCGCTCCATGGCTCTTTCCCTTGCGGCGCAGTACCTTCAGATTGCCGTTTACCAGGTATTTCTCGTAGATCCACCGGTAGATGGTACGCCAGCTTGGCATCTTCAGCTCACAAGGATTACAGGCAATCTGCTCCGGCGACCAGGTCGCCCGCAGCTTTTCCTCTATGTAGTCAATCACCTCTTGTGAATGAAACATCCCCCGGTGACAGTACGAGCGACGCAGCAGGTACTTCTTCTGCGCCGTGTGCGGGTAGTAGGTCGGGATGTCATACATGTGGGTGCAGTTCCGCCGTATCTCCCGCGACACCGTACTCACGTTCCTCCCGATCAGCCGGGCGATTTCTCGATAACTTAACCCGTCCACATAATATTTCCGTATACAACTGCGCTCTTCTATGCTAAGATGACGGTAGTTCATACAGTTCCCTCCGGTGGTTTGATGGTGTGGTAACTTCATTCTACCATGGGCCTGTATGAACTCCTTTTTATCCCCCTAAAGTGTTGCACTTGATAGTATAATTCACCCTTTTAAAGCAAAAGCGTGACCGTTCCGGTCACGCTTTTTTCATTGCTGGGCGAGGGTGAAGAGGGAGTAGAAATAGCCCCGGCGCTCCATCAGCTCGTCAAAGCTGCCGCGCTCGACGATGCGGCCACCCTTGAGAGCCAGGATGAGGTCGCAGCGCCGGAGCAGGCTGCGCGCTATAGAGACGCGCTGGCGCTCCCCGCCGGAGAGGGCGGAGCCGTTCTCGCCGCAAAGGGCCAGCGCGCCGCGCTCCGCAACGAGCGCCGAGAGGCCGGAGAGCTCTATGGCCCGGGCGACCTCCTCCTCCGGGAAGGCGCGGAACATGGTTAAGTCTACACCTAAATAAGCGCCCGTCCCGTATATCCGAAAGGTGGGAAATCGACTTAAAAAACAGGCTATTTCCGCGCTCTCGGAATTATGGTAAAATGGTAGCAAAATGAGTAGAGGGCGTGACTTATGGAACAGATAGAATTTGATTATACGCAGCCTATCAATGATGAATGGAAAAAGATTATGGAAAAGCATCTTCGGACAGCGAAAACCTTTGAAATCCATTGTTGGAATGAAGAAACAACATGGATTGAGTATGCTTTGAAGTATGGAACACTCAAAAATGACGATTGGCAATACGGAAAAATTATCGTGGGACTGGTATCGACTGATTTTGTAAATATGGTTTTGCAGTTACCCAAACCGAAAGATACGGAGATTTACAATAAGATGACACCGTTCTTTTCAATTTTTCTTGATAACGGTTTTTCCTCAGAACATTATGGAACGGAATTAAATCAACAGTAAGGACGGAGGGATAAGGTGGCTTTATCAATACAAGAACGATTAAAAGACTTGCGTGTGGAGCGTGGGCTGACGCTGGAACAGCTTGCGGAGCAGACGCACCTCTCCAAGTCTGCGCTGGGAAGCTATGAAGCAGAGGACTTCAAGGACATCAGCCACTATGCCCTTATCAAGCTGGCGAAGTTTTACGGCGTGACCGCCGATTATCTGCTGGGCCGTTCTCAAACAAGAAACCACCCAAACGCCGATCTTGCAGACCGCCGAGGAAACCGCCAGAGAGGACAGCGACCCGGAGCAAGCGGCTTTGGCGTTTATCTGTAAGCGGCTTAAACTGAATTACAAGAAGCTGTCTGAGGAAGAAAAGAAGTGGCTGAAAAAGATTGCACAGAAGTCGGACTTGCTGAAAAATCCAAACCCACAGCGGGGGAGAAAATAAGTGGGCGACAAATTCTAATTTGTGGAGGAAAAACGTGTTATGAATTTAGAGGATTTAAGAATAGATTGTGCTATCAAGCAAAAGAGAGGTATTCATTTTATTTCAGCTTCTATTGTGATTTGGCTTTTGGTGATGATGGTACAATTCTTAGATTTACCGATTCTTACCAAGAATTTGCTAACATTTTGTTGTACCGCACCACTATTGCCTTTAGCATTTTTGATGTCCAAATTATTAAAGATCCAATTTCAGGACAAAAGCAATCCACTGAATAATCTAGGTATATTATTTTCGATAAATCAAATCTTATATTTATTGATTGCAATGTGGATTTATCCAACAGTACCAGAAAAAATGCTAATGGTTATTGCTATGATTTTTGGGGCGCATTTGTTACCATATAGCTGGTTATATAAATCAAAAACTTACATGATTATGTCAGTTCTTATCCCTGTAGCTTCATTGATTGTTGGATGTAATTCTACACGTTTGATATTAGCGTTAATGATGCTTGTTTTTGAAATTATATTTACAGCATTGCTCATAATAGAAAATAGAAAAATATAATGTCTTGCACAACAACTCACAGTTTATCGGGGAAATAGCAAAGCCACAAAATGGCTTCCCGCCCATTTCAATTTTGAGGAAAAGAATGCTCCAAAATCAGAAAGAGAGCGGCCAAGCACTTTGAGGGATTGGCCGCCTTGTCCACCCATCCAGCGGGGCGGCGGGCGGCGGTCAAGGCCGGGTGCAAACCCGTTCATTTCAGCCTTGACGGTTGCCCGCTGTCCTGCTACTTTTCCGGGAGTGTGGCCACAACTTCGGGACACTTTGTCCACAAGTCGGAGCGTAGGACGAGGGACGGGGGCTTTCATATACGCCCAGTCTGCTGTTGAAACCAGACCTGTGCTTACGGCTCTACGCCACGCAAGCACAGCCCTGTTTTCCTGTCGCTTCAAATGCCCTTGCCCTCCCCGGCGGCAACGGCATTTTCACGGCAACGCCGACAGAGCGTATAACACACTACACTTTGCTTCGCAAAGTCGTGTGCCAAATGGGGGCGTTGCCCCCTTTGGAAACCCCCACAAGAAAAGGCGGTACGCTACCCCTCCACGGGGCGCATACCGCCTTTTCTTGTTATCCAGCCCTCCGGCTGTATCGGTTGAGCAAAAGTCAGCGTGGGATTGATGTGGTATCTTTATAAGTGAACCCCCGCGCTCCCACTTGCTGACCGCCGCGAAGCTCACGCCCAGCGCCTCCGCCAGCCGCTCCTGCGTCAGGCCCGACGCGCGGCGCAGGGAGCTGATGTTTTCAGAGAGGGATAGTTTCATTTCGCACCTCCGTCCTGCGTCTATTTTATCACTCTGCGGCGGGTCCAACAGGCACCGGCGGTACAATATGTACAAAAAATTTTGAACCGCCGGTTTAATCTTCTGGGAGTGAAAGCTCCCGCCCCTCTCGGGGGTATTATAGGTGAAAGGCTTTTCAGGAAGGGAGCGGCCCATGCTTACGGACGAGCGCTTTGAGGCCCTGGCGGCAAAGTACATAGATATGGTCTACCGCGTGGCCTTCGGCGCGCTCAAAAACCGCGAGGACGCCGAGGACGTGACGCAGGAGGTGCTCATAAAACTCTACCGGGAGAAGCGGGACTTCGAGTCCATGGAGCACGTGAAGCGCTGGCTCATCCGCGTCACGGTAAACCAGAGCCGGAAGCTCTTCCGCTCGCCCTGGCGGCGCGTAGAGCCGCTGGAGGACTACGCGGAGATGCTCGGCTTCGAGCAGCCGGAGGACAGGGGGCTCTTCCTCGCGGTCATGGGCCTGGAGGCGAAATACCGCCTGCCCGTGCTGCTCTACTACTACGAGGGATATTCCACGGCTGAGACGGCGGAGCTTTTGGGACTGCCGCCCAACACGGTCAGCACGCGCCTTGCCCGGGCGAGGGCGCGGCTGAGGGAGACTTTGTCGGAGGTGGACTAAGTGGACGAACACGAGGAAAAAGAGCGCTTCCGCAGGGCCTTTTCGCCCCTGCGCGCCTCCGGCGGCGTTTTGACGGAGGTGTTTGAGATGACAACAAGAAAGGAGCGCCGCGCCCCGAGGGCGGGAAAGCGGCTGCTCGTTATCGCGCTGACGGCGGCGCTGGCCCTCGCCCTCGCCGCGGCGGCCTACGCGGCGGACCTCTTCGGCATCCGCGCGCTGCTGGTGCCGGGCGAGGGCAGGGTGTCCCTGACCCAGTTCCAGGCCATACCCGGGGACCTGCCGCCCGAGACCTACGCGAAGGCGGAAAATTTCCTCGACGCCTGGGCCGAGTGGAAGGCCTGGCGGGACGAGTACATTGAGAAATACGACCCGAAGGTCAGCGTCGGCTGCGGCTACGACACGGGCTACGGTGTGCGCGATGAGACCATGGGCAAAATGCTCGAACAGATCGCCGCCGAGCACGGCCTCGCCCTCCAGGGCGGCGTCAGGGCGGGCTACGTGAACGTGGCCTGGAGCTCTGACACGACGGGCCTCACGGGCGAGGGCTTCTACACCAACGAGGAGCTGGCGGAGCTGACGGCCAGCTTCGCGGGCTCGGGCAGCATCTTCGCCGAGACGCCCGTGGGCTTTGACAAGGTCTACTGGTTCCCGGAGGGCAACTTCTGCGTCAGCTGGTACTACGAGCTGCCCGGCGGCGAGTGGATCACCTGCTACGGCTGCAACTCCCGCTACGACGTGCTGACGAACAGCAGGGAGGTGGGCACGGCGGCGTTGGTGGACTCCGCCTCCTTCAAGGCCCGCAGCCACACGGCGCCCGACGGCACGGAGCTCACCATCCTCTCAAACGGGCAGGAGGCCTACATCTATGCCTGGCTCGAAAACTCCTTCTTCGCCGAGCGCGTGAGCAGCGACATTGAGCTCACGGACGAGGTGCTCGACGACATAGCCGACACGCTCATCTACAGCCGCATAGGCAAATAAAAAGAGCTCCCCGCCCTGCAGAGGGCGGGGAGCTTTCGCCTGTCAGGCATCAGCCGGAGGCGGCGGTGTTGTCGTAGAAGGAGTCCTTGCCGCCGGCGATGTAGCCGGTGGTGGAGTAAAAGCCCGTGGTGTAGGAGTGGACGAGGATGTTGACGTTGGCCTCGGTGACATCCTGGTCATAGGGGTTCAGGCAGTCGTTCACCATTTGCAGCCACTCCTCGATGTTGATGGAGACGTAGGACAGGCCCTTCACGCTGTCGCCGTAGTTGCCGGGCAGGGTGTAGAAGTGGATGTCCTCGCTCTTGCACAGCAGGAACTGCCGCGCGAAGAAGGCGATGTTCTCAGCGGAGAGGTTGGTGTCCACGTTGTTGACGAAAATGTCGATGAAGGTGGGCAGGTTCGGGATGTTGCCGAGGGTGAGCATCTGGCTCGCCACGGACATGAGGAAGTCCTGCTGCGTGCCGATGCGGCCGATGTCCGCCGTCGCGTAGCCGGAGCGGAAGCGCACGACCTTCAGCGCCTCTTCGCCGTCCAGGTGCTGCTGCCCGGCGGGGATGCTGATGTAGAGGTCCTGCGTCGGGTCGTAATAGTTCATGTCGATGGGGACGTTGTAGTCCACGCCGCCGATGGCGTCCACCAGCTGGACGAAGGCGTTGAGGTCCACGACGGCGTAGCAGTCTATCTGGAAGCCCAGGATGTCCTTGAGACCGTCCATCAGCCCGTCAATACCGTTGCCGCCGTTGTTGATGTCCGCTGCGTAGAGCGTGTTGACCTTCTTGACCGACCAGGAGACGTTCACCATCGTGTCGCGCGGGATGCTGACGACGTTTATCTCGTGGTTCTTCGTGTCGATGCGGCCGACCATCATGGTGTCGGTGTTGTAGCCGACCTTGTCCAGGCCGACGACGAGGAAGGTGTACATATACTCGTTGAGCGAGGCGGGCGCGCCGGCGTTGGGGTCCTCCGTGGGCTCCGGCGTTTCCGTGGGCGCGAGCGTCTCCGCCGCGGGGGGCACGCTCTCGGCCGTCGGGTCCACAAGGCCGCCGCCCGGACGCGCGGGCGGCTTCTCCCAGATCATATAGCCCGCCACGGCGCCGAAGATCAGTATGAGTATAACGCAGACGACAATGGCCGCCTTGGAGCCGCGCTTCGCCGCGCGGCGCGCGCGCTTGCCGCCTCCTGCCGCCTCGTCCCAGTCCATATCCTGTTTTTTCACTATATAAACAACCCCTTTTGTGTTCTCAGGCGTATTTGACTTGCCTACAGCATATTTTGTTCCGGCAGAGCGCATGATAACACAAAATTTTTCCGCAGTCCAGCGCCATATTGTGAACATTTTTCGCCTTTGCTTGACAGAAGACGCTCACGGTGCTTTAATGGAGCCGCGTGAAACTAAAGTTACTATACGGGGAGGCATATTATGGACGACAACAAGCCGGCTGCTGCCAGGGAAAAGCCCGCCAAGCCCGCGAAGGCAAAACCACAGAAGGCCAAAGAGTCCGCCCCGAAGCGCCGCGAGCGGCCCATAGACGCGAAGGACGTCTTTGTCCCCGGCGCCGACAGCGGGGAGGCGAGCATGAACGACCTCTTCCGCATGCGCCTGGCCTACCTCATGAACGGGAACAACAGCCAGGGCAAGTCCGTGAACATCCAGGAGCTGGCCGACGCCGTCGGCGTCTCGCGGCCGGCCATACGCAAGTACCTCAAGCCCAAGGGCGGCGCGGCCACGACGCCCTCGGCCGCCACCGTCTGCGCCATCGCCCGTTACTTCGGAACGACGCCGGACTTCCTGCTCGGCTTCGACTCGCCGGACACTGAGGCCGGGCGCCGCGCGCTGGAGAGCGACTACTACAACGCCCTCGGCCTCAACCAGCGCACCATAGACCGCCTGCGCAGCCTGCGCGAAAAACGCGCCGACGAGCGCCTGGGCGAGCGGGCCGCCGCCCTCATGGCGATGCTCGACCGCATCATCTGCGACTTCGCCGAGGATGCCGAGGCCCTGCTGGACATCAAATGAGCGCAAAAACGCCCTCCCCCGGGAACTTTGCCGGGGGAGGGCCGTCTTTTTTTCTGCGTTTACTGGGCCGGAGCCGTGTAGCCGAGCTTCAGGCCGGGGATGCGCGCTTTCAACAGCGCCTGAGCGTCGTCCACAAAGCTCTCCGTCTCCGTGTACACCGCCGCGAGCTCCCGCCCGCCGCCGCAGACCACCAGGCGGAAGGTGTTCAGATCCATCTTCCCGCAGCAGCAGTGCGTCGCGCAGGCCACGACCCGCGTGAAGGCGTGGTCTATCTGCTCAAGGGGGATGCAGTAGCGCTTCAGGCCGCCGTCGCGGTAGTAGAGCGCGCGCCGCCCGACCCGGAAGGGGCCGGCCTTGTCCGCCGCCAGGTAGTCCTCCGCGAGCGCGAGGTCATCTATCTTCTCCCCGGCGGGGGTGTAGAGCCTGATGTTCTTTGCCTGTGCCATATCTCCGCCTCCTAAATAATAATAATTATCATTACTGATGTTATATATAACACAGCCGGGCAGGGATTGCAAGAGGGAAGTTGTATTTTTCAAAAAAAGTGTTATACTGGCCTGGCCGGGCTTATCCGGCGGCTTTCTGGAGGTATCCGGCTTTGAAAAAACTCATTTCGGCCTTTTTTGACAAGAAATTTTTGAAGTTCTGCCTTGTCGGCGCGGCGAACACGCTGGTGGGCGCGGGGGTCATGTTCCTGCTGTACAACGTTGCTTACTGCTCCTACACCTTCTCGTCCGCGATGAACTACGTCGTGGGCAGCATATTGAGCTATTTTCTGAACAAGTATTTCACATTCGAGGTGAAGGAGTACAGCGTGAAGCAGGTGCTGAGGTTCGCGCTGAACATCGCCGTGTGCTATGCCGTAGCCTACGGGCTGGCCAAGCCCTTCGCGGTCTGGCTGCTGAGCGACGCCTCGGTGAAGGTGCAGGACAACGTGGCGATGCTGGTGGGCATGGTGGTGTTCACGGGCCTGAACTACATCGGGCAGAGGTTCTTCGCCTTTGCGAAAAAAGGGGAAAAACCCCTTGACAAAGAGGGAAAAAGCTGATAAATTACTATGGCGCTCCAAAGACAGCAGGCTGCGATGAGCGGAAGACCTGCCGAGGACGGCCGTCAGCTTTATTACGCATGATAGCTTTCTGCCTCCGTGTCTTTTGATGCGGAGGTTTATTTTTTGGGCGCGACGATACTTCCGGAGGTGAAGAAGGAAAAATGCCGAATGCAAGAGTTCTCAGCGAGAAGCAGGCGATAGTCGAGGAACTGACCCGCCGTCTGAGCTCTGCGAGCGCGGGCGTGTTCGTGGACTACAGGGGCATTACGGTCGCCGAGGATACGCAGCTTCGCCGTGAGCTGGCGCAGAACGCCGTGCAGTACAGCGTCGTGAAGAACACCCTCACGAAGTTTGCCGTTGACAAGGTCGGTCTGGAGGGGCTCGACCCCGCCCTGAACGGGACCACGTCCATGGCGACGAGCGAGGGCGACCCGATCGCGCCTATCCGCATCATCAGCGAGTATTCCAAGAAGATGGGCGACAGGTTCAACATCAAGGCCGCCTTCATGGATGGAAAGGTCCTCGGCGCGCAGGAGATCGAAGAGATCGCCGCGCTGCCCTCCAAGGACGCGCTGTATGCCAAGGTGCTCGGCACCATGCTCGCACCCATCACCAGCCTGGCCGTTGTTCTGGGCCAGATAGTCGAGAAGTCCGGCGGCTCTGTGGAGTCCCAGGACGAGAGCGCGGAGGCAGAGGCCCCCGCCGCCGAGTAAGGCTCGGCACATTAAATCTGATATTCAGGAGGAAATAACAATGGCCAGCGAAAAAGTCACCGCCATGATTGAGGAGATCAAGGCCCTTACCGTTCTGGAGCTCGCGGAGCTCGTGCATGAGCTCGAGGACACCTTCGGCGTGTCCGCCGCCGCCGTCGCCGCCCCCGCTGCCGGCGCTGCCGCCGCCGCCCCCGCCGCCGAGGAGAAGACCGAGTTCGACGTCATCATGAAGAGCTTCGGCGCCGAGAAGATCAAGGTCATCAAGGAAGTCCGCGCCATCACCGGCCTGGGCCTCGCCGAGGCGAAGGCTCTCGTCGAGAAGGTCCCTGCCAAGATCAAGGAGCAGGTCTCCAAGGACGACGCCGAGGCCCTCAAGAAGCAGCTCGAGGCTGTCGGCGCCGAGGTCGAGCTCGCCTGAGTACTAAAAAACCGAACACACGAAAACCGCCGCGGTCTCCGCGGCGGTTTTTTCGCGTTTTTTCCACCCTCTGGATGCAGAGTATAAACAGGGCATCAAGGTTCCCTGCACCGGCGTTAAGAAGCCGATAAGATGTGGCTTTTGCGATTGAAAGAGCGAAAATCCTCCTTTATAATCATGGCACCGGGCCTGGAAACCCGGTTGGGAGTGACAGAAAAGGAGGAAAAAATATGGAACACAAACGCGGAAACTGGGGGAGCAATTTCGGCTTCCTCATGGCCGCGGTCGGCTCTGCCGTCGGCCTCGGCAACCTGTGGGGCTTCCCGTACAAGATGGGCTCCAACGGCGGCTTCGCCTTCCTCGTGGTATACCTGCTGCTCGTGCTCTTCGTCGGCTTCATGGTCATGGTCGGCGAGCTGGCGCTGGGCCGCAAGTCCGGCCTCGGCGTCGTCGGCACCTATAAGAAGCTCTCGAAGGAGGTCCGCTGGCTGGGCTGGCTCGGCATAGCCTCGGCCTTCCTCATCATGAGCTTCTACACAGTCCTCGGCGGCTACGTCACGAAGTACATAGTAGTGAACCTGGGCGACATCTTCGGCGCTTCCTGGGGCAGCGGCGGCATGGCCGCGGGCGACCTCTTCAACGGCCTGCTGACGAACCAGGTGGAGTCCATCGTCTACAGCGTCATCTTCCTCGCGCTCACCTGCATCATAGTCATGGGCGGCATCTCCGGCGGCATAGAGAAGTTCACGAAGTACGCCATGCCCGCGCTCTTCGTCATGCTGCTCGTCGTCATCATCCGCTCCGTCACCCTGCCGGGCGCGGGCGAGGGCCTGCGCTTCATGCTGGTGCCGAACCTACAGCCCCTGAAGGACGACTTCATGGCCGTCATCTCTTCGGCGGGCGGGCAGATGTTCTTCTCCCTCTCCCTCGGCATGGGCGCCATGATAACCTACGGCTCCTACCTCGAGAAGAAGGAGAACATCGAGAAAAACGCGCTCATCGTCGTCTGCTCCGATACGCTCGTCGCGGTCATGGCCGCCTTCGCCATCCTGCCCGCGGCCATCGCCCTCGGCGGTGAGGACGCCGCCATGGCCGGCCCCAGCCTGCTGTTCGTCACCCTGCAGGACGTCTTTGCCGCCATGGGTACCCTCGGCCCCGTCTTCGGCCTCATCTTCTACATCCTCGTCTTCATCGCGGCCATCACCTCCGCCATTTCGCTGGTCGAGGTCGTGACCACCTTCTACATGGACAAGGCGCACGCCAAGGGCCAGCCCGGCAACCGAAAGAAGTACACCATCCTCACCTGCCTGGCCATCCTCGTGCTCGCCGTCATCGTCGCCGCCGACGGCCTCGGCTCCAACGGCCTCTGGCAGCCGCTCGGCTACTGCTGGCTCGACTTCATGGACCTCTGGTCCGAGGGCATCATGATGCCGCTGGGCGCGCTGTTCATGTGCATCTTCATCGGCTACGAGTACAAGGTCGACACCCTCGCCGAGGAGATAGAGCTCAACGGCAACAGGTTCCGGACCAAGAAGGTCTACGCCGTCTGCTGCAAGATAGTCGTGCCCCTGGCCATGTTCCTCGTGCTCTTTGGCCAGCTGCAGACCTTCGGCATCATCAAGTGACATTCCTCTCCCACCATATTCCTTGGGCGGCCGTCCCCGGCGGGGCGGCCGCCTGCCTCGTTGCGGTTGACTTGCGGGCCGGGCTGTGATATCCTGTTGACATAATATCGAGAGATCGGAGAGGCCGATATGTCGGATAAACTGGGATCTTCCGCCGGGCAGCTGCTCGGCGAGGGCATACGCAGGCTGGGGCGCGAGGAGCTCATCGCGCTGGCGCTGGAGGTCTGCGAGGACGCTGCCGCCTGCGGCGCGCCCTATCACGGGAACATACACCCCGGCAACATACGCCGCGGGGAGGACGGGGCCGTCCTCGGCCCGCGGGCGGACCACGCCCCGGGCGACTGGACGACGGACGAGCTGGAATACATGGCGCCGGAGCTCTTCTGGAACGGCACGGCGACGGCGGCGGCGGACGTCTACTCCGTGGGCCTGCTGCTGTACGCGGGCGTGACGGGGGGCCTGCTGCCCTTTTTCAAGCGCGCGCCAGAGAACATGACGAACGAGCTGCGCGCCTCGGCCCTGCGCCGCAGGATGAACGGGGACCCCATCAGCCTGCCCGCCGCCGCGAGCGGGAAGCTCGGACCTGTCATCGAGAAGTGCCTGCGCTTCGATGCCGGGGAGCGCTACAGGGACACCAGGGAGCTGGCCGAGGCCCTGCGCCCCTGCGTGGGCGAGGGCGACGCCAAGGCCATGGAGATGTTCGGAAAGCCCGAGCGCGAGCTCACAGAGGTCGAACGCATGATGGCGGGCATCCTCTCGCGCCTTGAGCCGGAACCGGAGCCCGAACCCCCCGCCCCGGAGTCCCCCGCCCCGGAGCCGCCTGCTCCGGAGCAGCCGGAGCCGCCTGCTCCGGAGCAGCCGGAGCCGCCTAAGCGCCCGAAGGTGGAGATACCCGTCGTAAAGCCCACGCCGCCGCCGAGGCCCACCGGACCAAGGCCGGAGTACAGGGTGGACCGCGACTTTGAGGAGCGCGCCATAAGAGAGCGCGAGGAGCGGCCGAAGCGTAATATGCGGCCCTTCTACATAGTTCTCGCCATCTGCGCCGTCGTCGTCATCGCGGCGCTGGCGGTGAGCCTGTTCCTGCCCGGCGGGGAGGAGCAGGAGCCCACGCCGACGCCGCCGTCGGAGAGCCTCGCGCCCTCTGCCGCACCCTCCGCGGCCCCCTCGGCGGAGCCGAGCGCGGAGCCGACGCCCAGCCCCACGCCCTCGGAAACGCCCGAGCCCGCGGAGCCGAGCTATGAGCTCACGCTCTCGAACAGCAGTTGGGAGCAGGCCCAGGCTCTCTGTAAGGCTGAGGGCGGCCATCTGGCCGTGATATCCAGCGCAGAGGAACTGGCGGAGATAACCGCCCTGGCCGAGGAGGCGGGCGCGAAGTTCGTCTGGATAGGCCTGCACCGCGAGGCGGGCGAGCTCAAGTGGGTGACGGGCGAGAGCGTCGATTACTACGTCTGGGGAAGCGGCGAGCCCTCCGTCACGGATTCGGACGGCACGCCCGAGGACTACGTGCTGCTCTGGCACACGGACAGCGGCTGGATATACAACGACTGCCGGAACGACCCGGCAGCCGCCTATCCCTCCGTCTACGGCGGCAAGCTGGCCTACGCCTGCGAATACGACTCCGAATGAGCCGGCGATATGCGAAAAAACCGCCCCCGTCCCGCGAAAAAACGCGGAACGGGGGCAAAATTCTGCAAAAAACTCCTTGCAATGCACGGAAGCTTTTGCTATAATATATCGGCATTACGCACGGATGGGGGGATCCCCGGCCCTGTGGCCGCAAGGCTGGGCCGCGGGGAGACGAGCCCCGCCGGAGGTAATAACAAAATAAAGGGAGGAAAACACACAATGGCAGTAGTATCCATGAAGCAGCTGCTGGAGGCCGGCGTCCACTTCGGCCACCAGACCCGCAGGTGGAACCCCAAGATGGCCGAGTACATCTACATGGAGCGTAACGGCATCTACATCATCGACCTGCAGAAGACCGTCAAGAAGCTCGAAGAGGCCTATGCCTTCGTGCGCGAGCTCGCGGCGAACGGCCAGAACATCCTCTTCGTCGGCACGAAGAAGCAGGCTGCCGAGGCCGTGAAGGAAGAGGCCGAGCGCGTCGGCCAGTACTACGTCAACGCCCGCTGGCTCGGAGGCATGCTGACGAACTTCAAGACCATGCGCACCCGTATAGACCGCCTGGCCCAGCTCAAGAAGATGCAGGAGGACGGCACCTTCGACATGCTGCCCAAGAAGGAAGTCATGAAGCTTATGGGCGAGATGGCCAAGCTCGAGAAGTATCTCGGCGGCGTCAAGGAGATGAAGAAGCTCCCCGGCGCTCTGTTCGTCATCGACTCCCGCAAGGAGCACAACGCCATCGCCGAGGCCCGCAAGCTGCACATCCCCATCGTCGCCATAGTCGATACCAACTGCGACCCCGATGAGGTCGATTACGTCATCCCCGCGAACGACGACGCCATCCGCGCCATCAAGCTTATCAGCGCCACCATGGCCAACGCCGTCCAGGAAGGCCGCCAGGGCGCCGACAACGCCTCCGACGAGGCCGCCAAGGTCGAGGAGAGCGACGAGGCCGCCGAGTGAGCCTCAATGCCCCGCGCACTATCTTTTAAATAATACGGAAGGATGATAATATATGGGATTCACAGCTGCTGACGTCAAGAACCTGCGCGAGATGACCGGTGTCGGCATGATGGACTGCAAGAAGGCCCTCGCCGAGGCCGACGGCGACATCGACAAGGCCGTTGAGTGGCTCCGTGAGAAGGGCCTCGCCGCCGCCCAGAAGAAGGCCGGCCGCATAGCCGCCGAGGGCATGGCTTACGCTTACGTCTGCCCCGAGTGCGGCGTGGGCTCCATAGTCGAAGTCAATGCCGAGAGCGACTTCGTCGCGAAGAACGACCTCTTCGTCGAGTACGTCCAGAACGTGGCCAAGGTCGTTGCGAAGGACGCGCCCGCCGATCTGGACGCCCTGTTCGCCTGCAAGTACCCCGGCAGCGAGAAGACCGTGCTTGAGGAGCAGAACGACAAGGTCCTGGTCATCGGCGAGAACATCAAGGTACGCCGCTTCGCCCGCTACGACAAGGGCGTGAGCGTGGCCTACGTCCATATGGGCGGCCGTATCGCGGTGCTTATGAACCTTGAGGTCGGCGCGGGCTTTGAGAAGAGCGCCGAGGTCGAGGAGCTGGGCAAGGATCTCGCCATGCAGGTCGCGGCTCTGAATCCGCAGTTCCTGGACAAGAGCGAGGTCAGCGAAGAGTTCATCGAGAACGAGAAGCGCGTCCGTCTGGCCCAGGCCAAGGAGGACCCGAAGAACGCCACGAAGCCCGACGCCATCATCGAGAAGATAGTCATGGGCGGCCTTGCCAAGTACTACAAGGAGATCTGCCTCATGCAGCAGCCGTTCGTGAAGGACGACAAGGTCTCCGTCGAGGACCACGTCGCCGCCGTCGCGAAGCAGCTCGGCACCACCATCAAGGTGAACTGCTACACCCGCTTCGAGAAGGGTGAGGGCATCGAGAAGCGCCAGGACGACCTCGCCGCCGAGGTCGCCAAGCTCGTGAAGTAAATAAACACGGCAAAAAAGCCTTCCGCTGCAAAGCGGAAGGCTTTTTCTTTTCCTGTTATCTGGCTTTGAGCCGGGCGATCATCGCGTCGCACACTTCGTCCATGTCGGCCACTATGCCGTAGTCGCAGTAGTTGAATATGGCGGCGTTGGGGTCGGAATTCACGGCGATGAAGGTCTCGGCGTCCACTCCGGTCACGTGGTTCACCGCGCCGGAGATGCCGAAGCCGATGTAGAGCCTGGGCTTTATCATCACGCCGGACTGGCCGACCTGGAGCTTGTAGGGCAGCAGCTCGCGGTCCACCAGCGGCCTCGTGCAGGCCAGCTTTCCGCCGAGCAGCGCGGCCAGCTCCCGGTACTTGGGCAGGCTTTCGTTTTTGAGCCCGGCGCCCACGCACACGATGGTCTCGCAGCCGGCTATGTCCAGCTCGGGCTCGAAGGCGTCCGAGACGAAGCCCAGGAGCCGGGTGCGTATCTCCTCCTCCGGGAAGGAGATCTCCTCCTCGATGAGCTCTATGTTCTCCCTGCGGCCTGCGGGCTCGTGCTTGAAGGTGCCGGGGCGGATGGTGCCCACCTGCGGACGGAGCACGGGTATGGTGATGACGGCCATTATCTTGCCGCCCGCCGCAGGCTCGACGAATTCGATATCGCCCGTCTCCGGGTTATATATTATCTCCGTGGCGTCGGAGGTGCAGCCGGTCTCCAGCCTCGCGGCAAAGCGAGGGGCGAAGTCCCTGCCGTTCGTCGTGCCGCCGACGAATACGGCAGAGGGCCTGTATTTTTCGCACAGGACGGTGAAAAGATTGGCGTAGGCCTCGGTGTTGTACCTCTCGTAGCCGGTACCGGAGACCTGTATCAGTCCGTCGATGCCGCAGTCCTTTATCTTGTCGAGCTCGGACTCGGGCAGAGAGCCGGCGGCCACGGCCACCAGCCTGTCGCCCGAGAGGTCGCAGAGCTTGCGCAGCTCGCAGCAGAGCTCCAGCGACACGGGGTGGACTTCGCCCCCGCTGTGCTCTATGTAGACCCACATGTCCTTGTAGTTTTTCTTATCCATTCCGGGCACCTCCTCAAATCCCGGCCAGCTCGAAGAGCTTGGCCACGCTGCCTTCCACCGAACCCTCGTCTATGATGAGGCCCGGCTCGGGCAGCACGGGCGGGAACATGCGCGGCACCTTAGTGGGGGAGCCGGGGTCGCCTATGCGGCCGCGGTCGAGGCCCGGGATGTCGTCGGCGGTGAGGACGGTGATCTTCGCCTTTTTGGCGGCGAGTTTGCCCTTGAGGCTGGGGATGCGCGCGGGATAGTGCGTCTTTTCCATGGTGAACAGGCAGGGCATGCTCACCTCAAGCGTTTCCACCCCGGTCTCAAGCTCGCGCTCGACGACGAGCTTGCCCGCGGCCTCGTCCACGGACTTTATCAGGCTGGCGCTCGTCACCTGGGCGGCGCCGAAACGCTCGGCCAGCTGGGCGCCCATCTGGCCAGTGGCCCCGTCGAGGGTCTCCTTGCCGCAGAAGATGAGGTCAAAGCTGTCGATGGACTTCGCCGCGGAGACTATGGAATAACTGGTGGCGAGGGTGTCTGCGTTTCCAAAGGCGCGGTCAGTGACCAGGATGGCCCTGTCGGCGCCTGCGGCCAGGCACTCGCGCAGGGCGGCCTCTGCCGCGGGAGGCCCCATGGTGATGAGGCTCAGCTCGGCGCCGTACTGCTCCTTGACGGACAGGGCGGCGGCGAGGGCGTTGCCGTCCAGGGGGTTCAGAATGGCGGGTACGCCGGCCCGGATGAGGTTGCCCGTCTCGGGGTCCATCCTCATCTGGTCCACGTCCGGGACCTGTTTTACGCAAACTAGTATTTTGAGCATTCTTATTCTCTCTCCTAATAAGAAAATTGCAGTTGTGCCGCGGCTCACAGCCCGTATGCCAGGGGGATGAGCAGCGCGGCGGCTATGAGCGACAGGAGGTTGTAGAGGCCGCCGACCTTGGTGTAGTCCGTGAACCTGTATCCGCCGACCATGGTCATGGTGAGGGGAGGGGTGGCCACGGGCGTGGCAAAGGCCAGGTTGCAGCCGATCACGACCGTGACGACATATGGGATGGGGTCCACGCCGAGCCCGGTGCCCAGCGAAATGGCCAGGGGGGTCAGCACGGCCGCAGTTGCGGTGTGGCTCATTATGTTCCCGAGGGCCGCGGAGGTCACAAGGAGAACAAGGCATATGGTCACGGGGTTCGCCCCGCTGCCGAAGGCGGATATTATCATGTCTGCGACCGCCTGGACAACGCCGCTCTTGTTCAGGGCGGTGGATATGCCCATGGCCCCGCCGAGGACGCAGATGGTGTTCCAGTCCAGGGACTTGAAGGCCTTGTCAAAGGAGATGCAGCCGGTCAGTATGCACAGGGCGGCCGCAATGGCCCCGACCGTGCCGAAGGAAAACACGCCCGCCGTGAAGCCGGCCACGCAGCCGAGCATGATGAGGCAGACCGTGATACACTTGGCCTTGCTGCGGACCTGTCCGCCGTCCCCGGAGGGGGCGGGGTCCTCGACTTCGGGGAAGTCGAAAACCTTTTTCTGCAGGCGTATGCCTATGAACAGATAGTAGAGGGCCAGCACTATGACGAGCGGGAAGCCCACCTTGCCCAGCTCCCAGAAGGTGAGCTCCCTCACCGAGTCCGTGGTCTGGAGTATGGCCTGGGCCGTCAGCTGGGGCGTGGAGCCTGCGAGCGTGCAGTTGCCGCCCACGACCGAGGCAATGCCCACGGCCATGTAGGTGTTCTTCTTCGTTATCGCCCCGCCCGAAGAGCGGGCCAGTGAGGCCAGCAGCGGCAGGAATATCGCCACCACCGCGCTGTTGCTGAGGAAGGAGGACAGAATGGAGACCGTCAGCACGAGCACCATTATGAGCAGCTTCTCGTTCCGGCCCATCCTCCTGACTATGGCGCTGCCGATTATTTCGGCCGCGCCGGTCTCGAACACTGCGCTGCCCAGTATGAGCACGGAGGCGACCATTATGACCGTGTCGGAGCCGAAGGGCGCCACGACGTCCGAAGGCTCTATGATGCCGAAGATCATCATGAGCAGGGAGCCGACGACGGCCGTCAGGCCGGCGGGACGCCTCTGCATGACGAAGGATATGAGGATAACTACAAAAATAACTGACGCCAGAATAGGTTTTATCACTAAACACCTCCGCGCGTTACCTGGGCGCCGGGGAACCGGACCGGCACAGGAGGCGGGCTCCGCCCGCCTCCACCGGCACGTCAGGCGATCCTTGTAAATATCTTTGCGGCGTTCTCCCTGAGAACGTTTTTCTGTACCTTGCCCACGCTGTTTTCGGGCAGGCTGTCCAGCAGCGCCCAGTAGCGGGGCTTCTTGTATGAGGCGAGGTTGTCCGCGCAGAAGTCCAGCAGCTCGTCCGCGCTCAGTTCAGCGCCGGGGTTGAGCACTATCGCGGCGGCTATCGCCTCCCCGAACCTGGGGTCCGGAACTCCTACGACGGCGCTGTCCATGACGGCGGGGTGGCTTTGCAGCACCCGCTCTATCTCCTGCGCATACACGTTTTCGCCGCCGGTCTTCACTATGTCCCTTTTTCTGTCCACCAGGTAATAGTACCCGTCCGCGTCAACGCGCATAATGTCCTCGGTCCTGAACCAGCCGTCCACGAAAATGTCGTCCTGCTCGTCCTCGCGGCCGAGATAGCCCTTGAACACCAGCGGGGAACGCACCAGGGCTTCGCCCGGCACGCCGACGGGGACCTGCGCGCCCGTCTCGTCCACGATGCGGACTTCGACAAGTGCGTTCAGCCTGCCCACCGTGCTCATGAGCTCGGGCCGCTCCCGGAGCTGCTGACGGGAAAGGTTGCAGCCTGTGGCGCTGCATACCTCAGTTGAACCCCAGGAGGGCCTCAGCTTGCAGTTGGGGAACATCTCGAAGATGTCGTCGATACAGGCCTTTGTACACTTGCCCGCTGTGACCAGGGCGAGCCTGACGCTGGACAGGTCGTATCTGCGCGCCGCCTCGGACTGGTACAGCCTCTGATAGGAGATGGGCGGCAGCATTAGGACCTCGGTGGCCTTTCGGGACTCGATCTGACGGCAGATCTTTTCCGGGTCGAAGGAGCTCACGAGTATCAGCGTGGCGGCCAGGGCCGCGGATTTCAGGATGCAGAAGAGCCCGGCGGTGTGGTAGAGCGGCGCGGGCGTGAGTATGGCCTCCGGCGTTTCCGAGGGCTCGTTGGCTATCGCGAGGACCAGGGCGTGGTCACGGACCATCTGCTGTGTTCTGAGGACGCCCTTCGAGACTCCGGTAGTGCCGCTGGTGAAGAGGATGACGCTCTCATCCTCCGGGCGAAGCTCCTCCTGAGCCTCGCCCGGGTCCGCTTCGGAGACCAGCTCCTCAAAGAGGGCATCGGCGCAGTCCGGCCTGGGGTCGCCCTGCCTGAGACAGCATATGGAGAGCCTGAGACCGCGGCAGCTTTGCAGTATGCTCTCAGCCTGCCCGGCGAATTCGGAGCCGAAAACCAGGCAGCCGCAGCCGGCCGTGTCTATGGTCCTGACAAGCTCGCCGGCCATCAGGCGCGCGTGCAGAGGCAGGACGGCTACGCCCAGCTTCTGGCATGCATACCAGACTACCAGCCATTCCGTGCTGCTCTTCATGAGCAGCGCCAGTCTGTCTCCGCGCCTGAGCCCTTTGAGCTTCAAGGCGTTGGCAAGCCGGTTGCATTCGGCGTTCAGCTGGGAGTATGTAAGCTCGCGATCCTCGCACACGACAGCGGTCCGGTCAGGAAAGCAGTCGGCGTTCCTAAGCAAAAAATAGCCGAAATTAACCATTTACAGCCTCCGAAAAACAATTCAAACTGCGGCGGTCAGGCAATGCTCCAGATTCCCATGAGGTTCCAGAGGAAATAGGCGATGTACATGCAGACCAGGCCGATGATGCAATAGACGTAGCAGTACTTCGTGGTGTCCTTGATGGTTACCCAGCCCTCGCCGGCGGCGTAGATGGCGGTCAGATACACGGAGCTCTGGTAGGGCAGGAACCAGCCGATGACAAAGGCGTTGAGGATGAAGCCGATGATCCAGGGGTTGATGCCGGCCGAGATGCCGAGGGGGATGAGCAGGGCCGTGAAGACGGAAAGGTAGCCTATCTCGGAGAGGATGAGGAAGCGGACGAGCAGGGTGAGGACGGCCAGGCCGGCGATGAGCAGGAAGGGGTTGGAGAAGAAGCCCACGGTATAGGGGCCGACGGCCTCGCTGAGCCAGGTGGTGATGTTCACGTGGGGCAGCACGGTGCCGAGACCCACGGAGCAGGCGATGAAGATGAGGGATTCCCAGGCCACGTTGTTGCGCCACTGCTTGACGGGCAGAATGCCGAAGATGAGGGTGGCGCAAAGGGCGATGAGGGCGGTGGCGTACTCGGGGATGTTGGTCACGCTCTTGAGCACCCAGGAGAGCACCGTGAGTATCATGATGACGCCCATGATCTTCTCCTCGCGCTTCCAGGGGCCGAGAGCCTTCTGGCGCTCCTCCAGGAAGGAGACGTCCAGCTTCTGGCCGGAGGCGGGCTTATACCTGCTGCTGATGTAAAGGTAGTTGCCGATGAAGAAGGGCACGATGAAGGGCAGCGAGCAGAGCGCCCACTTCACCATGGTGTACTCCGCCTGGATCTCCGCGCTGTACATGCCGACAAGGGCGGCGGTGGTGACGGAGGCGGTGATGAACATCGCGGGGGAGAAGCAGATGGCCGAGTAATAGGCGAGGAAAAGGCCGGTGGCCTCCTTGCCCTCGTTCTTGTAGCCCATGGCCTCGCTGATGCCGCGGGTCAGGGGGGAGAGGACGGTGCACTTGGCAGCCTTGCTGGGCACGAAGGGGGAGGTTATGGTCGTGACGGCCAGCAGGCCGATGACCTGGCCGCGGTAGCTCTTCGGGAAGAGCTTGAGCAGGATGATGGCTATGCGCTCAAGCAGGCCGCAGGCCTTTATGGCCGCGCCGAGCCCGAAGGCGGCGACGAGCAGCCAGTAAGTGGAGCCGGAAAAGGCGGAGAAGGACACTTCTATAGGCACCTTGCCGAAGATGACGAAGGCGACGCACATGAGTATGGCGGTGACGGCCTCATGGAAGACCTGTCCGGCCCACCAGACTATCGCGCAGACCAGTATGCCGATAACGCGCATGGCCTGGACTTCGAGCCCGGAGGGGGCGGGGATGAGCGCTATGGCTATGCCGAGAATGAGGCCTACTATGAGGTAGATGAGCTGCTTTTTGGTGAATTTCATTTTTTCCCTTCCCTTCTGACGTAAGAAAATGCGATGTGTTTGACAGGCTCGTTAATTGCGTGGCAATTACGGGCGCTGTCCGCCCTCTCCGGGGCGGGGCGCCGCGCGGAGAGGGCGTCGCCGGCTCAGCGGTCGGCCATGATGGACTTGAAGATGATGTTCTTCTGGATCTCGCTGGTGCCCTCGCCGATGGTGAGCACGCGGGCGTCCTCGTAGTAGCGGGACAGGCCGAAGTCCTTCAGCAGGCCCATGCCGCCGCACAGCTGCATGGCCTTCTCGCAGATCTTCTGGGCCTCCTCGGTGCAGAAGAGCTTGGCGATGGAGGCGCCCTTGGCTATGGACTCGCCGTTGTCGAGCAGGGAGGCCAGGTACATGAGGTAGCCCTCGCCGACCTGGATGCTGCTGTACATGTCGGCTATGTAGTGCTGGAGCACCTGGAAGTCGCTCAGGGGCTTGCCGAAGGCGATGCGCTGCGTGGCGTAGTCGAGGGCCTTCTCGTAGGCGCCCTTGGCGTAGCCGACGGCCCTGGCGGCGATGACGAGGCGCGCGCCGTCCAGCGTGCCGAGGGAGATGCGCAGACCCTTGTTGAGCTGGCCGCAGAGGCTCCACTTGGGGACGCGGCAGTTCTTGAAGTAGATGTCGCCGGTGTCCGAGCCGCACCAGCCGAACTTCTTGTAGTGCGCTCCGTAGGTGATGCCGGGCGCGTCGGCCGCGACGAGGAAGACGCTGATGCCCTCCTTGCCGGTCTCGGGGTCAACGGTCTTGGCGCTGACCTGCCAGCTGCCGACGGCGCAGCGGTAGGAGATGAAGCTCTTCGTGCCGTTTATGACCCACTCGTCGCCGTCGAGCACGGCGGTGGTGGAGATGGCGCGGGAGTCGGAGCCGCCGGAGGGCTCCGTGTAGGCCATGCCCATGAACTTGCCCTCGTCCACTATCATGGGGAGGAAGCGGTCTATCTGCTCCTGGTTGGCGAAGCTCAGCAGCTTGTTGGCGTTGTTGGAGCAGTTGAGGATGGAGGCAAGGTTGTTGTTGTACTTGGAGGCCTCGATGATGAGCATGAGCAGGGTGGTCATGCTCTCGCCGAAGCCGCCGTACTCCTCGGGGGCGACGAGGCGGGTGAAGCCGAGCTCGGCCATGCGGTCGCGCATCCAAATGGGGTACTCATCGACCTCGTCGAGTTCCTTTATGCGCGGGGCTACCTCCTGCTGGACAAACTCGTTGAACAGATTGAGGTACATTTCCTGGTTTTCGGTGAGTTTCATCTGAATTCTCCTAACGATTAATTTAAATTTGGTCTTACTTGGTGGTCAGTGAGGCGGCGACGGCGCCGGCGGCCTTGAGGGACTCTATCTTCTCTGCGCTGTAGCCGAGGATCTCCTTCATGATGGCGTCGGACTCCTGGCCGAGCAGCGGGGCGCCCTTGTAGACGTTGCAGGGCGTGCCGCCGAAGCGCGGCATGGTGGCGATGTCCACGAACTCGCCGCCGGTGGTGGCGTCGATTATCTTGATGAAGTCGTTGCGGGCCTGCCAGTGCGGGTTGGCGTAGGCGTCCTCGGCGGTGTTCAGCATGGAGACGGGGATGCCGGTCTCCATGAAGATGCGCTCGACCTCGGCGGCGTCGTGCTGGCTGAGCCAGTCGAGCCAGAGGGCGTCCATCTTCTTTACGAGCTCGGGGTTGCCCTGGCCGCAGGTGTCCATGTAGGGGAAGTCGTCGGGGGAGACGCCCATGAGGTCGCAGAACTTCTTCCAGATGCCGATGCCCCAGACGCCGACGGAGACCCACTTGCCGTCGCGGCACTCGTAGTAGCCGAAGGGGCGCCACAGGGGGTTGAGCGGGCCGGTGCGCTTGTAGTTGCCGCCGCCGTTGAGCTGCTCGCACCAGTGGTAGCTCATGAGGTAGGCCGCGGACTCGTACATGGAGGCGTCGATGACCTGGCCCTTGCCGGTCTGGAGCATGCTGTAGTAGCCGGCCAGGGAGCCGCAGGCGGCGAAGAGGGCGGTGGTGATGTCGCAGACCAGGGGGTTGGCGGTGAGGTAGGGGCCGTCGGGCATGCCCTGCATGGCGGCAAGGCCGCTGAAGGCCTGGCCCACGGGATCGACGCAGGGCTTGCCGAGGTAGCGGTCCACGCCGCCGTTCTGCTTAAGGCCGTAGCCCGTGACGTGGACGATGACGAGCTTGGGATTAGCGGACATGGCCAGCTCGTCCGTCGGGCCGTGCTTGCCTATGTTGGGCACGCTGTTTATCCAGATGTCGCACTGCTTGACGAGGTCAACGAAGACTTCCTTGGACTCGGGCACCTTGTCGAAGTTCATGTTGAACTCGAAGCTGTTCATGTTGCGGCCGAGGCTTATCCACTTGGGGACGACGCCGGTCTCGGTGCGGCGGCCGATCCTGGAGGTGTCGCCGGAGCCGGGGATCTCGATCTTGATGATCTCCGCGCCCATGTCGCCCAGCCAGCGCGCCGCGAAGGGGCCCGCGAAAGCGACGCCGGTCAGCATCACTCTCAGACCGTGGAGGGGGCCGTATTCAGGGGTAATGGGGTTGCTGCGCATTTTTCTCATCCTTTCCTTGCGATCTTATCTATTTGCTTTCGTTTATCGCCTTGGTGAGCAGGGGGACGATCTCAAACATGTCCCCGACTATGCCGTAGTCGCAGGCGGACATGATGGGGGCCTTTTCGTCGCGGTTCACGGCCACTATGAGCTGCGCGCCGCGCACGCCCACGCTGTGCTGGACTTGGCCGGAGATGCCCAGCGCGATGTAGAGCTTGGGGTTCAGCTGCAGGCCGGACAGGCCGATGTACTCCGAGAACCAGTGGTTGTCCTCCGCGAGGGAGCGGGAGCAGCCGACCTCGGCGCCTATGGCCGCCGCAAGGTCGTAGGCTATGCCGAGCTCCTCCTTCTCGGAGAAGCCCATGCCGACGGCGACGACCTTCTCAGCCGCCGTGATGTCCACGCCCTCACGGACGATGGGGGCGGTCGAGACGAGGCTCACGCGCCCGTCCTCCGCCGCGGGTACGACGGTCAGCGGGGCCTCGCCGGAGGCGGGGGCGTACTTGCCCGCCGGGACGGTGAGGACGCAGGGGAAGGGGGAGCTCTCGCGCTTTATGACCGCGCCGCCGTAGGTCATGCGCTCGGTCAGGAGCTCGCCGCCCTCAATAGCGGCGCTCTGGACCTCGCTGACGAGCGGGCAGCCGAGGCAGCCCGCGGCATAGGCTGCGATCTCGCGGCCGGTGGGGGTGGATACGGCGGCGAAGATGTCTATATTTTCGGCGCTTATGAATTCGGCTATGCTCCTGGAGTAGTCCTCGGGGCGCGCGGAGCTGCCCTTGAGCAGGATGGTTGCGTCCGCGCCGGAGGAGCCGAAGCCCTCGGGCAGCTCGGGGCCGCAGGCCAGGGCCAGACATTCCGAGCCCAGCGTGCGTGCAAAGGAGACGAGCTCCGCCAGCTTGTCCGCCCTGTTCGCGTATACGAGTACCTTTGCCATCAGATAGCTCCCTCCTTCTTCAGCGCCGCGACCAGGGCCGCGACGGTCTGCTCCTTGCTGTCCTCGTTTATCAGGATGTTCTTGCGGGTCGAGACGTAACCGGTGCTCCCCAGATCCTTCAGGCCAGCGGCCGTGCCGGGGACGAGGGCCTCGGCGCTCAGCTCGGCGACGGGCTTTTTCCTCGCGGCCATGACCTGCTTGAGCCCGGGTATCGGGGCGGGCGCGGCCTCGGGCAGCAGGCAGAGGACGGCGGGCAGCGGCGCAGAGACGGTCTGGATGCAGTCCTCAAGCTTGCGCTCGGCGGTGACGACGCCGCCCTCTACGCTGAAGGAGGTCACGCTGCTCAGGACGGGCCAGCCGAGGATGGCGGCGAGCCGGGGGCCTGTCTGCCTGGCGTAGTCGTCGCTGGAGCCCTCGCTGCACAGTAGCAGCGCGGCGTCCTCCACGGTGGCGGCGGCGGCAGCGAGCAGCGCGGCCGTCCGGCAGCCGTCCGGCCGTCCGGACTCGGCGGTGTTGACCCAGATGCCCTCGTCCATGCCCCTGGCCAGGGCGTCGTTGAAGGATTTGCGCGTCTCCGCGCCGCCGCAGGAGATGCCGGTGCAGGTCCCGCCGAGGGCCTTCGCGGCCTGGCTGCCCGCCTCTATCGTGTGCTTGTCGTAGTCGCTTATCTTATATTTTGCCTTGGAGAAGTCCACGGACAGGTCGGGGTTTATGCGTATATCCGACTCGTCCAGGACCCATTTGTAGCAAACCAGTACCTTAGGCATCGTTTTCCTCCCTCTGCGGGGCGAGCTGGAACTCGCCTCTCATGTGTTCTCTGCTCATTGTGTAATAGTGTTCCGCGTTTTTGGCGATCTTCTCTATCTCCTCCTCGCGCAGGGGCCGGACGACCGCGCCCGGAGCGCCCATGACGAGCGAGTTGGGCGGGACCTTCTTGTGCTGCGTGAGCAGGGTGCCCGCGCCGATGATGCAGTTTTCGCCTATCTCGACGTCGTTCATGATGATCGCCCCCATGCCCACGAGCACCCTGTCCGCGATGCGGCAGCCGTGGATGATGGAGCCGTGGCCGATGGAGACCTCCCGGCCTATCTCGATGGGGTAGACCGGCGTCGAGTGCAGGAGACAGTTGTCCTGGATATTGGTCCTCTCCCCGATGGAGATGCCCGTGCGGTCCGCCCTTATCGTGGTGTTGAAGAAGACGCAGCAATCGTCCGCTATGCTGACGTTGCCGCAGACGACGGCGCCGGGCGCCAGGAACACGTCCCGGCCGATCTTAGGAGCAAGTGCCATAAGTCCCGTCTCCCTTCCCTCAGCCCTGCCTGAAGCTCACGCCGAAGGCGCCGACGGGGTAGTTCCAGCTCTCGACCAGCTTGCCGCCGCTCAGTACACGGCAGGTGCCGCACTCAAGGCAGCCCAGATAGTCGAAACGTACGCCGTCCCCGTCCTTCTTGTAAAGCGCGGCGGGGCAGACCCTGACCACCCTGTCTATCTCCGCCGCGTCGCGGCAGGCCTTGTCCACAAGGATGTGGCTGTGCTCCTCATCGACGCTGAACTTGTCGGCGCCGAGCTTGTCTTCAACAGTCATGCGCATCTCATACACCTCCGTGAGTTTCGTTCATGTATTCCTCGCACCTGCGCAGCTCGCGGAAGATGCCGCTGGCCTCGACGGCCTGCTGATAGGCGCTGAGGGCCTCGGCCGAGTAGTCCCCGGATTCGCGCAGGGCTATGGCGGTCTCGGCCGCAAGGATGCCGGATTCGACGGCCAGGTCCATGCCCCTGATGGTGAAGCCGTAGTTTGCGACGAGCCCCGCCGCGTCCCCGGCTATGAGCACGCCGTCGCCGCAGAGCCTGCCCAGCTTGCTGCTCCCGCCGTGGCGGACTATGTGCGCCGAATACTCCAGCAGCGTGCCGCCCTCGATGAGCTCCGCCACGGCCGGCAGCTCCTTGAACTCCTCCAGCAGCTCGGGCACGGCCTTGTCGGTCTTGTCGATGTCGCCTATCAGGAACTCTATGCCCACCGAAACGCTGTCGCGGTTGGTGTAGATGAAGCCGTCGGCGTAGTTGCCCGCTGAGCGGTCGCCGAGGTACATGTACTCCACGCCCTCGTCTCCGGCAAGGCCGAAGCGGCTGTTCACCGTCTCCTCGCCCAGCTGGATGACCTCCTTGACGCCGACGCAGGTGGTGCCCGGCTCCGGCGGCGTGCCCAGACCGGCCTGCTGTGCCAGGAGGGAGTTGGCGCCGTCGGCCAGGATCACGAGCCCGGCCTCCATCCTCTCGTCCCCGGCCATGACGCCGCAGACCTTCCCGTCCTCGATGAGGAGCCCCGTCACCGTTATATTGTTTATGACCATGACGCCCTCTTCCTCGGCCTTCTCGCAGAGCCACTGGTCGAGCTTCGCCCTCAGCACCGAGTAGGCGTCCCCGTACTTCGTGGCCTGCAGCGCCCGGACGTCGAGTCCGGCCAGCGATACCGCGCTGCCGGACCAGGCGTAGGCCTGCTCGCGGATGAGCCGGCGCTCAACGGGTAGCTCCTCCTCGAAGGAGGGGATGAGTTTTTTCAGTACGTCGGCGCAGAGCTTGCCGCCGGTCACGTTCTTCGCCCCGCAGTAGCTCCCGCGCTCAATGAGAAGCACCTCCATGCCGGCCCGGGCCATGGTGTAAGCCGCGCTCAAACCGGCCAGCCCGCCTCCGACAACTATCACTTCCATTCTTTCGTCTGACATGCTGCCTGTTCTCCTTTCTGTGCTCAAACGACAAGCCTGTATGCCGTCCGCTCATAGTAGATAAGAGCAAGACATGTGCCAAAAAACTAACGAAAGCTGCGCTCGCCGCTTTTTTCGTCAATTTACGTCGAATATTGACAAATGAATCACAATTAAATTGTACACAATAACAACAGGCCGCGGCGGGCTGAAAACGAAACCCAAAATTACAATAACTGGTGGGCGTACAAATTTGTCTGTATAAAATACGCAGTCAGACAATACTGTCTGAAATCTGTACAATACGCAGGAGGGGAAAGCCCAAGTTTACACTATTTATGCGTATTGTCCAGGGAAAAAGGTGGATAAATTGTGGATATTGACAAAAGCCGGACCAATTCTGTA
Source organism: uncultured Eubacteriales bacterium (assembly GCA_900544295.1). Lineage (GTDB taxonomy): Bacteria > Bacillota > Clostridia > Oscillospirales > Oscillospiraceae > Scatomorpha > Scatomorpha intestinigallinarum. The sequence goes on along the minus strand of UQUO01000022.1, from coordinate 2,640 downwards.
TAATAACTAAACACAAGCCTGCTGCTCACGCTCCAATTGAATAAGGAGGCAGAATTGCCATGGACCACCTTACGAAAATCCGGGACAACGAGCTGTCCCGGATAAAAGAGTCGTGTGTAAATGGGCAGACGTGTAAGGTGCCGGACGAATACAAGGCCTTTGTCAGCGAGTGGCGCGAATCGCTCGCCATGGGCATAGACATGCATACCAAGCTCACCGACAGGCAGCGGGACTTTGAGGTATTTACCCGCATGGATGAGCTTCACAGGTACCACCTCAGCTACCTGAACAGCTATTACAGCAGCAAAGAGAAGCTCCTGGCGCTGCACGGCTGCGCCATCTTCTATCTGGACGAGACGCTTTCCGCCTACAACAAGGCGGGGAGCCCGGAGCTGCTGAAACGGCTCAAGGCCGACGGCATCAGAATTGGAACAAATTTCTCGGAGAAAAACGTAGGCGTTTTTGTGGCCAACATCGCGCTCAGGTCCCCGATGAAGACCTGCTGCCGGGTGGGCCAGGAGAACTATCTGGAGATATTTTCAAAGTACATCTGCTATGCCCGGTACGTTTCCAAGACGGGGCGGAGGTTCAGGTCCGTGAACCTGATATTCGTGCCGGAAGAGGTGTACTGCAAGCCCATACACGACTCGGTCAATTTCATACTTGAGGCGGAGGACATTTCCGCCGCCACCGACTTCATCTATCCCATCCTGGCCGGCCGCATCAACTTTCTGGAGAAGCTGGCCCAGCAGGGCAACGACATCATGATGCTGGTAGATACGGATATGAAGGTCATATTCGTAAACGAGCTCTTCACAAAGGAATTCGGCAAGACGCACCACAAGATAAAGCCCGAGGCGCTCTCAGGTTTCATGCCGGAGGTGGCGGAGCTGCCCAAGCTCAAGAACCGCTCCAAGGAGGACTTCAGCTCCACGCTGCTGCTGCACGGCACATCGGGCGGGGACAACGCCTATACAGTCTACGGGCAGTACGTGGACGGCTGCGGCTACAAGATATTCTTCGTACCCTGCCAGTCGGCGGAGAAGCCCCGCAAGGCCCAGGCTGTCTACACCTTCAGCAGCCTCATCGGCCGCTCCGAGGAGTTCACCGAGGCGATAGAAAACGCCAAGAGGGCGGCGAAGGGCCTCGGCAACGTGCTGATACTGGGCGAGAGCGGGACCGGAAAGGAGCTTGTCGCCCAGGCCATACACGAGGCCAGCCCTAGGAACACCGGGCCGTTCATCCCGCTCAACTGCGCCGCGATACCGAAAGAACTCATAAGCAGCGAGCTCATGGGCTACGAGGACGGCGCCTTCACCGGCGCCAAACGCGGAGGTCAGGCGGGCAAGTTCGAGCTGGCAAACGGCGGGACGATATTCCTGGACGAGATCGCCGAGATGCCCATGGACATGCAGTGCTCGCTCCTGCGCATACTCGAAGACAGAGTCGTCTGCCGCATAGGGGGGAGCAAGTACCACCCCGTGAACGTGCGCATAGTCGCGGCGACGAACCGCGACCTCTGGAAGTGCGTACAGCGCGGCACCTTCAGGCTGGACCTGTACTTCCGGCTGAACGTCATAAGAATAGAGCTGCCCCCGCTCAGGGACAGGACGGGGGACATAGACATACTCGTCCCCTATCTGCTGGAGCGCGCGGCCCGGAAAAACCGCGTGCCGATGGTGGCGATATCAGGGGAGGTCATGGAGCTTTTCCGGCGGTACTACTGGCCCGGCAATGTCAGGGAGCTCAAAAACGTCGTCGAAAAGTGCGCGGTCATGACGACCTCGGACACCGTGACGCTTGAAAACCTGCCTAAAGACGTGCTGCGCCAGCTCTCCTCCTCCGGACCGGGGGCCGGCTACGATCCCGCGGCCTTCACGGGCGGCTTTTCGCCGCCGCAGGACGCGGCGCCTGCCGTCCCGGCCTCTTACGCCGCTTCTCCGATGGAGAGCATAAAAGAGCACGAGACCCGCGTGATCGTGGAGCTCATGAAGAAATACAATGGAAACAAGAGCAAGGTGGCAAAAGAGCTGGGCATCTCCCGCAGCACGCTGTACAAGCGCCTCGACGAGATGGGCTGAGGCCGCCCGCAGGCGCAAAAAACAGCCGGTCAAACGACCGGCTGTTTTATTTTGCTTTTCGGCTCTTGTGTCTGGAACGCCTCTGACCGGGTGGAATGACTGCGGGCGTATGGAGGCGCACCCGCCCTGTAGGGGACGGCGTCCCCGACGTCCCGCTGCTATGGTTTCTGCCAGCCTCACCACGGTCCTCCCGCCCGGGCGTGGGATGATCTTGCAGTATATCACGCGGCACACGGCCCGTCCCGCAAGGACCCGTAGGGGTCGGCGTCCTCGACGACCCTTTCCTTCGTCCACCGCCGACCTCACAACGTTCCTCCAGTCCCCTCGTAGGGGCGGGGGTCCATCCCCGCCCGGCGTGGGATAACTGCGGGCGTTCGTAAATCGCACGGGCTGCGGGCGGCTTAGGCCGCCCGCAAAGGGGGAACCCCCGGCGAGGGTTCCCCCTTTAACCCCCTCCTGCGCTTTGTGAGCACAGGAGAGTTCCGCGCGCTGCAGCGCGCGGCCAGGGCTCCGCCCCTGGACCCCGCCCGCTTTTTTGTAAAAAAGCGGGGCAAAAAAC
>UQUO01000021.1 GCA_900544295.1 uncultured Eubacteriales bacterium | reverse complement strand
GTCCGCGAAGCGGACACCTTAGCGGCCGAGTGGCACCTCCCACGCGAGTGGGAGAGGCGGGCGGGTCCCGAAACCTCACGGGGGCGCCACCACCCCAAGCGCCTTTCTTTGGGGCTCCACCCCGTTTCTTTGGGCAAGACCAAAGAAATGGGGTGGATAAGCAGCACCAACGTAAAGTCCAGCAGGACAAAACGGCGAGTTCCTCCAAACCCCAACCTCCGGGCGGGACTGGAACCCCGCCCCTACAGTGGGTGAAACGCACAAAAAAACTCCGCTGCTTTCGCAGCGGAGTTTTTTATGGTATTGAGCGAAATTACTTCGTGGCCTCGACAGCCTTCGCATCGCCGGTGATCTCGCCCTTCGCCTGCTTGGCAAAGGTCTGGATGCCGCTGATGCTGACGACAACAGCGAGGATGATGAGCGCAACGGCGAAGATGAGCTGGAACCAGATGGTCCAGTCAGCGCCGCCGGCCATGACGGAGTTGAGCCTCTGGGTAACGGTGATGACCAGAGAGGTCAGGGTAGCGATCATCATGAAGACCATGGGGATGAAGAACATCTTGTTGCTCTTGCCGATGTTGCCCAGCCAGCAGGCGACTGCCATGAGGGCCAGACCGGCGAGCAGCTGGTTGGCGGCGCCGAACAGAGCCCAGATGGCGGTGACGTTGGCGTAGCCGAGGGAGCAGCCGATGGCGACAAGGATGATGGTGCCGACCACGGGCTTGGCAAGGAAGCCGCGGAAGCCGGTGATCTTGGCCGGGTCCTCGCCCTCACGCACGAAGAGCTCGGTGAACATGTAGCGGCCCAGACGGGTGCCGGTGTCCAGGGAGGTCAGCGCGAAGACGGAGACGGCCAGGGTCAGCAGGGTGTAAACGGTGTTGAACAGCGGGTTGGAGAAGTCCGCCACGGTGCCGGTCATGTTGGCAACCAGAGTGGCAAGGCCGCCGGCAAAGATGGTCGGAGGAGAACTCATGGTGAGGCCCAGGCTGTTCTCGCCGCCCTGAACGAGGTGCCACACGGTGGCGGCAGCGATCAGGGAGAGGATGGCCAGGATGCACTCGACGATCATGGCGCCGTAGCCGATGACCTTGGCGTCCTTCTCGGAGTTGATCTGCTTGGAGCTGGTGCCGGAGGCGACCAGGCTGTGGAAGCCGGAGATGGCGCCGCAGGCGACGGTGATGAACAGGGTCGGGAACAGATAGCCGCTGCTGGACTGCCAGCCGGTGAAGGCCTCGAGCTCGAACTCGCTGTTCCAGGAGCCGCCGAGGACGCCGACGAGGGCGAGGATCATCATGCCGTACAGCAGGAAGCTGGACAGGTAGTCACGCGGCTGGAGGAGTATCCAGACCGGGAGCAGGGAGGCCAGGGTGATGTACACGGCGATGAAGATGATCCAGGGGGTACGCGGCAGGTTGATGCCGACGTTCAGGCCGATGAAGGTGATGACGATGATGCCGATGACGCCGATGACGGTCGCGGGACCGACCTTGGCGCCCCTGCGGTAGACGAAGTAGCCGAAGATGACGGCTATGACGATGAACAGCAGGCTCGTGGTCGCCGTGGAGGCGTTGCCGGAGGCGTTGTCCATGCCCACGGTGATGAAGTCGTAGGGGTTGCCGTTGGCATCAACGGTGGACTGGAACGTACTGGCAACGACGGAGGTGAAGCTCGCGATGACGAGGATGAGCACCAGCAGCGCGAAGATGACGAAGAGCTTATACGCCTTCGGGCCGATGTTGTCCTTTATGACCTCGCCGATGGAACGGCCGCCGTGGCGGATGGACGCGAACAGAGCGCCGAAGTCGTGCATGGCGCCGAAGAAGATACCGCCGATGACGACCCAGAGGAACACGGGCAGCCAGCCGAACACAGCCGCCTGAATGGGGCCGTTGATGGGGCCGGCGCCGGCGATGGACGAGAAGTGGTGGCCCATCAGAACGGCGGGGTTGGCAGGGACGAAGTCCTTGTTGTCGAATTTGGTGTGCGCGGGAGTCGGACGGTCGGGGTTCACGCCCCACTTCTTGGCAAGCCAGGAGCCGTAGACTATGTAGCCCAGGCCCAGAAGAACTATGCCGACAACCAGAATGAGAACCGCAGTCATACTTTTTCACTCCTTAACAATTTCCTGAAAAAATTCACAAGATTGCCGCCAGCTTTGTTTGTCGAAATCAACTCCTTTTCAAGCTCCACAGCCGCAATTTTCAGGGCTGACCACCCCTGAAGTCCAAACCTGAAGCTCTTGTAGAACTTCCGGCTGCGAATGATTTTCAGCGCTTCGGCTTCTATTACATCCGCCACAAAAACGGCGATGATGTACGATTCCCGGTGCTCCGGGTTCGGCGTTATCCTCGGGAAACCGTCCCCCAGAGCGTAATCGATGCACTTCGACGCCGTGTCGGCGTCCAGAACAGGCACAGAAAAGATATAGGCATACTCGTTCGTCTCGGCCGCCCATATCTTTGCCCTCTTTATGAGAACGTAGCCCTCGCTGCGCACACGGAACTCGGCCCTGTACTCAAGCGGCAGGCCGCTTCCCGCGTCCCCGTCCTCTATGTCGTAGTAGTATTCGTAGGATTCCCTCAGCTTCTGCATGAGCCGGGTCCTGTCCCATGCCAAATGAAATACACCGCGCTTTCAAGTCCGTTGTTAATTAATTGTTCAAGTTTGCTACACATAATATACCTCCCTCCGCGCAAGAAATCAATACCAAATAAATTTAGATTGCGTACATCTCTTTGATATTTTGTTTGTTTAAATACTGTTTTTGTATATCATGTACAATAATTTGAAAATAATTTGTGAACGAAATGCAGGCATGCACAACTCGCCTATTTACAATATAGTTTTATTATTGTATCTTAATAGGAGCAAAAAGACAGTAGAACTCCTCAGATGGTGATTGGGTATGGTCAAGACGGATTCCGGCGCGCGGGTGAGGCTCTGCGCGCCCTGTCTCTTTGGGCTGGAAGGCCCGCTCGGCAACGAGCTGAGACACATGGGAATGGAAAATGTCGCGCCCGAGAATGGGCGCGTGCTCTTTGAAACTGACGCGGCAGGCCTGGCGCGGGCAAACATCCGCTCCCGCTTTGCTGAGCGCATACTGCTCGAACTGGGGTGCTTCCCCGCCCGGAGCTTTGAAGAGCTCTTCGAGGGCGTGAAGGCCATAGCCTTCGAAGACTGGCTGCCCCGGGACGCGGCCTTCCCGGTCAAGGGCTGGGCGCTTGAATCCGCGCTGCACTCTGTGCCGGACTGCCAGAGCATAATAAAAAAGGCCGCCGCCGTGCGCATGGGCGCGGCCTACGGCCTTTCCCGCCTGCCCGAGACCGGGGCGCTGCACCAGATACAGTTCACCATCATGAAGGACGAGGCGCGCATCTTCCTCGACACCAGCGGCACGGGCCTGCACAAGCGTGGTTACCGGCCCGCACAGGTGGCGGCGCCCCTGCGCGAGACGCTGGCCGCCGCGATGGTGGACATCGCGGGCTACCGCGGGCGCGGAGACTTCTGCGACCCCTTCTGCGGCAGCGGCACCATAGCCATCGAGGCCGCGCTCGCCGCCAAGGGCCGCGCGCCGGGCATCAGCCGCAACTTCTCAGCCGAGAAGTGGCCCTGCCTGCCCTCCGGCATATGGAGCGTCGAACGCGAGGCTGCAAGGGCGCGCGAATATAACGGCGATTACCATATTTTCGCCTCGGACATCGACCCTAAGGCCGTGGAGATCTCCCGCGCCAACGCAAAGCGCGCGGGAGTCGAGCGCCTTATCGAGTTTTTCGTCGCGGACGCGCGGGGATTCTCCAGGCCGACGGAGCGGGGCGTCATCGTAACTAACCCGCCCTACGGCGAGAGGCTCCTGGAAAAGCGCGAGGCCGAGCGGCTCTACGCCGACTTCGGCAGGGCGCTCGCCAAGGCCCAGGGCTGGGAGCTCTATCTGCTCAGCTCCCACACCGAGCTGGAGAGGTGCCTCGGCCGCAGCGCAGACAGGAAGCGCAGGCTGTATAACGGCATGATAAGATGCGAGCTTTACATATATAAAAATGGGGGCAGCCGCAGATGAAGCATTTATTTGTAGTCAATCCCGTCGCGGGCAAACAAAAGCCGGAAGAGAAGCTGAGGCTCATCAACGAGGCCATTGACCGTCTCCCGGCCGAGCAGCGCTCGCGGGACGAGTTTGAGATATACGTCACCGAAGCGCCTATGGACGCCTGCCGCCACATACGCGAGACCGCCGCGGACGGGGCGGAGCTGCGCGTCTATGCCTGCGGCGGAGACGGCACCCTCAACGAGTGCGTGAACGGCGCCGCCGGTCTGTCCAACGTGGCCGTCACACACTTTCCCTGTGGTACAGGCAACGACTTCATCAAGATGTTCGGCCCAGGCAAGGACCGCTTCTTCGACCTCACGGAGCTAATAAACGGCGAAGTCAGGCCCATAGACGTCATAAAGTGCAACGACAGGTACAGCGTGAACATCTGTTCCATGGGCCTCGACGCGCGCGTCGGCACGGACGTGCACAAATATAGCGGCATGCCCCTCATAGGCGGGGCGGCGGGCTATGTAGTCTCCCTCGTGGCCAACTACGTCAAGAGCATCACCACCACCATGACCGCCCGGGCTGAGGGCCTCACCTGCGGGCCGGAGCTGAACCTGGTCTGCGTCTGCAACGGGCGCTTCTACGGCGGCGGCTTCAATCCCACGAACGACGCAAGGCCGGACGACGGGCTGATGGATGTGCTCATCGTCTCCGGCGTCTCCAGGCTCACCATCGTTCGCGCCCTGCTGAGCTACGCAAAAGGCAAATACCGCTCCTTACCCCAGTACATAACCTTTGTCCGCACCCGTCACCTGGAGATAGACGCCGCCGAGAGCGAAGTCATAAACGTGGACGGAGAGGCTGAGTACGGCAGCCGCGTCGTCTTCGATCTCATCCCGGGCGGGGTGAACTTCATCTTCCCCAAGGGTCTCGCCTTTTTCGACTGAGCTCGCGCGGCGCAGCCCGCCCCAGCTTGAATGTTAACAAAAAATTCTCAAGTTTTTATATATAAGTCCTTGACAATTTTCAGAAATGTGTTATTTTTATAAGCGGGTTAGCACTCAGGCTGTTTGAGTGCTAACCCGCTAAAGCTGTATTTTATAATTTCTAGGAGGTAATATATAATGAAACTCACGCCTTTGGCCGACAGGGTCGTTCTGAAGCAGAAGGAAGCCGAGGAGAAGACCAAGAGCGGCATCATCCTCGCCTCCTCCGCGCAGGAGAAGCCCGAGCTTTACGAGGTCATCGAAGTCGGCCCCGGCGGCATGGTCGACGGCAACGAGGTCGTCATGTCGGTGTCGAAGGGCCAGACCGTGCTGGTCGGCAAGTACAGCGGCACCAAGGTCAAGATAGGCGAGGAAGAGCTCACCATAGTCAAGCAGGGCGACATCCTTGCGATAGTTGAGTAATTGGAGGGAAACACAATGGCAAAGCAGATAATATACGGCGAAGAGGCCCGCAAGGCCATAGAGCGCGGCGTGAATCAGCTCGCCGACACCGTCAAGATAACCCTCGGCCCCAAGGGCAGGAACGTCGTTCTGGGCAAGAAGTTCGGCTCCCCGCTGATCACGAACGACGGCGTGACCATCGCCAAGGAGATAGAGCTTGAGGACGCCTTCGAGAACATGGGCGCTCAGCTCATCCGCGAGGTCTCCACGAAGACCAACGACGTCGCCGGCGACGGCACCACCTCCGCCACCCTGCTGGCCCAGAGCATGATCCGTGAGGGTCTGAAGAACCTGGCCGCGGGCGCGAACCCGATGGTCATGCGCCGCGGCATCCAGAAGGCCACCGAGGCCGCCGTGGCCGAGATCCGCGCGAACAGCCAGCCCGTCTCCGGCAGCCAGGATATCGCCCGCGTCGGCACCATCTCCTCCGGCGACGAACTCATAGGCCGCCTGATAGCCGAGGCCATGGAGAAGGTCAGCCAGAACGGCGTCATCACCGTCGAGGAGAGCAAGACCGCCGAGACCTACAGCGAGGTCGTCGAGGGCATGCAGTTCGACCGCGGCTACATCACCCCCTACATGGTCACCGACAACGAGAAGATGGAAGCCGTCATCGACGACGCCTACATCCTCATCACCGACAAGAAGATCTCCAACATTCAGGAGATACTCCCCCTGCTCGAACAGATCGTGCAGGCCGGCAAGAAGCTGCTCATCATCGCTGAGGACGTCGAGGGTGAGGCGCTCGCCACCATCATCCTCAACAAGCTGCGCGGCACCTTCACCTGCGTCTGCGTCAAGGCCCCCGGCTTCGGCGACCGCCGCAAGGAGATGCTGCAGGATATCGCCATCCTGACCGGCGGCCAGGTCATCAGCTCCGACCTCGGCATGGAGCTCAAGGACGCGAACGTCGCCATGCTGGGCCGCGCGCGCCAGGTCAAGGTGACGAAGGAGAACACCATCATCGTTGACGGCGCCGGCGACAGCAGCGCCATCAAGGACCGCATCGCCCAGATCAACAACCAGATCGGCATCACCACCTCCGATTACGACCGCGAGAAGCTCCAGGAGCGCCTGGCGAAGCTCTCCGGCGGCGTGGCCGTCATCAAGGTCGGCGCGGCCACCGAGACCGAGATGAAGGAGAAGAAGCTCCGCATCGAGGACGCCCTGAACGCGACCCGCGCGGCCGTTGAGGAAGGCATAGTCGCCGGCGGCGGCAGCGCCTACGTCATGGCCTCCAAGGCCGCTGCCAAGCTCGAAAAGAGCCTCAGCGGCGACGAGAAGACCGGCGCTGGCATCGTTGCCAAGGCCCTGCTGGCCCCCATCTGCCAGATAGCCTCCAACGCCGGCGTCGAGGGTGCGGTCATCCTTGAGAAGGTCGCCGCCTCCCGCAGCGCCACCTTCGGCTACGACGCCGCGAACGACAAGTTCGGCGACATGATAGCCATGGGCATCGTGGACCCGACCAAGGTCTGCCGCAGCGCCATCGAGAACAGCGCCTCCGTCTCTGCCATGGTGCTCACCACCGAGAGCCTTGTGGCCGACCTGCCCGAGAAGGCGGCCCCGGCCCCCGCTGCTCCCGACATGGGCGGCATGTATTGATAAAAACACAGCTTTGGGAGCCGGTGCCGCTGGCACCGGCTCCCCTTTTATTCTGAGCATCGGAGGAAGGTATGGAAAATATAGAGATAAGGCGGGCCGTCCCCGGGGACGAGGCGCTCATTCTGGATTTCATCCGCGAGCTCGCGGACTATGAGCACATGCTGGACGAGGTCGTGGCGACGGAGGAGCTGCTGCACGAGTGGCTGTTTGAAAAGCACGGCGCGGAGGTAGTTTTCGCAGTGGCAGATGGGAAAGAGGTCGGCTTTGCGCTGTTTTTCGGGAATTTCTCGACCTTCCTGGGCCGCGGCGGCATCTATCTGGAGGACCTCTTTGTGAAGCCTGAGTACCGCGGCCACGGCTGTGGCCGGGCGCTGCTCAGATATCTGGCGCGCACGGCGCTCGATCGCGGCTGCGGCAGGCTCGATTGGGCCTGCCTCGACTGGAACAAGCCGAGCATAGACTTCTACCTCTCCCTCGGCGCCGCTCCCCAGAGCGACTGGACCACCTACCGCCTCACCGGCCCCACCCTCGAGGCCATGGCAGAGTGAAAACCGCCCCGGACGAGATGTCCGGGGCGGTTTTTTCAGTTTTCGCCTCTGTAGGGCTCCGTGTGTTTGGTGTTGACGGCCACGCAGATGCGGCGGAGGCCCTCCTCCAGCACGGCGCGCGGACAGGCAAGATTCAGGCGGATAAAGCAGTCCGAGTTCTGCACGAACATGTTCCCGCCCTCAAGCAGGACGCCCGCGCGGTAGGCGAAGAACATGGGCAGGTCCTCATCGGGCGCGAAGTACTCTCCGAGGTCCACCCAGGCGAGGTAGGTCGCCTCGGACACGCGGTATTTCGCGCGCGGCAGGTGCCCGGCCAGGTACTCGCCCACGAAGGCGAAGTTGGCGTCGAGATAGGCCTGCAGCTCCGTGAGCCAGGGCTCGCCTTTCTCGTAGGCCGCCTGCGCGCCCGCGATGCTCAGGGGGTTGTCGAAGTTGTAGTGCCGCTCCAGCCAGGTCCTGCGCAGCCCTTCGTCGCGGATGAGGATATTTGATAGCATGAGCCCCGCCATGTTGAAGGTCTTGCTCGGGGCCATGCAGGTGACGAGTTTCCCGTAGTCCGGCATGACTTTGCCCAGAGGCGTGTGAACGAGGCCGCGGCGGAGCAGGTCGCAGTGTATCTCGTCCGAGATGACCCACATATCGTGCCGTTCGAGTATATCCGCGAGGCGCTCGAGCTCCTCCGTGCTCCAGACGCGGCCGCTGGGGTTGTGGGGGTTGCAGTGGATGAAGAGCCTGGTCTTTTCGTCGGCGCACTTGCGCTCGAAGTCGTCCCAGTCGATGCTGTAGTACCCGTCCGTGTTCACGAGGTCGGAGCAGACATACTCCCGCGCGCTGTGGTCGGCGGCATATTTGAAATAGGCGTAGGACGGGGTGAGGAACAGCACCTTCTCGTCCGGGGCGCAGATGTACTCCACGAGCTCGAAGAGCGCGGGGATGACGCCGTTGGACATGACGAGCTCCTCCCTCCCGAACTCCCAGCCGTAACGGCGGCGGCACCAGGCGGCGAAGGCGTCAAAATAGCTTTTCTCAAAGACGCGGGTATAGCCGAAGATGCGCTTGTCCAGCCGCTCGCGGATGCCGTCTATGACGACGTCCGGCGTGGCGAACTCCATGTCCGCGACCCACATGCGGATGAACTCCTCGTCCTTGTACGGGAACACCATGCTCTCGTCCGCGTGGAAGATGTAGTCGCGGAAGCCGTCGGTGTTCATGGCGTTGGTGCGGCGGCGGTCTATTATCTCGTCGAAATCGTACATGGGCAGCCCTCCTGTGCATTGTTTTTCAAACTTCTGTTCTCATCATAACACGCCGCGCCGCCGCTTTCAAACCTTTCCGCAGCGGCTGTTGACAGCAGGAAGTCAGGTGGTAAAATGGCAGTCAAAGGGGAGAATGGAATGAAAAAGAAATTTTACCAAAAATGGTGGTTCTGGCTCATAATAGCGCTGCTCGTCATCGGCGCCGTAGGCAATGCCATGGACGAGTCGAAAAACCCGGCCGAGTGCGCGCAGCCGCTCGTCCAGCCCACGTCCGAGGCCGTATCGGAGTCCGCTCCGACGTCTGCGCCCACTCCGACGCCCACCCCTGCTCCGACGCCCACTCCATCACCAACACCCGCGCCCACTCCGTCGCCCACGCCTGCTCCCACCCCAGCGCCGACGCCCTCGCCGTCCCAGGCAGCGTCGGGAAACGGCTCCGGGCAGGCTCAGACCGGCGGGACTTCATCGGGCGGCGGCACGGCCGAAGCATCCGGTGACGGCTCGGCCTCGGGCTCTTCTTCCAGCACATCCGGCGGGGCGTCGCCAGGCGGCTCCGCGGACGCCGCGGTCGGCGCGGACGGCGGCGGCTCAGGCAGCGGCGTCATGGTCTGGATAACCAGCACCGGCTCAAAGTACCACTGCATCCCCGACTGCGGCAATACCAAGACCTCGTGGCAGGTCACGCTCGACTACGCCATCTCCCAGGGCTACGAGGCCTGCAAGCGCTGCTGGTGACGCCGCTTGCCGCCGGGCGGCGGAAGTGGTAAACTTGCGGTGAAAACTTTTTCGGAGGGATACGCCATGCTGGCCTACACATACGTCGAGCGCGGGAAATTCGCGCTGCTCGAAAAGCCCAAGCCCGTGCTGCTGGGCGAACGGGACGCCATCGTAAAGGTGACTCTCGCGAGCATCTGCACGAGCGACCTGCACATAAAGCACGGCTCCGTACCCCGCGCCGTGCCCGGCATAACCGTCGGGCACGAGATGGTGGGCGTCGTGGAGGCAGTCGGCCCCGCGGTGCGCTCCGTCCGTCCCGGCGACAGGGTGACGGTGAACGTCGAGACCTTCTGCGGGGAGTGCTTCTTCTGCAAAAGGGGCTGGGTGAACAACTGCACGGATAAGGACGGCGGCTGGGCGCTCGGCTGCCGCATAGACGGCGGGCAGGCCGAATACGTGCGCGTGCCGCACGCAGACCAGGGGCTCGACCGCATACCCGAGGGCGTCTCGGACAGGCAGGCGCTCTTCGTGGGCGACCTGCTGGCGACGGGCTACTGGGCCGCGGACATCGCGGAGATAAGCCCCGGGGACACGGCGCTCATCATCGGCGCGGGGCCGACGGGGCTGTGTACGCTCCAGTGCGTGCTGCTAAAGTCGCCGGGCCGCGTCATCGTCTGCGAGGCGGACGCGGGCAGGCGGGACTTCGTGCGCCGGCACTGGCCGGAGGTGCTGGTGACGGGGCCTGAGGGTCTGCGGGACTTCGTGCTCGCCCACAGCGCCCACGGAGGGGCGGATGCCGTACTGGAGGTGGCGGGCACGCCCGAGAGCTTCCGCCTGGCCTGGGACTGCGCGCGGCCCAACGCCGTCGTCACCGTCGTGGCCCTCTACGATGGGCCGCAGGCCCTGCCCCTGCCGGACATGTACGGCAAGAACCTCACCTTCAAGACCGGCGGCGTGGACGGCTGCCGCTGCGCCGAGACGCTGGAACTCATTGCCCGGGGCCTGCTCGATACGACGCCCCTCATAACGCACAGCTACCCCCTGCGCGAGATCGAGGCCGCCTACGAGCTCTTTGAAAACCGCCGCGACGGCGTGGTGAAGGTCGCCATAGAGTGCTGAGGCCGCCGGGTCCCATATTCAAACCTTCTTCCCCACCGCCGTTACTTTACACAGCTTACCCCCTCCCGGTATATTAAAAATCGTCAAATCCTGCCTCCTTGCGTTGACGGGGCCGGGCTTTATCTTTATACTTGTATTATATCAATGAGTTTTTGGGGGTGCTTATGGAGTTTTTTGACACTTATAGAGAGATACTCCGCTGCGAGCTGGTATACGCCACGGGCTGCACGGAGCCCATCGCCATCGCCTACGCCTCGGCCGTGGCGAGGCGGACGCTGGGTGCCATGCCCGAGCGCCTGCGGGCGCTATGCAGCGGCAACATCGTCAAAAACGTCAAGAGCGTCATCGTCCCGGGCACGGGCGGCCTGCGCGGCATCGAGGCCGCCGCGCTCATAGGCGCCGTCGGGGGCGACGCCGGGGCGGGGCTGAACGTGCTCCACGGCGTCACGGAGGCCCACAGGGCCGAGGCGGCCGCCCTGCTGGAGGCCGGCGTCTGCGAGGTCGGGCTGCTGGAGTCGGAGGAGCCGCTGCACATACGTCTGTCCGCCGAGAGCGGGGCGCACCGCGCCGAGGTGGAGATCCGCGGCGCGCACACCAACATCGTCTCCATCCGCCTGGACGGAGAGGAGCTGGCCTCCGGCGGCGCAGGCGAGCAGCAGACCGCCGAGGGCCCGGACTACGACTGTCTCAGCCTCAACGGTATTCTGGACTACGCCGAGGGCACGGACCTTTCCTCGGAGCGGGAGCTGCTTGAAAGCCAGATAGAGTGCAACAGGGCCATAGCCATCGAGGGCTTCCTGGGCGAATACGGCCTGAACGTAGGCCGCGCCCTGCTGGAGCACGCGAACTACGGCCCCTACGTCCGGGCCGCGGCCATGGCCGCCTCGGGCAGCGACGCGAGGATGAGCGGCTGCCTGATGCCGGTGGTCATAAACTCCGGCAGCGGCAACCAGGGACTGACAGTGTCCCTGCCGGTCATCTCGCTGGCGGAGTCCTGGGACAGCAGCCGCGAGCAGCTGCTCCGGGCGCTGCTCATCAGCAACCTCGTCTCGGTGCACGTCAAGCGGCACATAGGCCGGCTCTCGGCCTACTGCGGCGCGACGAGCGCCTCCAGCGGCGTGGCCGCGGCGGCGACCTGGCTGCGCGGGGGCAGCCGGGAGGAGATCGCCTCCTCGGTCGTCAACACTCTGGCTGTAGTCTCCGGCATGATCTGCGACGGGGCGAAGGCCTCCTGCGCGGCAAAGATCGCGGCGGCGCTCGACTCCGCCTTCCTGGCCCACCGCCTGGCCATGCAGGGCAAGCGCTTCGCCGGCGGCGACGGCATAGTGGCCGCCGACACAGAGGAGACCATCCGCCGCATAGGCTCCCTCGGCTCCCGCGGCATGGCCGGGACGGATAAGGAGATACTGCGGCTCATGCTGCTGTGAGCGGGACAATATTTTCATTTTTTAGCAAATATGTAATAAGTTCATCTTGGAAAACGCTTTCGGATGTGCTATTCTTATAGCCGAGGTGAAAGCGTATGGACAGGACCACGATTCGGGACGTGGCAAAAAAGGCCGGGGTCTCCATCACGACGGTATCCAAAGCCCTGAACGATTACTCGGATGTCAATCCTGAGACCAGACAGAGGATACGCGAAATCGCGGAGGAGCTCAACTACGTCCCCAACGCCGCAGGCAGGACCATGGGCGGCAAGGCCGACAAGGTCATCGGCCTGCTCATAAACGACCTCAAGCCCACGGACCCCTCCGGCGCAGTTTACGGTATCCTCAGCGGCGTCTGCCACGCCTGCCAGGACAACGGCATCGAGTTCATACTCCTGACCACCGACGGTCTCCAGCAGCAACAGCAGTCCCTCAAGGTGCTCTGCCTCAAAAAGCAGCTCACAGGCCTCATCTGCTCCGGCTTCCGCACCAACGACCGCTACCTGGAGCAGCTCGGCGACATTGACATACCCTGCGCCTTCATCGACATGCGCACGCCCGACAGCCGCGTCATGGACATCACCATCGACAACAGCCGCGCCGCCTTCGACGCCGTGAGCCACCTGCTGCGCTGCGGCAGGCGGAACATCGCCATGATAAACGGCAGCTCCGTCGCTGACGTCTCCCTCCTGCGCGAGAGAGGCTACCGCCGGGCCATGGAGCAGGCCGGGCTTGAAGTGCTCCCCGGCCGCATAGTTTACGCCGACTTCGACGACATTACAGCCTACAACAAGGTCTGGCGCCTCCTGCAGGACGACCCGGAGATCGACGCCCTCTTCTGCGCCAGTGACCTCATGGCAATAGGCGCCTGCCGCGCCATCGGGGACCTCGGCCGCAGCGTTGGCCGGGACATCCTCGTAGCCGGCTTTGACGACATTCCCATCGCCCGCTATCTCTACGGCGGCCTCACCACCATCCGCCAGAACTTCTACCGCATGGGCTACATCGCCGGCCAGGCCGTCTACGACAAGATCGAAGGCACCGCAAAGGCCCACCTGAACGACGTGATGTACGAGCTCGTCGTGCGCGGCAGCACGAGGCCCGACAACTGAAAAGCTCCGAAAGGACGGGCTCCGGCCCGTCCTTTTTGATTGCATCTGGGCCGTTTAGTCAAAAAACGCGCTCGGAATTTGTTCAGAATGTGACTATACAAAAAAATGCAGATGTGCTATCCTATCCCTGACAAAAACGTTTTCGAGAGTATGGGAGAAGGTAGAAAGGCACATGGATAAAAAGCGTCTCGTCCGCGGGATAATGCGTCTGCTCTGCGCCTTCATCGACTATGTGCTGGTGATGTTCCCCGTGCAGTTCGTCATGCTGTACGTCATGCAGATAGAGCTGAGCTCGGTTGACTTTCTCTTCCGGCTGCTGCTGGCGGTGTACGGGCTGCTGATGGTCGAGTACAACAAGGGCGCGACGCTGGGGAAGATGCTTGGACGGCTCAAAGTCACGGACAAGACTGGCGTGAAACCTCGGGCGCTCTACGTCGGCCTGCGGGAGCTTGTGAAGTGCATGTACCTCATCCCCATCGCGGGCTGGGCCGCCGGGCTCATAAGCACCGTCATGCTGCTGCTCAAGGGCACGACGCTGCACGACATGGCGGGCAACACCAAGGTCATCTTCCGCTGGGAGGAGGAAGACCTCGAAGACGCTGAGGAGGCAGGCTCATGAGCAACCTCGACCAGATATTCGGCCTAAAGGAGAGCGACCCCCTTGTCGCCATGAACCCCTTGCTGCTGCTTGGCTGCGTGCTCGCGGCCATAGCCATAGGCTGGCTCTGCGCCAAACTCTATGAGAACACCAGCGATTTCAAAAAATCCGTCAGGCTCTACATACCCCTCGCGGCGGTGAACTTCGTCGTTTTCCTGCTGCTGGGCGTGCCATGGCTCTTCTCCCTCGGCGGCCAGCTCTGCGGCTTTGCCGTCATGGCCTGGATATCCAACTACTATTTTTATCATTGAGCGCAAAACCTCCAGCCCCCGCGGGCTGGAGTTCTTTCAGACAGTTTACAAAAACGTTTTTGCAACCTATTCAGCTGCATTACAGGAGGACAACAAAATGGGCATGGACTACTCTCGGGCGAAAGACTGGATAGTCGCGGAGCGCGGCTTCGAGCCCGAACACCTGGGCAAGTGCGAATCCATCATGTGCCAGGGCAACGGCTATCTCTGCCTTCGCAACGCCACGGACGAATTCAACCCCCGCGAACAGCGCGACCTCTTCGTGGCCGGCACTTTCAACAAGTTCGACGACAACGAGGTCACCGAGCTGCCAAACGCGGCCGACGTCTCCAGGCTGGAGATAAAGCTCGACGGGCAGCGCTTCAGCCTGCTCACCGGCACGGTGGAGGACTACGACAGGACCCTGGACCTCAAAACCGGCGAAACCGTCCGCAAGGTCGTCTGGAAGGCCCCGAACGGCCGGCGCTATGAGCTCTGCTTCCGCCGCTTCGTGTCCATGGAGCGGCTGCACGTCATCGGCCAGAAGCTCTGCGTCAGGCCCCTCGACGGCGAGGCCCTGCTCGACATCGCCGGCGGCATCGACGGGCGCATGACGAATTCCGGCAGCCAGCACTTCTCCGAGGGCGACAAGCGCCTCTTCAAGGGCCGCCACATGCAGTACAGCCAGACCACCGGACAGTCGAAGATCGACTTTGTATTCAACACCACCTTCTCCTTCGCCATGGACGGCGAGGCGCGCGAGGAGCCCGGCTTCATCGTCATCGACCGCCGCATGATAGCCCAGGAATATCAGATAACCATCCCCGCGGGCAGCACGCTCTGCGTAGAAAAGCTCTCCAGCGTCTACACCTCCCGCGACCGCGACAGCGAAGGCCTGAGCTACGACGAGCTGCACGACAAGGCGCTCGCCGGGCATGAGGCCGCGTGCGAGCTCGGCTACGACGAGCTGCTTTCCGAGAGCGCCGCCGCCTGGGCGCGCAAGGTCTGGGACAACATCCCCGTCACCATCGACGCTGAGAACGAGTTCGACCAGCTGGCCATGCGCTTCGCCCAGTACCACCTGCACGTCATGACCCCCGCCCACGACAACCGCATGAACATCGGCGCGAAGGGCCTCTCCGGCGAAGGCTACAAGGGCCATACCTTCTGGGACACCGAGATGTTCATCCTCCCCTACTTCATATACAGCGCCCCCGAAATAGCCAAGAGCCTTGAGGAGTACCGCTTCCTCAGCCTGCCCGGCGCCCACAAGAAGGCCGGCGGCAACGGCTACGAGGGCGCCCAGTTCCCCTGGGAGTCCGCCTGGATAGACGACGGCGAAGTCACACCCGTCTGGGGCGCGGCAGACATCGTCACGGGCCTGCCCACCAAGATCTGGTCCGGCTTCATCGAGCAGCACATCACCGCCGACGTCGCCTACGGCGCCTGGGAATACTACATGGTCACAGGCGACGAGGACTTCATGGAGCGCTGCGGCTATGAGCTCATTCTCGACACCGCCAAGTTCTGGGCCTCCCGCCTCGAAGAGGGCGAGGACGGCAAGCTCCACATAAACGACGTCGTCGGCCCCGACGAGTACAAGGAGCACGTGGACGACAACGCCTTCACCAACCACATGGCCGCCTGGAACATCCGCAAGGCCCTTGAATACTGCGGGCTGCTCCGCTCCGAAAAGCCAGCGCTCTACAAGGCCCTGGACGAAAAGCTCGGCCTCGCCGCGCTCGAACCTGTCTGGGAGGACAAGCTCTCCCGCCTCTACCTGCCCCAGCCGCGCGAGGACCTCGTCATCCCCCAGGACAGGACCTACCTCACGCTCAAGGACATAGACCTCACGAAGTACAAAAAGCAGGAGAACGTCGGCAGCATCTACCGCGACTACAACCAGGAGCAGATAACCCACATCCAGGTCTCCAAGCAGGCCGACATCCTCATCATGTTCCTGCTGCTCGAAAACCAGTTCAGCGCCGAGGTCAAGGCCGCCAACTGGAACTACTATGAGCCGCGCACCCTGCACGACTCCTCCCTGTCGCTCTCCACCCACTGCATCCTCGCGGGCGACATGGGCAACCGCGAGATGGCCTACGAGCTCTTCCAGAAGGCCGCCGCCATCGACGTCGGCCCCAACATGAAGACCAGCGACGCCGGCATCCACGCCGCCTCCCTCGCGGGCGTCTGGCAGTCCGTCGTCTTCGGCTTCGGCGGCGTCAGGATGCTCGACGGCAAGCTCCGCATGAACCCCTCCCTGCCCGAGAGCTGGCGCGGCCTCGACTTCTTCATCCACTGGCAGGGCCAGAAGCTCCATGTCAGTCTCAGCCACGAGCGCGCCGAGCTGGTCAATCTCACCGGCACCCGTGAGGTCGAGCTCAGCATAAACGGCCGCCCCTGCACCGTGAAAGACAAACTCAGCGTAAATCTTTGAGCCATTTTTTGTGCTAAATAAATTATTCTAACATTTTATCCAAAAACCTCAAAAATAGTTTGTCAAAAAAGTGCATTGCAAACGAAAACGTTTTTGTATAAAATCATCTTAGCCAAAAACGTTTTAGTTGCAACAAAAAAGAGGAGGATCATCATGAAGAAAACCACCAAACTTCTTGCGCTGGTGCTGGCGCTCGTCATGGCTCTCGGCCTCATGCTCACCGGCTGCGGCAGCACCGAAAATCCCCCCGCCGGCGACGGCGGCGACAGCGACGGCAGCGACGGCGGCTTCGCCGGGCGCACCCTCACCGTAGGCATCTGGGGCGGCAACGACCAGGAGACCGCCTCCATCAACACCCTCAAGGCCAACTTTGAGGAGATGTACGGCTGCACCGTCGAGCTCAAGGTCTACACCGACTACAACACCCAGATCCAGGCCGACTTCATCGGCCAGACCGCTCCCGACTGCTTCTACGTGGACGGCAGCATGTTCCCCTTCTACGGCTCCCTGGGCGTCATGGATCCCCTGGACCCCGCCGAGTATGAGCTCGACAAGTTCTATCCCAACCTCATCGAGGCCTTCACGAACGCGGACGGCGAGGTCCTCTGCGTGCCGAAGGACGTCTCCACCCTCGCCACCTACTACAACATCGACCTGCTCGAAGCCTGCGGCTACACCGCGGACGACATCCCCGACAACTACGACGACTACAAGGCCTTCCTGACCGACCTCCAGGCCAAGCTTGACGAGGTCTACGGCAAGAACCAGATAGCCGCCATGACCTACAACCAGGACCTCTCCCGCAACCTCCCCATCCTGCAGGACGGCAACGACGGCCTCGTCGCTGAGGACGGCACCGCCACCCTGACAAGCGACGGCGTCGTCGCCAACATGGAGTACATACTCGACTTCGTGAAGAACGGCCTCTGGAAGACCCCGAGCGACCTCGGCCTCGGCTGGAACGGCGAAGCCTTCGGCACCGGCAAGGCTGCCATCATGGAAGAGGGCAACTGGGTCTACGGCACCCTGAGGACCGACTACAGCGACATCAACTTCGGCGTCAAGGAGATGCCCTCCTACAACGGCACCCAGTACTCCATGAGCTACACCGTCGGCTACGGCATCTACGCCCTGAGCGAGAACAAGGACATGGCCTCCGCCTGGATCAAGTACGTCACCAGCGTTGACGGCCTGACCATCTGGTGCGGCGGCGCCGGCTGCCTGCCCCCGCGCTCCGACGCGGCCGAGGCTATGGACGTCGAGAGCGACCCCGTCTGGGCCGTCCACTCCGCCATGACCGAGTGCTCCCTGCCCTGGCAGCTGGGCAACAACGCCTCCATCATCAACACCGCCTACCAGAACTACTTCCCCCTCGCCGTCAGCGGTGAGATGACCGCCGCCGAGTTCCTGGCCGCGGCCGAGCAGCAGGCCAACCAGGAGATAGCCAACGCCGGCTGAGAAGCCTGAAAGCGCCTTAAAAAACAAACCGGAGGAATTCAGCGGAGACCCCGCTGGATTCCTCCGCGTGCGACAAGGCCGGGCCTGTCAAACCGGCTAGTTAGAAAAGGGAGGAATCGCGAATGCCAAGCGGCAGTCCGCAGTCTACGGCAGCAACTGCCGTGAGGAAGCGGCCCCGTCACACCAAGCGCCAGCTGCAGGAATGGCGCCAGGGATATGTCTTCCTGCTTCCCGCGGTAATCATCCTGGGCATCTTTATCGGCATCTCCGCACTCTTCGTCATCTACCTCTCCTTCTGCAAGGTCAACCTCTACACGAACAGCTACACCTTCGTCAAGCTGGACAACTACCTGCGGCTCTTCACCGACGAGTACGCCCGCACGGCGCTGCTGAACTCTCTGAAGTTCTCCGTGGTCGTGGTGCCCTGCCAGACCATCATCGCGCTCATCATAGCCAGCGTGCTCAACAGCCGCATCAGGGGCAAGACCTTCTTCCGCGCCGTCTACTTTCTGCCGACCCTCACCTCGAGCTCCGCGCTGACCATCATCTTCATGTTCATGTTCAGCGTCACCGGCCCCATCAACACCATTCTCATCAACATGGGCATCCTGCCCGAGGGCGGCGGCATCAACTTCCTGAACAACCCCGCCGTTGCGCTCCAGGTCATCATGATCATGAACATCTGGTCCACCGTGCCGCAGTACACCACCATGTACCTCGCCAGCCTCCAGGACCTGCCCGCCTCCCTCTACGAGGCCGCCGACATCGACGGCGCGGGCACCTTTGAGAAGTTCAAGAGCATCACCATCCCCTACCTGAAGCCCATCACCACCTACGTGCTGCTCACCGGCATCATCGGCACCCTGCAGATGTTCGACCAGGCCTACATATTCTCCAACGGCTCCGGCGGCCCGGCCAACAGCACCCTCACCGTTTCGCTCATGGTCTACCGCTACGCTTTCGGCACGACGAACGCCATGGGCTATGCTTCCACCATCGCCATCGTCCTCGCCCTCGTCATCATGGCCGTGTCCCTGATAGCCGAGAAGCTGAACGATGCCGAGAAGTGGTATTAAGGAGGCGGGAAACATGAAGTCCAAGAGAAAAGCCGGGCGCATAGCGCTCTATGCAGTGCTCATAATCTACGCCTTCATAACGCTCTACCCCTTCCTCTGGATGGTGGCGGCCTCGTTCAAGCCCCTGCGCGAGATCGTGGGCGGCAACATGAGCCTCATCTCCGAGAACATGACCCTCGACAACTACACCACCATCTTCGGGCACAGCTCCCTCTTCCCGCGCTGGTTCTTGAACTCGCTGTTCGTCGCCACCGTCGGCACGGTCATCAACGTCTTCATAAACTCCATGGCGGGCTACTCCCTGAGCTGCCTGAACTACCCCGGCCGCAACAAGATCCACCACGCCCTGCTGCTGCTCATGATGATCCCCGGCCAGGTGCTGCTCATCCCGAACTACCTGCTGCTCAAGGAGTTCGGCATGCTCGACAGCTACATGGCCCTCATCCTTCCCGCGGCGGCGAACATAGGCAACATTTTCCTCATGCGTCAGTTCTTCATGAACTTCCCGCATGACGTGGCCGAGGCGGCGGAGATAGACGGCCTGAACCGCTACGGCGTGTTCTTCCGCATCGCCATGCCTCTCGCGCGGCCCACCATCGCCACCACCGCCATTTTCGGCTTCATGGGCTTCTGGAACGCCTTCACGGCGCCCATGCTCTACATCAAGACCGACACCAAGTACACCCTCACCCTCGGCCTGCAGAGCTTCCAGTCCCAGAACGCCGGCACGATGTGGAACCAGGTCATGGCTGCGGCCTGCATCTCCGTGTTACCTATCATCATAATCTATCTCATCTTCAACAAGTTTTTCCTGGTCGGTCTCCGCATGGACGGAGAGAAATAAGCCTCTCAGGGGTCGGACGGATGTGCGGTTCTGCCACCAGCCTCCGGCCCCTTTTCTGCCCCCTGGGCTCAATCACAACTGCTGCTATACATTAGGAGGATAACTAGGTATGAAACAAGCATGGTGGAAGGAGAGCGTGGTCTACCAGGTCTACCCCCGCAGCTTCCAGGACTCCAACGGCGACGGCATAGGCGACCTTGCCGGCGTCACCAGCCGCCTGGACTACCTGCGCGAGCTGGGCGTGGACGTCATCTGGCTCTCGCCCTTCTATCGCTCCCCCGGCGGGGACAACGGCTACGATATCAGCGACTACCAGGCCATCGATCCCTGCTTCGGCACGATGGAGGACTTTGACCGCATGCTCGCCGAGGCACACGCCCGGGGCATTCGCGTGGTTGTGGACCTCGTCGTGAACCACACCTCGGAGATGCACCCCTGGTTCATCGAGAGCCGCTCTTCCCGCGACAACCCGAAGCGCGACTTCTACATTTGGCGCGACGGCAAAAACGGCGGCCCCCCGAACAACTGGGGCTCCATGTTCTCCGGCAGCGCCTGGACCCTTGACGAGACCACGGGGCAATACTACCTCCACACCTTCGGCACCTTCCAGCCCGACCTCAACTGGGACAACCCCGCCGTGCGCGAGGAGGTC
Organism: uncultured Eubacteriales bacterium; assembly: GCA_900544295.1. Taxonomy (GTDB): domain Bacteria; phylum Bacillota; class Clostridia; order Oscillospirales; family Oscillospiraceae; genus Scatomorpha; species Scatomorpha intestinigallinarum. The sequence goes on along the minus strand of UQUO01000021.1, from coordinate 14,762 downwards.
TTCAAGATGATGCGCTGGTGGTGCGACAAGGGCGTGGACGGCTTCAGGATGGACACCATCAGCATGATAAGCAAGACCCCCGAGATGCCAGACGGCGAGCTCCGCCCCGGCAGCGACTTCGGGGACTTCGGCCCCTACGTCTACAACGGCCCCAACGTTCACAAGTACCTTCGCGAGATGCGCGAGAAGGTGCTGCGCCACTACGACCTGCTCACCGTGGGCGAGTGCTCCGGCCTCACGGTCCAGGAGGCCTGCCAGTACGCCAACGACGACGGCACCGAGCTCAACATGGCCTTCCACTTCGAGCACATGGACCTGGACGGCGGCGAGAGCTTCAAATGGAACCGCAACAAGATAGACCTTGTCGAGCTCAAGGCCCTGCTCACAAAGTGGCAGAAGGAGCTTGACGGCAAGGCCTGGAACAGCCTATACTGGTGCAATCACGACCAGCCGCGCATAGTCTCCCGCCTCGGCAACGACTCTACGCCCGAGCTGCGCGAGAAGAGCGCCAAGGCCATCGCCCTCACCATCCACATGATGCAGGGCACGCCCTACGTCTATGAGGGCGAGGAGCTGGCCATGACGAACGCCCCCTTCGGCGGCCTTGAGGACTTCCGCGACATAGAGAGCATCAACGCCTACAACGAGCTCGTCGGCAGCGGACGCATGGGCTCCGAGGAGATGCTGGGTTTCCTGCGCTACAAGAGCCGCGACAACTCCAGGACGCCCATGCAGTGGGACGCGGGCAAAAACGCCGGCTTCTCCGAGGGCGAGCCCTGGATAATGGTGAACCCGAACTATAAGGAGATAAACGCCGCCGAGCAGCTCTCGCGGCCCGATTCCGTGTTCCGCTTCTACCAGGAGCTCATCCGCCTGCGGCACACGCACAAGCTCATCGTCTACGGCAGCTACGATCTCATCCTGCCCGAGGACAGGCAGCTGTTCGCCTACACCCGCACGCTCGGGGACCAGCGCCTGCTCTGCGTCGTGAACCTCTCCGACGAGCCCGCCGCCTGCGAGGTGCCTGAGGAGTTTGCCGCCGCGCAGAAGCTCATAGAGGTCGGGCAGCCCTCCATCAGCGGCGGCCGGGCCGAGCTCGCACCTTGGGACGCCTTCGTGCTGGCTATTCTTTGATTTGAAAAGAGGACTGGGAAAATGAAATATCAGGCTGTGATTTTTGACCTGGACGGCGTCATCTGCTTTACGGACGAGTACCACTACCTGGCCTGGAAGCAGATGGCGGACAGCCTGGGCGTCTACTTTGACCGCGAGATAAACAACCGCTTGCGCGGCGTCTCGAGGATGGAGAGCCTGGAGATAGTGCTTGAGCGCTACGAGGGCCCGGCGCTCTCCGCCGAGCGCAAGGCCGAGCTGGCGGCGATGAAGAACGACATCTATCGCGAGAGCCTGGCGCAGATGAGCCCCGCCGATCTGAGCGACGAGGTCCGCTCCACCCTGGACGGCCTGCGCGGCATGGGCCTGAAGCTGGCCATAGGCTCTTCGAGCAAGAACACGCCCTTCATCCTGGGCCAGCTGGGCCTGGGCGGCTATTTCGACGCCGTGAGCGACGGCAACAATATCACCCGCTCGAAGCCCGACCCGGAGGTCTTCCTGAAGGCCGCCGAGATGCTGGGCTTGGAGCCCTCGGTCTGCCTCGTGGTGGAGGACGCCGTCTCCGGCGCCCAGTCCGGCCACGCCGGCGGTTTCGACGTCGCCTGCGTGGGCGACGCCGCCAAGGCCCGCGCCGGGGAGTACAACATGGACAGCATAAAAGAGCTGCTCGCTATAGCCGGCAAATAAGGTCCGGCATGGGCAAAGGCCCCAGTTCAAAAACAGAAATATGCGCAGGGGCGCGCAAAATCGGAAGGCACCGGGAAAGGCAAGAACGCTTTTCCCGGTGCCTTCTGAGCTGTCAGGGCTTCACCAGCACGGCTGCACGGCAGCCGATGACGGGCGCAAAATGACCGATTACCGAAAAAGCCTTACAAGCTCCCGGCTTTGTGTATAATAGAGGCCGGAGGTGATTGCACGTGGTTTTCAAGCTGTTCATTGACAAGAGCCGCGCGGAAGAAGTGACCGCAACAGTTCACGAACGAACTGCTCTGATCGATGAAATAGAGCGGCTTGTTCTGCAGGAAAGCATCACAGACAAGATCCCCGGCTACGAGGACGACACGATCGTAATGCTTCCAACAGACAGCGTGGAGTGCTTCTACGTAGAAAATGACAAGACCTACGCGCATTGCGCAGACAAAAGACGATACCTCGTCAAGAAAAGGCTGTATGAGCTGGAAAAGCTGCTGCCGGGGAACTTCGAGAAAATAAACAAATCGGCCATAGCGAATTGGAGCCGGGTATCCAAGCTGAAGGTCGAGCTTTCCGGAGTTGTTGACGTCGTATTCAGCAGCGGTCACGTTGACTGCATTTCAAGACGATGCTTTTCAGAGCTCAGGAGGAGGTATGGATTATGAAAAAGCATTTCAGGAACTTCTGTGTCAGAGGGATGACGTTTGCGTGGACCGGCCCTGTAATTCTTGCTGTCGTATGGCTCTGTCTGGAAAGGGCGGGCATCGTTTCAATGCTCACGGTGAATGAAGCTGTGCTTGGGATCGTTTCGTCCGCCATAATGGTATTCGTTGCGGCAGGCATCTCTATCGTATATCAGATCGAGAATATCCCAAAAGCATTTGCGGGGCTTATTCAGTGCGCCGTACTCTACATTGACTATCTTGGTATTTATATTATTAACGGGTGGATCCCGACGGACAGGATATGGGTGTTTACACTGATATTCTTGGCAGTTTTCGTCATTGTGTGGTCCAGCATTTATATTCCCATCCACATCAGGGTCAAGAAAATAAATCGTACGCTGCGTGAAAAAAACGGCTTTTCACAAAGCATTTGAGCCCAGCGCGCCCTGCTTGCAGACTCAGGAGCGGCTCGCGCCTGTTGCATCGTATATTGACATTGTGGCGATATGGGCATTAATATATGGTGCAACATGAGCTCATGCAGGTGATAACATGACGATAATTCCTGTCCGGCATGCGAAAAAGCTTTATCTGCCCCTTCTTCTGCTTGCAGATGAGCAGGAGGATATGATAGACAAATATCTGGAACGCGGGGATATGTATGTTCTTGATGACGAAGGTATCAAGGCGGAATGTGTTGTCACCGATGAAGGCTGCGGCATACTCGAACTTAAAAACATCGCCGTATGCCCCGAGTCTCAGAGGAAAGGATACGGAAAAGCGCTCATTGATTTTATTGAGCGCAAGTATTCGGGCCGTTTCTCAGTATTACAGGTCGGTACCGGCGACAGCCCGCTCACTATCCCCTTCTATGAAAAATGCGGCTTCGCCCGTTCCCACATTGTGAGGGACTTTTTCATAACCAACTACGACCACCCCATATACGAAAACGACATTCAGCTCAGGGACATGGTTTATCTGCGCAAACCTATTTAACGCCGCACACCATAAAGGCAAAACAAAAAGGCTTGAAACTTTCGTTTCAAGCCTTTTTACCTGGTGGAGATAAGCGGGATCGAACCGCTGACCTCTTGAATGCCATTCAAGCGCTCTCCCAGCTGAGCTATACCCCCATGCGGTGCAAGAGGTATATTAGCAGAATTGCGCGGGATTGTCAAGCGCTTATTTTAAAAAACCTGCAACAATTTGTTCTTCGGCCTCTTCTTCTGTCAGGCCCAGGGTCATCAGCTTTATCAGCTGCTCGCCCGCTATCTTGCCTATCGCCGCTTCGTGGATCAGGCTCGCCTCTACGCTGTTCGCCGTTATCTCCGGCACCGCGCGCACTGAGGCGCTGTCCATGATGATCGCGTCACACTCCGAGTGGCCGCTGCACTTGCCGTTGCCGTTTATACGCGACACGAACAGCTGCTTCGACTCGTCCCGGGCGACGCTCCGGCTCACCACGTCCGTGCTGCAGCCCTCGCCGTCCAGCTCCACCTTGAACTCCGTCTCCGCATACTGCGTCCCGTGCGTCATCAGCTTCTCGTGCACGATCAGCGTCGCGCCGTCGCCCAGCTTCGCCTCCGTCAGCCGCTTGGTGCTGTCCACACCCTTTATCTGCGTCGTGTCCATCTCCATATACGCGCCCTCGTCCAGCTCTATGATGGTCACGGGGTTCATGATGCGCTCGCCGCGGCCGTCGCCCTCGGCGTAGTGCCGCTCCACGTACTTCACCTTGGAGTTCTTCCCCACGTGGAAGCTGTGGATGCCGTCGTGCTGGCTGTCCTGGTCGCCGCAGTTCGAAATGCCGCAGCCCGCGACGATGGTCACGTCGCAGTCCTCGCCTATATAGAAGTCGTTGTACACGACCTCCTTCAGCCCCGTCTTCGCTATGATGACGGGGATATGCATGCTCTCGTTCTTCGTGCCGGGCTTTATGAAGATGTCTATGCCCGCCTTGTCCGTCTTGGTGACTATGTCTATGTTCGCCGTCGTGGCCCGCGCCGCGGTGGCGCCGTCCGAGCGGATGTTGTACGCGCCCTCAGGCACGCCGTGAAGGTCCGCTATCTGCTCAAGCAGGGTCTGCTGTATCTTATCCATGCCGCGCCTCCTCAGATGGCCTCAAGCCTGCCGCAGGCCCCGGAGGGATTCATGAGGCCGGGGAGTATCTCCTCCCGCGGGCCCTCCGCCGTGATACGGCCGGCCGCTATGACGACTATCTTGTCCGCTATCTCAAGTATCCGCTCCTGGTGCGAGATGATGAGGATGCTGCCGTTTATCTGCTCGTACATCTTCTCGAACACTGCGATGAGGTTCGTGAAGCTCCAGAGGTCGATGCCCGCCTCCGGCTCGTCGAAGAGCGAAAGGCGCGTGCCGCGGGCCAGAATGGTCGCTATCTCTATCCGCTTCAGCTCGCCGCCGGAGAGGCTGGCGTTGACTTCGCGGTTTACATAATCCCTCGCGCACATGCCGACGCGGCTGAGGTACTCACAGGCCTCGCCCACGCTCAGCTTGCGGCCCGAGGCCAGCTGCAGCAGGTCGAAGACCCGGATGCCCTTGAAGCGCACCGGCTGCTGGAAGGCGTAGCTGATGCCGAGCTTCGCGCGCTCGGTGATGCCGAGGTCGGTGATGTCCTCGCCGTCAAAGCAGATGCGGCCCTCGGTGGGCTTTATGATGCCGGCTATGAGCTTGGCCAGGGTGGACTTGCCGCCGCCATTGGGGCCGGTGACGGCCACGAAGCGCTCGTTCACGCAGAGGCTGACGTCGGTGAGGATGTCCTTCACCCCGCCGTCGTCCTCGCCGGCGCTGTAGGATACGTTTTTGAGTTCTAGCATTGCTTTATATCAACTCCATTCGTTTCAAAATTTGTCGTCGTCCAGCTTGTGGCTCAGGTCCCGCCTGAAGACGAAGCGCGGCTCCCTGTGCCGGGCGATGCGGACGATATTTTCAGCGTGTTTCATGATGATGAGCAGTACGCTCAGGCCGATGAGTATCATACACAGGCCCGAGAAGCCCTTGGCCACCAGCGTCACCGGGACGCTGACCGCGCCCAGGATGGAGCCGAGAGAGACATAGCGCGTCAGCAAAAAGGCCAGGGCGAACACCACGAGGGCTATGACGCCCGCGTTGTAGTCGATGACGAAGGTGGCGGCGGCGCCGCAGAGGATGCCCTTGCCGCCCCGGAAGCCGTAGAACACCGGGAAGACGTGGCCCAGGACAAGGCAGAAGGTCGCAAACAGCCGGCCCACGCGCAGGTATTCCTGCTCCAGCAGGGGGTCGCTCGTCGCAAGGCCGAACACCAGCCCGCCTATGAGCGGCGCGAGCACACCCTTTGCGATGTCTATGCCCAGGACGCCCGCGATGCCCTTGGCGCCGTAGTTGCGGTAAAAATTCGTGAGCCCCGCGTTGCCGCTGCCCATCGTGCGCACGTCGCTGTGGAAAAGGTAACGGGATACGATGATGGCCCCGTTTACGCTGCCTAGCAGGTAAGCCGCTATGGCTATGAGGACCAGCAGGACCGGCGTCAGCATTCCTTATCTCCCTTCTGTCGAATGACGATGCGGATGGGCGTACCCTCCAGGCCAAAGACGGCCCTTATCTGGTTTTCAATGTAGCGCTGGTAGGAGAAGTGGAAAAGCTCGCGGCTGTTGCAGAAGATGACGAAGTTCGGCGGTCTCACGCCGGTCTGGGTCATGTAGTAGATCTTGAGCCGGCGGCCCTTGTCCGTGGGGGGCTGCTGCCGCGCCTGGGCGTCCGCGAGGACGTTATTGAGCATGCCCGTCGTGATGCGCATGGCGCTCTGCTCGTTGACGTAGTTCACCAGCTCGAATATACGCTCCGCGCGCTGGCCCGTCAAGGCCGAGATGAAGAGCACCGGCGCGTAGCTCATGAAGGCGAGGTCGCGGTAGACGTCCTTGCGGAGCTTGTCCATGGTCTTGCCGTCCTTCTCTACGAGGTCCCACTTGTTGACGACGATGAGGCTGGCCTTGCCCGCCTCGTGCGCGAGCCCGGCTATCTTCGTGTCCTGCTCCGTGACGCCGTCGCGCGCGTCCAGCATGATGATGCAGACGTCCGCCCGCTCTATGGCGAGCTGGGCGCGCATGACGGAGAACTTTTCTATCCTGTCGTCCACCTTCGACTTGCGGCGGATGCCCGCCGTGTCGATGAAGACGTATTTGCCGTATTCATTTTCAAAGGGCGTGTCCACAGCGTCCCGCGTCGTACCGGCGACATCGGAGACGATGACGCGCTTCTCGCCCAGGATGAGGTTTATGAGGGAGCTCTTGCCCACGTTGGGCTTGCCGATGACGGCGACCTTTATCCGGTCGTCCTCCTCGTCCCCTTCCTCCTCGGGCGGGAAATGCGCCACGCACTCGTCCAGCAGGTCGCCCGTGCCGTGGCCGTGGACCGCCGAGAGCGCGATGGGGTCCCCCAGGCCCAGGGAGTAGAACTCGTAAAAGCCCGGGTCGGGCAGGCCGGTGGCGTCCATCTTGTTCACGCACAGGACGACCGGCTTCTTCGAGCGCAGCAGCATATTCGCCACTTCCCTGTCCGCCGCCGTGACGCCCGTGGCTATCTCGGTGACAAAGACGATGACGTCCGCCGCGTCCATGGCTATCTGCGCCTGCTCCCGCATGAAGAGAAGTATCTCGTTGTCCGTGGAGGGCTCTATGCCGCCCGTATCCACGATGTCGAATTTCCGCCCGTTCCACTCGCAGTCGGCATAGAGCCGGTCGCGCGTGACGCCGGGGGTGTCCTCCACTATGGAGAGACGCCGCCCCGCCAGGCGGTTGAAGAGCATGGACTTGCCGACGTTCGGCCTGCCCACTATTGCTACAAGAGGTCTGGCCATACAGCGCGCCTCCCCTTTCTCACATGTCCTGTCCAAGCATGGCCGAGAGCAGCTCGTCCCCCGAGCCGCCCACGGGCACGACCGGCACGCCCAGCTCCGCCGAGACCTGCTCCAGCGTCACGTCGTCGAGGAAGACGCCCTCGCCGTGGCGCAGCATGGTGTGCGGGATGAGCAGCCGCCGTCCCAGCTCGCGGCCGCGCAGCTGGGCTATGAGGTCGCCGCCTGTAACGAGGCCGGCGACGTCTATTGTGTGTCCGAAAAAGTCGTTTACTATGGCAACGACCTGTCCTTTTATCTTAGCACATTTTTTATGTCCTGTCTGTAAAAGTTTCTCTAAAAGCGGCGCGGCGGCGACGCCGGTGGCGAGGGTGAACGCCTCGCCCGAGCCCTCGTCCGGCTCCGTGAAGTCGAGGGCGGCCATGAACTCCGTCTCCAGCAGGCGCATGAGGCCGACGCCGTTTTCGAGCTGGCTGTATTCCTCGTAATACTCATCCGGCGGCAGCTCGCGCCCGGCCTTGAGGTAGAGCTCGTCCGAGCACCAGAAGATGCGGCTGCCGCGCTCTTTGAGGCACTCGGCCGCGTAGGCCTCCACCCGGTCTATCGTCTCCGCGGCGCTGTCCCTGTCGAAGGGCGTGAGCTTTGCGAGCTTCTCCCGGTGCTTCGTGAGGCCGACGGGGACTATGGAGACGCTGCCGACGCCTGGGTGCAGCTCCGCGAGCTCCCGCATGGAACGCGAGAGCTGCTCGCGGTCGTTATAGCCCGGGCAGCAGACTATCTGACAGTCCACCGTGATGCCCGCCGCGGTGAGGCGGCGCAGGGGGCCCATGATGTCGGCGGCTTTCGGGTTCCCCATGAGCTTCACGCGCATCTCCGGGTCCGTGGCGTGGACGGAGACGTTGATGGGGCTTATTTTCAGCTCGCAGATGCGCTCCAGCTCCCGCTCGGAGAGGTTCGTGAGCGTTATATAGCTGCCCGTGAGGAAAGAAAGGCGCGCGTCGTCGTCCTTGAAGTACAGCGTCCTGCGCAGGCCGCGCGGGAGCTGGTCTATGAAGCAGAAAAGGCAGTGGTTGGAGCAGCCCCAGGGCTTGTCCATGAGGTATTCCTCAAAATCGAGGCCCAGGTCCTCGCCCTCGCCCTTGCGGAGCTTCACCTCGTACTCCTCCCCGGTCCGCGCCGAGCGCAGGCGGAGCGTCAGCCGCGGCTCGTAGGACCAGTAGCGGTAGTCCAGCACGTCCTCGACCCCGTGGCCGTTTATCGCCAGCAGCTCGTCGCCCACATGCACCTTGCCCCTCGCCGGGGAGGCCTTATCTATATTAGTTATCGTGTTCAGCATAGTGCTCCCCGTCCTTTTCGTTTTGAAGGCCCCGCCTTCAAAACGAGATAGTAGCAAAAGAAGGGGAGGCGATTTGCCTTCCCTTCTCAGCTTTGTTACTTGCTCTCCTCGACCGCGAAGACCACGCGGCCGTTATACTGGCCACAGGCCTTGCAGGCGCGGTGCGGCAGATGGTAAGCGCCGCAGTTCGGGCACTTCACTATTGCGGGCGCCTCCAGCTTCCACACGGAAGAACGCCTCTTGTCGCGGCGCTGGCGGGATACTTTACTCTTCGGGACTGCCATGAATTACACCTCCCACAGTCGGCTGTTTGCGAGCAGCTCTGTTATTTAAAAATTTATTTATCCAAAAGCTGCTCTAAAACAGCTAATCTTGGATCCGCTTTCTTGCGGCAGGAGCAGGGGCCTTCGTTGAGGTCCTTGCCGCACTCGGGGCAGACGCCCCTGCAGTCTTCCCGGCAGAGATACTTCGTGTCCATGTCCAGGATGTACACCGTCTCCAGCAGGTCGTCAATGTCCAGCCAGTCACCTTCCAGCTCAAAGGCCTCGGGGTCCTCGCTGCCGCCCTCGGGGACAATCGGCACGGCGAAGCCGATGCGCTTGTCCCGCTTAAACTCGCGGCCGCAGCGGTCGCAAAGGCAGGTCATGCCCGCCTCTATCTCCCCGCGCGCGGTGAGGACGCCGGCGGTGTTCTCCACCACGCCCTCGGCGCTCGGCCCGACGTCGTACCGGACTATCGAGGGGCTGCTCAGCCGCTCGGTCGAGAGCTCCTGAGAAAAGCTAACCCGGCCCCCGGGAACGTCTATTATCTCCCGAAGATCGAGCTTCACAGGCGCACCTCCACTAGCAGCTATTTCATAGCCGCTTTGGTATTATAAGCGAAAGAGCCCGCCTTGTCAACAGAAATATCGTTGACAAAAGGGGCTTTCAGGGCAATAATATCACTTATGAAAGAGCTGACTGTTGGAAAAAACGACGCCGGGCAGCGCCTTGACCGTTTCGTGGGCAAGGCTGTGCCTCTGCTGCCCGAATCTCTGCTGCAAAAATACATAAGGCTCAAGCGCATAAAGCTCAACGGCAAAGGCTCGAAGCGCGACACGCGCCTTAACGAGGGCGACGTTCTCAGCCTTTACATCAACGACGAGTTCTTTGAAAAGCCCACGGAGCGCAACAGCTACCTCAGGGTCGGCGCGCCGAGGCTCGACATCGTCTACGAGGACGAGAACATCCTGCTCGCGGACAAGAAACCGGGCGTCCTCTGCCACAGCGCGGGAGAGTGGGATTACAACACCCTCATCGCCAATATCCAGGCCTACGCCTATCAGAAGGGCGAGTGGCGCCCGCGCGAGGAGAACGCCTTCGCCCCCGCGCTCTGCAACCGCATAGACCGCAACACCGGCGGCATAGTCATCGCCGCCAAAAACGCCGAGGCTCTGCGCATCATAAACGAGAAGATAAAGGAGCGCGAGATAGAAAAATACTATCTCTGCGTCGTCCGGGGCCGTCCGAAGCCTGCGGAGGGCGAGCTGCGCGGCTATATCTTCAAGGACGCGGCCAAAAACCGGGTCTACGTCCGCCGGAAGCCCGAGCCGGGCGCGAAGGAGGCCCTCACCCACTACCGCACCCTCGCCTCGCAGGGAGGCCTCTCCCTCGTCGAGTGCCGCCTCGGCACGGGCAGGACGCACCAGATAAGGGCGCAGATGGCCGCCGCCGGCACCCCCCTTCTCGGGGACGGCAAGTACGGCTCGGACAGGGAGAACAAAAAGCTCGGCGAGGACGGCCAGCTGCTCTGCTCCTACCGCCTCGAATTCGCCTTCAGGACCGACGCCGGAGTCTTAAATTACCTGAACGGCAGGAGCTTTTCCGTGTCCAGGGTGGATTTCGCTGAAAAATATTTCCCGGATATTCGATTTTGATTGACAAGCATCGCGTTTGTATGTATTATGCTCATGTAATCTGTCAGAGAGCCTCCTCTCAGGCGGCAGGGTCATTATGTGTTAAGAGCCGTAATCATCCGTGCCATCTGAGAGGGGGCTTTCCAAGCAAAGAGGGGGAGGATAATGTCCAAGGAACTTATTCGGCTGGTAAATTGCCGGATGGATTTTGACGGCGAGACCGTCCTCGATTCTATCAACATCTACTTCAACAACAGTGAATTCCTCACACTGCTCGGCCCCTCGGGCTGCGGCAAAACTACCACGCTGCGCATCATCGGCGGTTTCCTCCAGCCGACGAGCGGCGACGTGCTGTTTGACGGTGTGAGGATTAATGATGTCCCGCCGCACAAACGGCGCGTCAACACCGTGTTCCAGAAATACGCGCTTTTCCCTCATCTGAACGTCTTTGAGAACGTCGCCTTCGGCCTGCGCATCGCCAAGGTGCCGCAGAAGGAGATAGAGCAGCGCGTCACGGAGATGCTGGAGATCGTCTCGCTCAAGGGCTTTGAAAAGCGCAAGCCGGACCAGCTCTCCGGCGGCCAGCAGCAGCGTGTGGCCATAGCCCGCGCCCTGGTGAACAGGCCCGAGGTCCTGCTGCTCGACGAGCCGCTGGGCGCCCTGGACCTCAGGCTGCGCAAGGACATGCAGAACGAGCTCAAACGCATACAGCAGCAGCTGGGCATCACTTTTATATATGTAACGCACGACCAGGAGGAGGCCCTCGCCATGTCTGACACCGTCGTCGTCATGGACAAGGGCCGCATCCAGCAGATAGGCACGCCCGAGGACATATACAACGAGCCGAAAAACGCCTTCGTCGCGGATTTCATCGGCGAGTCGAACATCCTCGACGGCATCATGCGCGCGGATTACGTCGTCGAGTTCTTCGGCCGCAAGTTCCGCTGCCTCGACCACGGCTTCGCCAAGGACGAGCCCGTGGACGTCGTCATAAGGCCCGAGGACGTGGACATCGTCCCTCCCGACTCCGGCCACCTGTGCGGCACGGTCACGAGCGTCACCTTCAAGGGCGTCCATTACGACACCATAGTCGATTTCAAGGGCTTCAAGTGGCTCATCCAGACCACGGACCTGCACCGGCCCGGCGAATACATCGGCATCCGCCTCACGCCCAACGACATACACGTCATGAAAAAGAGCGAGTACTCCGGCATGTTCGGGGACTACAGCTCCTACTCCGCGGAGTACGACGAGATAAACGACCCCGATGCGGTCATCGGAGGGGAGGACGCACCTCCCGAGGAGGCGCTCAATGAGAACTAAGTCTCTTGCCGCCCCCTACATCGTCTGGATGGTCATCTTCACCGTCGTCCCTCTGGCGATGGTCGCCTACTTCGCCTTCACGACGAGCTCCGGGGAGTTCACCCTCGCCAACATGGCGCGAGCTTCGGAATACCTGCCGGTGCTGCTGCGCTCGGTATGGTACGCCCTGGCCGCCTGCGTCATCTGCCTCATCATAGGCTACCCCGTGGCCTACGTCATAGCCCAGACCTCGGCCAGCACGCAGAGGGTGCTTTACCTGCTCGTCACCCTGCCGATGTGCATGAGCTTCCTGCTGCGCACCCTGGCCTGGGTGGCCCTCCTGCGCGACACGGGCATCATAAACACCCTGCTCGCGGGCCTCGGCATAGGCCCCCTGCCCCTCATCCGCAACGCGGGCAGCGTCATCATGGGCATGGTATACACCTACCTGCCCTACATGATAATGCCGCTATACACCGTCATCTCCAAGCTCGACCCCCGGCTCATCGAGGCCGCGCAGGACCTCGGCTGCGACAGCGCCCAGGTCTTCCGCCGCGTCGTGCTGCCCCTGTCCATGCCCGGCATAGTCTCGGGCATCACCATGGTCTTCGTCCCCGCCGTCTCCACCTTCTACATCTCACAGAAGCTGGGCGGCACGAACAACACCATGATAGGCGACGTCATCGAGCTCCAGTTCAAGGGCTCCATCAACCAGAACCTCGGCGCGGCCATGAGCCTCATACTCATGGTGCTGGTCTTCATCAGCATCTGGCTCATGAACCGCTTCACCGACGACGGAGACGAGGGGGTGGCGACGATATGAAAAGGCTTGGCCGCATCTGGACCGTCATCGTCTACCTCTTCCTCTACGCGCCGATGTTCATACTCTTTATCGGCTCCTTCAACGACGGGAAGGACCTGAGCGAGTTCGAGGGCTTCACCCTGGGCAACTACGCCGACCTCTTCCGCAACTCCCACCTCGTGGGGCTGCTGGGGAACAGCGTGCTCCTGGCGCTTTGCTCCGCCGTCCTCGCCACGCTGCTCGGCACGCTGGCGGCGCTCGGCATCAAGGCCATGCGCGGGCGGCTGCGCCGCCTCGTCATGTCGCTCACGAACATCCCCCTCGTGAACCCGGAGATAGTCACGGGCGTCAGCCTCGCCCTGCTCTTCGTCTTCATCGGGCGCAGGATGCTCAGCACGGAGAACGTCTTCGGCTTTGCGACGCTGCTCATTGCGCACGTGACCTTCTGCCTGCCCTACGTCATCCTCTCCGTCATGCCCAAGCTGCACCAGCTCGACCCCTCGCTCATGGACGCGGCCCAGGACCTCGGCTGCACGCCGCTCAAGGGCTTTTTCAAGGTCGTCCTGCCCGAGCTGACGCCCGGCATCGTCTCCGGCGCCATCATGGCCTTCACCATGAGCCTGGACGACTTCGTCATCTCCTACTTCGTCTACGGGCCGCGCTTCGCCACCCTGCCCGTGGAGATCTACACCTACACGCGCAAGCAGGTCCCGCCCTCGCTTTACGCGATGTTCACACTCATGTTCTTCCTTATCCTCATCGTCATGGCCGCCATGAACATCATCCAGGCCCGCGACGAGAGGAAGCAGAAAAAACGCATAAAAAACGCATGAATCGAAAGGGGAAAAAATGATGAAAAAGAAGGTAATTTCCATTGCGCTTGTGCTGGCCCTTGCTCTCTCTCTTGCCGCCATGAGCGGTTGCGGGAGCAGCAAGGTCGTCCTGAACGTGTACAACTGGGGCATGAACATCGCCGAGGGCGAGGACGGCTATATCGACGTCATCGCGCTCTTCGAGGAGAAGTACCCCGACATCGACGTCAACTACACCACCTACGAGACCAACGAGGCGCTCTACACCCGCCTGAAGAACGGCGGCGCGAGCTATGACGTCATAATCCCCTCCGACTATATGATAGCCCGCATGATAGCCGAGGACATGCTTCTGCCCCTCGACTTTGAGAACATCCCGAACTACGAGCTCGTGGACGAGCAGTTCAAGAACCAGACCTACGACCCGAACAACGAGTATTCCGTCCCCTACACCTGGGGCACCGTCGGCATCATCTACAACACCAAGTACGTGGACGAGGCCGACGTCGGCAGCTGGGACCTGCTGTGGAATGAGAAGTACGCCGGCCGCATCCTGATGGTCGGCAACGAGCGCGACGCCTTCGCCATCGCCGAGGCGCGCCTGGGCTACAGCCTCAATACTGAGGACCCGGACGAGCTGCAGGCCGCGGCCGACCTGCTCATGGAGCAGAAGCCCCTGGTGCAGCAGTACTCCATGGACAACATCTACGACGCGATGGACAACGAGGAAGCCTGGATAGGCGTCTACTACGCGGGCGACTGCATGCTGATGATGCAGGAGAACCCGGACCTCAACTTCTACCTGCCGGAGGAGGAAACCTTCAACGTCTTCATCGACGCCATGTGCATCCCCGCGAGCGCGGAGCACAAGTATGAGGCTGAGCTCTTCATAAACTTCCTGTGCGAGCCCGAGATCTGCGGCGGCAACATGGACTACCTCGGCTACGGCGCCCCGGTCAGCGCGGCGAAGGACTACATGGACCCCGAGATGGCCTCCAGCCCCGTCGCCTACCCCGACGAGGCCACCCTCGCCCGCGGCGAAGCCTTCGGCGCCCTGAGCACTGAGGCCCAGCAGCTCATGAGCAGCCTCTGGACCGACATCTACTCCGAAGCCAGCCTCGGCTGAACCGAACACGCAAAAAGCGCCCCCATCCGGGGGCGCTTTCTGATTTGTATCACGGGACGGGTCGTGGGATGTGTAATATGCCTCTGACGGCGCAGCGAGGGCTGCGGGCGGCGGGGGCCGCCCGCAAAGGGGGAACCCCCGGCGAGGGTTCCCCCTTTGACCCCCTCCTG
>UQUO01000020.1 GCA_900544295.1 uncultured Eubacteriales bacterium | reverse complement strand
GGGGAACCCTCGCCGGGGGTTCCCCCTTTGCGGGCGGCCTAAGCCGCCCGCAGCCTCACGCACCTCCATAACGCCGGTGGTGAACGAACGCCGGGCGGGGATGGAACCCCGCCCCTACGGGGGTCGGCGGAACGTGACGAGGCCGGTGTCAAGGTGCGCAGGGAACGCCGTCCCGCCATAAAAGATGAAACGCCCCGGAGGGGGCGTTTCATCTTTTAGCTCAGTCAAAGCAGCATTCCCAGCCCAGGCCGCGCAGCGGTCCGGTATCCACTCCGGGGGCGGGGATGGCCCAGAGCATGTCCGGGGTGTCCGGCGAGTGCTCGCCGCAGAACCGGGAAAACTCGTGCCAGCTCTGGGGAAATTCCACGCCGGGCCCGCCTTTGCGGAAGAGGGGAGCCATGCCGAGGCGCGATTCATACCAGCGGCAGAGGCTCTCCTCCGCCGGAAGGGTCGCGACGAGGCGGACGCCGGAGTCAAAAGCGCCGCGTATGAGCTCCAGCCCTATCCTCTGTGCGGCGCAGCGCCCGCGATAGGGCTCCGCCGTGGCCATGGCATAAATATATGCGCAGCTGAGGCCGTTTGCAACAGGCCCGGGCAGACAGAAGCCCATGGCGGCGAGTTTGCCCTCCGCTTCGGCCACGCGGCAATATTCAGGCCGCCACAGCAGGCGGAAAAACCCTGAGATGAAATCCTCATCATCCCCGAAAACCTCGCGCCAGAGCCGCGTGAGCTCCGGGACGTCTCCTTCGCGGGAGAGGCGGAAGCTGAGCTCAGACATCGGCGGCCTCCCTCGCGGTGTACTTCGCCAGCAGGAACTCGGGGTAGTATTCCAGCTTGGCGGAGCGCAGGTTCTCGTGACCCATGTCGTCCTCGCGGTTGAGGTAAACGATGTTCGGGTGGTCGGCCATGATCTGCCTTGCGAACTCGCGGCAAACCATGGGATAGGCCCCGGGTATGGAGGCGAAGGCCTTCTCAAAGTGTACGTCGAAGGTGTCTGAGGACGTGACCTCGCCCACGGTGAAGCCCACGAGCTTCCCCTCGGCAAAGAGCGCGCCGCCCTCCAGCCCCAGCTCACGCCAGCGCATGAAGCCCCGGACTATGGCCGCGTGCTCGTCGTCAAGGCCGTCGGGCGTGGAGCCATAGTCCCCGTGCCATTCGCCCAGCATGCCCATGCACCAGGGCATGAGCTGCGGCGTCAGGCGCTTGAATTCCCAGCTGTGCTCCTTCTCAAAGCGGTTGCAGAAGTTGCGCTTGCCGTGCAGCTTCTTGCCGGAGAAGGTGGCCAGCTTCTCGATGGAATAGACGTAGTCGAAGCAGTCCCTGTCCTCGGTGAAGCGGAAGCGCCCGGGATAGGCCGCCTCAAGCAGCGCGCGGTGCGGCTCGGTGATGCCGCGTATGGCGAAGGGATAGCCGCGGTGCGCGGCAAACTCCGTCAGCGCGTCGATGGCGGGCTTTACGCTGCCGGAGCCGATGGGGAAGGCGAAAAAGGGCATGTCCTCATAGCGGAGCTTGGTCAGCAGCCGGCCCTCAAGCGCGGCGAGGTGCTGACGGTAGGCCCCGTCCCACATGTAGATGTTGCCGAAGTTGTAGTCCGCGGAGCGGGAGTCCTCGGCCTCGATGAAGGGCTGGGCCCAGTCGCGGTCAGAAATGGTGAGCTTGCGGAATTGAAGCATAAAATGGCGCCTTTCCTCTTCTTGAAATCAATAGGTGTGCGTGCAGACGGCGCGTATCTCGGCCTGGAGGCGCTTGAGGTCGTCAAAGGTCTCGGGCCGCTTGCCGGGGTCGCGCAGCAGAGCCGCCGGGTGGTAGAGCGCCATGACGCGGCGCCCGTCCACCTCGAACCACTGGCCGTGCTCACGCGTTATCTTGAAATCTGGCTTTATGAATTTCATGGCGGATATCCTGCCCAGGCAGACGATGAGCTTCGGGTCCAGCAGCGCGATCTGGCGGCTGAGCCACTCGGAGCAGGCGTATTGCTCAGTCTCCAGCGGGTCACGGTTCTTCGGCGGGCGGCACTTCACCATGTTGGCGATATATATCTTCGTCCTGTCGAGGTCGATGAGCTCCAGCATGTCGTCCAGCAGCTTGCCGCCGCGGCCGACGAAGGGCTCGCCCTTCAAGTCCTCCTGTTCGCCAGGGCCCTCTCCGATGAAGAGCACCTCCGCGTCCTGCGGCCCCACGCCGAAGACGACGTGCTTCCTAGTCTCCCAGAGCCCGCAGCGCTTGCAGGCCAGACACTCGCTTCTGAGGCTTTCCCAGTTGTCCATATGTTACACCTTTCTCTCTACTAGTTTACATAATATATCCGCCCTGTTGTCGGCGGGACAGTCGATGACGTGGTCGAGCAGGCGTCGGAGCTCGCGGCCCAGCTCAGGTCCGGAGTAGCCGAGCGCGGCCAGCTCACGTCCGCCTATGGCAAGGCTTGAGAGCTCCCAGCACTCGCCGGAGCGCAAAACGGCGCGCAGGGCGCGGTTTTTGGGGTGCGCAGCGAGGACGGCGGCCTCGCCGTGGCCGCGCAGGAGGCGCTTCCAGTCCCTGCTGCCGCTTTTGAGCACCTCAACCGCCGAGGCCGTGCGCCGGAGCGTCTCCCCGTCAAAACGCAGGGCCGCAAGGAAGCGATCAGTTGACATAATATATCCACCCAGCTCCAGGCCCCGACAAAAGTGCGCCAGTCGCGCGTAAATGGGCAGTACATCGAGCGCCTCGCGCGGCGCTGAGGCGTCCCCGGGCGCAAGGCAGGCACCCAGCAGGCCGAGGTCCACGAGCTGCCAGACGAGTCCGGGCGCAGGGCTGCGCAGGGTCTTGAGCAGCTCGTCCCGGACGCGCTCGGCGGAGAGACCGGAGGCCAGGTGCGCCAGCGCGCGTATCGCCTCCAGCGTGCGCGGCTCTATCTCAAAGCCGAGCTGGGCGGAAAAGCGGACGGTGCGGAGCATCCTGAGCGCGTCCTCGTCAAAGCGGCGCTCCGGCTCGCCCACGCAGCGGAGCAGGCGGCGCCGGAGGTCGTCCCGCCCGCCGAAGGGGTCCGTTATCTCCCCGGCTGCGTCCATGGCCATGGCGTTCACCGTGAGGTCGCGCCGGGCGAGGTCGGCTTCGAGCGGGCAGCCAAAGGAGACGCTGTCCGGCCGGCGGTGGTCGGAATAGCCGCCCTCGGCGCGGAAGGCGGTGACCTCGACGCTGCCGCCGCCGGACAGGACGGTGACGGTGCCGTGCTTTATGCCCGTCGGCACACAGCGGGGGAATAGGGCAAGCACCTCCTCCGGTGAGGCGGAGGAGGCGATGTCCCAGTCCGAAGGCCGCCGCCCGAGCAGGCTGTCACGCACGCAGCCCCCGGCCAGCACGGCCCTGTGACCGGCGCTGTCGAGGGCGCATAGAATGTTGAGTACATACTTCGGCGGGGCTATCATACCGACTCCTGTTTTAATCCTTGTATTGTTAAGCATAATGTATTATAATCTCATGGAAATGACAAGAGTTTATTTTATCGAGGGTTTGGAGCATATATGGCAGACTTTGAACAATACCTGAAACCCGGCAAGCGCGGCCATCTCATTGGCGCGGGAGGCGTCTCGATGGCGCCGCTGGCGGAGGTGCTGGCCGGCATGGGCCTGGTGATAGACGGTTCCGACATGGCGGAGAGCGAGAAAACACGCTATCTGCGCAGTCTGGGCATAGACATCAAGATAGGCCACTCGGCCATGAATGTCGCGCCGGATATCCAGTTCGTCGTCCGCACCGCCGCGGTGCATGACGACAACCCTGAGATAGTCGAGGCGCGGGCGCGCGGCGTGCCGATCTTCGAGCGCGCACAGGCCTGGGGCGCCATCATGCGCGACTACGACAACGCCCTGTGCATCGCCGGCACCCACGGAAAGACGACGACGACGAGCATGTGTACCCATATCCTAATGGCTGCGGAGCGGGACCCGACCGTCATGATAGGCGGCACGCTGCCGCTGCTGCACGCGGGACACCGCGTCGGGGGCGGGGACACCATAATCCTTGAGAGCTGCGAGTATCACGACTCCTTCCTCTATTTCCGCCCGACCATCGCCGTCATCCTGGACATAGAGGCCGACCACCTGGACTATTTCTCCGGCCTGGAGGACGTGAAGCGCTCCTTCCGCGAGTTTGCCTCCAAGGTGCCGGAGCACGGCCGCATCGTCGCGAACATAGACGACCGCAACACGATGGACGCCCTCGCACCGCTGGGGAGGGAGCTCTTCACCTTCGGCCTGACGGAGAAGGCGGACGTCTACGCTCGCAATATCCGCCGCGTCGGCGCGAACAGCGAGTTCGACATCTACTGCCACGGCAAGCTCTTCACGAGCGTGACGCTGCATATCCCGGGCATGCACAATGTTAAGAACGCCCTGGCGGCCACCGCGGCCTGCATCTGCCTCGGCGTGCGGCCAAATGCGGTGAAATACGGCCTCGCCGGCTTCAACGGCGCGGGGCGCCGGTTCGAGTTCAAGGGCAAGTATAACGGCGCGGACATCTACGATGACTACGCCCACCACCCCGGCGAACTGAAGGCCCTGCTCGACGCCGTGGAGCCGCTGGGCTACAAGCGGACGATACTCGTTTTCCAGCCCCACACCTATACGCGCACCGCCGCGCTCTTTGACGACTTCATAGAGCAGCTCGTGCGCCCGGACGTCACCTACCTCGCGGAGATATACGCCGCAAGGGAGCACAACACCCTGGGTATCTCCTCCGCCGACCTCGCGCGGCAAATAGACGGCTGTCACTTCTGCCCGAAGTTCGAGCAGATAGAGGCCGCCCTGAGGGAGACGGCCCGCCCCGGCGATATCATACTCACCGTTGGCGCCGGAGACGTGTATAAGATAGGCGAACACCTGGTGTGCAAGTGAATAATCATCCCGAAAGACCGCGAATTTCGCGGTCTTTTTTTAATTTCTCCACAGCTTAATCGAAACTTAAACAGCACTTAAACCGTCCTACATTGACAGATACAGTCCGGGGTGCTATAATTTCCCCCGTGTTATCATGAATAATACAGTTATTGGAGGACTGAAAAATGAAGAATAGCAAACGCCTTGCCGCGTTCTTGCTCGTGGCTGCTCTGATGGCCGGGCTGCTCGCCGGCTGCGGCAGCCCCGAGGGCGAGCAGGCTACGGACGCGCCAGGCCAGGAGGCCACGGGCCTGGTCTGGACCTCTGAGTTCACGGACCTCGGCAGCGCGGCGGGTTATGTCTCCAGCGTCAGCTTCGCCGGGGGCAAGTTCTATTTTAACACCTCGGATTACGACGAGGAGGCACAGCGCTCTGTTGAGAAGCTCTGGTGCGTGGACGCCGCCGCCGGCACGATGAGCGAGCTGACGGGCTACGCTCCCCCCGCCGCGGCGCAGGAGAGCGAGGACAGCTACTCCTACATAAACAGCGTTGCCGCCGCTGAAAACGGCGACCTGCTCGTCTCCGAGACGGTGAGCATGACCGTGTTCGAGCTGCCCGAGGGCTTCTCCGGAACTGAGGAAGAAAAATACGAGTACGCCGACTACGTGAGCACGGACTACCTGCGCCTCCTGGACTCCACCGGCGCTGAGAAGAGCATCGTAGACCTCACCGCCGCCGCGGAGGCCGTGGCGCAGAAGCTCCAGGGCCAGGAGGATATGTACGGCTCGTCGAACTACCTCAGCTACATGTGCGCCGGGCCTGACGGAAGCGCCCTGCTGATGTACAACCAGCGCATTGCTGTCCTCGTGGACGCCCAGGGCCAGGTGCAGCTGTGCGAGGACCTCCAGAACTGGTGGGACGCGCCCATAGTCCTGCCCGACGGCAGGCCCGCCTTCCGCGGTCACGAGGGCGACGGCTCGGTGCTGCGCCCCTTCAATTTTGAGACGAAGAGCTTCGACGAGGACATCAGCCTGCCCTACAGCGCCTATCAGCTCTATCCCAGCGCGGGCAGCTACAGCTTCTGCTACATGGACAGCTCCACCCTCTACGGCTACGACGTGGCCACGCAGACCACGACGAAGCTCGCCATGCTCATAAACTGTGACATAGACGAGAGCACCCTGCGCAGCGCCTACATGGACGAGAACGACGAGATAATCTGCCTGCTCTCCGACTACAGCAGCGACAAGACCGAGCTTGCCCGCGTTAAGCAGGTGGACGCCGCCAGCCTGCCCCAGGTCACGACTCTGCGCCTGGCCTGCAACTACATAAGCCAGGACCTGCGCACCCAGGTGCTGAACTTCAACCGCGCCAACAAGGACGTGCGCATCGAGGTCGTGGACTATTCCCAGTTCAACACCGAGGACGACTACAGCGCCGGCGTGACCAAGCTGAACACAGAGATAATCAGCGGCAACGTTCCCGACATCTTCGTCTCCGACCAGCTGCCAATAGAGCAGTACGGCGCGAAGGGCCTGCTCTATGACCTTTACACGCTCATAGACGCGGACGGCGAGCTCTCGCGAGAGAGCTTCATCCCCAACATCCTCAAGGCCATGGAGTCTGACGGCAAGCTCTACAGCATAGCCTCGTCTTTCGGCATTATGAGCCTCGTCGGCAACGCCGATGTGGTGGGCGAGGAGATGGGCTGGACGCTTCAGGAGATGATGGATGTCATAAACGCGCACCCGGAGGTGCAGTACGTCCTCGACCCGGGCACCACCAAGGCCGCCATACTCCAGACCATGCTCGCGCTGAACCTGAACGAGTACGTGGACTGGGCCACCGGCGAGTGCAGCTTCAACAGCCAGGATTTCATTGACGTGCTGAACTTCTGCAACATGTTCCCCGAGGAGTACGACTACGACAGCAACAACTACGAGAGCACGCCCGCCCTCGTCTCCAGCGGCAGGCAGCTGCTGGCCAGCTTCTCCGCCAGCGACTTTGACAGCTTCCAGATGTACGAGGCCATGTTCGGCGGCCACCTGGCCTTTAAGGGCTTCCCGTCCGCCGAGGGCAACGGCAACGTCATAATGCCCACCGGCAGCAGCCTGAGCATCAGCTCAACCTGCAAGGACGTGGACGCCGCCTGGCGATTCATCCGCGCCATGCTCGTTGAGGACTACTACAGCAACGAAAACTACTACGTCTACGGCTACCCCATCAACCAGGCCGCCTTCGACGCCGCCGTCGCCAAGGCCATGGAGAAGCAGTACGAGACCGACCCCGAGACCGGCGAACAGGTCGAAGTCTCCACCGGCGGCTGGGGCTGGGATGACTTCTACATCGAGGTCTACGCCATGAGCGAGGAGCAGGAGGCGCAGCTGCGCGAGCTCGTCGGCTCCGTCGAGCGCTGCTACCGCTACGACCAGAACATCATGAACCTCGTCACCGAGGAGAGCGCCGACTTCTTCGCGGGCAACAAGACCGCCGAGCAGGCCGCCAGCCTCATCCAGGACCGCGTCTCTATCTACGTCGCGGAGCAAAGCTGAATATTTAAAGCGCCCAAAAGCGCCGCGGGAAACCCCGCGGCGCTTTCTTGTGCCTTTGGAAAGTTAATGGAAAGTTCACAGAAGCCGCCTTGACGCGCGCGTCCTCTGATGATAACCTAACTGTGCTACTACAGCTAATACAGTAGTCAATACAGATACGGAGGATTAACAGATGCAAAGGAAAAAACGCGCGGCAGCGCTTTTTGCGGCTGCGGCGGTCATGACCGGCCTGCTCGCCGGCTGCGGCAGCGCGCCGCAGGGCGCGGAGCCCACAGGCCCGGCCGCGGGCGGCACGGGTACGGTCTGGCAGTCTGAGCGCCGCAAAATAGATGGGGTTGAGGGACTTATGAAGGCCAAGGCCGTCTCGGAGGGCAAGCTCTACTTCACGACCTCCGTCACGGACGAGGAGACCTATGAGGAGCACGAGCGCCTCTGGTCCGCGCCGCTGGAGGGCGGAAAGGCGGAGTCCCTTGCGCAGTATGAGGAGCCCAAGGCCCCGGAGGGCGCGGATTCCATCCGCCGCAGCGTAAACTCAATGGCCGCCTCGGGCGTCGGGCTCTGGCTCTACGAGACGGTGAACGGCACGGTGTACGAGCTGCCGGAGGGCTTTTCCGGCGAGGAATATGAGAAATATGATTACGCAAAGGACGTGAGCGAGCGCCGCCTGCGCCTTGTGGACGCCGCCACCGGCGCGGAAAAGCACACCGCGGAGCTGGATAAGGCATTGGATGCGGTGAAATCCACTCTCCAACTGCCGGACGATGAGCCCTATGTTTCCTCAATGAGCGCGGACGCGGAGGGGAACCTCTGCGCGGTGTTCAACCAGACGGCGGCGGCCCTCTTTTCAAAGGACGGGGCGCTCCTGGGCGTAAAGCCGCTGCCTGGCTGGTGGGACAGTGCTCTACAGCTCAGGGACGGAAGGGCGGCTGTCGCTGGCAGTGAGGAGAGCGATTACGTGCTCCGGCCCGTGGACTTCGCCGCGGGCGGCTTTGGCAGCGACCTGCCCCTGCCCGTGAACCCGAGCCGAATCTGCGCCGGGGGCGGCAAATACGGCAGCGGCTATGTGGACGGCGTCTACATATACGGCGTGGACGCCGAGAGCGGCAAGAGCACCCGCCTCGCGGGCCTGCTTGACTGCGGCATAGACGAGAACGAGCTGAGCGGCGTCTACCTCGGCGAGGAGGGGGACATCTACTGCCTTGTGGATAACTACTCAGCCGACAAGACCCAGCTGCTGCGCCTGACAGAGCTCTCGCCCGAGGAGGCGGCGAAGCGCGTGACGCTCCGCCTGGCCTGCAACTGGCTGAGCCCCAGCCTCAACAAGGCCATACTGAACTTCAATACCAGCGGCGGCGGCGCGCGCATCGAGGTCACGGACTACTCACGCCTGGCCACGGACGGGGATTTCAGCGCGGGCGTGACGAAGCTCAATACCGAGATACTCAGCGGCAACGTGCCGGACATCTTTGTGACGACGGACCTGCCTATAGCCCAGTACGCGGCCAAGGGGCTGCTGCGCGACCTCTACGAGTTCATAGACGCCGACAAGGGCGGCCGCGAGCGCTTCATGACGGGCGTGCTAAAGGCCATGGAGACGGACGGCAAGCTCTATTCCATCGCTCCGGCCTTTACCCTGAGCACGCTTGTGGGCAAGAGCAGCATTGTGGGCGAGAAGCCGGGCTGGACGCTCTCTGAGCTGCAGGAGGTCATCAAGGCCCACCCGGAGGCTAAATACATCCTGGGCCAGGGCATGACCCGCTCCTTCATGCTGGATACCATGCTGAAATACGGGCTTGAGCGCTACGTGGACTGGCAGAAGGGCGAGTGCAGCTTCAACAGCCAGGATTTCATCGACATGCTGGATTTCCTGAAGATATTCCCGGAGGAATTCACCTACGACGACCCCGGGACCGGCCCTTACGAGCTCATGTCCGACGGCCGCCAGCTGCTGCTGCAATATGATTTGCGTGACTTCGTGGACTACCAGACCTGCATCGTCTCCACCAAGGGCGAGGCCGTGTTCAAGGGCTACCCCACTGCGGAGGGCGTGGGCAACGTGCTCAGCTATGCGGACAGCCCCCTGTGCATAAGCACCGCCTGCAAGGCCCCGGAGGAGGCCTGGAGATTCATCTCAAGCCTGCTGGATGAGGACAGTGATGAGATCGAGTATTTCAGCGGCCTGCCCATCAACGCCCGGGCCTACGACGCCGCCGAGGCCGAGGCCATGAAGAAGGAGACCTACAAGGACGAGGAGACTGGCGAGGTCAAGGAGTGGCCCAGGCGCACCGTCGGCTGGGGCGACTTCACAATCGACATTTACGCCATGACGAAGGAGGAGGCCCAGGCCCTGCGCGAGCTGATAAACTCCACAGACCGCAGCGCCGCCTATGACAAGAACGTGATGAATATCGTTTCCGAGGAGCTGCAATCCTTCTTCTCCGGCGCGAAGAGTGCCGAAGATACGGCGCGGCTCATCCAGGACCGCGTCGGCATCTATGTGAACGAGCAGAGATGAAAACGTCGCCGCAGAGGGAACTCTGCGGCGAATTTTTTTCTCCCGATAAACTATCTCATATCCGCCTCGAAAAACCTAATTCTCAACAGCGCCGAGTGACATGGTTTGCATAACTGAATAACCTATAATTTATGTAAACTTTTCGAGTGGAGGCGTTGTTATGGCGGCTAGGGATAAGCTCAACGGTCCGGGAGCGGCGGCGGAGGGCGCGCGGGCCAGGAACTGGACAGGGGCGCTCGGTGCGGCGGGCGCTTATTTTCTCACGGGCTTCCTGATGTCTGCGGCGCGCATAGCCGGTTCCGCCGCGCCCTTCGGCGCCGCCATGGTGGCCCAGGCGGGCTCGGGCTTAAACGGCATCGCCTCTCTCGCCGGGGCCTGCCTGGGATATCTCGCTGTCGGCGGCCTGGCCTGGGGGATCCGCTATGCCGCAGCCTGCGTGCTGATATTCACAGCGGGCTTCATATTCATCGACAGCCGTGTCCGCGGCAGCCTCTGGTTCATGCCAGTCTGCGCGGCCGCAATAATGGCGGCGACCGGCCTGCTGGGCGGCCTGTCCACGGGCGAGGACCCGTTGAAGCTTATCCTCCCGGCGCTGGTGGAGGCTGTGCTCTCCGCCGGGGCGGTATGCTTTTTCCGCGAGGCGATGAGCACCGCCGAGCGCAGCACTGAGGCCGCCATCAAGCGCCACGACGCCGCTGTGATCGTCTTTGCGGCCTGCGCGCTCATGGCCCTCTCGCGGCTGAATATCATGGGCGTGCTCTCTGTGGGCCGGGTGCTGGCGCTGGTGCTCGTCATGACCTGCGCGCTCAAGGGCGGTTCGCCGGCTGGCGCGGCGGCCGGCACGGCCTTCGGCCTGGCCATGGACGCCTCCTCGGGCATGGAGCCCCTCTACACCATGGCCTACGCCTTCGCCGGGCTGGTATCGGGCATGTTCTCCCGATTCGGACGGCTGAGCTACGTCGTCAGCTTCATAGTGACGAACGCCCTCGCCGTCCTGTGCGCCTGGAGCTGGACGCAGAGGCTGGACGCGCTTTTTGAGGTCTTCGCGGCCTCGGTCATATTCATGCTGCTGCCGCCGGGGCTGCTGGCCAGAGCGGGCGCCTTTATCCAGCCGCTCTCCGCGGGCCTGGGAGAGAGCGGGCTGCGTAAATACGCCTCCCGCCGCGTGGAGGGCATAGCCCGCGCCTTTGACGAAGTCTCTGCCGTCGCGCGGCGAAACACCGAGTTCGTGAACGACAACGATATCGCCCGCGTCTTTGACCGCGCGGCGGACGCCGCCTGCCTGCGCTGCAAGCGCCGGGACGAGTGCTGGGTCAAAGGCTATATGGAGACGCTGGACGCCCTCAACCAGGCCACCGCGGCCATGACGGAGCGCGGCCTGCTGGAGGCTGAGGACATACCGGAGTGGTTCCGCGAGAAGTGCCGGAGCCTGCCCGCTTTCGTGACGGCGGTGAACGCCGAGCTGCGCGCGGCTGCGGGCAGAAAGCAGTTCCGCGCCCGCATGGAGGAAAACCGCGCCGCCGCCTGGGGCCAGTACGAAGATTTTGCAGAGATACTGATAGACGTCGCGCGCGAACTCGGCAGCCTCAACGGCGCGGACCCGCTGGCCGAGCGCAGACTCATGCGCTATCTCCGCTCGCAGGACATAGAGGCAGACGCGGCGGTGTTCAGGGACGCGACGGGACGCCTGCGCGCCGTGGTCGAGTCCGGCAAGCTCTCGGCCCTGACGAGCGACCCGGCCTATCTTGACAAGCTGTCCGCCGTCCTGGGCGTGCGCCTGTGCCGTCCGAATACGGGCGGGGAGGGGCGGCTCACTCTGCTGGAGGCCGAGCCTTTGGCGGTCTCTGTCGGCATCGCGGCCATGCGGAAGAAGGGCGAGAACGTCTCCGGCGACCGGGGCACATATTTCAAAACCGACGCGGGGGTGCTGTGCGTCATCCTCTCGGACGGCATGGGCACGGGGGAGGACGCGGCAGCAGAGAGCGTGGAGGCCGTGCAGATACTTGAGCGCTTCCTCCGCTCCGGCGTAGAGCCCGCAACGGCGATGAAGATACTCAACTCCGTCATGCTCCTGCGCAACGGGGACGAATGGGGTTTTGCGACCGTTGACCTCATGTGCGTGGACCTCTTCACGGGGGAGACGAGCTTCTATAAATACGGCGCGGCCCCGTCCTATGTGCGCTCCGGCGGCAGCGTGCGCCGGGTCTCGGGCGAGAGTCTTGCCGCGGGCCTGGTGGCGGGCGAGGGCGCGGCCCCGGACGTGGTGCGCATGCGGCTCAAACCCGGCAGCCTCGCAGTTATTGCCTCGGACGGGGTCATAAGCGGCGGCGACGACGCCTGGCTACGCGAGCTGATGCGCTCCACACCGGAGGAAAAGGACATGAAAACAATGGCAAGGGAGGTGCTGCGGAAGGCGGCTGACGAGTGCGGCACGTCGGACGACATGACCGTGCTCGCCGTCCGCGTGGACGCGCGCACATGAGAGGACAGGAAACTTTGAAGGGCGTGGCGCGGCGCGTGGTCATCGTCCGCTCCCCGCCGGAGAGCGTGTTTGAACAGGCCATCTTCATCGTCCGCGAGGACGTGGCCCGCTCGGGCGGCGTGAGCAGGGAGGAGGTGCTGAATGAGGCGCGCCGCGCCGCCGGGGCCTGCGCCGGCCCGCCGGGCCCGCCGCCGCAGCGCTGGAAGCTCTGGGCCTTCCTCGGGGTCTCGCTCTCCGCCCTGGCGCTCGCCCTGGTCATCATCCTCATATGACCCGGGAAATGAGGCCTGACACATGAGACTACATAGTGTAGACTATCCCCCAGAGACTACAGCGTGTAGTCTCTGGGGGAGGCTTTATAATGCAAGACATACAGCTGGGAGTCATTGAGGCCCGCTTTGCGGACATTATATGGGAAAATGAGCCTGTCAGCTCCTCCGAGCTGGTGCGGCTGTGCGCCGAGGAGTTCGGCTGGAAGCGCTCGACCACCTTCACGGTGCTCAAGCGCCTTTGCTGCAAGGGACTGTTTCAGAATGAAAAGGGCGTAGTGAGCTCTCTGGTTTCGCGGGAGGGCTATTTTTCCCTGCGCAGCCGCAGCGTGGTCGCGGAGAGCTTCGGCGGCTCGCTGCCGGCCTTCATAGCCGCTTTCACGCGCGGCAAACCGCTGTCCGAGGCGGAAAAGCGGGATATACTGCGCATGATAGAGGGGGATGACTGAGGTGGCGGGCCTGTTTTTGCAGGTGGCCGAACTCTCTGTGTCAGCGGCCTGGATGATCCCCGCAGTCTGCGCGCTGAGCCTTATCCCGCGCGCAGCGTCGCATGCGCCCGGGGCCGTGCTCTCCGGCGGAGCCGGCGCCCAGAGCGCAGACGCGGCGGGGAGCGTATCCGGCATCGCGCCCGCAGCGGATTTGTCGGAGCCGGAGCTGAGCTGCGTCCTGGCGCACGAGAGGGCGCACCTGAGGCGGAGGGACCATATCTGGAAGCCATTGGGCTGGCTGCTGCTGAGCGTGCACTGGTTCAACCCTCTTGTCTGGCTGGCCTACGCGCTGTTCTGCCGCGATGTGGAGTATGCCTGTGACGAGAGCGTGGTCGGCGGCCTGGACGCCGACGGCCGCCGGGCCTATGCCCGCGCGCTGGGCGCTCATCGCGGTCGTCGCGGCCTGCGCCGTGCTGGCCGTGTGCTTCCTGACCGAGCCGAAACCAGCCGAGCCCGCGCTGCCGGAGGGCCTGAGCCTTTCGGAATACGAAGGCGACATACTGTGCGGCGGGCGGATGATATTGCCGATGGTCTACGAGGACATGGGCAGCGCGCCGGACTATTGGCGCAGCTCCGGCGTCATAGCGGATTTCAATGCCGCCCAGTGCCTCCGCTGGGAGGGTGAGCAGATAGCCGAGGTGCTGATATACTCCAATCACATGCAGATAGATAACCTGGGTCCGGTGACGGGCCTGTCCGCACCGGCGTATTTGACAAGGAACACCTACGACCTGTGTACCGCCGCCGAAGCCGTGGGCGGAGAGGTCCCCGTCAGTGCCTACTGGTGCGTGTATATTGCCGAGCCCGGAGCGAGCACTGGCATGCTGGTATCCCTTGAAGCCTCGCGCTTTTCCGCCGAAGATACCGTCCGCCTCGCCCAAAGCCTGAGCCGGTGACCTCAAAGCGTCCGCTCCGCACCGCAGAAAAGGTAAAAACGCCCCCGTTGGGGGCGCTTTTGTTTTGCAAGCGGGATACGACTGCGCTTATGTGTACGACGGGCAGAAGCCCTTTAGGGGCGGGGTTCCACCCCCGACCGGCGTGGGATGACCGCCCACGCTGCGGTGTTGCGCGAGGCTGCGGGCGGCGGGGCCGCCCGCAAAGGGGGAACCCCCGGCGAGGGTTCCCCCTTTGACCCCCTCCTGCGCTTCTTTGAGCATTTGGGGCGTTCCGCGCGCTGCGGCGCGCGGCCAGGGGCGCGGCCCCTGGACCGCGCCCGCTTTTTTGTAAAAAAGCGGGGCAAAAAACTTTTAAAAGGCTATGTCTGTGCGGGTCACACCTGCATTTGTCTGAGCATCTCGCGGTGCAGCCTGGCGATTATGCGCTTTTCCAGGCGGCTGATGTAGCTCTGTGAAATGCCCATCATGTCCGCGACCTCCTTCTGCGTGTACTCCACGCCGCCCAGGAAGCCGAAACGCATGAGTATTATCTGCCGTTCCCGTTCGCCAAGCAGGGAGATGGCGGCGCGGAGCATTTCGCGGTCGGCATCGTCCTCCAGGGGGCGGGTTATCTCCTGCCCGTCCGTGCCGAGAATGTCCGAGAGCAGCAGCTCGTTGCCGTCCCAGTCGGTGTTCAGCGGCTCGTCAAAGCTCACCTCCGCACGCTGGGAGCCGCACTTGCGCAGGTACATGAGTATCTCGTTCTCAATGCAGCGCGAGGCATAGGTCGCCAGCTTGATGCTCTTGGAGGCGTTGAAGGTGTTTATGGCCTTGATGAGCCCTATGCTGCCGATGGACACCAGATCTTCAAGGTTTATGCCCGTGTTTTCAAACCTGCGCGCAATGTAGACGACGAGACGGAGGTTGTGCTCGATGAGCAGCTGCTTTGCGCCCTCGTCGCCCCCGGCAAGGGCGCGTATCGCGTCATCCTCCTTGTCCCTGGGCAGGGGCGGAGGCAGGGTGTCGCTGCCGCCCACGTAGTGGATCGGCGGCGCGGCAAGCCCCAGACCCTCAAGCACATGGCGCAGAGCCTCGCGCAGGGCCGTGAGCAGGCGGTTTTCTGGCATTTCAAATTACCTCCCTTTCGTCAGATTATCGCGTCATAGTCCCCGTCCCGCGAGAGCCGGGAGGGGGAGAGACCTATGAGGATGTCCTCAGCCTCGCCCGATACGCAGACGGCATCGGGCCGCAGCGCAGCAAGCAGGCCATGTCCTGTCCCGAGTGAGGAATACGGCAGGAGCGATACCCGCCCCGCCAGGCCAGGGAGTTTACATAACGCTTCACAAAGGGAAGCGGCGTCTTCTCCCGCGCCTTCGAAGCCGGGCAGCAGCGGCCTGAGCGCATCGAGTTCCGCAACGGCGACGGCGCGGCCGGATACGGGGTCGCAAAGTCCGTTGCCTGTGTCCCGGAGCGCCCGGAGCAGCACGCTTCGCCCGCCGAGGGTGATATGGAGCGGCAAAACCTCCCGCTCCGCGCGCTTGCCGGCGCGGCGGAAGACGAGCGAAACGGCGGCGTAGCACAGGGCAAAGGAGAGCGCGAGCACGCGCCAGGATACGGGTATGTAGAGCCGCCCGCCGTAGAACCCGGACCCGGCGAGCATGGATGCGGCCCAGACCGCACCGCCGAAGGCCGCCGAAACGGCCAGGAAGATCACGACACAGCGCCAGAGCCGCCGCTCTCCGCCAAAGGCGATGAGGACCATAAAAAGCGCCGGGACGAGTTTCATGGGCGCATATGAGAGAAAGCCCAGGCCCGGCAAAACGCTGGCCACAGCCCAGAGCCCGCCGAGTACAGCGGCGAGGGCGAGCCGCCGGCGGTGCAGCACGGCGCCCGCCGCCCGCGCGGAGCAGAGCAGCAGGAGATAGTCAATTATCGCGTTCAGCGCAAAGAGGCTGTCAAGGTAAATCGTCTCCACGGACAAATCATACACCGGCGGCTTTGCGGATATTGTCATTTACAAGCCCTCCCCGAATGTGGTAAAATACTTCGGGATTGGGCCTTGCGGAGAATATTTACAAATTCGCCCTTTTAATATTCTGCAAAAGATATTAGAATTAACATTTAGTAATGCTTGAGGTGATGGGGATGGAACGAAAGCCCGTATATAGGCGCGTGCTGCTGAAGATAAGCGGCGAAGCGCTGGCGGGGGAGAAGAAGACCGGACTTGACTTCGGCGTCATCGGCGAGGTCTGCGAGGCGGTGAAGCGCTGCGTGGATATGGGCGTGGAGGTCGGCGTCGTCATAGGCGGCGGCAACTTCTGGCGCGGCGTCAAGGACGGGGAAGGCAAGATAGAGCGCACGCGGGCGGACCACATGGGCATGCTTGCGACGGTCATGAACTGCCTCGCCGTGGCGGACGTCATGGAGCAGCACGGTGTGGACGTGCGCGTGCAGACGGCCATCGAGATGCGAGCGATAGCGGAGCCATATATCCGCCTGCGGGCCATGCGGCACCTGGCCAAGGGCCGGGTGGTGCTCTTCGCCTGCGGCACGGGCAGCCCGTATTTTTCAACGGATACGGCGGCGGTGCTCCGCGCGGCGGAGATAGAGGCCGACGCCATACTCTTGGCCAAGAACATCGACGGAGTGTATTCCGCGGACCCGAGGCTGGACGCGAGCGCTGTCAAGTACGAGGCTATCAGCTATGACGAGGTGCTGGCCCAGCATCTCGCGGTTATGGACACGACGGCGACGAGCCTGTCCATGGATAACGACATCCCAGTAATCGTCTTTGCGCTGAAGGACCCCGAGAACATCGTCCGCGCCGTCCTGGGAGAAAAGGTCGGCACGGTGGTAAAAAAGTAAACAGGAGGATCGAACATGGCTACCGGATACGAAGAATTTGAATCGAAAATGAAAAAGACCTCGGAGCTGCTCACCGTGAGCTTTGCCTCTGTGCGTGCAGGCAGGGCGAACGCCGCCGTGCTTGACCAGATCCAGGTCGATTATTACGGCACGCCGACGCCCATCCAGCAGATAGCGACCATCTCCACGCCTGACCCCCGCAGCCTGCTTATCCAGCCCTGGGACTCCTCCA
Organism: uncultured Eubacteriales bacterium; assembly: GCA_900544295.1. Lineage (GTDB taxonomy): Bacteria > Bacillota > Clostridia > Oscillospirales > Oscillospiraceae > Scatomorpha > Scatomorpha intestinigallinarum. Next base: position 19,087 of record UQUO01000020.1, on the reverse strand, counting down.
CGCTGAAGTCCATAGAGAAGGCCATCCTGGCCTCGGACCTCGGCATCAACCCGCAGAACGACGGCAGGAGCATCCGCCTTGTGTTCCCGCAGCTGACCGAGGAGCGCCGCCGCGACCTTGCCAAGCAGGTCAAGAAATACGCTGAGGACGCCAAGGTCGCCGTGCGCAACATCCGCCGCGACGCTATGGATAAGTTCAAGGCGCAGAAGAAGGCCTCCGAGATAACTGAGGACGACTACAAGATAGCCGAGAAGGATATGCAGAAGCTGACGGACGACTGGATAAAAGAGATAGAGAAGATAGCCGAGAAGAAGGAAAAAGAGCTTTTCGAGATATAAGTCGTCATGGCCATATTCAGGACTAAGAAGGCGGAGGAGACGGGCGAAGCCCGCCTCCCCCGCCACATTGCCATCATACTGGACGGCAACGGCCGCTGGGCTAAAAAACGCGGCCTCCCCCGCACCGCGGGCCACGCGGCGGGCGCGGAGACCTTCCGCCGCATTGCCACGTATTGCAAGGACATAGGCATAGAATATCTCACGGTCTACGCGTTTTCGACGGAAAATTGGAAGCGCCCGCGCGAGGAGATAGACGCCATAATGAACCTCCTCGGCAAGTACCTGCGCGAGTCCGTGGAGACGATGGAGCGCGACCACATACGCCTCAAAATACTCGGCGACCCCGCCGTCCTATCTCCGGAGCTGCGCGAGCTCATAGACGAGACGGCGGACATTTCCACGCGCTACGAGGGCTTCCAGGCGAACGTCTGCCTGAACTACGGCGGGCGGGACGAGATAGTCCGCGCCGCCATGCGCTACGCCGAGGACTATAAGGCCGGCAAGGTCGGCGAAATCGACGAGGCGGCGTTTTCAAACTACATGTTCTCGGCAGGCATACCGGACCCGGACCTCGTAATACGTCCGGGAGGGGAGCTGCGGCTGTCGAACTTCCTCATGTGGGAGTCGGCGTATTCCGAGCTCATCTTCACGGATGTGCTCTGGCCGGACTTCACGGAGCGGGACATAGACGCGGCGCTGGAGGAATACCGGCGGCGCGACAGAAGGTATGGTGGGATAAAGAAATGAAGCAGAGACTTATCGTCGCGGGCGTGGGCATCCCCGTGCTGCTGCTCATCCTGCTCGCCGCCCCGGTCTGGGCGACGGCGGCGATGTGCGCGCTGCTCTCAGCCGTGGGCTGCTATGAGCTGATGCACGCTGTGGGCAAGGACGAGTGGAAGCTCCTGTGCCTCATGCCGCTCTTCGCGGCCTGGATGTGCACGAGTATCGGCCTGGGCGAGGAATGGACGCCGGAGCCGGGGCTGTATATGGCCGCCGCCTGCTTTATCGCGGTCGTGTACACCTTCGCCATGGCCGTCGTCACCCACGGCAGGGAGCGGAGCCTGAGCTTCCGCACGGCGATGGCCGGGCTGTTCGCCATGAGCGCCATAGCCGCGGGTTTTGCCTGCCTCGTGATATTGCGGGATATATCGCCGGCCGTGGTGCTGACGCCCTTCATAGGAGCCTTCATGTCCGATACCGGCGCGTTTTTCGCGGGCCGGGCCTTCGGCAAACGGAAGCTCTGCCCGGCTGTCAGCCCGAACAAGACCGTTGCGGGCTGCATCGGCGGCTTTGTCGGCAGCATCGCGGGCATGGCCGTCTTCCACCTCGTCGTCAAGACCTGGTTCCAGCTCGACCTCGGCTGGGGCGTCGTCATACTCATGGGCGTCATCGGCAGCCTCTTCGGCCAGCTGGGCGATTTGAGCTTTTCCGTCATAAAGCGCGAGTTCGGCATTAAGGACTACGGCGCGATATTCCCCGGCCACGGCGGCGTGCTGGACAGGTTCGACAGCGTGCTCTTCGTGGCTCCGGCCTATCTGCTCTTCATGCTCCTCTATTTCGCCTGAGGTGAAAATCAAATGATAAACAGCACTGTCATCCTCGGCTCCACCGGCAGCATAGGCCGCCAGAGCGTCGAGGTCTGCAAGCGCCTGGGCATAAAGGCCGCGGCGCTCACCACGAATAAGAATATTGACCTGCTTCTGGAGCAGACTAAGGCTCTGCGCCCCGAATACGTCTGCGCCTTTGACGCGGAGGCGAACGAACGCCTGCGCGCCGCGCTCCAGGGCACGGGCGTCGCCGTCGGCCACAGCGGCGAGGCCGGACTCATCGAGGCCGCGACCTGGAAGAGCGCCGAGTGCGTCGTCACCGCAGTCTCCGGCGCAGTCGGCCTGCGGCCCACGCTCGCGGCGATAGACGCAAAAAAGCGCATCGCCCTCGCCAACAAGGAGACGCTGGTCTGCGCGGGCAGCGTGGTCATGGCGCGCGCGCGGGAGAAGGGCGCGGAGATAGTGCCGGTCGATTCGGAACATTCCGCCGTGTTCCAGTGTCTAACGGCCAGACGCGGAGAGCTCAGGAAAGTCCTGCTCACCGGCTCCGGCGGCCCCTTCCGGGGCTGGAGCCGGGAGGAGACGGCCCGCGTCACCCCGGAAATGGCCGTGAAGCACCCGAATTGGTCCATGGGCGCGAAGATAAGCGTCGATTCCGCCACGATGATGAACAAGGGCCTGGAGTTTATCGAGGCCATGCACCTCTTCTCGGTCAGACCGGAGGACATTGAAATTCTCATCCACCCCGAGAGCGTAGTCCACTCCGCTGTGGAGCTCATAGACGGCACCGTTATCGCCCAGCTGGGCGTGCCGGATATGGCCCTGCCCATACAGTACGCGCTGACCTGGCCGGAGCGGCGGGAGAGCGCCTCGGAGCGGCTCGACCTCACGGCTCTGTCCGGCCTGCACTTTATGAAGCCGGACTTTGAAAAACTGCCCTGCCTCGCGCTGGCCGTGGACTGCGCCAAGCGCGGCGGCACGGCCCCGGCGGTGCTCTCCGCGGCCAACGAGGCGGCGGTGGCGCTGTTTTTGGGCCGCCGGCTGGGGTATAATGAGATATATGACTGTGTTGCCGCGGCTCTCGGCAGCATAGATTTCATTGCGGAGCCCTCCCTGGAGGATATCCTCGCGGCGGATGCCGCGGCCCGCGCATTTGTAAGGGAGCGTTACACCTCATGTATATCATCCTCGCAATAATCTTTTTCGGCGTGCTCATCGCCATCCACGAGTTCGGCCATTTCTCGGCGGCTAAGCTGCTGGGCGTCAAGGTCAACGAGTTCGCCATAGGCATGGGCCCGGCCATATTCAAAAAGCAGAAGGGCGAGACCCTGTATTCCCTCCGCTGCCTGCCCATAGGCGGTTACTGCGCCATGGAGGGCGAGGACGAGGACACCGGCGACCCGCACAGCTTCACCGTGCAGCCAGGCTGGAAGAAGCTCATCATCCTCGTCGCGGGCAGTTTCATGAACTTCCTGCTCGGCTTCCTCATCGTGCTCATCATCTATTCCAGCGCGCAGGGCTTCTATTCGCCGGTCATCTCCGGCTTCGTGGACGGCTGCCCATACGAGGGGGAGAACGCCCTCCAGGCAGGGGACGAGATCTACTCAATCGACGGCCACAGGATCTATTTCTCCTCCAATGTCACCACCATCCTCTCCCGCGGCGGCGAGACCCACGACATCGTCGTCATCCGAGACGGAGAGAAGGTTGAGCTTGAGGACTTCGTGCTCACGCCCGTGGAATACGAGGGCTACTCCTCGCCGATGTACGGCTTTTCCTTCGCCGTGGAGGAGGCCACGTTCTGGAGCACCCTGAAATATTCCTGGTATAACACCATAGACTTTGTTCGCACCGTCTGGTTCGCGCTCTCGGACCTCGTGGCGGGCTCCATCGGCGTTGATGAGCTCTCAGGCCCTGTCGGCATCGTCAGCCTCATAAACGACGTCGGCCAGAGTGCGGAGTCCACGAAGATGGCCCTGTCGGATATCGCCTATCTCGGCGCGCTCGTCGCCGTGAACATCGCAGTTATGAATATGCTGCCCCTGCCGGCGCTGGACGGCGGGCGGGTGTTTTTCCTCGTGCTCAACGGCCTGGTACATCTTGTCACCAGGCGGCGCATACCCGCGAGATACGAGGGCTATGTCCACGCTGCGGGCATGGTGCTGCTGCTGGGCCTTTCCGCCTTTGTCATGTATAACGATATTGCGAGGCTGATAAAATGACCACCAGAGAGAAAACAAAGAGGATAATTGTCGGAGGCGTCGCCGTGGGAGGCGGCGCCCCCGTTTCCGTTCAGTCCATGTGCTGCACCAAGACGCAGGACGTGGAGGCCACGCTGCGGCAGATAAGCTCCCTTGCCGCCGCGGGCTGCGAGATAGTCCGCCTCGCCGTGCCGGATATGGACGCTGCCCGCGCCATCTCCGCAATAAAGGAGCGCTCGCCCCTGCCCATCGTCGCGGATATCCACTTCGACTACAAGCTCGCCGTCGAGGCCGCCCGGCGCGGCGCGGACAAGATACGCATAAACCCCGGCAACATAGGCGGGCCGGAGAAGGTCGCCGCCGTCGCCCGGGAGTGCAGTTTACATAACATACCCATCCGCATCGGCGTGAACGGCGGCAGCCTGGAAAAGCCCCTGCTGGAGAAATACGGCCATCCGACGGCCGAGGCCATGCTGGAGTCCGCGAAGGGGCATATAAAACTCCTGAACGACTGCGGCTTTGACGACATATGCCTGTCCATGAAGGCGTCCTCCGTGCCGCTGACCGTCGAGGCCTACCGCCTCGCGGCGAGAGAGCTGCCCTATCCGTTGCACCTGGGCGTCACGGAGACCGGCACGGCCTACGGCGGCGTCATCAAGTCCGCCGTCGGCATCGGCACGCTGCTCATGGAGGGCATAGGCGACACCGTGCGCGTCTCCCTGACCGCCGACCCCGTGGAGGAGGCCCGCGCGGGCGTGGAGATACTCAAGGCCTCGGGGCTCAAAAAGGGCGGCATACGCTTTGTCTCCTGCCCGACCTGCGGGCGGACGGAGATAGATCTCATCGGCCTCGCCCACGAGGTTGAGGAGCGCCTGCGCGGCGTGGAGCGGGATATCACCGTCGCCGTCATGGGCTGCGTCGTGAACGGCCCGGGCGAGGCGAGGGAGGCGGACTACGGCGTAGCCGGCGGCCGCGGCTGCGGCCTGCTCTTCAAAAAGGGCGAGATCGTCCGCAAGGTGCCGGAGGGCGAGCTCTGCTCCGCGCTCATGGAGCTCATAGAAAGCGGGGAAGGGCTATGAGCGCGAACGCAGTGGGCTTCCTCGACATATTCCCGGACTGCGCGGGGCTGTCCGGCCTCTGCGGCGGCCTGGATAAGGCGGAGGTCACTTCCGTCGTCGTGAACAGCGCGGAGCTGACGATGGAGGTCGAGGCTCTCTTCACCCGCGCCCCGGCCCCGGCGGAGCTGAGCAGCCTGGAAAACGAGCTGCGCGAGGAATACGGCCTCGCCTCCGTGCGTATAGAGGCTGACTACCCCCGCGCGGCGCAGGAAAAGCAGTCCGGCGGCGCCTCGCGCGTGCTCTACGGCAAGGCGATAAAGGAGCCGAAGCTCGTGGAGATGTCCGCCCTCAACCTGGAGAGCGGCACCGTCGCCGTGAAGGGCGAGGTCTTTGCCGTCAACAACCGCGAGATACAAAAGCGCGGGGCCTATGTCCTGAGCTTTGACATGACGGACTACACCGGCAGCGTCCGCGTGAACAAGTTCTTTGACAAGAGCGAGGACGCCGCAGTCCTCTCGAAGATAAAGCCCGGCCAGACGCTTGTCGTCCGCGGCCGCGTGACCTATAACAAGTTCGACAACGACATGGTGCTCGAACCCTACACCATCATGGCCTCGAAGCCGGAGCTGCGCCCGGACGGCGCCAAGGAGAAGCGCGTGGAGCTGCATTTCCACACGCGCTACTCGACGCTGGACGCCCTGACGGACCCGGCCAAGGCCGTGGAACGCGCCGCCGCCTGGGGCCACCCGGCCATAGCCGTCACCGACCACGGCACGGCACAGGCCTTCCCCGAGATGTCGAAGGCGGGCAAGAAATACGGCGTCAAGATCCTCTACGGCATCGAGGGCTACTACGTGAACGACCTGGAGGAGCGCCCCGCCGTGCGCGGCTGCTGCAACAACCTGCTCGACTGCGAGTTCGTGGCCTTCGACGTGGAGACGACGGGCCTGAGCGCCGTGACGGACCGGCTGACCGAAATAGGCGCCGTCCTCTTCAAGGGCGGCGAGGTGCGGGACAAGTTCAGCACCTTCGTGGACCCGAAAATGCCCATCCCGGCGAATATCACGGAGTTGACCGGCATCCGTGACAGCGACGTCGCCGGTGCGCCCTCGGAGGCCGAGGCCATGCGCGCCTTCCTGGACTTCGCGGGCGACCGGCCCATCATCGCGCACAACGCGAGCTTCGACACCGGCTTCATGGCCGCCGCCTGCGAGCGCAGCGGCATAAGGTTCGAGCCGGTCGTCCTCGACACCCTCGTGCTCTCCCAGCGCCTGCTGCCGGAGCTGAAGCGCCACAAGCTGGACATCGTGTCCAGGCATCTGGGCCTGCCCGAATTCAACCACCACCGCGCCTTTGACGACGCCGAGGTCGTCGCGCGGATGATGGAGCGCTTCATCCCTATGCTGCAAAGCCACGGCGCGGAGCGCGTCGCGGACATAGACGGCGTGCTGAGAAAGCTCTCCGGCGCGGGGACGCGCAAGGTTAGGCATATAAGCCTGCTCGTCCGCAACAAGGTGGGCCTCAAGAACCTGTACAAGCTCATCTCCGCCTCATATCTCAAACACTACAGCCGCAATCCCATCATCCCGCGCAGCCTGCTGGAGCAGCACCGCGAGGGCCTGCTCATAGGCTCCGCCTGCGAGGCGGGCGAGGTGTTCGACGCCGTCCTGCGCGGCGCGCCGGGCGCGGAGCTGAAGCGGATAGCCTCGTTTTACGACTACATAGAGGTCATGCCCATAGCGAACAACCGCTTTCTTGTCGAAAACGGCACCGTCCGCGACGATGAGGGCCTGCGCGACCTCAACCGCAGGGTAGCCCGCCTTGCCGCGGAGCTGGAAAAGCCCCTCGTCGCCACCGGCGACGTCCATTTCCTCGACCCGAAGGACGAGATATACCGCCGCATCCTCCAGGCCGCCAAGAAATTCTCGGACGCGGACCGCGAAAACCCGCTCTACTACCGCACGACGGAGGAAATGCTGGAGGAATTCGCCTACCTCGGCCAGCGCACCTGCTACGAGGCCGTCATAACGAACCCGAACCGCATAGCCGACATGTGCGAGGAGATACAGCTGCTGCCCGACGGCCTCTTCCCGCCGAAGATCGAGAACTCGGCGGAGATACTGAAAGACCTCGTATACGGGCGTATGCACGAGATATACGGCGAAAACCCGCCCGAGATAGTCACGAAGCGCGTCGAGACAGAGCTGGGTGACATCCTCTCCCGGCACTACGACGTCATCTACATGTCGGCCCAGAAGCTCGTCGCGGACTCGAACGCGCACGGTTACCTCGTCGGCAGCCGAGGCAGCGTCGGCTCCTCCATCGTGGCGTATATGTCGGGAATAACGGAGGTCAACAGCCTCCCGCCGCACTATGTTTGCCCGAAATGCCACCATACGGACTTCGAATCCGGCGCTGGCTACGGCTGCGGCGCGGACATGCCGGACAAGACCTGCCCCGGGTGCGGCGAGAAGATGCGCAAGGAGGGCTTCGATATCCCCTTCGAGACCTTCCTGGGCTTCGGCGGCGACAAGGTGCCGGATATAGACCTCAACTTCTCGGGCGAATATCAGGCCCGTGCGCATAAGTATACAGAAGAGCTCTTCGGCTCCGACCACGTCTTCCGCGCGGGCACCATCGGCACCCTGGCGGAAAAGACGGCCTACGGCTACGTCCTCAAATACCTGGAGGAGCGCGGCAGGCACGTCTCGAAGGCGGAGGAGGGGCGGCTCGCCATGGGCCTCGTGGGCGTGAAGCGTACCACCGGCCAGCACCCCGGCGGCCTCGTCGTCATCCCTCAGGACATGGAGGTCGAGGACTTCTGCCCCGTGCAGCACCCGGCGGACGACCCGGACAGCGGCATAATCACGACGCACTTTGAGTATCACAGTATGGAGGCCAACCTCCTGAAGCTGGACGAGCTGGGCCACGATGACCCGACCATGCTGAAGATGCTGGAGGACATGACAGGAGTGAACGTCCGCGAGATACCGCTGGACGACCCGGAGACCATGCGCATCTTCAAGACCGCGGCGCCGCTCGGCCTCGGGGACGACGACCCCATCATCGGCAAGACCGGCACCATAGGCATCCCGGAGTTCGGCACGGGCTTCACGCGGCAGATGCTGGTGGATACCCAGCCCGAGCAGTTCGATACCCTCGTGCGCCTCTCGGGCTTCTCGCACGGCACGGACGTGTGGCTCGGCAACGCCAAGGACCTCATCCTCTCGGGCACGGCGAGCGTCAAGGAGACCATCGGCTGCCGCGACGACATCATGCTCTACCTCATCTCGAAGGGCATGCCGGACAAGCGGAGCTTCAAGATAATGGAATCCGTCCGCAAGGGCCGCGGCCTGCCCGAGGGCGCGGAGGGCGAGATGCACGACGCGGGCGTGCCGGACTGGTATATCGGCTCCTGCCGGAAGATAAAATACCTCTTCCCGAAGGCCCACGCCGTGGCCTATGTCATGATGGCTTTCCGCATCGCCTGGTTCAAGGTCCACCGCCCGCTGGAGTTTTACAGCGCGTATTTCTACCGCCGCAGCCAGAAGGACGCCTTCGACGCGGGCCTGATGCTGAAGGGCCGGGACTTCGTGCGCCGGAAGATAAACGAGATAAAGTCCAAATCCGACGCCACGGCGAAGGAAGAGGACCTCGTGACGACGCTGGAGGCGGTGTACGAGTTCTATATGCGCGGCTTTGAGTTTGCGCCTATGGACCTCTACGAGTGCGACGCGGCGAAGTTCCTGGTGGTGGACGAGAAGCGGCTGCGCCCGCCGTTTGTGGCCATCTCCGGCCTGGGCGCGGCGGCGGCGAACGACCTCATGGCCTGCCGCACCGGCGGCCGCCGCTTCATCTCGGTGGAAGAGCTCTCCCTGGCCTGCCCCAAAGTGAGCCAGGCCCACATAGAACAGCTCAAAGCCGTAGGCGCCCTCGGCGAAATGCCCGAGGAGAGCCAGATGACGCTGTTTTGAAAAAGAAAAACGGCGGACACTTTTTGCGGTGTCCGCCGTCTTTATGTACTCACATGAAGTTCTGGATAAGCACCAGCAGCACGATGCCCGGTATGCCCAGCACCCCCGCCACCAGGGCGTTGGTGGCGTTGATGCCGAGCGAGAAGTCGAAAAAGCCGCCGATGAAGTTGAAAACAAAGAGCAGTACGAGCCCCGAGAGCATATTCAGCAGCAGCTTGAAGAGGAGCTTTATCGGAAGCCGGATTATCTTCAGCAGCAGATATAACAGCAGTACGCAGACGACAATGGTGATGATGGTGCCTATGGGCGGCATGTTATGCCCTCCTTATCACAAAAAATACGATTTGAGGTTCCTCACCGCGTAGTTGTATTTCGCCTTGAGGGCGCTCATCTCATAGATGCAGGTGTCGAGCGCCGAGGGGTCGGTCATGTTGTTGAATTTGACGTAGACTTCGCCGAGCTGGTTCCTGATGCTGTCCAGCTCTTCGACGGCCTTTTTGACCTCGGCGCGGTGCGCCTTGGCTTCTCTTCGGTTTTTGGACAAGGTGATCACACTCCCTTGTCCATATTGTATTCAGACCCAGCCTGTTTTAACCGAAAAAAGCAAAAACTTCTTGTAATACGCGCGCGCTCCGGAGCCATACTACACTCGGACTTCAAAAGAGAAGCGAGTCCGGCAGGGCAAGAGAGAAAAGCCCAAGGCCGGTGCCTGGCGCGCTAAAGCGCCGGAAAAGGCGAATGGCCGTCCGCCTGAACGCGGGCTGCCGGAAAGGAGCCGCAAGCCTTGTTCCGCGAGGGATAAGCGCAGGCCACACACGCGAGAGAATGAAGTCAAGTGCCGCGGGACGAGGCGAACGCCATGCCTTTATGCGGTGCGGCGGGGTGCGCACGAGAGTGCGGCCCCGCTTTTTTTCTTGCAATTTAGGGGCGGCTGGTCTATACTATATAAGTAAAATTATGCAATTTTGCGCTACAACATATTGATTTGGTGGGGGAAAAACTGCAAATGGCAAGAAACACTCCCGAGTCCTACGGCAACGAGAGCATCTCCCAGCTCAAGGGCGAGGACAGGGTCAGAAAGCGCCCCGCGGTCATTTTCGGCTCCGATGGGCTGGAGGGCTGCGAGCACGCGGTGTTCGAAATATTGTCGAACTCGATAGACGAGGCCCGCGCGGGCAACGGCAGCATTATAACACTGACGCGCTATCTCGACAAGAGTATAGAATGTGAGGACTTCGGCCGCGGCTGCCCCGTGGACTGGAATCCGGCTGAGAAGAAGTATAACTGGGAGCTCGTGTTCTGCGAGCTCTACGCCGGCGGCAAATACCGCAACAACGAGGGCGGCGACTACGAGTATTCCCTCGGCCTCAACGGCCTCGGCACCTGTGCAACGCAGTATTCATCCGAGTACATGGACGTCACCGTCCGGCGCGACGGGAAGAAATACACGCTCCACTTTGAAAAGGGCCGCATCAAGGGCAAGCTAGAGGAGGAGCCGGCGGACCGCAAAAAGACCGGCACGGACATCCGCTGGAGGCCTGACCTTGAGGTGTTCACGGACATAGACATCCCCCTTGACTACTATACGGCGACGCTGAAGCGCCAGGCCGTGGTGAACGCGGGCGTGACCTTCCGCCTGCGCAACGAGATAGCCCAGGGCAAGTTTGACACCACGGATTTCCTATATGAGAACGGCATCCTCGACTACGTGTCGGAGATAGCGGGGGAGGAGACGCTCTCGACGCCCTGTTTCATTCAGGCCGAGCGGAAGGGCCGCGACAGGGCGGATAAACCGGAGTACAAGGTCAAGCTCTCGGCAGCTTTCTGCTTCTCGAACAAGGTAAACGCCATAGAGTATTACCACAACAGTTCCTTCCTGGAGCACGGCGGCGCGCCGGAGAAGGCCGCGCGCAGCGCCTTCGTCAGCGCCGTGGACGCCTACATCAAGAAGGTCGGGAAATACCAGAAAAACGAGTCGAAAATCAGCTTCCAGGACGTCCAGGACTGCCTGGTCCTCGTCACGAACTGCTTTTCCACACAGACCTCCTACGAGAACCAGACGAAGAAGGCCATCACCAACCGCTTCATTCAGGAGGCCATGACAGATTTCCTCCGCTCCCAGCTGGAGGTGTATTTCATCGAGCACAAGGCCGAGGCGGACAGGGTAGCCGACCAGGTGCTCATAAACAAACGCAGCCGCGAGCAGGCCGAGAAGGCCCGGCTGAACATAAGAAAAAAGCTGACGGGCAGCATGGACATCTCAAACCGCGTGCAGAAGTTCGTGGACTGCCGCAGCCGGGACGTCTCTAAGCGCGAAATCTACATCGTGGAGGGCGACAGCGCCCTGGGCGCCTGCAAGCTCTCGCGCGACGCGGAGTTCCAGGGCATAATGCCCGTGCGCGGCAAGATCCTCAACTGCCTGAAGGCCGATTACGGGCGCATTTTCAAAAGCGAGATAATAACGGACCTCATCAAGGTCCTGGGCTGCGGCGTGGAGGTGCAGAAGCATATCAAGGAGCTGCCCGCCTTCGAGCTGGAGAGCCTGCGCTGGAGCAAGGTCATCATCTGCACGGATGCGGACGTGGACGGCTTCCAGATACGCACGCTCATCCTGACGATGCTCTACCGCCTGGCGCCGACTCTCATCCGCGAGGGCTACGTCTACATCGCGGAGTCGCCGCTGTACGAGATAGAATCGGGCAGCAAGACCTGGTTTGCTTATTCCGAGCGCGAGAAGGCGGAGATACTGGAGGGCATAGGCCGCGCCAAGGTCACGATAAACCGTTCCAAGGGCCTGGGTGAGAACGACCCGGACATGATGTGGCTGACGACGATGAACCCCGAGACGCGCCGGCTCATCCGGGTCATGCCTGAGGAAGCAGAGCGCACCGGCGAGATCTTCGATTTGCTGCTGGGCGACAATCTCGCGGGCAGGAAGCAGCATATATCCGAGTTCGGCAGTCAGTATCTCGACCTTGCCGACATATCCTGAGGGGGTTTGGGAATGAGATTCAAGACAGTCAAGAAGGCAGCCATGGCGGGGCTGCTGCTCTCGCTGCTGCTGTGCCTCATAGGCGTGTTCGGCATGGAGCCGGGGACGCCGGAGTCGGGCAGCATGGCCATCTGGGCGGTGGTGGTGCTGATGTTCACAATGGCGATCGTGCTCAAGTGGAGCCGCTGTCCCTGGTGCGGGGAGCTCATCATCAAAAAGCTGTTCAGCATCAAGGAGTGCCCCAGCTGCGGGCGCGATCTCGAGACCGGCAAGAAGAAAAAAGGCAAGGGCGGAAGAAAATAAATGGCTCGTAAAAAACCGGCGCAGGAGCCGGAAAACAGGAAAAAAACCAACGAAAACGTCATGGGCCTGCGCGCCGAGGTACTGGAGCAGCCCATAACCGAGACGCTGGAGACGAACTATATGCCCTACGCCATGAGCGTCATCGTCTCCCGCGCCATACCGGAGATAGACGGCTTCAAGCCCTCGCACCGCAAGCTGCTCTACACGATGTACAAGATGGGTCTGCTGACGGGCTCGCGCACCAAGTCCGCCAACATCGTCGGCCAGACCATGCGCCTGAACCCGCACGGCGACGCGGCCATCTACGAGACGATGGTGCGTCTGGCAAAAGGCTGCGAGGCGCTGAATACCCCCTTCGTGGACTCGAAGGGCAACTTTGGCAAGGTGTATTCGCGCGACATGTCCTATGCCGCATCGAGGTATACGGAGGCGAAGCTCTCCGCCATCTGCAGCGAGGTATTCCGCGACATAGACAAGGATACCGTGGACTTCGTGGACAACTACGACGGCAGCATGAAGGAGCCGGCGCTGCTGCCCACGGCTTTCCCGAACGTCCTTGTTTCCGCAAACACCGGCATAGCCGTCGGCATGGCGAGCCAGATCTGCGGCTTCAATCTCGCGGAGGTCTGCGAGACTGCCATAAGCTGCATACGCGACCCGGATTGCGACATCATGGCCACTCTCCCGGCCCCGGATTTTCCCACGGGCGGCGAGATAATCATGGAGCCGGGCGTCATGGAGGAGATATACCGCACGGGCCGCGGAAGCTTCAAGGTCCGCTCCCGCTGGCGCTATGACGCGAAGGAAAACGTCATAGAGATCTATGAGATACCCTACACCGCCACGGCCGAGGCTGTCATGGACAAGGTCGCGGAGCTCGTGAAGGCGGGCAAGGCGAAGGAGATCTCCGACATGCGCGACGAGACGGATCTGGGCGGCCTGAAGCTCGCCATCGACCTCAAGCGCGGCGCGGACCCGGAAAAGCTCATGGCAAAGCTCTTCAAGTCCACGCCGCTCATGGACAGCTTTGCCTGCAACTTCAACATCCTTATCGCGGGCACACCGCGCGTCATGGGCGTGCGGGAGATACTCTCCGAGTGGACGGCCTGGCGGCTCGACTGCGTGAAGCGCCGCATATACTTCGACCTCGGCCGTAAGAAGGAGAAGCTGCACCTGCTGCTCGGCCTCGGCAAGATACTTCTGGACATAGACAAGGCCATCGCCATCATAAGAAACACCGAGCGCGAGGCCGACGTCGTGCCGAACCTCATGTCGGGCTTCGGCATAGACAAGATCCAGGCGGAGTTTGTCGCGGAGATAAAGCTCCGCAATATAAACCGCGAGTATATCCTAAAGCGCACGGCGGAGACGGAGGTCCTGGAGCGCGACATCGCAGAGCTTGAAGCCACCCTCCAAAGCCGCCGAAAGCTCCAGAACATCATAATAAAAGAGCTGGAGCGGATAATTAAGGACTACCCCTCGCCCCGCAGGACCGGCATCGTCTATGCCGACGAGCTGCCCGAGGATGCGGAGGAGGAGCAGGTCGAGGATTACCCCGTCCGCGTCTTCGTCTCCCGCGAGGGCTACCTCAAGAAGATAACTCCCCAGTCCCTGCGAATGGCCTCGGAGCAGAAATATAAGGAGGGCGACGGCCCGGCCGCGGAGTTCGACTCCTCGAATCGCGCGGAGCTTTTGGTGTTCACGGACAGGCAGCAGGTCTACAAGACCCGGCTGGCGGACTTCGAGGACACGAAGGCCTCGGTCCTCGGCGTATACCTGCCCGGCAAGTTGGGCATGGACGAGGGAGAGCGGGTCGTGCAGGTCATAGACCCGGGCGACTACTCCGGTCAGCTGCTGCTCTTCTTTGAAAACGGCAAGGCCGCGCGCCTCATGCTCTCGGCCTACGAGACGAAGACCAACCGCAAAAAGCTGCTGAACGCCTATTCCGACAAGAGCCCGCTCGTCTGCATAGTACAGTTGACGGAGGAGCTGGAGCTTGCGGCCTTCTCCACGGAGGGCAGGGCGATAATATTCAGCACGGCGCTGCTGGCGCCGAAGACCTCGCGCTCGACCCAGGGCGTGGGCGTCATGACGATGAAGCCGAAATACAAGCTCCGCGCCGCCCGCCCCCTGCATGAGACGGGCATCAAGAACCTCTCGCGCTACCGCGTCCGCAGCCTTCCAGCCGCCGGAGCCCTGCTCCGTGAGGAGGACAGGGGGGAGAAACAACTTTCGCTGTTGGAGGAATAGCCGCTATGCATCACACGAAGACAGTTAAGGATTATCTCTGGGAGTACTTCCTGATAATCGTCGGCTCGGTGCTCTATGCCGCGGGACTGCGCTTTTTCTTCTACCCCAACGACATAATCGCCGGCGGCGTGACCGGTATTGCGATGATAATCAACTACCTGACGGATATCCCCGTCGGCGTGATGAACCTCATCATCAACATACCGCTGTTCATCTGGGCCTGGAAGGGTTTCGGCCTGAAGTTCATTGTCGGCTCGTTTGTGGCGACGGTGCTTTCCTCCGTGTTTGTGGACCTTTACGCCTATTTCGGCATCGTGGCGACGGAGAACATGCTGCTGGCGGCGATCTACGGCGGCGTGCTCAACGGCCTCGGCCTCGGCCTGGTCTACCGCGCGGGCGACACCACGGGCGGCATAGACATCGTGGCCAAGTTCGTGCGCAGGAAGTACCCCTACATGAACTTCGGCACCATCATCCTCATCCTCGACATCATCATTTACGCGGCCTTCGCCATCATCTTCAACGAGTTCGAGGCGGCCATGTACGCCGTCATCGCCATGTTCGTCGTCACGCGGGTCATCGACCTCGTGCTCTATGGCCTGGGCACCTCGAAGGTCTGCTACATCATCAGCGACGAGAGCGAGAAGCTCAAAAACGCCATAACTGCCACTCTTGGCCGCGGCGTCACGCTGCTGAAGGGCGAGGGCGCCTACACCGGCCGCGCGAAGAACGTCATCCTCTGCGTCATCAAGAAGCAGCAGATCATGGACGTGCGCCGCATCATCAAATCCATTGATACCCACGCCTTCCTGATAGTGACCGAGGCCAAGGACGTCTACGGCAACGGCTTCGGAGATATAACGAACGAGAGCTGAGAAAGGAGAAGAGCATGGACATTGAAAAACTGAAAAAGAGCCTTGAGGGCCACGGTTTTGCCTTCCGGTATTTCGAGACCGGCGCGGAGGCTGCGGACTATCTCGCGGAGCAGCTGGCGGGCAAGACTGTCGGCATAGGCGGCAGCAAGACCGTAGAGGCCATCGGTCTGTATGAGAAGCTCCAGGGCAAGGCTGCGGATGTGGCCTGGCACTGGAAGACCGAGCCCAACGAGGCCCGTGCCCGTGCGGCGAAGGCCCAGGTCTACGTCTCCAGCGCCAACGGCATCGCGGAGACGGGCGAGATAATCAACATAGACGGCGCGGGCAACCGCGTTGCCTCGACCCTCTATGGCCATGAGAAGGTATACATCGTCGCAGGCATGAACAAGGTATGTCCCAACGCGGAGGCTGCTTTCCACCGCGCGCGCAACGTTGCAGCCCCGCTTAACGCCCGCCGTTTCGGCAAGGACACGCCCTGCGTCAAGGGCGAGCTGAGGTGCTACGACTGCCGCAGCCCGGAGCGCATCTGCCGCGGCGTGTCCATGCTCATGGAGCCCATGATGGGCATGGCTGCCGAGGTCGTCATCATCAACGAGGAGCTGGGCTACTGAGCCCAAAAGGGAGGCGCCGCCGTGAAAAAGAAAATCATCGCACTTTTTGCGGCGGCCGCCCTCGCGGCGTCGCTTTCAGGCTGCGCCTCAATTTTTGACAAGGAATACATCGCTATAACCGACTACGTGGACGCCTCGACCCCGCCCCAGCAGGAGGGGACGGTGCAGGTGGAGAACTACCTGGAGCTGAAGCTGGCCATAAACAAGCTCATAACCGCGCATGAGGAATCCGGCTCCCTTGATTTCAGCAGCTACAAGGGCGAGAACATCAGCGACGACCTTGCC
This sequence comes from uncultured Eubacteriales bacterium, assembly GCA_900544295.1. Classification (GTDB taxonomy): domain Bacteria; phylum Bacillota; class Clostridia; order Oscillospirales; family Oscillospiraceae; genus Scatomorpha; species Scatomorpha intestinigallinarum. The sequence continues at coordinate 2,653 of UQUO01000020.1, read as the reverse complement.
GCCGCCTGCAACGAGGTCCGTTCCGAGACGGCGCTGGCCGCCTATGTCGTGGACTACATCTCCTACGACCTGGACAGGCACGTCAGCTATTATGAGGCCGAGGTCTACGTCTACTACCTGCATACGCAGGAGGAAGTCGAAGCCATCGTCAGCGTGGGCACGGTCAGCGGTCTCTATGACGCCGTCAGCGCCGCGCTGGAGCAGATGAGCCCCGGTCTTGTCGTCATGGTCACCGCCTCCGGAGCGAGCGAGGCGGAGGTCGCGGGCTACGTCACTGAGGCGTATTTTGAAAACCCGCTCTCCTGTGTGAACCTGCCTACGACGGAGGTCACCATGTATACCGGCGGCGGGCTCCAGCGCATATACGAGATAAACCTCGACTACGGCGCGAGCGTGGCGAGCCTCGCCTCGCGCAAGGAGATCCTGAGCGCCGAACTCACAGAGCTGGCAGGGCGCGTCACCTCGCGCGGAGAGGCCTACCGCGCGCTCCAGGCGGCGACAGTCGTGATGGAGACCTGCGCCTCCAATGCCGAGACTGGCGACACGCTCTGGGACGCCGTGCATCTCGGCGCGGCGGACAGCCGGGGTATGGCCCTGGCCTTCAAGGCGCTGTGCGACATCGTTGAGGTGGACTGCACCGTCGTCGCCGGGAGGCTCGACAGGGCGGAGCACTATTGGAATATCGTAACCGTAGACGGCGCGAGCTACCACGTGGACGTGAGCGCCGCGGCGGAGCGCGGCCTTGCGGCGACCTTTTTCATAAGCGATGCCGACATGTGGGGCCACTACTGGTGGGACAACGAGAACTACCCCCAGTGCGACGGCGCCCTGTCCTACGCCGCGCTGACCGAGGAGCCTGACAGCGTCGAGACGGAGGCGCCGGAAGCCAGCCCAAGCCCAGAGGTCAGTCCCAGCCAGGAACCGGAGACAGAAAACTCGCAAAGCCCTTGACAAATAAAATAAACGTGCTAAAATAACAAGCGTTTTGCGGGCATAGCTCATTTGGCAGAGCGCCACCTTGCCAAGGTGGAGGTAGCGAGTTCGAATCTCGTTGCCCGCTCCAGGCTGTTCCCGGCTCCGAGCCGGGAGCAGCCCAAACGATGTACATTTTTTGGCACGCTTTTACGGCGTGCTGTTTTTGTGTTTGGAGGTTATTTTGATGAACGCGGATGTAGTGATAGTCGGCGCTGGCCCTGCCGGTATATTCACGGCGCTCGAAATGCTCCGCAGGGGGAGCAGCAAGAAGATAGTTATGGTCGAAAAGGGCCGCGCGCTGGAGAAGCGCAGCTGCCCGAAGGTCAAGACGGGCGTGTGCATGAACTGCCGCCCGAGCTGCCATATCACCACCGGCTTTTCCGGCGCGGGCGCGTTCTCGGACGGCAAGCTCTCGCTGGCATGCGAAGTCGGCGGCGACCTGCCCACGCTCATAGGCGAGCGCCTGGCGCAGGAGACGATAGACTACGCGGATAAGATCTACCTTGAGTTCGGCGCAGACGAGCATATCGAGGGCGTCGGCAACGACGAGAAGGTCCGGCGCATCCGCGCCCGGGCCATCAAGGCGGGCCTGAAGCTCGTGGACTGCCCCATCCGCCACATGGGCACCGAGAAGGCGCACGACGTCTACCTTGGCATAGAGCACTACCTCATGGACCACGGCGTGGAGATGTATTTCGACACCGAGTGCCGCGACCTCATCATGGAGGGCGACACCTGCCGCGGCGTGTACCTCTCAGACGGGAAGAAGGAATTTGAAATCCGCGCGGAGCACACCGTGGTCGCCACGGGCCGCCGCGGCGCGGACTGGCTGGAGAAGATATGCACCGAGCACGGCGTTGAGCACCAGCCCAGCACGGTCGATATCGGCGTGCGCGTAGAGGTGCGCAACGAGATAATGGAGGAGATAAACGACGTCCTCTATGAGTCCAAGCTCATCGGCTATCCTGCGCCCTTCAAGAACAAGGTCCGTACCTTCTGCCAGAACCCCGGCGGAGTCGTGAGCCAGGAGAACTACGACAACGACCTCGCCGTCGTGAACGGCCACGCCTTCAAGGGCGCAGACCTCAAGAGCCCGAACACCAACGTCGCCATCCTCTGCTCGCATAACTTCTCCGTACCCTTCAACCAGCCCATCGCCTACGCGCAGAAGGTCGGCGAGCTGACGAATATGCTGGCCAACGGCCACATCCTCGTCCAGCGCTTCGGCGACATCCTGGACGGCAAGCGTACCTGGGAGAAGGAGCTGGCCCATTCCAACGTCCGGCCCACCCTGGTGGACGCCGTAGCGGGAGACATCACCGCCGCCATGCCCTACAGGGCCATGATCAACATCATAAACTTCATAAAGTCGATGGACGAGGTAGTCCCCGGCTTTGCCAGTTATGAGACGCTGCTCTATTCTCCTGAGCTGAAGTTCTATTCCAATAAGGTCAAGATGGATACGAGCTTCAACACCAACGTCCCGGGCCTGCACGCTCTGGGCGACAGCTCCGGCTGGACGCGCGGCCTGATGATGGCCTCCGCCATGGGCGTCCTGATGGGACGCGAGCTTGCGTAAAAAACAGTGAATTGTCAAACTAAGTGCAACAGGAATTGAGTTCAAAGTCCCATAATTCCTGAGCAGAATGAAAGTTAAGAACTTTACGAGGCCTGGCGT
>UQUO01000019.1 GCA_900544295.1 uncultured Eubacteriales bacterium | reverse complement strand
AAGCGCTTTTCTTTGGGGCTCCACCCCGTTTCTTTGGGCAAGACCAAAGAAATGGGGTGGAACACGCAGCACAAGGTAAAGACAACCAACAGCAATACGGCGAGTTCCTCCAACCCCAAAAACCCGGGCGGCGCTGGAACCCCGCCCCTACAGGTGTGTCGTACCTTGCCGCGAAAACGTACCGCCCACCGCGGCGCGGGCCGCAGTATTTGCGCGCAGGGCTTATTTGTGGTAGTATAGTACTCCCATGCACCAGGGGCCGCAGTGGCCGCTTATCGTGCAGCCCGCGCGGTTGTTGTAGACCTCCTCAAAGGGCTGACAGGAGAGTACAACTTCGCGCAGACGCGCGCGTACATCGTCCGGAAGGCCCGAGTCGGTTATGAACACCCGGCGCGTGTCTATGTCGTCCCGGCCGGCAAGCCTGTCCTTTATGTACTGGACATAGGCCGCCTCTATCTTGCCCCGGTACTTCTTGCCCACCGTCATCTTCCCGCCGATAACCTCTATGCAGGGCTTCAAACCCAGCAGATTCGCGCCCAGCGCCTGCACCGAGGTGCAGCGCCCGCCCTTCTTCAGGTAGTCCAGCGTGTTCAGCACGAAGCTGACGTCCATCTTCGGCACAAGGCGTTCCACCTCCGCCGCTATCTCCTCCGGGGCCATGCCGCGCTCCGCCATCAGCGCCGCGTCCAGCACCAGATGCCCGAAGCCCGTGGACAGATTCAGCGAGTCCACTACCCAGACCTTGCCCGGCAGCTCCATCGCCGCCAGCCGCGCGTTGTTGCAGCTGGCCGACAGCTCCGAGGAAAACGCCACGTGTACTATGGCGTCGTACTCCTCCAGCCAGGCCTTCCAGGAGCCCAGATAGTCCGTTATCGTCACAGCCGAGGTGCCGCAGAGCTTGCCCGTCTCCTTGGTGTAGGCGTAGAGGTCGTCCGGCGTCACGTCGATGCCGTCTCGCAGCGCCTCGCCGCCGCGGATGATGTACAGCGGCTGGACGCCGATGTCGTGCGCGGCGATAAGCTCAGCAGGCAGGTCGCAGGTGCTGTCCGTTGAGATTTTTATTTTCATTTCAGTTTGCTGCCTCCTTACATTCTGGCCCCTGTATCATATCACATTACTTCAAAGAATGGAAGTGTTTTTATGCCCCCAAAAATAGCCGTCATAACCGGACCCACGGCGACGGGTAAGACCCGGCTCGGCGTGCTGCTTGCGCAGCGGCTGGGCGGCGAGGTCGTCTCCGCGGATTCGATGCAGCTCTACCGGGGCATGGACATAGGCACGGCCAAGCCCACGCCCGAGGAGATGCAGGGCGTGCCGCACCACCTCATAGACGTCGCGGAGCCTTGGGAGAACTGGTCCGCGGCGCGCTACGTCGAGGCGGCGGGGGCGGCCTGCCGCGATATCCTCGCGCGCGGGCGGCTGCCCATAGTCGTGGGCGGGACGGGGCTGTACATAGACTCCCTCGTCCGCGGCCTGGGCTTCGCCGCCGTGGACGAGACCGGCGAGACCCGCCGCGAGCTGGAGGAGCGCTACGACGAGATAGGCGGCGCGGCCATGCTCCGGGAGCTCTCACAGCTCGACCCGGAGCGCGCTGCAAAGCTCCACCCCCGCGACAAAAAGCGCGTCGTGCGCGCCTACGAGGTCTACCTGCTCACCGGCCGGACGATGACGGAGCTCGACAAGGCCAGCCGCCTGCGCCCGCCGGACTTCGACGCGGCCTATATCATCCTCGGCTGGGCCTCGCGCGAGGAGATGTACGCGCGCACCGACGCGCGCGTGGACGAGATGGTCTCGCTCGGGCTCTTCGAGGAGGTCCGGCGCCTGCTGGACGCCGGGCTCGGCGGGGGCTGCACCGCCATGCAGGCCATAGGCTACAAGGAGGCCGCCGCCGCCCTGCGCGGGGACTGCTCCCGCGAGGAGGCCATAGAGACGATAAAGCGCGAGACCCGCCGCTACGCCAAACGCCAGCTCACCTGGCTGCGCTCCCGCCGGGACGCCCTGCGCATCGATTGGCAGGGCCGGCCCGATTTTGAGGCCGCCGTCCGGGATTCGACAGAATATCTGCTCCGCTGCGGTATATGATAGTCGCGTACAGGGCGCGGTGAGGACCGCGTTTTGTACAAATTTACTATTTTACGGAGCGGCAAAATATGATATTATGTAAATCCACCGCTCCGGCAAGGAGCGAGATATGGAAAAGACAAAGAACCTTCAGGACACCTTCCTCTGCCGCGCGCGGGCCGAGCGCGTGCCGCTGACGCTGTTTCTCATGAACGGCTTCCAGCTGCGGGGCGTGCTGCGCGCCTTCGACAGCTTCACGGTCGTGCTGGACTCGGACGGGCGGCAGCAGCTCATCTACAAGCACGCCATCTCGACCATCGCCCCGGCCCGGGCGCTGAACCTGGGCGAGGCGGGGCAGGATACATAAGGCCACGAGGCGGACGAACCTCTTCACGGGCCTGGCCCTCGCCGTCCTGCTGCTGGCGGCGGCGGCCTACCTGGGCCTGCGCCCCCTGCTGGGCGGCGAGGCGGCCGCCCCCGTCACGGCGGAGCCGGCGGCCTCGGCCGAGCCCGGCGTCGAGGCGCGGGGCATAGTCATAAGGCGTGAGCGCACGCTGGGCGGGCATGGCGCGTACCTGCTGCCCCTCCTGCAGGACGGGGAGCGCGCGGCTGCGGGCCAGGCCCTGGCGCTCTGCGCGCCGGACGCCGCGGCGCTGGAGACCGCGCGGCTGCGCCGGGAGCTCTCAGCCCAGCTGGCCGAGGCCGTCTCCGGCGCGGAGCCGGAGGCGGACGGGGCGCTGCTGGCGCTGGCCTCCGCCCGGGCCGCAGGGGACCTCCCCGGGGCCGCCGCCTGCGCGCAGGCGCTGGGCGAGGCGCTCTCCGGCGCGGGCGCGCAGGAGAGGGCGGCGCGCCTGCTCTCGGAGCTGGCCGCCCTGCCCGCGGCCGCGGGGGCCGAGACGCTTTACGCCCCGGAGGCGGGGCTCTTCTCCTCCGCCGTGGACGGCTTTGAATACCTCGCGCCTGAGGACCTCGAAGCCCTCACGCCCCGGGACCTCGCGGAGCTCATGGCCGCGGAGCCGGAGAGCGCGGGCACGATGAAGCTCGTGAGCGGCTGGCGCTGGTACTTCGCCGCGGCGCTCACGCAGGCGGAGGCGGCGCGGTTTTCAGAAGGGGACAAGCTCAGGATAGAGCTGCCCGGCCTCGAAGCGGAGGCGCGGGTCGAGAGCATAGGCGAGGCCGAGCTCGGCCGCCGCGTCATAGTCCTCTCAAGCGCCGAGGCGCTCGCGCGCTCGCTGGAGCTGAGAGTCTGCGAGGCCCGGCTTTGCCCGGAGCCCTGAAAGGAGATAGAGAGAATGGGCATTGCGGAAAACGTGGCCGCCGTGCGCGCGCGGATAGAGGCCGCCGCCGGGGGGCGGCGGGTGCTGCTCGTCGCGGCCAGCAAGATGAACGGCGCGGACAGGGTCCGCGAGGCCGTGGCCGCGGGCGTGGACGCCTGCGGCGAGAACCGGGTCCAGGAGCTGGTGGAAAAGCGCGCCGCCGGCGCCTACGAGGGCGCGGGGCTGCATTTCATAGGCCATCTCCAGCGCAACAAGGTCAAGTACCTCGTCGGCAGCGTCGGGCTCATAGAGTCCGTGGACTCCGTGGAGCTTTTGGGCGACATCTCGGCCCGGGCGCAGAGGCTGGGCGTCGTGCAGGACGTGCTGCTTGAGGTGAACATCGCCGGGGAGCTGTCAAAAAGCGGCGTTTCGCCGGAGCGGCTGCCGGAACTGCTGGACTTTGCGGCCGCTCAGGAGGGCCTTCGGGTGCGCGGGCTGATGGCGATACCGCCCATATCTGTAATTCCGGGGACAAACCGGCCTTATTTTGCCAGGATGTACGAGCTTTTTGTTGACATCGGCGGGAAAAAATACGATAATACGTCTATGGACTTTTTATCAATGGGTATGAGCGGCGATTTTGAAGACGCGATAGCGGAGGGCGCGAACATGGTCCGCGTCGGCTCTGCCATCTTCGGCGCCAGGGACTACGGCGCAGGCCGCTGAGGAGAGACAGGCAAATGGGATTCTTTGACGAGATAAAAAGACTAGCCCACCCCTATGACGACGAGGACGAGTTCTTCGACAGGGGCGGCCCGGAGGAGGAGCAGCCCGGCCCCCCGATAACGCCGGAGCGGCGGGAGAGCTTCTTCACGGACGAGGAGAACGCCGAGCAGCCGAGCTTCGGCCTGCCGAAGCCGAGCTTCCGCCTGCCCCGCCGCGAGAAGGAGCCGAAGCCGCCCAGGCAGGAGGCCCCGGCCCGCGAGGCCAAGCAGGCCGCGCCCGCCCAGGGCGTCCAGGGCCTGATGCTCGCCAAGCCCGCCGAGTTTGCGGACGCGGCCGGCATCGCCGACAGCTTCGTCGCGGGCAGGACGATAGTCCTGGACCTCGGCGCGGCGGACAAGATAACGGCGCGGCGGGTCATAGACTTCCTCTCCGGCGTGGCCTACGCCCGGGGCGGCTCGCTCAGCCGAATATCGGGCGGAGTGTACCTCGTGACGCCCGCCGGCGTCAACATAACGGGCGAGATGATGAGCCAGATAGAAAGCGGCGGCCTCTGCTTCTGAGGCCCGCTCACAACACAGAGTTAAGTACAGGGAAGGGGATACCGACATGACTCCTCAGGACATCCGGGAGAAAATCTTTGAGAAGGCCGTCTTCGGCGGCTACGACATGGGCAGCGTGGACGACTTCATGGAGGAGATGGCCTCCGAGCTGGAAGCCGCCCAGCGCGAGAGCGCGACGCTGAAGGCCAAGATGAAGGTCCTGGTGGACAAGATAGAGGAATACCGCGCCAGCGAAGACGCGATGCGCATGACCCTGCTCTCCGCGCAGAAGCTCTCCTCCCAGATAGAGGCGGAGGCCCGCGCGCGGGCGGACAAGGTCGTGGCCGAGGCCCAGGCCGCCGCGGCCCGCAGCCTTGACGGGCTCAAGAGCGAGACCCGCCGCGAGGAGGCCCGCCTCAAGGAGGCGAAGGAGTCCCTCGCCCGTTTCCTGGAGGACGCGCGCGCCCTCTGCCAGCGCCAGCTCGACTTCCTCAACGGCAATACCGCAGCTCAGGCCGCCCCCGCTTCGGAGGAGGCTGTGGACGCCGCTGTCAAAAGCATAGAGGCCTCTGTCGCCCGAATACCGGATGAGCCCGCTCCCCAGATAGACATAAGCCCCGTCATGGGTGAGCGCGCCCCCAGGCAGACCATCACGCCGGACGACATGACCCGCCTCTTCAACATGGGCGGCAGCTGAGCAGGGACCGGTACCGAGACGGGGCGGCGCTTGACGCGCTGCCCCTTGGCTTGTTATACAGCTCTATATTTAAGGAGAGAGAAACGATATGGCTCAGGACTACAATTCCACAGTAAACCTCCCGAAAACCGAATTCCCCATGCGCGCCGCGCTGCCCAAGCGCGAGCCGGATATGCTCAAAGAGTGGTACGAGCTCGACCTCTATCACGATATGCTCAAGCGCACCGAGGGCAGGCCCATCTTCGACCTGCACGACGGCCCTCCGTTCTCCAACGGCGCCATCCACATGGGCACGGCCCTCAACAAGTGCATCAAGGACTTCATCACGAGGTATAAGTCCATGTCCGGCTGGCAGGCCATCTACTACCCCGGCTGGGACAACCACGGCATGCCCATCGAGTCGGCCATCATCAAGGAGCAGAAGCTCAACCACAAGGAGATGACCACCGCCGAGTTCCGCGACGCCTGCCAGGCCTTCGCCCTGCACTACGTGAACGTCCAGCGCGACGCCTTCAAGCGCCTCGGCTGCCTGGGCGAGTGGGACAAGCCCTACTTCACCATGAACCCGAAGTTCGAGGCCGAGGAGGTCAAGGTCTTCGGCGAGATGTACAAGAAGGGCTACATCTACAAGGGCAAGAAGCCCGTCTACTGGTGCCCGCACGACGAGACCGCCCTGGCCGAGGCCGAGATAGAATACGCCGAGGACCCCTGCAAGTCCATCTACGTGAAGTTCCGCGTCAAGGACGACCTGGGCAAGCTGGGCAAATACTGCCCTCTCGACAAGCTCTACTTCCTCATCTGGACGACGACGACCTGGACCATCCCGGGCAACCTCGCCATCTGCCTCAATGCGGACTTTGACTACGTGCTCGCGAAGGCCCCCTGCGGCGAGGTCTACATCATCGCCAAGGAGCTCATGGGCCGCGTGGCGGAGATGGGCGGCTTCGAGGGCTTCGAGGTCCTGGCCGAGCTGAAGGGCTCGGAGTTCGAGTTCATGACCGCGACGCACCCGCTCATCGACAGGGAGAGCATCATCATCCTGGGCGAGCACGTCACGCTCGACGCCGGCACCGGCTGCGTCCACACCGCGCCCGGCCACGGCCACGAGGACTACGACATCTGCCGCAAGTACGACGCCGAGGGCAAAGTCCACATCGGCCTCGTCGTCCCCGTGGACGACCACGGCAAAATGAACGAGGAGGCCGGCAAATACTGCGGCCTCACCACCGACGAGGCCAATGAGGCCATCTTCGCGGACCTGCAGGCCTGCGGCGCGCTCTACGCCTCCGAGGACATCATCCACCAGTACGCCCACTGCTGGCGCTGCAAGAGCCCCATCCTGTACAGGGCCACCGACCAGTGGTTCTGCTCCGTGGACGCCTTCAAGGACGCCGCCTGCGCGGCCTGCGACGAGGTCAAGTGGATGCCCGAGTGGGGCCATGACCGCATGATAGCCATGATAAAGGAGCGCGCCGACTGGTGCATCTCGCGCCAGCGCCGCTGGGGCCTGCCCATCCCGGTGTTCTACTGCACCGACTGCGGCAAGCCCGTCTGCACGGACGAGACCATCGAGTCCGTCTCGAACATCTTCCGCGAAAAGGGCTCCAACGCCTGGTTCGAGCTCGAGGCCGCCGAGCTCCTGCCCGAGGGCTACGTCTGCCCGCACTGCGGCGGCGTACACTTCACGAAGGAGACCGACACCCTCGACGGCTGGTTCGACTCCGGCAGCACCCACATCGCCTCCATGGAGCTCGACAGCCCCGGCCGCTGGCCCGCCGAGATGTACCTCGAGGGCGGCGACCAGTTCCGCGGCTGGTTCCAGAGCAGCCTGCTCATCGGCGTCGCCACCAAGGGCAAGGCGCCCTACAAGACCTGCCTCTGCCACGGCTGGACCGTGGACGGCGAGGGCAAGGCCATGCACAAGAGCCTCGGCAACGGCGTGGACCCCGCGGACCTCATCGCCAAGTACGGCGCGGACATCGTCAGGCTCTGGGCCTCCAGCGCCGACTACCGCGTGGACATGCGCTGCTCCGACGCCATCTTCAAGCAGCTCTCGGAGAAATACCTCAAGATCCGCAACACCGCGCGCTACATCCTCGGCAACCTCGCGGGCTTCGACCCGTGCAAGGACATGGTGCCGGTCGAGCAGATGCCCGAGCTCGACCGCTGGGCGCTCTCACGCCTGAACGCGCTTGTCGAGCGCTGCATCAACGCCTATGAGAAGTACGAGTTCTTCGGCGTCACCGCGGCTGTCCACAGCTTCTGCGTCGTGGACATGTCGAACTTCTACCTCGACGTCATCAAGGACCGCCTCTACTGCGACGGGGCGGAGAGCCTCTCGCGCCGCAGCGCGCAGACCACCATCTACATGATCCTGGATGCGATGATGCGCCTGCTGGCCCCGCTGCTGGCCTTCACCTCGAACGAGGTCTGGCAGGACATGCCGCACTCCGACAAGGAGGACGCGCGCCACGTCATGCTAAACGACATGCCGCGCCCGGACGCGGCGCTCAAGCTCAGCCCCGAGGCCGAGCTGCGCTGGGCGAACCTCCTGCGCCTGCGCGACGACGTGAACAAGGCCCTGGAGCTGGCGCGCGCGGAGAAGACCGTCGGCAAGCCCCTGGACGCGAAGGTCACGCTGCACATCGGCGAGGACGCCGCGGCGCTTTGGAAGAGCGTCGAGGGCGCGGACCTTGCGCAGCTGTGCATCGTCTCCGAGCTTGAGGTCTCGGACACGCCCGTTGAAGGCTGGGCCGGCGAGGCCGTGCCGGGCCTGACCGTCAGGGTCGAGGCGAGCAGCCTGCCCAAGTGCCCCAGGTGCTGGACCCACAGCGCCGGCATCGGCTCGGACGAGAAGCACCCCGAGCTCTGCCCCCGCTGCGCCGCCGCCATCGGCTGAGCGCCGAAAAAGAGAGACATATCGGGCCTTCCCCAAGGAGGTAAGCCATGTTTTACGCAATAGCGGTCGTCCTCGTGCTGATAGCGGACCAGGCGCTCAAGTACTGGGTCTCGCTGAACATCGATTTGAACACGGGCGAGCAGGCGCTCATCCCGGGCTTCATCAAGCTCGTGAACATCCACAACAGCGGCGCGGCCTTCGGCCTTCTGGGCGGCGGGGGCTGGCGCTGGGTGTTCGTGGTCGTGGCGCTGGTGTTTGCCGTGGTCGTCGTGTACGCGCTCAAGCGCAACCTCATCCGCGGCAAGCTGGGCCGCTGGGCCGCCGTCGGCGTGCTCGCCGGCTCCATCGGCAACTGCATAGACCGCGTGGCCTACGGCTACGTTGTGGATATGTTCAAGTTCGAGTTCCTGGGCGATTCGCGGCTGAACGCCATCTTCAACGTCGCGGACGTGTTCATCTCCTGCTGCGGCGTGCTGTTCTGCCTGTATATCATCTTCGGCGGCGAGAACAGCCTGGCCACGGCCGGGGAGGAGGACGGGGAGCCCGCGCCGAAGCGCCGCTCCGGCAGCCACAGCGCCGGCAGCCACAGCAAGAAGCCTCAGGCGCGCCGGCCGGCGGCCAAGGAGGCCCCGCGCGCGCAGCGCCCCTCGGCCGAGCCGCGCACGCGCATCCCCGTGAAGGAATACAGCCCCCGGCCCTCCGGCGCGCGGCCCGCGCGGCCCGTGGAGCCCCGGGCGGTGGACTCCAAGAACCCCTTTGCCGAGTGGGAGAACGCCCCCCGGCCCGCCCAGCCGAAGCCCGAGGCCGAGCCTCGCCCCGCCGCGGAGCGCCGGAGCGCGCCCGAGCCCAGGCCGGCCCGTCCCGTCCAGGAGCCGAGGCCGTCCCAGCCGAGGCCCGCGCCGAAGCCCAGGGCCGCGGAGACGGAGTTCTCGCTTGAGGACATCCTGGCGGAGTTTTCCGACAAATGAGCGAACATATAGAAATAACTGCGGAGGAGAGCGGCGAGAGGATCGACGCTCTCCTCGCGCGCCTTGTGCCGGAGCTGACGCGCTCCGCGGCGCAGCGGCTGCTGGAGGAGGGCCTCGTGACCCTCGGCGGCGTGCCGGTGAAGAAGAACCGCCGCACGGAGCCTGGGGAGGTCTACGCCGCCCTTCTGCCGGAGCCTGAGCTGCCTGAGCCGGAGCCGCAGGACATCCCACTGGACATAGTGTACGAGGACGCGGACGTGGTGGTGGTGAACAAGCCGCGCGGCATGGTGGTGCACCCCGCGCCGGGACATCCGGACGGCACGCTGGTGAACGCGCTGCTCTGGCACTGCGGGGAGAGCCTTTCGGGCGTGGGCGGCGAGCGCCGTCCGGGCATCGTACACCGGATAGACAAGGACACCTCGGGCCTCATCATAGCTGCGAAGAACGACTTTGCGCACCTGGCGCTGTCGGCGCAGCTGGCGGACCGGAGCCTCTCGCGGGTGTATGAGGCCGTAGCGCGCGGCGAGTTCCGGGAGGAGGCGGGGACGGTGGACGCGCCGATAGGCCGCCACCCGACGGAGCGCAAGCGCATGGCGGTGACGGAGCGCGGCTCGCGCCCTGCGGTGACGCACTGGGAGGTCATAGCCCGCTACCGGGGCTGGACGCACATCCGCTGCCGGCTTGAGACGGGGCGGACGCACCAGATCCGGGTACACATGGCGTATATCGGCCATCCGCTGCTGGGCGACATGGTCTACGGCGCGAAGAAGCCGGAGCGCGGGCTGGAGGGCCAATGCCTGCACGCGAGGGAGCTGAAATTCCTGCATCCGCGCACGGGCGAGGCGATACATCTGAGCACCGAGCTGCCGGAGTATTTCCAGCAAGTCCTGGCGTCGCTGCCGCGCCCGTAGGGGCGGGGTTCCGGCTCCGCCCGCCTCTCCCACTCGCGTGGGAGCTGCCACTCGGCCGCTAAGGTGTCCGCTACGCGGACGGATTTAATCACTCGCCGCCACGGCGAGGGGTTAGGGCTGGTAGAAGTCTGGCCCAGTAAAAGGATTTGCCCCGCTTTTTTAAAAGCGGGGCAAAAAGCTTTTATATGCCTCTCATGGGAGGCTTACGTGCTTGGCAAATAATTTCGGGCCGTACATGGGGGCGTACACCGCCTCCAGGACGCCGCGCAGATCGGCGCGCTGCGGCGCTTCGCCGCGGTGCAGCAGCAGCGTCTCCCGGCCGCCGATGGCGTAGGGGATGCCCGTCTCACACCAGCCGTGGCGCTTGTAAAACCCCGCCAGGCGGCGCGCCTTCTCCAGCTCCGGATACTCCGTCACCTCAATGAACACGCACTCATACCGCGCGTATCGCGCCTTTATGAGCTCCAAAAACTGCGCGCCCGTGCCGGCGCCGCGGATGGTCGGGTACACCGCCAGCCAGCCCAGCAGCGCATAGCGCCGCGCCGCGTCCCGCAGCATGTAGGCGTAGCCCGCCTCCAGCCCCGACTCGTCCTTCAAAAGCAGCAGCTCCGCGCCCCTGATGAGGCCCAGGTGGCAGTCCGCAAGGCTCGGCCGCTCCCATTCGTGGAAGTCGTGCTCCAGCATCGGGTAAATGCGCTTCATGTCGGCGTGGCCGCCGCGTTTTATCTCATACATCTTTATCCTCCGTGAATGTCTGTGCCCGGTACAGCCCAGCGTAGACGCCGTTTTGAGCCATCAGCTCCTCGTGCGTCCCCAGCTCCTGCACCCGCTCGTCCTCTATAACCGCTATCCTGTCCGCGCCGTGTATGGTCGAGAGCCGGTGCGCTATTATGATGCTCGTCCGGCCCTCCGCCAGCTCGTCCAGCGAGGCCTGGATGCGCTGCTCAGTCACCGTGTCGAGCGCGCTCGTCGCCTCGTCCATGACCAAAATCGGCGGGTTTTTGAGGAACACCCGCGCGATGGAGAGCCGCTGCTTCTGCCCGCCCGAGAGCATGACGCCCCGCTCGCCCACGTAGCTGTCGTAGCCGTCCGGCATCGCCATTATCTCCCCGTGTATCTCCGCCCGCACGGCGGCGGCCACGACCTCGGCGTCCGTCGCCTCGGGGCGGCCGTAGCGGATATTCTCGCGGATGGTCCCCGCGAAGATGAACACGTCCTGCTGGATTATGCCTATGCTCCGCCGCAGCGAATCCTGCGTCACGCGGCGCACGTCCACGCCGTCCACCAGCACGGCCCCGCCCGTCACGTCGTAAAAGCGCGGCAGCAGCTGGCAGAGCGTGGTCTTGCCGCCGCCCGAGGGGCCGACCACCGCCAGCTTCTCGCCCGGGGCTATCTTCAGGCTCACGTGCTCCAGCACCGGCCCGGCCTCGTCGTTATACGAAAAGCTCACGTCCCGGTACTCGACCTCGCCCTTCACGTCCCGCAGCTCCACGGCGTCCGGCGCGTCCTGCACGTCCGGCTCCGTGCGCATGAGCTCCAGAAAGCGCGAAAAGCCCGCCGTGCCCTGCATGTAGACCTCCGAAAAGCTCGCCAGCTTCCGCACCGGCGTCACGAAGGTGGAGACGTACAGCGAAAAGGTCACGAGGTCCACGTAGTCCATGCGCCCGCCCATGATGAGCGCGCCGCCCGCGGCGACGACCAGGACCTGCATGACGCTCGTCGTGAACTCCATGCCGCTCATGAAGCCGCCCATGGCCTTGAAATAGCGGCTGCGCGCGGCCTTGTAGCGCTCATTTGCGGCGACGAACTTCTCGTCCTCGGCCTGCTCGTTGGCGAAGGCCTTGGCGGTGCGGATGCCGGAGATGCCGCTCTCGATGGCGGCGTTTATCTCCGCCGTCTGGCGCTTTACCTCGATGTTCGCGCGCTTCATGCTCACGCGGCGCGAGAGCGTGAAGAGTATGAGCAGCGGCAGGCAGACGGCCAGCACCAGCGCCAGGCGCCACTCTATGCCCGCCAGCACGATGAGCGAGCCGATGATCGTCAGGACGCTGATGAGTATGTCCTCCGGCCCGTGGTGCGCCAGCTCCGTTATCTCGAAGAGGTCCGAGGTTATGCGGCTCATGAGCGCGCCCGTGCGGTTGCGGTCGAAGAAGGAAAAGCTCAGGCGCTGCATGTGGTTGAACACCGCGTGGCGCATGTCCGCCTCTATGTAGACGCCCATCCTGTGGCCCAGGACGGTGATGAGGTAGTACATGAGGCCCTTGAGTATGTAGGCGGCGAACATGGCCGCCATGATGACGAAAAAGGTCGTGTACAGCTTCTCCGGCAGCAGGGTCTGCATAGATACCCGCGTGATATACGGAAACGCGAGGTCTATGACCGCCACGGCCACGGCGCAGCTCATGTCCAGGGCGAAGAGCCCCAGGTGCGGCCGGAAGAAGGAGAAGAAGACCGCGAGGTCGGAGCGGTGGAACCGGTTTTTGCTTTTGTCTTTCAATTTCCCACCTCACTGGCGCGAAAATTTGTCCCTCTCGGCGACGGCGAGGGCGTCGCAGCGCTCGTTCTGCTCCTGGCCGTCGTGGCCGCGGAGCCAGTTGACCGTGACCTTGTGCTCGCCCAAAAGGGCGTCCAGGCGCTGCCAGAGCTCGGGATTTTTCAGCTCGCCCTCTTTTCTGCGCCAGCCGCGGCGCTTCCAGCCCGCCAGCCAGCCCTCGTTTATCGCGCGGGCGATGTACTGCGAGTCCGTCCAGAGCTCCACCTCGCAGGGCTCCTTCAGGGCCGAGAGGGCCTCGATGACGGCGCGCAGCTCCATGCGGTTGTTCGTCGTCTCCCGCTCGCCGCCGGAGAGCTCCTTCTCCCGGCCCATGCAGCTGAGTATGGCCGCCCAGCCGCCGGGGCCGGGGTTGCCGGAGCAGGCCCCGTCCGTGTATATGCAGACTTTTTTCATAATTATTCCGCGTCCTCGCGCTCCGTGCGGGCCACGGAGATGACCTTCGCCCCCGGGTTCGGGCGCATGATGCGCACGCCCTGCGTCGCCCGGCCCAGCACCGAGACGCCCGAGGCCGCCGTGCGGATGATGGTGCCGTCGTCCGCGACTATGAGCAGGTCGTCGTCCTCCCGCACGACCTTGACGTCGGCGACGTAGCCGGTCTTTTCCGTGCAGTTGTAGTTTTTGAGGCCCATGCCGCCGCGGCTCTGGGGCTGGCGCTCGCCGTCCGCGCCGCGCAGGTACTCGTCGAGCTCCGTGCGCTTGCCGTAGCCGTTCTCCGTGACGGACAGCAGCGCCGTGCCGCCGCCGGCCCGGCCCGCGCCGACTACGTAGTCGCCCTCGCGGAGCTTTATGCCCCGCACGCCCGCGGCCTCGCGGCCCATGGGGCGCACGTCGTTCTCGTCAAAGCAGATGGCGTAGCCCTCGTGCGTGGCTATGAGGATGTTCTGCTTCCCGTCCGTGAGGCGCACGGTGATGAGCTCGTCGTCCTCGGCTATGGACAGGGCGCGGATGCCGGTCTTGCGGATGTTCTTTATGGCGTCCAGCGGCAGGCGCTTCACGGTGCCGCTGCGGGTGACCATGAAGATGTACATGTCCCCGAACTCGCGCACGTGGAGCATGGCGCTGACCTTTTCGCCCGGCTCGACGGGCAGGATGTTCACGATGTTCGTGCCGCGCGCGGCCCGGCCCGCCTCGGGTATCTGGTAGCCCTTCTTGCGGTAGACCCGGCCGAAGCTGGTGAAGAAGAGGATGTAGTCGTGGGTCGAGGCGGTGAACACCGTCTCCACATAGTCCTCCTCGCGGGTGGCCATGGCGCGGATGCCCTTGCCGCCGCGGCCCTGGGCGCGGTATTCGGAGGCGGGCAGGCGCTTTATATAGCCGCCGTGGGTGAGGGTGTAGACGCACTCCTCCTCCTCGATGAGGTCCTCGACGTCTATCTCGTCCTCGACGTCCTGTATCTCGGTCTTGCGCGCGTCGCCGAACTTGTCGCGCAGGGCGGCCAGCTCGTCCTTCAGGACGCCCTTTATCTTCTCGGGGTCGGCCAGCAGGCTCTCGTAGTAGGCGATGCGCTCCTCCAGCTCGGCGTATTCCTTTTCCAGCTTCTCGCGGTCGAGGCCCTGGAGGGCCTTCAGGCGCATGTCGAGGATGGCCTGGGCCTGTATCTCGTCGAGGCCGAAGCGGGCCATGAGGTTGTCCCTCGCGTCGTCGTAGCTGCTGCGGATGATGCGGATGACCTCGTCGATGTTGTCCTGGGCGATGAGCAGGCCCTGGAGCAGGTGCTCGCGCTCGCGGGCCTTTTTGAGGTCGTACTTCGTGCGCCGGGTGATGAGCTCCTCCTGGAAGGCGAGGTACTCGTCTATGATGTGGCGCAGGGAGAGGATGCGCGGCTGGCTCTGGTCGTCCACGAGGGCGAGCATGTTGATGGAGAAGGAGGTCTGCAGCTGGGTCTGGGCGAAGAGGCGGTTCAAGACGACCTGGGTGTTGGCGTCGCGTTTAATTTCGATGACGATGCGCATGCCGTTGCGGTCGGACTCGTCGCGCAGGCCGGAGATGCCCTCCAGGCGCTTGTCGCGGACCTGGTCGGCGATGTTCTCTATGAGCTGGCGCTTGTTGACCTGGTA
Organism: uncultured Eubacteriales bacterium; assembly: GCA_900544295.1. Lineage (GTDB taxonomy): Bacteria > Bacillota > Clostridia > Oscillospirales > Oscillospiraceae > Scatomorpha > Scatomorpha intestinigallinarum. The sequence goes on along the minus strand of UQUO01000019.1, from coordinate 21,983 downwards.
GGGCAGCTCGGTGACGATGATGCGGTAGCGCTCGTGGCCGTATTCCTCTATCTCGGTGCGCGCGCGGACGATGACCTTGCCGCGGCCGGTGGCGTAGGCGGCGCGGATGCCGCTGCGGCCCATGATGATGCCCTTCGTGGGGAAGTCGGGGCCCTTTATGTGCTCCATGAGGTCGGGCAGGCCGGCCTCCGGGTTTTCGAGCACGCAGATGCAGGCGTTTATGACCTCGACGAGGTTGTGGGGCGGGATGTTGGTGGCCATGCCGACGGCGATGCCGGAGGAGCCGTTGACGAGCAGGTTCGGGAAGCGCGCGGGCAGGACCTTGGGCTCCCTGCGGCTCTCGTCGAAGTTGGGGAGCCAGTCCACGGTCTCCTTGTCTATGTCACGGAGCATCTCGTCGGAGATGCGGGCCATGCGTGCCTCGGTGTATCGGTAGGCGGCGGGGGGGTCGCCGTCCACGGAGCCGAAGTTGCCGTGGCCCTCGATGAGGGGGTAGCGCATGGAGAAGTCCTGCGCGAGGCGGACGAGGGCGTCGTAGACGGACTGGTCGCCGTGGGGGTGGTAGTGGCCGAGCACGTCGCCGACGGCGGTGGCGCATTTTTTGAAGGCCTTGTCGGCGGTGAGCCCGCCCTCGTACATGGTGTAGAGTATGCGCCGGTGAACCGGCTTGAGCCCGTCGCGCACATCCGGCAGCGCGCGCCCGACTATGACGCTCATCGCATAGTCGATGTAGCTCGTCTTCATCTCGCTGACGATCTCGCTCGACACGATCTTCTGATCGGGGAACATTATGTCTTCGGGTTTGTAGTCCTTTGCCATTGTGTTACCACCTTAGGTGTAGTATTTGTCAAGCTCCCAGCGCAGGGGGTTGGTATCGATATAATTCCAATGGTTTTGCAGGTCACGCATGTCGCGTACGACATGGTCGTGATAACCTCGCTGCCATATTTCCGACCCACACATGCGCTGTGTACTGCGCTTTAAATAAGAGACAAATGACGGTATCTTTTCATTTGTGCGGACAGGCCGGTTTACCTCCTGCCCTGTAGGGGACGGCGTCCTCGACGTCCCGCCGCCATCGTCCACCGCCAGCAGCATGTGGATGTGGTTGGGCATGACGACATATTTTTCAACGCTTACTCCGTCGAACTTCTCCGACATCTCCCGGATTTTCTCGTCAACGATCTTTCCGGCCCTAGTGAAAACCATGGCCTCTGCAGGCGGGACGTCGAGGACGCCGTCCCCTACAGGGCTTTTGCGTATCTCGCCGAGCAGGTGTTTTCTATCCCGGCAGCAAAGAGTCAGGAAATATACGTTGTGCTCGGAGTAATTCAGCTCCCTTAAGCGCAGCCTTTTTCTCTGTTCAAGACTCATATATCGAGGTTCACGACATACTGTGCGTTTTTCTCGATAAACTCCTTCCTCGGCTCGACTTTTTCGCCCATGAGGATGGTGAAGATCTCGTCGGCCTTGACGGCGTCGTCGAGCTCTATGCGTTTGAGGGTGCGCTTCTCGGGGTCCATGGTGGTCTCCCAGAGCTCGTGGGCGTCCATCTCGCCCAGGCCCTTGAAGCGGCTTATCTCCACCTTCGCGTTGGGGTTGTCCCCGCGCAGCTCGGCGCTTATCCGGTCGCGCTCCTTTTCGTCGTAGGCCACGCGCACCGTCTTGCCGCGCGTCAGCTTGAAGAGCGGCGGCACCGCCGCGTACACGTAGCCGTGCTCTATGAGCGGCCTCATGTAGCGGAAGAAGAAGGTCAAAAGCAGCGTCCTGATGTGGCTGCCGTCCACGTCCGCATCGGCCATGATGATTATCTTGTGGTAGCGCAGCTTCGCGAGGTCGAAGTCCTCGCCCAGGCCCGCGCCCAGGGCGGTGATGACGGGGTTTAATTTGTCGTTGCCGTAGACCTTCTCCTCGCGGACCTTCTCGACGTTCAGCATCTTGCCCCAGAGCGGGAGTATGGCCTGGAAGCGGCTGTCCCGCCCGCTCGTCGCGCTGCCGCCTGCCGAGTCGCCCTCGACGATGTAGAGCTCCGTCAGCGCCGGGTCGCGCTCGTTGCAGTCGCGCAGTTTGCCGGGCAGGGTCGAGCCCTCCAGCCCGTTCTTGCGCCGGACGTTCTCCCGCGCGCGGCGCGCCGCCTCGCGGGCCTTCGAGGCCGTCAGGGCCTTGTCCAGGATGGTCCGGCCCACCGCCGGGTTCTCCTCCAAAAACTGCTCCAGCCTGTCCGACACCACGCTGTCCACCAGCGTGCGCATGTCGGAGTTGCCCAGCTTCGCCTTCGTCTGGCCCTCGAACTGGGGGTTCGTCAGCTTCACGGAGATGATGGCCGTCAGGCCCTCGCGGCAGTCGTCGCCGGAGACGCTCTCGCCATCCTTGAGGAGGTTCGTCTTCCTGCCGTAGGCGTTCAGCACCCTTGTGAGCGCGGCCTTGAAGCCCGTCTCGTGCATGCCGCCCTCCGGCGTGTGGATGTTGTTCGCAAAGGAGACCAGGATCTCGTTGTAGCCGTCGTTATACTGCATGGCTATCTCGCACTCGGAGTCCTCGCGCGAGCCGGACATGTAGATGACCTCCTCGTGCAGGGGGGTCTTGTTGCGGTTTATATAGGTCACGAACTCGCGGATGCCGCCCGCGTAGTGCATGACGTCCTTCTGCTCCCTGCCCTCGCGCCGGTCCTCGGTGCTGATGCGCAGGCCGGCGTTCAAAAACGCCTGCTCCCGCATGCGGGTGTGCAGCGTGTCGTAGTCGTAGACCGTCTCGTCGAACATCTCCGGGTCCGGGTGGAAGCGCACGACGGTGCCGGTCCTGTCCGTCTCGCCCACGACGGTCATCTTCTGGGTGATCTCGCCCCGGGAGAACTTCATCTGATAGATCTTCCCGTTCTTGTGGACGCTGACCTCCAGCCAGTCGGAGAGGGCGTTGACGACGGAAGCGCCGACGCCGTGCAGGCCGCCGGAGACCTTGTAGCCCCCGCCGCCGAACTTGCCGCCCGCGTGCAGCACGGTGTAGACGACCTCCAGCGCGGGCTTGCCCGTCTGCTCCTGGATATCGACCGGGATGCCGCGGCCGTTGTCCGAGACCATGATGACGTCCCCCGGCTCTATGACCACCTCGATGCTGTTGCAGTATCCCGCCAGGGCCTCGTCTATGGCGTTGTCAACAATTTCGTAAACAAGGTGGTGCAGGCCGGAGGCGGAGGTGGAGCCTATATACATGCCGGGCCGCAGGCGCACGGCTTCGAGGCCCTCCAGCACCTGGATCTGACTTGCGTCGTATTCCTGAGTTATCTTTTCGCTTATGTCGGACATATAGCTTCCCCTTATCTTCTGGATAGTGCCGCCGTGGAGAGGGAGGAGAGCCAGACCCTCCTGCGCCCGCCCTCCTCGCAGAGCACGAAGGAGCGCGGCAGATCCTCCGCGGCGTTTATGACCTCGCCCGCGCGCTGGGCGGCGGCGAGCAGCTCCCGCGTCGCGCGGGAGCAGGTGGTGTTGTCCATGTCGCAGACGGCGACCACGCTGTCGCGGCGGACGACGTGTCCGCCGCCGAGGTTGAGATAGATCATACGAGCCTGCCCCCCGAGACGGTCATGACCCGCCCGCCCGTGCGCCGGGCGACGCCGTCGTCCTCGCAGCAGGTGATGAGGGTCTGGCCGCCGCCGATGCGGTTCAGGACGAACTCCTGCCGCTCGGCGTCCAGCTCCGAGAGCACGTCGTCCAGGAGCAGCACGGGGTATTCGCCGGTCTCCGCGAGGAAGATCTCCCGCTCGGCCAATTTTATCGAGAGGGCGGCGGTCCTGGCCTGGCCCTGGGAGGCGAAGCTCCGGGCGCTGCGGCCGTTCACGGAGATCTCGATGTCGTCCTTGTGCGCGCCGGTGAGGCACTGGCCGGAGGCGAGCTCGGCCTCGCGGTGGCCCTCCTGGTGCTCGCAGACGGCGTAGTAGATGTCCCGCTCCGAGGCGAAGGGGTCCTCCACCGTCGAAACGGGCCTGTAGCGCAGCTCCAGCTCGTCCGCGCCGCCGGAGAAGTCCCGGTTTATGGGCGCGGCGGCTTCGCCCAGGCGCTGGACGAAGGAGGCCCGGTAGCGCGTGAGCCGCGCCGTCAGGCGGCAGAGCCGCTCGGAAAAGTCGTCCAGCGTGTCGAGGAGGCTGGGTTTCTCGCGCCAGCCGCGCAATATGGCGGCCTTTTGCTCGTACATGCGGTTGTAGTCCGAGAGCGCGGCGGCGTAGCCCGGCCGGAGCTGGCTTATGGCCGCGTCCATGAGCCGGCGGCGCACCGCGGCGCCCTCCCGCACCAGCGTGAGCTCGTCCGGGGAGAAGAGCACGGCCGTCATCGTCCCCGCCAGCTCCGAGGCGGTCTTTTTGACGGAGTTCACGGTGATGAGCTTCCTCTGCCCGGGGGCGAGGCTTATTTTCACGGTCTGCTCCCGGCCCGCGGCCTCGACCTCGGCCAGGATCTCCGCCGAGGAATAGCCGAAGCCGACGATCTCCTTATCGAAGCGCGTGCGGAAGCTCCGCCCGCCCGTCAGCATGAAGACGGCCTCAAGCAGGTTCGTCTTGCCCTGGCCGTTTTTGCCCCTGATGACGTTGGTGCCGGGGGAAAATTCGAAGCTCTCCCACTCGTAGTTGCGAAAGCCCGTGAGCGCTATGCGCAAGACCCTCATGCGGAGACTACCTCCACGGCCTCGCCATCGAGCTCCACCCTGTCGCCGGGCCGGAGCTTTTTCCCGCGCTGGAGGCAGGTTTCGCCGTTTACCTTCACGAGCCCGTCCTCGACGCAGAGCTTGGCCTCCCCGCCCGTCTCGCACAGGCCGGAGAACTTCAGGAGCGCGTCGAGCTTTATGAATTCCGTAGTGATCTCTATCTTTTCCATCGTCACTCCCCGGCCTTGAGGCGGACCGGAAGTATCATATAGGTGAACTCGTCGCCCCCGTCGGCGGCGCGGATGACGCAGGGGGAGGAGCCGGTGTTGATGCAGACCTCCAGCTCCTTCACGGGCGCGGCCCTGAGCGCGTCGCGCAGATACCGGTCGTTGAAGCCTATCTCGGTGTCGCCGCCCTCGCCCTCGCAGGGGCAGACGTCGCCCGCGCGGCCAAGGGGCGTGTTGCAGAAGAAGTCTATGCGCCCGTCCCCGAAGATGAGGCGCACGGGGCTCTTCATCTTCTCGTCCACAACGAGGGAGACGCGGTCCGTCGCGCCGAGCATGTCCTCGCGCAGGAGCTTCACGACATAGCGGAAGTTCTCGGGCAGGGATTTTTTATAGTTGAGGAAGTCGCCCTCCAGCTTGCGGGAGACGACGACGGTGCCGCCTATGGTGAAGGAGCTGTGCTTCGTGCCGACGTTCAGCAGCACCTCCTCGTCCGAGTCCGCGCAGAGCCGCTCCACATCGAGCAGGGCCGAGCCGGGGATGATGAAGCGCAGGCCCTCAGCGCCGCCCTGCACGCTCTCGCGCCGGATGGCGAGGCGGTAGCCGTCCACGGAGACCATGGTGAGCCGGCCGCCTTCGAGCTCGAAGAGGCTGCCCATGTAGACCGGGCGGCTCTCGTTCGTCGAGACGGCGAAGATGCTCTCGTCTATCATGCTGCGCAGGGCCTTCTGGGAGATGCGGACGGCCTCGCTCTCGTCCACCTCGGGCAGCTCCGGGTAATCGGCGGCGGGCAGGGCCATAAAGCCGTACTCGCTCTGGCCGCACCTCACGCTCGCGCGGCTGTCGTCCCCCACCTCGACGGTGACGATGCCGTCGGGCAGCAGGCGCATCATCTCGGAAAAGAGCTTTGCCGTCATGAGCACGGCGGAGCCGGGCTGGGCCACGTCGGCCTCGATGTTCATGTAGATGCCCTTCTTAAGGTCGTAGCCCGTGACGCGCACGCCGCTGCCGGCCTCTATCAGCAGGCCCTCCAGCGCGGAGATGGGGCTCTTGGCCGAGGCCGCGCGCGAGGCGGCGGCGACGGCGGCTTGCAGCAGGTGCTTCTCGCAGGAAAATTTCATGTCGTCCTCCTTAGCAAAAACGCGAAGTTCCTTCACAGGATAGGAAGGATAGGTTTTTTTTCAGCAGTCGTAGTAATAGGTGAGAGCAAATGTTGAAAACCCTCCGGAGGCCCCGAAAAGCCTGATAAAATTCTCAACAGGTAGGAAGAGGGTTTTGAACCGCTCTGAACAGGGAAAATAAGGCAGAAATTTGTTTAAACAGCTTTGAACATGGACTTAACACATTTTGAACCTCGCCCTGTGCAAAGTTTCAGGAGCGGGAGTTTATGTTGGAGGAGATGTCCCGCACGGTGGCGGAGGTCTCCTGGTCGGTTTTTATGAGCTCCTCTATCTTGCGGATGGAGGTGAGCACGGTGGAGTGGTTGCGGCCCTCGTACTGGCTGCCTATGTCCACAAGCGAGAGGTTCGTGAGGTTGCGGATGAGGTACATGGAGACCTGGCGGGCCTTGGCGACGTTCTTGGAGCGGCGCTGGCCGCGGATATCCGACGAGGTGATGGAAAAATAGCGCGCGGTCTCTTCGATGATGACGTCGGGCGTGGGTATGTAGGCGCCGACGCGGATGACGTCCTTTATGGCGCGCTTGACGGAGTTTATGGTGATGCCGTCGTCCATGATCTCGCGGTAGGCAGTCAGGCGCTTGACGACGCCCTCTATCTGGCGGACGTTGGAGGTGATGTTCTCGGCGATGAAGGTGACGACGTCGTCCGGCAGGCTCATGCCGAGCTGGGCGGCCTTGTTGCGGATTATGGCCGTGCGGGTCTCAAGGTCGGGGGGCTGCACGTCGGCCATGAGTCCGCCCTCGAAGCGGGTGCGCAGCCTGTCGTCCAAAAGGCTCATCTCCATGGGCGGGCGGTCCGCGGTGATGACTATCTGGTGGCCGTCGTTGTAAATGTTGTTGAAAGTGTTGAAAAATTCCTCCTGCGTGCTCTGTTTTCCGGCGATAAACTGGATGTCGTCCACGAGCAGCAGGTCCACGTTGCGGTATTTGTTGCGGAATTCGTCCATCGTGCCGTTGCGGATGGAGTGGACCATGTCGTTAGTGAAGTCGTCGCCGCTGACGTAGACTATGCGGCTCTCGGGGTTGTGGTCGTGGATGCGCTGGCCGATGGCGAGCAGCAGGTGGGTCTTGCCGAGGCCGGAGTTGCCGTAGATGAAGAGGGGGTTGTAGGCCCGGCCGGGGTTTTCCGCCACGGCGATGGCCGCCGCGTGCGCAAACTTGTTCGAGGGGCCGACGACGAAGCGGTCAAAGGTGTAGCCGTCCATCTCCGGCGGGATCTCGGTCATGTGGTGGCGCTGGCGCTGGAATTCGATATCCTCCGGCGTGAGGACGACAAGCTCCATCTCGCAGGAGAAGATCTCGCGCAGGGCGGCGCGGATGACGTCCCCGAAGCGGCCCTGGATGACGCTGCGCTTGAAGTCGGAGGTGGTCTGTATAATGAGGCTCGTCTCGCCCAGCTCCACGGGCTCGCAGTCCGAGAACCAGGTGTTGTAGGCCGTGGACGTGATGTTCTTGGCTATCTCGTCCAGGATGCTCTGCCACACGGATTTCAGTGAGTCCATCTTGTTCCCCCTTCAGAAAAATGCGCCCTCCTTTGAGGGGCGCACAGCTATTTCTTTAAGCTCTATTATACTTATCCGGCGCTTTTTTTGCAAGGGCGGCCGCAAATATTTAATTAAATAATAGTATAGGCGCCCCGGAGACGGGCGGATATTATTGAATTTGACAGGAGGCTCTGCTATAATACAGTGGTTATGGACATGAGCATTCTGGCAAAGGCCTTTTTCGACATACCCGAGGCTGCCTCCCTCCCCCTGCCGGGGGATGGGGGCGGCTTTCCTGCGCTCATAACGGGGCTCTCGGGCGTGCACAGGGCGCAGCTTGCGGCGGCCCTGGGGCTCAGGACCGGGCGGAGCGTCCTGCTGCTGACCCCGGACGAGGCCGCGGCCGAGGCACTGGCCGGGGACCTTGCCGCCTTCACGGGGGAGCGGCCCACGCTCCTGACGGGGCGCGAGTTCGTCTTCATCTCGGCGGACGCCGTCTCCCGCCAGACGGAGCAGCGCCGCCTCGGCGCCCTGCGCGAGCTGCTCGGCGGCGCCCGATATACAATTATAACCGCTCAGGGCCTGTTTCAGCGCGCCATGCCGCCGGAGGACTTCCGCCGCGCGGCCTTTGACATAGACCTCAAAAGCCGCCTTGAACCCGGGGACGCGGAGGACGCCCTGCTGCGCTGCGGCTACTCCCGCGCGGCCCAGGTCGAGGGGCCGGGCCAGTTTTCCCGCCGCGGCGGCATACTCGATTTCTTCTCCCCCTCCCAGGCCCAGCCCCTGCGCGTGGAGTTCTGGGGGGACGAGATAGACTCCATATCCAGCTTCGACACTGCGAGCCAGCGCCGCACCGAGAGCCTGGAGCGCTGCAGCGTCCTGCCCGCCGCGGAGACCCTGCCCTCGCTCTGCCGGGGCGGGTCCGCCCAGCTGGCCGCAGAGCTCAAAAAGCTCGCCGCCCGCGCCGAGCGCCGAGGCGACGCCCGCCTCGCCGGGACCCTCGCGGAGGACGCGGAGCGGCTCGAAAACGGCGCGGAGCTGCGCGCGGCGGACCGCTATGCGGGCCTCGTCTACTCCCGCCGGGCCTGCGCCCTCGACTACGCGCCGGAGGGCGCGCTGGTGGTGCTGGACCAGCCCGGGCGCTTCATGGACAGGGTCAGGGAATACGCAAAGCAGCTGGAGAGCGACGTGGAACAGCTCCGCAGCGCCGGGCGCATGGCCTCAAAGGCCGCGGATTTCTGCCTCGGCGAGCAGGAGGCGCTCGACGCCCTCGCGCGCTTTCCGCTGTACATGGCCGACGCCTTCACGGCGGGGCGCTATCCCCTGCCCACGGCCAGCGTCACGGGCATAGCGGCAAAGCAGCTGCCCTCCTACGCCGGCTCCGCCCGGCAGGCGGCGGACGATGCCAGGCAGTACCTTGAAAACGGCAGCGGCGTGCTGCTGCTGGCCGGGGACATGCGCCGGGCCAATATCCTCGCGGAAATGCTCCAGAAAGAGGGCGTGAGGGCCGCCGCCTCGGAGAACCCCGGCCGCCTGCCGGGGCCGGGCCAGTGCCTCATAAGCTCCGGAGGCCTCTCTGCGGGCCTGGAGTACCCCTCCCTGCGCCTCGCCGTCCTGACGGATACCCAGATCATGGGCGCCGGCCTGCGCCGCCAGAAGCGCCGCAAAAAGGCCGTGGGCGAGAAGATAGACTCCTGCGCCGACCTCGCCGTGGGCGACCTCGTCGTCCACGAGCAGCACGGCATCGGCCGCTTCGCCGGCGTCGTGCGCATCCCCGTGGACGGCGCGGAGAAGGACTACATGAAGATATGCTACGCCGGCACGGACAGCCTCTACGTCCCGGCGACCCAGCTCGACCTCGTGACGAAGTACGTCGGCGCGGGGGAGGACAGCCCGGTGCGGCTCTCGAAGCTGGGCGGCGCGGAGTGGCAGCGGACGAAATCCCGCGCCAAGGCCGCGGCCAAGGAGCTGGCCCGGGGCCTCATCGCGCTCTACGCGGAGCGCAGCCGCCTGGAGGGCTTCGCCTTCCCGCCCGACAGCCCCTGGCAGACCGAGTTCGAGGAGCGCTTCGGCTTCGAGGAGACGGAGGACCAGCTGCGCTGCATAGAGGAGATAAAGGCCGACATGGAAAAGCCCCAGCCCATGGACCGCCTGCTCTGCGGCGACGTGGGCTACGGCAAGACCGAGGTCGCCCTGCGCGCCGTCATGAAATGCATCCTGGGCGGCAAGCAGGCCGCCATCCTCGTGCCGACCACCGTGCTCGCCCAGCAGCACTACCAGACGGCGCTCCAGCGCTTTTTCGGCTACCCGGTGGAGATCCAGGTCATGAGCCGCTTCCGCAGCCCGGCGCAGATGCGCGCCACGCTCGCGGACCTCAAAAGCGGCAAGTGCGACCTCGTCATCGGCACCCACCGCCTGCTGCAGAAGGACGTGCAGTTCAAAAACCTCGGCCTGCTCATAGTGGACGAGGAGCAGCGCTTCGGCGTCTCGCACAAGGAACATATAAAGGAGCTCAGTCGTCAGGTGGACGTGCTGACCCTCTCGGCCACGCCCATACCCCGCACGCTGAACATGGCCCTCGCGGGAATCCGCGACATGAGCACCATCGAGGAGCCGCCGCAGGACCGCCTGCCGGTGCAGACCTTCGTCATGGAGCACGACTGGGGCGTCCTCACGGACGCCATGCGCCGGGAGCTCTCGCGCGGCGGGCAGGTCTACTATCTCCACAACCGCGTGGACAACATAGAGCGCACGGCCCTGCGCATAGCCGAGATGCTCGACGGCGCGGCCGTCGCCGTCGCCCACGGCAAGATGGACGAGGAGCAGCTCTCCCGCGTCATGGAGGACATGGTCGAGGGCCGGGTGCAAGTGCTGGTGTGTACCACCATCATCGAGACGGGCATAGACATCCCGAACGTCAACACCCTCATCATCGAGGACGCCGACCGCCTGGGCCTCGCCCAGCTGCACCAGATACGCGGCCGCGTGGGCCGCGGCGCGCGCCGGGCCAGCGCCTACCTCACCTTCCGCCGGGACAAAAGCCTCACCGAGATAGCCGAAAAGCGGCTCGAGGCCATCCGCGAGTTTGCCGAGTTCAACTCCGGCTTCCGCATCGCCATGCGCGACCTCGAAATACGCGGCGCGGGCAACCTCCTCGGCGCGGAGCAGTCCGGCCACCTCATCGACGTGGGCTACGACATGTACCTGAAGCTCTTAGAGGAGGCGGTCCTGGAGGAAAAGGGCGAAAAGCCCGTGAACAGGGCCTCTTCCACCGCGGACCTCGCCGTCTCCGCGAACATCCCGGAGAGCTACGTCGCCTCGACGGAGCAGCGCATGGACCTCTACCGGCGCATCGCCCTCATCCGCACGGAGGCCGACGCGGACGACGTGCTCGACGAGCTCATAGACCGCTTCGGAGAGCCGCCGGACGCCGTGACGGCGCTCGTGCGCGTGGCGCTGCTGCGCGGCGAGGCCGGGCGCGCCGGCATCACGGACATCTCGCAGAAGGCCGGGGCGCTGCGCTTCACGCTGGACTCTTTCGACATGGCCCGCGTCTCGGAGCTCTATGCCAGGACGGAATACCGGGGCAGGCTCCGGGTCGAGGCGGGCTCCGTCCCGCGCATCTCACTCAAGCTCCCGCCGAAGGCCAGGGTGCTGGACGAGGCCTCCCGCTTCGCCGCCGCCTGGGCCTCTACGGATATATCGTCAAAAGAAGACCAAGGAGGATAAGATGAAAAAACTTGTTTCACTCGCGCTGTGCGCCGCCCTGCTGGCGGCCCTGCTCGCCGGCTGCGGCCAGGCCGCGGACTCCCCCGGGACCGCCTCGCCCGAGGCGAGCGCCGAGGCCAGCCCCGAGGCGAGCGCCGAGACCGTCAGCCTCGACTGGGCCGCCGCCCGCGCCGCCTACGACCTCGACGCCACGGTCCTCACCGTGGACGGCTCCCCCGTCAGCTGGGGCGAGTTCTTCTACTGGTTCTACTACTGCTACGCCCAGTATTCCGGCGTCTTCGGCGCGGTCGCGGACTTTAACGCCGAATACATCTACGCCGAGGACAGCACCGTCGGCAGCGTCATCATGGACGAGGCCAAGAACTACGCCGTCCAGTACCACGCCCTCGACGTCAACGCGCAGAAGGAGGGCATAGCCCTCACCGCCGAGGACGAGGAGGCCCTCGCCGCCCTGCTGGAGAGCGACATCGCGGAGCTGGTGGGCGAGGACGGCACCGAGGAGCAGCTCTACGAGGTGCTGGAGCAGAACTACGTCAGCCCCGAGCTCTACAACTACATGAACCGCATGGCCGCCCTCTACACCCGCGCCTACGCCGAGCTCTACGGCCAGGACGGCGAGAAGCTCACGGAGGACGAGGTCATGGCCTTTGCCGACGAATACGGCTACATGGGCGCAAAGCACATCCTCATCCTCACCACCGACGAGGAGGGAGAGGCCCTGGACGAGACCGCCAAGGCCGAAAAGCGCGCCGAGATAGACGAGATCTACGCCCAGCTCCAGGGCAAGAGCGGCGATGAGCTGGAGAGCGCCTTCGACGCGCTCATGCAGGAGAAGAGCGAGGACACGGGCCTTGCCGCCTATCCGGACGGCTACTGCTTCACCTCGGGCGAGATGGCCGCGGAGTTCTCGGACGCGGCTGCGGCGCTTGAGCCGGGGCAGATGAGCGAGGTCGTGGAGACGAGCTTCGGCTACCACATCATCCTGCGCGAGCCCATAGGCCCTGACAGCGCCGTCCTGCAGTACGACAGCACCGGCACGCCCTACGACCTGCGCGCCGTCGCCGCCGCGCTCATGTACGACGACATGATAAACGGCTGGATTGAGAACGCCGAGATAGTCTGGGAGAGCGAGTTCGAGTCCCTCGACCTCAACGCCCTGCTCGGCATTGCCTAAGACCCTGGCCCCGGCCAAAAGCCGGGGCCTTTCCGCAAAAAGTGGTTGATTGCGGGTTGGATACTGTGTATTATGGTAACGATGAGTCGTGGAAGGAGGCGAAGCATGAAGCTCGACCGCAAAAACGTCCGCACGATACTCCTCATAATCGCCTTTGCCGTGCTGCTCTACACCGCCGCGCAGAATCTCGCCTCGGTGTACGGCGCGGTCAGGACGGTGTGGAGGGTCTTCGGCGTGGTCATAACGGGCCTTGCCATGGCCTTTGTGCTGAACGTCCCGCTGAAGCTCTTTGAGAACCGCGTGTTCTACGGCATGTCGGAGGACAGGCGTCCGCTCGTGAGGAAGCTCCGGCGGCCCGTGAGCCTGGTCTTTGCCCTTGTCGTGAGCCTCGGGCTCATCGGCATCCTCATCGCCGTCGTCCTGCCCCAGCTCACCGCCACGGTGGCGGAGGTCGCCGCGCGCCTGCCGGAGTATATCAGCTCCGCCGTCAACTGGCTGAACGATTTCCTCGCCGGCTTCGGCATCGAGATAGAGAGCCTCAAAAACTTCACCGTGGACTGGGAGAAGGTCTTCTCCGAGCTCACGACCTACCTGAAAGAGGGCAGCGCCAACGTCGATGGCTCCAGCGTCGTGGACACCGTCACCGGCGTGGGCACCTCAGTCGTCAGCACGGTCATGAACACCTTCCTGGGCCTCGTCGTCGCCGTGTACATTCTCGCGCAGAAGGAGCGCATCGGCCGCTTCACCCGCCGCTGCATCGACGCCTTCCTGCCTCAGAAGGCGGCCTCAGGCCTGGCGCGCATCGCCTCCATGGCCTCGGAGACCTTCTCGAACTTCGTCGCCGGGCAGCTGGCGGACTCCTGCATCCTGGGCATCCTCTGCTATATCTGCATGCGCATTTTCCGCTTCCCGTATCCGGAGGTCATCTCCGTGGTCATTGGTGTGACCTCGCTCGTGCCGATGGTGGGCTCCTTCATCGGCGAGGTCATCGGCGCGCTGCTCATCCTCATCGTGAGCCCCCTCAAGGCTCTGCTCTTCGTCGTCATGGTGCTGGCCATACAGCAGGTGGACGGGGCCTTCATCTACCCGCGCATCGTGGGCCGCTCCGTGGGCCTGCCGGGCGTGGCCGTGTTCTGCGCGGTCATCGTCGGCGGCAACGTCGCGGGCGTCATCGGCGCGATGATAGGCGTGCCCGTGTGCGCGCTTGTCTACGCCCTGCTGCGCGAGGCCGTGGACGCCCGGCTCCGCCGCCGGGAGGAAAAACTGGTATAAGGTCTGACCAAAACTTATGTGCAGGTCTACAAAAATATCCAAAGCGCCCGTTTTTGTTGAAAAGGCGGGCGCTTTATGCTATATTTTTATCAATAGGCGGTTGATTTGACCTGACCGCCGGAGCTTTGAACATCCAACACCGGCGCCCGAGGCTTTGGGCAGAGCTGTCGGGCGTGCCCGCAAAGGGCGGCGGTGAGGAGGCGAGAGGGCAAAGCAGGGCCGGAGACGCCGGTGCGGAGGGCCGTTTTTTGCGGGAACGGCGGGCCGTGCCGCTTCCCACGTCCGAGGCCGGGCTGCCCGCGCCGCACCTTCCCCGCGCGGCGCGGAAAAGAGGACACGCGGCAGAATGAACGCTATGCCGCGTGTCCTTTTTTAAAACAATTTCCGCCCCGGGCCTTGCTATGACCGCCCGGGCGTGTTAGTATTGGTTAGACCACTACGGGGGGCCTTGATATGGAGTTTGGACAAATCGTAGCGCCGACGATAAAGGAGCTGTTCATCGAGCGGATAGAGGGGATGATCTTCTCGGGCGCGCTTAAGCCCGGGGACCGTCTGCCCTCGGAGCGGGACCTGGCGGAGCAGATGAAGATAAGCAAGACCATCGTGCACCTGGGCCTGGAGGACCTGGCGCGGATGGGCTTTATAGAGGTGACGCCGCGGCGCGGCACGGTGGTGGCGGACTTTGCGGAGACGGGGAATCTGGAGACGCTGAACGCTATCCTGCGCTATAACGGCGGCAAGCTGGACCGGCAGATGGTGGTGTCGATAGTGGAGCTGCGCAGCGCGATAGAGGGCGGGGCGCTGATCCGCCTGGGCCGGCGCCACAGCGACGCGGACATGGAGGAGCTGCGGGGGATGATGGCGGAGTTTGAGGCGGCGAGCCTGCTCTCGCCCTCGACGGCGGAGGTAGCGGCGGCGCTGGCGCGCTTCCACTACAAGATCTGCACGCTCTCGGGCAACCAGCTGTTCCCGCTGATCATGAACGCCTTCCGGGGCGTAGGCAGCGTGCTGTGGGAATCCTCCGCGCGGTTCTGGGGCGAGAAGGCGCTGTACGAGCAGGGTTTGCATATAATAGAGCTCATCGACGCCGGCCGCGGCGAAGACGCGGCGAACTACATGAACGCATTGTTCGACCACTATCTCGAAAACGTGAGCCTGTGATCAGGCGGCGTGCGGCCGCGCCGCAGGAATATTGAAAAACGCCCCCGATGGGGGCGTTTTTTATTTCAGCGTGAGGCCGCCGGGGGATGGACCCCGCACGCTTTTTGTGCAAAAAGCGGGGCGATGTGCTGTTATTCGCGCGGGCCGCTTACTTCCGCTCGCCGCAGGGATAGTGCTCGTTGTCGGCCTTTTCGCGGGTCACAAGCTGGTAGAAACGCCAGCCGCCGGCGAGGTTCGAGCAGTCAAAGCCGTGGCCAGTCAGGATGCGGCAGGCTATGTAGCTGCGCATGCCGGAGAAGCAGTTCACGTACACCGGCTTCGACTTATCCAGCTCGCCCAGGCGCGCGCGCAGCTCGTGCAGCGGGATGTTCACCGCGCCCTCTATGCAGCCGCCCGCAAACTCGCGCGCCGTCCGCACGTCCAGGAGCGTCACGCTCCCGTCCCTCGGCAGCTCCGGCACATCCTCCGGGAAGTGCTGCTTCACGATGCCGTTCATCACGTTCTGGATCATGAAGCCCGCCATGTTCACCGGGTCCTTCGCAGAGGAGTAGGGCGGCGCGTAGGCCAGCTCCAGCTCGCAGAGGTCCTCCGCCGTGAGGCCCGCGCGGATGGCCGCCGCCAGGACGTCTATCCGCTTGTCCACGCCGTCGAAGCCCACTATCTGCGCGCCCAGGATGCGGCCCGTGTCCGGGTCGAAGAGCGTCTTTATGCTCATGTTCCGCCCGCCGGGGTAGTAGCCCGCGTGGCTGGCCGAGTAGCCCAGGACCTTCGAATAGCTGAGGCCCGCGGCCTTGGCGGCCTTCTCGTTCAGGCCCGTCACCGCAGCCGTCATGTCGAAGACCTTGATGACCGTCGAGCCCTGCGTGCCCTTGTACTCCGAGGCTATGCCGCAGATGTTGTCCGCGGCGATGCGGCCCTGCTTGTTCGCCGGGCCGGCCAGGGCCACCAGCGCGGGCGCGCCCGTCACGGGGTTCACGACCTCCACCGCGTCGCCCACGGCGTAGATGTCCGGGTCCGAGGTGCGCATGTGGCTATCGACCTTGATGGAGCCCTTCAGCCCCAGCTCCAGCCCCGCCGCCTTCGCCAGCTCCGACTCCGGCACGACGCCGACCGCCAGCACGACAAAGCCGCACTTTATGCTCTCGCGGTCCTTCACGTGGACGATGATGCCGTCTTCCGTCTCCTCATAGCTCTCCACCGCGTGCTTGAAGCGCAGATCGAGGCCCTTCTCGCGCAGATGGGCGTGCAGCTCGCAGGCCATGTCCCAGTCCAGCGGCGGCAGCACCTGCTCGCTGCGCTGCAGCAGCGTCACCTTGACGCCCGCTTCCATGAGGTTCTCCGCCGTCTCAAGCCCGATGAAGCCGCCGCCCACGACGACGGCCCGCTCCGGGCGCTCCGTCTCGACGAGCTCGCGCATCCTCAGCGCGTCCTCCACCGTGCGCAGGGTCAGCACCCGCTCGGAATAAACGCCGGGCGTGTTCGGTATCATCGCCTTCGCGCCGGGCGAGAGGATGAGCTTGTCGTAGCTCTCCACGTACTCGCGGCCCTCGCCGTGGCTGAACACCGTGACGGTCTTGTGCTCCCTGTCTATGGCCGTGACCTCGCTTGAGACGCGCACGTCGATGTTGAAGCGGGAGAAGAAGCTCTCAGGAGACTGGAGCGTGAGGTCCTCCCTGTCCTCGATGACGCCGCCGACGTAGTAGGGCAGGCCGCAGTTGGCGTAGCTGACGAAGCCCGTGCGCTCGATGACGACTATCTCCGCCTGCTCGTCCAGCCTGCGGAGCCTTGCCGCCGCGGTGGCGCCGCCAGCGACGCCGCCTATTATGACTATCTTGCTCATATGTGCCGTCCTCCTTAAAAGTGGGCTGTTATTTGTTGTCGAGTATCCTGACGTCGAGCCGGTCGAAGGCCATGGAGAGCCCGGCCTTTTCCAGCGCGGTGCGGCAGTTTTCGTTGAGGGCGAAGTAGACGTCCCAGTAGTCCTGCGTGGCGGCCCAGGCGCGCAGGCTGTATTCGACGCTGCTGGCCTTGTAGGCGCTGACGACGACGCTGGGCGCGGGCTCGGTGAGGACGCGCGCGTCGGCCGCGGCGGCGTCGAGCAGGGCCCGGCGCACGGACTCGGCGTCGCAGCTGTATTCGAGGCCGAAGGCGAGGTCCACGCGGCGGGTGGGCTCGGTGCTGTAGTTCGTGATGCGGGAGGCGGCCACGTCGCTGTTGGGGATGTGTATCTCCTTCCTGTCCGCGGTGACGAGGGTGACGTAAAAGAGGCCGGAGGAGATGACCGTACCCGTCGTCGCGCCCAGCTCGACGAAGTCGCCGGAGGAGAAGGGCCGCGTCATGAGCAGCGTGAAGCCGGCAAAGACGTTCGAGAGCGTGTTCTGCAGCGAGAGCGAGAAGGCCAGGCCCGCCACGGAGAGCACGGCCACGAGCGAGGCCGAGGGTATGCTGAGCTTGTCCGCTATTATGAGCGCGACGAGCACCCAGAGCAGCACCCGCACGCAGGAAAGGATGAAGCTGCGTATGGCGCGCTCGAGCTTGGAGCGCTCAAGGGCGCGGCGGACGGCCTTGGTGAGCAGCTTGATGACGACGAGGGAGATGAGCAGGATGACGGCCGCGGCCAGCAGGTTGCCGAGCGAAAAGCCGCCTATTTCGGTTTCCAGCAGCTTCTGCACGGAGAACTGCTCTGTCTCTATAGTAAGCAGCTCGCTTATGTCCGGCATGGTGGGGCCTCCTTTCCAAAAAGCTAACCCATTATACACCCGGCCCGGCGGCCTGTCACGTGATTTTGTCCTTGACGAAAATGGAAAAGCGTATTACATTTAATAAGACTAACCACAAAGGAGGCAGCCATGAAGGTAGCTGTTGCATATGACGAGGAAGAGATGATCTTCCAGCACTTCGGCCACACGGAGCGCTTCAAGCTCTACGAGATAGAAAACGGCGAGGTCGTGTCGAGCGAGCTTGTGGACACGGCAGGCGCGGGGCACGAGGCTCTGGCGGCCTTTCTTGCCGGCCTGGGCGTACAGACGCTCATCTGCGGGGGCATAGGCTCCGGCGCGGTGCAGGCGCTGGACGCGGCCGGCATCCAGGTCTACGGCGGCATCACGGGCCTTGCGGACTACGCGGTGGAGGCCCTGCTGCGCGGCGTCCTGGCCCACGACCCGAACCCGAACTGCCGCCGGCACGAGGAAGGCCACAGCTGCTGCCACGGCGAAGGCGGCGGCTGCTGCCACGAATGAGCCCCGTCCCATACCCGCGAATAACAGTCAATGCCCCGCTTTTTGTACAAAAGCGGGGCATTGCTTTTTACATTTGGGTGCGGCGCGTCAGTCGGGGATGTCTATCTCCGACGGGTCGTCGGGTTCGTCTATCCTCAGCCAGATGTCGCCGTTCTTCTCCAGGTCGCCGATGACGTCCAGGGGCTGCTTCATGTAGCGCGCCTGCGCCGTCGCCGCGAGCGTGCCGTCAGACAGGTACAGCCCGCCCTCCGCGTTGAAAATGAGCCGCGTGTTGCGCGTTATCCGCCCCGTCACCAGCAGCGGCTCGCCATACGGCACCGGTTTTTTGAAACGAACGCTGATGTCCCCGGTCACCGCCCAGGTCTCCGGCTCCGCTATGTTTATGGCCCGCCCCAGCGTCTCGTCCAGCAGGGCCGTGATCACCCCGCCGTGTACCCGCTGCGGATAGCTCTGATGCTCCGGGCTCGCCGTCACGAGCGCCGACATCGTGCCGTCCTCCAGCTCGTAAAAACGGCTGTGCAGGCCGTAGGGGTTGTTTATACCGCACACAAAGCAGTTGCCGCTGTTGTTGTGCTTCCTGACTACCCTCTTCTTCAAAAAAACGCCTCCAACTCAACAAAACGGCAGTATGCCCGTCAGCCCGTGCAGGGCCTCCCGCGCCGCCGTGATGACCTTAGCAAGGTCGTAATTGGCAAACACCGTGTCCGCTATGCGCACCAGGTCCGCGTCCATGATGAGCCCAAGCGCAAATACCACGACGCCCAGGCCCGCAAGCGCCAGGACCACGCTCAAAACTATGCCCCATGCGCGTTTCATGCGTCCACCTCCCCGTGCTCATAGCACCAGTCGCGCCCCTTGCGGATGATGAGGTCCGCAAAGCCCACGACGCCGCGCAGGAAAAACCACACGGCGAAAAACAGCAGCAGCAGCCCCAGCGCCGCGGCCACCAGCGCCGCGCCCGCCAGCAGCAGGATGTCCGCCACCACGTTCATGCCCAGGAAACAGAACGACGCCAGCAGCGCGCCCAGGCCGATGCCCGCGCCGCCCAGCACGAAAATGCCCAGCGCCAGCCCCGTCAGCGCCACCGTAACCGGCAGGCAGATGACCAGGCCGAACAAAATGTAGAGGATGAGCAGCACGACCTTCGCCTTCGGTGGCTTCGGCAGCTCCGGCGGCCCGTCCCAGAAGGGCGGCAGCTCCGGCGCGGCGTCCTCCCCCGCGGGCTCGTCCGCGGCGGTGTCCGCGTATTCCGCCTCCGCCTCTGCTTCTGCTTCAACTTCCGGTTCCGCCTCGGCCCCGGCTTCCGTCTCCGTCTCCGGCTCGGCTTCTGCTTCCGGCTCCGCCTCGGGCTCCGGCTCGGCCTGCGCCTCGGGCGCGGGTTCGGGTTCGGGCGCAGCCTCTACCTCCGCCTCCGGCTCCTGCGGGGCCTCGGCTTCCGGCGCCTGCGGGCTCTCGGGCTCCGCCTCCTGCTCAGGACCGGCCTGCGGCTCCGGTCCCGGCCCGGCCTGCGCTTCAGGCTCGGCTTCGGCCTCGGGCGCCGGCTCGGCTTCGGCCGCCGGTTCGTGTTCCTGCACCGGCTCCGCCTCGGGTTCCTGCGCCGGCTCCGGCTCCGGCTCATAGCGGGAGCCCAGCTCGCCCTCCTCGGGCGGGGTGTAGCCGCGCAGGACCGTCACGGCCGCAAAGGTCGGGCTGCCCAGGCTGGCTATGACCGCCGCGTCGTCGCCCTCCGCGTCAAAGCGCGCGTTTATCCCGCGCAGCACGGCCTCCCTGTCCTGGGGCGCCATGCCGGAAAGGAGCTTCCCCAGCTCCGCAACGTATTTTTGCCTGTCTATAACAGTCACCTCCGAGTGACTCTGCGTCAAGGGTGCGGGACTTGCCCGCTCAGAGACATTATATTTATTATATCACGCCCGGTCAAGGCCAAAACGCGCGCCCCCGCCCTTGACAAGCGCCGCAACTTCACATAAAATGAGGTTTCAGCGAAATGTTACGCAGGGAGGATGCTTCACATATGGCCAAGGAGAAGAAAGTCGAACAGATAACCGACATGGAGGTCGATTTCGCCCAGTGGTTCACGGACGTCTGCACGAAGGCGGAGCTGGTGGACTATTCCGGCATCAAGGGCCTTTTCGTACTGCGGCCCTACGGCTACGCCATCTGGGAGAACATCCAGCAGGCGCTGGACGCGAAGTTCAAGGCCACGGGCCACACGAACGTCTCCATGCCCATGCTCATCCCCGAGAGCCTGCTCCAGAAGGAGAAGGACCACGTCGAGGGCTTTGCGCCCGAGTGCGCCTGGGTCACGGTGGGCGGCAGCGAGGAGCTGCCCGAGCGCCTGTGCATCCGCCCGACCTCTGAGACGCTGTTCTGCGAGCACTGGAGCCACGTCGTCCACAGCTGGCGCGACCTGCCCTGCCTGTACAACCAGTGGTGCAGCGTGCTGCGCTGGGAAAAGACCACGCGCCCCTTCCTGCGCGGGCGCGAGTTCCTCTGGCAGGAGGGCCACACCATCCACGCCACCGAGGAAGAGGCCCGCGAGGAGACGCTCCGCATGCTGGAGATCTACGCCGACATCTGCGAGAACTGGCTGGCCATGCCGGTCATCCGCGGCGACAAGACCGAGAAGGAGAAGTTCGCCGGCGCGGAGAACACGTATACGATAGAGTGCATGATGCACGACCGCAAGGCCCTGCAGTCCGGCACGAGCCACTATTTCGGGGACGGCTTTGCCAAGGCCTTCGGCATCACCTTCTCGGACAAGGAGAACAAGCTGCGCAACCCGCACGAGACGAGCTGGGGCATGTCCACGCGCGTCATCGGCGGCCTCATCATGACGCACGGCGACAACAACGGCCTGGTGCTGCCGCCGAAGATCGCGCCCATCCAGGTCGTGGTACTGCCCATCGCGGCGCACAAGCCGGGCGTGACTGAAGCGGCCGAGGCGGTCGTGGAGCGGCTGAAGGCGGCGGGCGTGCGCGTGAAGGGCGACTTCTCGGACAACTCCCCCGGCTGGAAGTTTGCGGAGTGGGAGATGAAGGGCGTGCCCCTGCGCCTGGAGCTCGGCCCGCGGGACATCGAGGCGGGCGTCTGCGTCGCCGCGCGGCGCGACAGCGGCGAGAAGGTGACGGTGCCGCTCGCGGAGCTGGAGACGGCCGTGCCGCAGCTGCTGGAAGCCGTGCAGCAGGGCCTCTTCGACAAGGCCAAGCGCAACCTGGACGAGCACACCTATGTCGCCCACACGGTGGACGAGGTGAAGGACGTCATCGAGAACCGCGGCGGCGGCTTCATCAAGACCATGTGGTGCGGCGACGAGGCCTGCGAGCTGAAGATGAAGGAGCTGGCCGGTGTTTCGAGCCGCTGCATGCCCTTCGAGCAGGAGCAGCTGGGCGACACATGCCCCGTCTGCGGCCGCGCCGCGAAGAAGATGGTAGTCTGGGGCGTAGCATATTGAGAACACGCGAAATCCCCCGCCGCCCTCACGGACGGCGGGGGATAAAAGTTTTTTGCCCCGCTTTTTTACAAAAAAGCGGGCGGGGTCCAGGGGCGGAGCCCTGGCCGCGCGCCGCAGCGCGCGGAACGCTCCTATGCTCACAAAGCGCAGGAGGGGGTAAAGGGGGGCCCCTCGCCGGGGGTCCCCCCTTTGCGGGCGGCCTAAGCCGCCCGCAGCCTCTGCGCATTGCCGCTTAAGCCCTGTAGGGGACGGCGTCCCCGACGTCCCGCGCGTGCGTTGACCGCGGGGCAAATCAAAACGCGAAAACGCACGACACGTTTGCGGAACTCGCCGTTTTGCTGTTGGTTGTCTTTACCTTGTGCTGCAGTTTCCACCCCATTTTTTTGGTCTTGCCCAAAGAAACGGGGTGGAGCCCCAAAGAAAAACGCTTATGGGGT
>UQUO01000018.1 GCA_900544295.1 uncultured Eubacteriales bacterium | reverse complement strand
AGAGACAGGGTCAAAGGGGGAACCCTCGCCGGGGGTTCCCCCTTTTTCGGGCGGCGAGGCCGTCCGCAGCGCCCACATAAAAAATACCCGCCGCCCTGTTGGGCGGCGGGTATTGGCTTTAGGGCCTTACTTTATGAGGTCCTCGAGCATCTCGACCACCTGGGCGACGGTGCGGACATTGCCCGCGCGCTCGTCGGTGATGACGATGTCGTACTCCTCCTCGATGGACATGACCAGCTCGACCACGTCCAGCGAGTCGGCGCCCAGGTCCTCGAATATGTCTGTCTCGGGCGTGATGCTCTCGGGCGACACCTCCAGCTGGTGGGCCAGGAGCTCCCGAACAGTCTCAAAAATCATACCTTTTCCCTCCGCTTATCTCAGCTCCACTCGCGGCTGCGGGGACGGTTGTCCTCCTGCTTGGGCCGCTCGTAGGAGACGACCACACGGCGGTTGGGCTCGGTGCCCGTGGAGCTGGTCGATACGCCCTCGAAATTCTGCAGGGCGGTGTGGATGACGTGGCGCTCGTAGGAGTTCATGGGCTCCAGCGCCATGCTGCGCTTGTACTTGACGACCTTGGCGGCCATCTTCTCAGCCAGGTGGACGAGGCTCTCCTCGCGCTTGGCCCGGTAGCTCTCGGCGTCCACGCTGATGTGGCAGCGCTTGTCGCTGCCGCGGTTCACGGCGTAGTTCGTCAGGTGCTGGATGGCGTCCAGAGTCTCGCCGCGGCGGCCTATGACGGCGCCCATGCCGGGGC
The DNA here is from genome assembly GCA_900544295.1 of uncultured Eubacteriales bacterium. Classification (GTDB taxonomy): domain Bacteria; phylum Bacillota; class Clostridia; order Oscillospirales; family Oscillospiraceae; genus Scatomorpha; species Scatomorpha intestinigallinarum. The sequence goes on along the minus strand of UQUO01000018.1, from coordinate 37,682 downwards.
CGGAGAGGTTCACCAGGATGCCGCCGTTTTCGCGGTCCGTTATTTCGATCTCGGCCTTGACGCCCATGCGTTCGAGCAGGCCGCGCAGGAACTTTTCCGTCTCGGCCTTGACGCCCTCGGCGTATTTCGGCTCGGCGCTCGCGGCGGCCTTGGGGGCCTCGGCGGGCTTGGGGGTCTCGGGCTCGCTCACGGGGGCGCTCTCCTCGACGGCAGGCTCCTCATCCGGGGCTTCATACTCCACGCGCACTACTGCGGGGCAGGCGCCTATGCCCAAAAAGCCGCTCTTTGCGCGCTCTATTATCTCGACGGAGACGTCGTCCCTGTCCAGGCCCAGCTCTCGCAGGGCGGCGGCCAGAGCCTCGTCCTCGGTCTTGCCGGACTTTTCAAGATATTTTTTCATGCTTTTTTCTCCTGCTCTTCGTCATCGTCTATGAAGGACTCCTCCACAAAGCCCTCGTCCTCGGGCTCTGCGGGGGTCTCGGGGACGGCCTCGGCGGAGGTATCGGGGACGCTGTCCTCGACCTCGCTGTCGATGCTCTCGCCGAACTCGCTCTCAGCGGCGGCGGCGCGCGTGGCCTCCTCAGCGGCATCGGGATTCACGAACCTGTCCTCAACATAGGCGCGGCCGCGGGCATAGCGGCGGTTGCCGACCTGGGAGGCGGGCTTCTCCGGCTCCGTGACGCCCAGGCGCTCGCGCCTTGCGGCGCGCTCCTCGCGCTCTACTGCGGCGCGGCGCTCGGTATCCTGCTGCTTCTGCTGCGCCTGCTGCTTCTTCTTGCTGGTGTTGCGGTTCTCCTTCGTCGCGTTCATGGCGCGCAGGCGCTCGGTCTCCTGACGCTTGCGCTCCAGTTCCTCCTCGCGGGCGCGCTCGCGCTCTATGCGCTCTGCGTCCTCCTTGTCCATCTGCTTCTTGTAGATGGAGGTGAGCACAACGTCGCGCACGACGCCGAGGACGCTGTTCATTATCCAGTACAGGCCCATCGCCGCCGGCATGATGAAGCCTATCCAGAGGCTCATGAGCGGCATGATGAGCAGCATGGTCTTGTTGCTGCTCTGCTGCTGGGCGTTCATCGTGGCCGTCGTGGGGTTCATCTTCTGGCTGATGTAGATGGAGAGGTAGCTCAGGCCCGTGGAGATGATGGGGATGAGGAAAAGGCCGATGACGGCCCAGGCCCCGGCGGACAGGTCAAAGGTCCAGAACTTCCAGTTCGGCGTGGCCGACAGATCCAGGCCGAGGAAGCTGTAGTCCATCTGCACCAGCTTGTCCGAGAGCCCGGCAAACTGGTCGAAGTGGTCGCTGATGAAGCGGGCCTGGTAGATCTCCTCGTAGAAGGAGTTGCCGCTAGTCGTGAAGTTTGACATGGAGTAGCCCAGCTCGGCCAGCTTGTTGGCTATGGAGCCGCCGGAGGCCAGCAGCGCCGAATCGACGCCCATCATAATCGTTAGGGGCTTCACGACGGCGCGGTAGAGGGCGAGGAGTATGGGGAAGGGCAAGAGGCTCCAGAGGCAGCCGGACATGGGGTTGACCTTCTCCTCGCGGTAGAGGCGGGCCATCTCCTCATTGAGCTTCTGCTGGTTGCCCTCGTGCTTGCGCTGCAGCTCCTGCATCCTGGGCGTGAGCCGCGACATGCGCATCATGCTCTTCTTGCTCTTGGCCATGAAGGGCAGCAGCACCAGCGTCACGCACAGCGAGAACAGAATGGTGGCCAGGCCGAAGTTGCCTGTGAGCTCATAGAGCCACATCATGAGCCAGCCAAAGGGTTTAGCTATTGCATCTAACATCTTATTTGCTCCTCAGTGGGTGTAGTCCCGGGCAGTCCGGGCGTTTGCTCGCGCGGGAGCGTCAGGGGACGGGGTCGTAGAACTCGTGCTCTCCGAAATGGAAGGGGTGGCAGCGGCTTATGCGCTTCAGGGCGAGCCAGCCGCCCTTCAGGGCGCCGTATTTCTCGATGGCCTCAAGCGCGTACTGGGAGCAGGTGGGGATAAAGCGGCAGCAGGGCGGCGTCAGCGGGGATATCCTCCGCCGGTAAAACCTTATCATCGCAATAAGGAGCCTCTTCACGCCCTATTCGCCCTCCCTGAGCAGGCCGAGCTCGCCGCAGGCCGCGAGAAATTCGCGCTCAAGCCTCTTGTAATCAGCCCCGACGCTCCGCGAGCGGGCTACGACTACCAGATCGTGCCCGCGGCAAAGCCGGCCTTCGTTCAGCCGGTATATTTCGCGCAGCCTGCGCCGCACGCGGTTGCGCACAACGGCGCAGCCGAGCTTGTTCGAGACGGTGAAGCCGAGCCGGTTGCCCGCCCTGCCGTTTCGCCTTGCATATACAACAAGGCATGGCTCCGCCGCGCTCCTGCCCTTGCGGTAGGCGCGTCGGAACTCATAATTGAGCTTGAGAGAGTCGGTAAACTCCAACTGCTTCCCCTTTGTCGCCGGGCCCCGCGCTGGGTCTTGCGGGACTCAGTAGGAGAGGCGGGCTCTGCCCTTCGCGCGGCGGCGGGAGAGGACCTTGCGGCCGTTGCGGGTGGCCATTCTCTTGCGGAAGCCGTGCTCCTTCTTGCGCTGACGCTTCTTGGGCTGGTAGGTGCGAACCATAGTCAGATCCATCCTTTCTTGACGTTATACTCAACAGCGGCCCGGGGGCTTGCAAGGCCGCAGTAGTTGACTAAACTTAAAGCCTCTGCCAGAACACTGGCAGAGGCTAATTATATCCCAATTTTATGTGCGCTGTCAACGGTTTATTTCTCTTCCCCGTCCTTCGTCTCCGCCGTGCCGGGGCCGATGTACTCCTCGGGCAGCTCCACGAAGCTGTCCTCCCCCTCCTCGGAGCCGGGGCCCATGGGCTCGAACTCGTCCTCGGGCCGGGGGGGCGGGACCTCGTCGTCAAGGTCCTCCGTGGCGGGGGCGTTGGGGTAGCGGGAGAGGATCTCCTCCCGGCGGCGCAGGCCCGAAATGAGCATCCAGGAGAGGAAAAGCTGCATGCCCGCCATGCCGACGAACATTATCTGCTGGGCGATGAGCCGCTCGTCCGGCAGGGTGACGAAGCAGAGGAAGGCGCCCAGGCTGCAGAAGAAGATGGTGGCAAAGGGCCGGGCGCGGCCATAGGCATGGCCCGCGACATAGTAGAAGGCCAGCAGCGAGCAGGAGATCGCAAGTATCTCCGGCGCGTAGCTCCAGACTACGGAGGTGACGGCGTCCTGCCTGTAGCTGACGATGAGCCAGAAGCAGCACAGGGCTATGGGCAGGGTAGAGGCCAGGCAGAAGCCCGCCTGCTTGGGCGAGCCGTCGGGAGCTTCCGACCCGTTCGCGCCCCCGGCGAGGCCGAGAAAGCCGCCGGCGGCCAGCAGGCCCAGCAGAGCCAGGATGCGCAGCAGGCCGGAAAAGTCCATGCCGAGCGGCGCCTCCGCGTCCCCCGCCGTTATGAGCAGCATGACGCTGCCCGCGGCCATGATGAGCGCCACGGCGAGGTAGATGAGCTTGTGCAGCAGCCCCGAGCCCGCAAAGGCGATGCCGGGGTCCGGCGCGCAGGCGAGGCTGAGGTTCTTTTTATAGTAGCGCGTGAAGCCGAAGAACACCGCCGCGCCGGCGATGTACAGCAGCGTCAGCACGATGCCCCAGAGGCTGCCGGGGATATAGAGCCCGTTTTCCTCGAAGGCGGTCATGTTCTGCAGCCAGCGGGCGAAAACGCCGAAGGCGGAGAACACGCAGGTCGTGCAGGTCATTGTGAGGGCGAGTTTACGCATATGCTCAGGACCATCCAAATAAAAATAGTTACTGGGGCAGACAAGTTTGCCACAATATTCTAACCCTTTGCCCGCCCCAAGTCAACAACAAAAGGAGGCCGGGGATGAGAACGATAGTCGCGGCGGCGCTGCTGTGCGTCATGCTCGCGCTGCTGCTGCCCCTGCTGTTTTCGGGCGGGGGACAGGCTGAGCCGGAGGCGGAGCGGGAAGCGGAGGGAGCAGGGGAGCTCGATTCGGAGCTGGCCTTCACCGTCCTGACGGAGGGGGAGGTCAAAACCGTCACCATGTCGGACTGGCTGCCCGGCGTGGTGGCCGGGGAGATGCCCGCCTCCTTCGAGCCGGAGGCGCTGAAGGCCCAGGCCGTGGCCGCCCGGACCTACATCATGTACGCCATGGGCCGCGAAAAACCTGCCCACCCGGAGGCCGACGTCTGCGACGACCCCGGCTGCTGCAAGGCCCACTCGACGGACGAGGCCCTGCGCGAAAACTGGGGCGGGGACTATGATGCGAACATGCAGAAGATCCTCTCCGCCGTCCGCTCCACGGACGGGGAGTACATGAGCTACGGCGGCGAGGTGATCCAGGCCGTCTTCCACTCCTCCTCCGCGGGGCGGACGGAGGACTCCGCGGCCATTTGGCAGGCCGAGCCCTATCTCGTGAGCGTCGAGAGCCCGGAGACGGCGGACGACGTGCCAAACTACGTCAGCTCCGTCACCGTCTCCCCGGAGGACTTCCGCGAGACGGTGCTCGCCGCCCACCCCGAGGCCGAGTTCGGGGAGGACCCCGCCTTCTGGCTGGGCGCGGCGGTACACGACGCCTCCGGCCGGGTCGAGAGCGTCGATATAGGCGGCGCGCAGGTGCCGGGCACGGAGCTGCGCACTCTCTTCGAGCTGCGCTCCACTGCCTTCGCGCTCGACTACACCGCCGAGGGCTTCCTCTTCACCGTCACTGGCTACGGCCACGGCGTCGGCATGAGCCAGTACGGCGCGAACGTCATGGCCCAGGACGGCGCGGACTATGAGGAGATACTCACCCACTACTACCCCGGTGCGGAATTGACACGTGCAACATAAAATATTTAATGTTTATCATTGAATTATAGCTGACTAACATTAATCCATGTGCTATGCTGGCCTCAAGAAAAGGAAAGGAGGCGGCACACATGGAGGCACAGATATATTTGGGGCTGTATTGCAAGTCGTCGTGGCCCTGCTGCTCCGCTTCCTGGCGGACGTGTTCGAATACGGCGTGGAGCTCCAGCAGCTCTCGGACGAGACGCTTTGAAGGTGATATAAGTGCCGATAATACTCAGACTGGACCGCGTGATGGCGGACAGGAAGATGTCCCTGAACGAGCTTTCCGAGCGCGTGGGCATCGCGAACGTGAACCTCTCGAAAATAAAGACCGGCAAGGTCAGCGCCATACGCTTTTCGACCCTCGAAGCCATATGCGAGGCCCTCGGCTGCCAGCCGGGCGACATACTGGAATACTCCCCTCCCAGATCCGAATAGCGCAGGAAGCGCCCCGCTCAGAGCGGGGCGCTTTTCCTTATCCCTGCTCGGCCAGATAGGTCGAGACGCGGCTCTGGACCTCGGCGGCGGTGTCGGCGGCGCTCTTTTCCCCCGCGAAGAAGGGCGCGGCGGCGTCCTCTATTATGGCCAGGGCTTCGGCGTCCAGGCCGTAGAGCGTGTCCGCCTCGTCAAAGAGCGCGAGGCCCCGGGCGGTGACGGCCTCCATGTCCGCCGTGAGGTCGTAGCCGTTCTCCCTCCAGCCCGCGAGGTTTTCGAGGTACTGCTCTATCTCCGCCGAGGCGCAGGAGCGCAGGGCGCTGTAGTTGTCCAGGGTCTTGCTCTCCTTCGTCAGCACGGCCTTCAGGAAGCTCCAGCACTCGTCCGGGTGCTCGGTGGCGGCGCTGATGCCGAGGGGCAGGATGGGCTCCGCCGCCACGCCCCGGCCCCCGCCGGGGAAGCCGCAGAACACGAAGTCCTCGCCCAGGGCGTCCGTGAAGGTGCGCAGGACGTAGAGGTTCACCACGCCCGTGTAGAGCAGCTGCCGCCCGGAGGCGAGCATCGCCTGCTCGTTGTAGTCCCACTCGTAGCCGTAGGGCGTGCCCTCGCCGGTGACGGCCTCGGCGGGCTGCTTCGCCGCCTGGGCGAGTATGTCCTCAAACAGGCCGGAGGTGAAGTCGCACTTCCCGGCCTCGCGGTCTATGAGGCAGGCGGCGTTGAAGCCGAGGGCGGTTTCGAGATAGGCCTGCCGCGAGGTGTTCAGGCCCACGGCGTATTCTATCTGCGGGTTCACGGCCAGGATGGCGTCCACGTCGGCATAGCTCATGCCCTCCCGGCCCGAGGCGTAGGCCGCGGCGGCCGCGGCGGCCCAGACCTTCCAGCTCATGGGGATGGAATAGAGACCCCCGTCCAGCTCCGAGGCGCGCAGCCAATTGTCGAAGAGCAGCGCGCGGTCCACGCCCTCCTCGCCGTCTATGAAGGCATTGAGCTCCAGCAGCAGCCCACGACGTGCCCAGGAGTCGGAGTTTATGCCCTCAAGCATGAGGATGTCCGGGCATTTGCCGCCGAGCATGTCGGCCGCGAGGCGTACCGTGCCGGCGAGAGAGTCCTCCGCCGTGTTGTAGACGCTGTAGTCCAGCAGCTCTGCGCGAACATCGGGGTTTTCGCGGTTGAACTTCGCGGCAAGGCTGTAGAGATAGAAGGCGCCCATGTCCTCGCCCTGGCCGGTGAGCGCAAGGGTCAGGACAGTGAGGGGCTCCGAGCCCTCGACCTTCTCGGCCAGCGCGCAGCCCTTGCCGCCGTCGGAGACGAGGAAACGTCCGTCGGAGAGCGCGAGCTCCGGCGGGTCGGAGCCGCCGTAGTCGAGGTAGTCCACGAGCTTTTTGCCTGCGCCGGTGTCGGGGTCGAGCTCCCGGAGCGAGAAAACGCCGCAGGCGAAGAGCCGACCCTCCGGGCCGGGCAGCAGGCCGTAGCTGCAATCGGCCGTTATGCCCACGGCCTCGCCCAGCGCGCCGGTCTCTGTGTCCGCGCGCGCAAAGTAGACGCCGCCCTGCTCGTCGTACCAGAAAAGCACAAGGGAGTCTGTGAGCGGCACGAGGCTGACGCCGTAGGCGGGCAGGCCCGGCAGAGGCATGTCGCAGACCTCCTCAGGCTCCGCGCCGGAGAAGTCAAAGACGTGCAGGCGGCAGTCGGCCTCCGGCACGTTGGTGCTCACGCACAGCCGGCCGGCGCTGTCAACGGCCATGAGGCCGCGGTACTCGCCCTCGGGTATGAGCTCGGACATGCGCCAGCGGCCGGCCTCCGAGCCGTCCGGGCCGAAGCGCAGCAGCAGCTCCGCTGCCGTGTCCCGCTCGTAGGCCGTGCAGAAAAAGCTCCCATCCGGCGCGAGCATGAAGCCGGAGAGCCGCTCCTCGCTTGCGGCGTCGCTCAAAACGGCGAGCTTTTCCGCCTCGCCGGAGGAAGAGAGCGCCCAGAGGCTGCTCTCGCTCACGAAGGCGCTGCCGCCGTCCTCGCCCTCCAGGAAACGGCTGACGGCGCTTATGAAGCGCAGGCTGCCGTCTGCAAGCTCCGCGGCGGTGCTTATGAACACGTCCTCCGGCAGCTCCACCTCCTCATAGACATAGCGCGCCTCGGGCGCGGCGGAGGCGGAGACGGTCTCTGTCCCGGGCCCGGGCAGCCCGCTCACTGACGGCGTCTGCGCCCCGCAGCCCGCGAGCAGCAGGAGAAGGGCCAGGCACAGCGCGAAAATTCGGACGGTTTTCCCCATTTTTGTCGCTCCCTTCCTGTTTTTCTCCAGCTTACAACGGGTTTGTATCCGATTTGCATCAAACTTGCATCGCAGTTGTAAAAAATCCCGCCCGGGCGCAAAAAGCCGCCGCCCAAAAGGGCGGCGGCTTGCGGACGTATGTTTACTTGTACCAGGCGATGACCTCGGCCAGGTTCTCGCGGCTGACGCAGGAGGCGGGGCCTTCCGTCATGCGCAGGGTGGCCTGCTCCTCGGGGCTGAGCTCGGCGCGGACGCTCATCCGACCGGCTATTTCCTTGCACTTGACCTTCATTATGAGCTTCATGGGGCCTTTGAGCTTGTTTATGTCAAAGCCGCCCTGGAGATAGAAAACAGCGGTGGACTGCGGTATGCCCATCTTGGCGCGGAAGCCCGGAACGAGCTCCGGAGTCGGAGGACCCATGCCCACGCCGCAGGCGCAGCGGACCTTGTAGAGCTTCGCTGCCTTCTTGTAGCCGACTATGTTCCCCGCGAACAGCCAGCCGAGGAAGATGACCTCCCCTCCCCTGTGACACTTAGGGACGTTGTCGAGACTGTACGAGGGCATGTCCAGCGCGTCGCCAAGCAGCTTCGCGTACTGCTCGGTATAGCCGGTGTTGGACTTGTAGACTATTATCATCATATTACCCCTTTCATAGTTCTGAATGACAAACTCCTATCAAACAGTATAACAGAGGCCGGAAAAATTGCAAGCATTTTGCGCCATTTTTCACAAATATGATGTTTTTCGTACAGATTATATGACTTTGGTTTGACCTATGCCAATTCCCGGTACATTGCCGGCGCATCGGCCTTCGCTGCGCTCTCGGAAACGGAGACGACCTCGACCCTCAGGCTGCGCTGGCCGAAGGAGAGCTCGATGACGTCCCCGGGCTTCACCTCCGCGCCGGCCTTGGCGACCTTGCCGTTGAGCATGACGCGGCCGCCGTCGCAGGCCTCGTTGGCCACGGTGCGGCGCTTTATGAGCCGGGAGACCTTGAGATATTTGTCGAGCCTCATGCTTTTCACCCCCTAATCCAGCAGCCGCGGGTCGTAGTCCCCGGCGGAAAGCCAGGCCGAGAGCTGTATAAGCGCGGAGTTCATGCCGCCGTGCCTCTCGCCTGGGCCTGGGCTGCGGAAAATCGTGCTGCGCGGGGCGTTGTCCGTGGGGAACATGACCCGCGCCGAGGCCCCAAGCCCCTCACGTCCCTCGATTATGAAGGCCCCGCCGTGCAGCTGCGCGATGTCCCGCACGAGCCTCAGCCCCAGGCCCGCGCCGGAGGCGCCTCCTGTGAAAAGCCGCGCGAGCTGCTCGGAGGACATGCCCTCGCCGTTGTCGTCCACCGAGAGGATGACGCGCGAGCCCAGCTGCGAGACCGAGACCTCCACACGCCCGCCCGAGCCCAGATGCTGCAGGCTGTTCGAGAGCAGGTTCAGCAGCAGGGTCTCCAGCATGGCCCTGTCCGCCGTGAGCCGGACCGGCTCTTCCGGCCCGGAATACACCGCCTCTATGCCACGCGCCCGTGCAAAAAACTCCACCGTCCAGACCGTCTCCCGGCAGAGCTGGGCAAGGTCCAGGTTCTCCGGCCTGAAATGGACGGAGCGGCTTTCTATGTCCTCGGCCAGGGCGGTGTTGCCCACAAGCCGCTGCAGCTGGGCGCAGGTGTGCTGGAGCAGGCCGGCCCGCTCCAGGGCCTCCTGCCCGCCCGCAGCCTCTGCGGCCTCGCTCAGCCTGTCGGCCGCGAGCTTCAGCCCGCTCAACAGGCTGCGCAGCTCCGGCAGGAAGCCTGCCCGCTCCGGAAGGCTCTTCTGCGGCTCGTCAAAGGCCACGAAAAACACCTTCAGCCCAGGGGCGGAGGCGGCGCGCAGACTGGCCCTGCGCCCGCAGAGCGTCAGCGCCGCGACCTGCCCCGGAACCAGCCCCAGGGCCTCCGCCGGCAGCAGGGAAGAGAGAGCCTCGCCCCGGTGCTCGCCCAGAGCCGACACCGCCGCCGGGTTCATGAAGACCACCTGCTCCCCGTCCGTGCCTATGACCGCCTCAAGCGCCGACTCGAAGAGCGCGGCTGTGTTTTTGTAAGCGTCCTTCATGCTCTACCTCTCGCTCAGATTTTTACACATGATATCAAATTTCCCGCTTCAATACAACCTTTTCGGCCGAAGGATGTCGATTTGCGCCGAAGTTTTCTCCAGCGCCGGCGCCCGCTCATATATGATATGCCGCAAGCCGCGCCCGCGCGCCCGAAAAAATCTGGCAAGTTTAGCTCAAAACGTATGGAATGTTTAGAATATTGCAAATATGGTATTGAAATTTCTTCCCGGATGTTATAGAATACTTCCTGCAAAAATAAATCAGTTCATCACATTTTCAGATACGGAGGAATAATAATGAGCATCAAAGTTGGCATCAATGGTTTTGGCCGCATCGGCCGCCTGGTTTTCCGTGCCGGCATCGTCCGCGACGACATCGAGATAGTCGCCGTGAACGCCCCCGACAAGACCCCTGAGCAGCTCGCCTACGTCACCAAGTTCGACTCCGTGCACGGCCGCTTCAACGGCAGCGTCGAGGTCGTGGACGGCAACCTGGTCGTGAACGGCAAGACCGTCAAGGTCCTCGGCTCCCGCGATCCCTCCCAGCTGCCCTGGGGCGAGCTGGGCGTTGACTACGTCCTCGAGTGCACCGGCAAGTTCCTCACCAAGGAGAGCGCCCAGCCCCATCTCGACGCCGGCGCCAAGGTCGTCGTTCTCTCCGGCCCCTCCAAGGACGACACCCCGATGTTCGTCTGCGGCGTCAACCTCGACAAGTACGACACCAGCATGACCGTCGTCTCCAACGCCTCCTGCACCACCAACTGCCTGGCTCCTCTCGCCAAGGTCATCAACGACAAGTTCGGCATCATCGAGGGCCTCATGACCACCGTCCACGCCGGCACCGCTACCCAGAACGTCGTTGACGCCTTCTCCAAGAAGAACTGGCGCCTGAGCCGCAGCTGCTTCGAGAACATCATCCCCTCCACCACCGGCGCCGCCAAGGCCGTCGGCAAGGTCATCCCCGAGCTGAAGGGCAAGATCACCGGCATGTCCATGCGTATCCCCAGCGCCGACGTCTCCATCGTTGACCTCACCTGCCGCCTTGAGAAGGGCGCCAGCTACGACGAGATCTGCGCCGCCGTCAAGGAGGCCGCCGAGGGCTCCATGGCCGGTGTCCTGGCCTACACCGACGAGGAGGTCGTCTCCTCCGACTTCCGCACCGACCCCCACACCTCCATCTTCGACGCCAAGGCCGGCATCGGCCTGAACCCCAACTTCGTCAAGCTCGTCGCCTGGTACGACAACGAGTGGGGCTTCTCCAACAAGATGCTCGACCTCACCGCCTATATCGACAGCGTCCGCAACAAGTAAGCTAAACCCAAAGCGGCCGGCACACCTGGTGCCGGCCGCTTTTTTGAGCTCTGACGCAAAAAGGCGCGCGGAGCTCCGCGCGCCTTTATATATAAAGTTGTTGTTTCAAATGTCGGGGGAGGGGACTTACTGCAGGACAGCCCTGACCTCCACGCCGTAGCCGCTGCGGACCTCGTTTATAACTACGTCGAGATTGCTGTCAACATAGGCGTTGCGGCGCTTGTTGACCTGCGTCAGACCCTCTTCCAGAGTGAAAGCGGCCTCTTCCTCGCGGATACCCTTGACCTCGTAGTTTATGCCGTTGCCCTGAACGATCTTCATAGCAGCTTGCTCCTTTCCGGGGCCTTGCCCCTTGGTTCGTTAATAATATAGCGCTCTCTCGTTAAAAAGTCAACAATATATTGTGAATAAAATAACCAGCACGTTAGTTAAATAATTAGCTATATTTCACATATAAAGGGCCCCGCCGGGGGAGGGCGGGGCCGGGGTTGGGGGTGCGCCGGGCTCAGGCGGTGCGGCCGGAGAGAGTTTCGGCCGCGGCGCGGATGTCCGCCAGGGAAGCCGACCGGCTGTGAACGATGGGCTTCCAGGTGACGCGGCGGGCAAAGAGCGCGGCGAAGGAGATGGGTATGTAGGTGAACATGAAGATGGGGAAGGTCAGGGTATAGACGATCTTCTTCCAGGTGGGCGCATAGATGCGCTTCCACTCGCTTATGGTGGCGGAGCCGCCTATGACGATGAGCGTCAGGTAGGTGTTCACGAGCATGGAGAGCAGGGACTCGCCCACGACGCTGACGTCCTGGCCGGTAATGAGGCCCCAGACGGCGGCCGCGCCGTTGGCAAAAACGCCGATGAAGGTGAGGATGGCGGCGGGCATGATGTTCATGGTCATGTCAAAGCAGGAGAAGCTGCCGTGGGCTATGCCGCGCAGGAGGTCCTTCCCGTACTTGCCGAAGACCTGGAGATAGCCCCTCGCCCAGCGCAGGCGCTGGTTCCAGGACTGGCGGAAGCGGGTGGGCTGCTCGTCGTAGAGGACGGCGTCGTGGCAGTAGCCTATCTTGAGCCCGCGCACGACGTTGTGGACGGTGAACTCAATGTCCTCGGTCAGCAGGTGGAAATTCCAGCCGCCGCAGTCGCCCAGGACCTTCTGCGAGAAGAGAAAGCCCGTGCCGGAGACGGCGCAGCTCGTGCCGAGCTTCATGCGCGCGTGGTTCAAAAACTGCGACTCGCGCAGGAACCAGAGCGCATAGCCGGAGGAGATCCAGTTGTCCCCGAAGTTCTTGGAGTTGCGGTAGCTCGTTACTATCTCATAGCCTTCGGAGAAGACGCGGTTCATCTCTTCGATGTAGTTTTCTTCAAGCACATTGTCCGCATCGAAGACGAAGTAGCCGTCGAAGGGCCGCTCGGGGAAGAGCTCGTCTATGCGGTGCAGCAGAAAGTTGAGCGCATAGCCCTTGCCGACATTGGCGGAGTCGAAGCGCTCAAAGACTATGGCACCGGACTCGGCGGCGACTCGGGCCGTGCCGTCGGTGCAGTTGTCAGCAACGACGAAGGTCGTGACGAGGCCGCCGTCGTAGCTCTGGCGCTTTATGCTCTCCAGCAGCTGGCCGATGACGGCTTCCTCGTTGCGCGCCGAAATGAGCACCGCGTAGCGGTGGCCCCTCACCTCGCCCCGGCGGCGGTCCTTCACCACGTAGGGGACGAGTATGTAGAAAAACTGGTAGGTGTAGCAAACTATGAAAACGATGGATATTATATAGTTTATTGTCTTTACGGCTTCCATTGTCGGGTCCCTCCCATCTGTCCACGATTATAACGACAGAAGTTTAAAAACAAATTCAACTGTACCTTAAGATTTGATTAAATAAGGCGGACGGCAATGTGTACTAATTGTATTAACACACTTGGCGGCAATAATTTATCACAGCGGGGCGGAGCTGTCAAGCCCCTGCGGAGTGGGGCGGGCTTAGTGAATGTTGCAAAATTTTTATTCACGGGGAGGCCCCGGGTTTCAGCCTTTCGCCCAAGCGGCGAAAAAAGGGGAAAAACGCGCTTGACCTCGGCCTGTAATGCGAGTATTATATTTTAATGACCGGGCGGGCGCCCGCTTTTTACAGATATATTCGAGAATATTTATTCATTATATGCTGAATTTCCGCCCCCCAGGGGGCGGCGAAAGGAGCCGAAGAAAGATGCCAAGGGCCTATCTGCTGCTGGAAAACGGCATGGTGTTCGAGGGGGAGGGCTTCGGCGCGTCCGGCACGCGCGTGGGTGAGCTGGTCTTCACCACGGGCATGACGGGCTGCGCCGAGAGCCTCACGGACCCCAGCTACCGCGGCCAGCTCGTGACCTTCACCTTCCCAATGCTGGGCAACTACGGCATATGCTATGCCGACCGTGAGAGCCCTCACATCCACGCGCGCGCCGTCGTGGTGCGCGAATACTGCCGGGAGCCCTCGAACTTCCGCTCGGAGACGGATGTGGACAGCTTCCTGCGCTCGGAGGGGGTCTGCGGCATCTGCGGCGTGGACACCCGGCGCATAACCCAGCTCATACGCGACAAGGGCGTCATGAACGCCGCCGTTACGGACGCCGAGCCCGACGAGGCGCTGCTCGAACGGGTGCGGGCGCACCGCGTCTGCGGCGTGGTGGACGAGGTGACGGTGAAGGAGCCGCGCCTGCTGCTGCCCGAGGGGCAGCCGCGCTTTTCCGTCGCGATGCTGGACTTCGGCTACAAGCGCAGCATAGGCGACTGCCTGCTCGAACAGGGCTGCGCCGTCACGGTCTACCCGGCCAAGACCTCCGCGGAGACCATCCTTGCCGCGGGACATGACGGGGTCATGCTCTCGAACGGCCCCGGCGACCCGGCGGAGAATGGATTCTGCATAGAGCAGATACGCCTGCTCATGGATAAACTCCCGGTCTTCGGCATCTGCCTCGGCCACCAGATGATGGCCCTGGCCGCGGGGGCGAGGACGCGGAAGATGAAGTTCGGCCACCGCGGCGCGAACCAGCCGGCAAAGGACCTCGCCACCGGCCGGGTCTATGTCACGAGCCAGAACCACGGCTACGCGGTTGACAACGCCTCCCTTGACGGCTCCGGCGCGGTCATGCGCTTCGTGAACGTGAACGACGGCTCCTGCGAGGGCCTCGACTACCCCGGCAAGCGCGCCTTTTCGCTGCAGTTCCACCCCGAGGCGCACGGGGGACCGCTCGACTGCGGCGGCATGTTCGCCAGATTCGTAGCCATGATGGAGGGAAAAGCCGATGCCTAAGGATAAGAGCATAAAGAAGGTCCTGGTCATAGGCTCGGGGCCGATAGTCATAGGCCAGGCGGCGGAGTTCGACTACGCCGGCACCCAGGCCTGCCGCCTGCTCATGGAGGAGGGGGTCGAGGCCGTGCTGGTGAACTCCAACCCGGCCACCATCATGACGGACCCCGACATGGCGGGGAGGGTGTACATCGAGCCCCTCGACCGCCGCACGGTGGAGCGCATCATCGAGAAGGAAAAGCCCGACAGCCTGCTCGCCGGCCTCGGCGGCCAGACGGGCCTTAACCTCGCCATGGAGCTGCACAAGTCCGGCTTCCTGCGCGAGCACGGCGTCCGCCTCATCGGCACGAACATCGACGCCATCCTCAAGAGCGAGGACCGCCAGCTCTTCAAGGACGCCATGGCCGAGATAGGCCAGCCGACCATCCCCTCCCGCACGGCGGAGACCCTGCCCGCCGCCCTGGCCGCGGCCCACGCCATAGGCTACCCCGTTATCATCCGTCCCGCCTTCACCCTGGGCGGCACGGGCGGCGGCATCGCCCACAGCGAGGAGGAGATGGCCTCCGTCGCCGCCGCGGGCCTCGACGCCTCGCCCATACACCAGGTGCTGGTCGAGAAGTACATCTTCGGCTGGAAGGAGATAGAGTTCGAGGTCATGCGCGACTCGGCGGGCAGCGCCGTCACCATCTGCAGCATGGAGAACCTGGACCCCGTCGGCGTCCACACGGGCGACTCCATCGTCGTGGCCCCGGCCCTGACCCTGGCCGACACGGAGTATCAGATGCTGCGCAGCGCGGCCCTCGCCATCATCGGCAAGCTGGGCATAGAGGGCGGCTGCAACTGCCAGTTCGCGCTCGACCCAGAGAGCATGGACTACGCCGTCATAGAGGTGAACCCCCGCGTCTCCCGCTCCTCGGCCCTGGCCTCCAAGGCCACGGGCTACCCCATAGCCAAGGTCTCGGCCAAGATCGCGCTGGGCTACACCCTGGACGAGATCAAAAACGAGGTCACGGGCGAGACCTACGCCTGCTTCGAGCCAACGGTGGACTACGTGGTCGTGAAGTTCCCGAAGTGGCCCTTCGACAAGTTCGCCGGCGCGAGCCGGGGCCTGGGCCCGCAGATGAAGGCCACGGGCGAGGTCATGAGCATCGCGCCATGCTTCGAGGCGGCGCTCATGAAGGCCGTGCGCGGGGCAGAGATAAAGCAGGACACCTTAAACCGCGCGCCCTCCTCCCGCCGCCCGCTCAGCCAGCGCATCCTCGACATGGACGACATGCGCATCTTCACCATCTTTGAGGCCCTGAAGGCCGGCTGGTCCGTCGAGGCCCTGCACGACATGACCCGCATAGACGAGTGGTTCCTGCGCAAGCTCCTGGGCATGAAGCTGATCGAGGACTCCCTCGCCGCCGGCCTCACGGCGGAAAACTACAAGGAGGCCCGCCGCATGGGCTACACGGACGCCGCCATAGGCCGCATCTCCGGCTGCAAGACGCCCGAGCGCCCGCCGCTTAGCTACAAGATGGTCGATACCTGCGCGGCGGAATTTGAGGCGCGCACTCCCTACTTCTACTCCGTGCCGGAGGGCTACTGCGACGCGCGCGCCAAGCGAGCCGAGGGCTGCGAGACGGTCATAGTCCTCGGCTCCGGCCCCATCCGCATAGGCCAGGGCATAGAGTTCGACTACAGCTCCGTCCACTGCGTGCAGACCCTGCGGAAGATGGGCTACGACGTCGTCATCATAAACAACAACCCCGAGACAGTCTCGACGGACTACGACACCGCCTCCCGGCTCTACTTCGAGCCGCTCTGCCCCGAGGACGTCATGGGCGTCATCGAGGTCGAAAAGCCCGTCGGCGTCGTCGTGGCCTTCGGCGGGCAGACGGCCATCTCGCTGGCGAACTTCCTCGTGTCCCAGGGTGTGAAGATCCTCGGCACCTCCGCCGAGGGCATAGACCTCGCCGAGGACAGGGAGAAGTTCGACGAGCTGCTCGGCACCATGGGCATAGAGCGGCCGCGCGGCGCGGGCGTCAACACCATGGAGGAGGCCCTGGCCGCAGCGGAGCGCCTGGGCTACCCTGTCCTGCTGCGCCCCTCCTACGTCATCGGCGGCCAGAACATGGTCATAGCCCACGAGGAGGCCGACGTGCGCCGCTACATGGGCGTCATCCTCTCCGGCGGCATCGCGAACCCCGTGCTCGTGGACAAGTACATGCCCGGCACGGAGCTGGAGTGCGACGTCATCTCCGACGGCGAGCGCGTGCTCATCCCCGGCATAATGGAGCACGTCGAGCGCGCGGGCATCCACTCCGGCGACTCCATCGCCATCTATCCCCCGCGCAGCCTCTCGCCCGAGATGACGGAGCACGTCGCAGACTGCTCCCGCCGCCTCGCCCTTGCTCTCGGCACGCGCGGGCTCGTGAACATCCAGTACCTCATCTACGAGGGGAAGCTCTACGTCATAGAGGTGAACCCCCGCGCGTCGCGGACCATCCCCTATCTCAGCAAGGTCACGGGCGTCCACATGGTGGACATCGCCACGCGCGTCATGATGGGCGCCTCGCTGGAGGAGCTGGGCTGCCCGGACGGGCTGCTGCCGCCCTCGCCGGTCTACGGCGTGAAGGCGCCGGTCTTCTCCTTCGAGAAGCTGCCGGATGCTAACAGCCTGCTCGGCCCCGAGATGAAGTCCACGGGCGAGGTGCTGGGCGTGGGCCGCACGCTGAAGGAGGCCATCTACAAGGCCATGTGCGCGGCGGGCTACAGCTTTTTGAGCGCGCCGGGCGGCGCGAGGCGCGGCGTGCTGCTGAGCGTCGAGAACCGCCAGCTGGGCGAGATCGAAGCCCTGGTCCGAAAGCTGGACGCCGAGGGCCTGCACATGTTCGCCACGCCCGACACGGCGAACGCCATCAAGGCCCTGGGCTGCTACGCCTTCGACATCGGCGCCGTCAGCCGCACGGCGGACCTCGGCGGCCTGCTGGAGCGCGCCGGCATCGGCCTCGTCATCTACTCCGGCGCCCTGCACGACGACACGATGGGCGACTACATCGAGCTGCACCGCCAGGCCATCCGCCGCGGCATCCTGTGCATCACGAGCCTTGACACGGCCCTCGCCGCCGCGAGCCTGCTCTGCGAGCACATGAGCCCGGACACGACGGAGCTCATGGATATCGGCACCGTTGGCCGCCTGCACGAGGGCTGAGGGCTTGACAAAGCCGCGAGCTTGGATATACTGTAAGCACGGCAAAGCCGAATCCAGTGACAGACGGAGGACGTCAGTATGATAGTCACGACTACCAATTCCATAGAGGGCAGCCCCATCCGCGAGTACCGCGGCATCGTCTTCGGCGAGGTCATAACGGGCATAAACGTATTCAAGGACATAGGCGCGGGCCTCCGCAACTTCTTCGGCGGCCGCAGCGCCGGCTACGAGGAGGAGCTCCAGAACGCGCGCAACGAGGCGCTGGACGAGATGTGCCGCAGGGCAGAGCGCACCGGCGCCAACGCCGTCGTCGGCGTGGACATCGACTACGAGGTCCTGGGTACCGATAACGGCATGCTCATGGTCAGCGCCTCCGGCACCGCCGTGGTCGTCTGAAGGCCGCAGCAAGCAAAAAAACCGCAGCGCCCCGTTTAAGGGGGCGCTGCGGTTTCCTGTTTTCGGGCCTCATTCCGCGCCGGTGAGCTGTACGACGGTCATCTCGTGGCCCACGGCGGGCAGAAATTTTTCGACGAGCTCGCGCGTCACGAGCTTCAGGCTTGAGGTGTTGATGCAGGGGTGGCAGCCGAAGAATTCGCCGGCCAGCACGTCCTCGTCCACCAGGAGCCGCACCCGGCCCTCGGGGTCGTTCATGAGCCCCATGACGGATGCGGAGCCGGGGCTGACGCCCAAAAGCTCCTCCATCTCCTCGCCCGTGCCGAAGGAGAGGCGGGAGGAATTTATCTGCTTTGAGAGCTCCTTCGTCTTGAAGGGCTTGTCGCCGGGCATGAGCAGCAGATAGAAGCTCGTGCGCTGGCGGTTGCAGAGGAAGAGGTTCTTGCAGATGAGGACGCCGAGCACGGCGTCTATCTCGTTGCAGGCCTCCATATTGCCGGCGGGCCTGTCGGCGTGGTCGGTGCGCCAGTAGGTCATGCCCAGGCTGTCCAGCAGGTCGTAGGTGCGCTTTTCGCGCTCAAGCCGCCCGGAGCAGTCCTCGGGGCGGCCCTTGAAAAGTTCCATTTTAATGGGGCCTCCGTTTTATCAGTTTTCTTCAGTCTCGCCCGGCTCGGGCCCGCTGCGCTTTACGAGCACCCGGTCCACCCGCAGGCCGTCCATGGCCAGCACTGTGACCTCCAGGTCCTCGTAGCGGAAGCTGTCCCCCTCCCCGGGGAAGCCGCCGAAGCGCTCCAGCGTCCAGCCGCCGACGGTGTCGGATTCGCAGTCGAAGCTCTCCTCCGACAGGCCGAGCAGCTCCAGGAAGTCGGAGATGGACATGTCGCCGTCCAGCTCGTATTCGCCCTCGGCCTTCTCGACGACCTCGCTCTCGACCTCGTCCGTCTCGTCCCAGATGTCGCCGACTATCTCCTCCAGCACGTCCTCCATGGAGATGACGCCCAGGGTGCCGCCGTATTCGTCCGTCACAATGGCGAGGTGCTTCTTCGCGTGCCGCAGCTCCGAGAGCACCTGCGGGAGCTTTATCGTCTTGTAGACGTAGAGCGGCTCCATGAGCAGGGAGCGGATGTCGGGCCGCTCGTTTTCCGTCAGGGCCTTCAGGAAGTGGTTGAGGTAGAGGAAGCCGATGACATTGTCTATGCTGTCCTCGTACACGGGCAGGCGGGAGTGGGTGGAGTTCTCTATGACCTCCAGTATCTCCTCCCAGTCGTCGTCTATGTCTATGGCCTCGACGTCCACGCGCGCGGTCATGGCCTCGCTGGCGCTGACCTCGGAGAAGTCCAGGGCGGCCTGGAGGAGCTCCGAGCGGTTCTCGTCGAGCACCTCCTCGTCCTCGGCGGTCTCTATGATGGACTGCAGCTCCTCGACGGCGGCCTCGTCGTCCTCCTGCTGCTCCTCGCCCCTGAGCGGCAGGGTGAACAGGCGCACCAGGCCCACGACTATCCAGATGACCGGCATGAGGATATAGGTGAGCGGCCTTATGGGGTAGGCGAAGACCGGCGCGATGCGGTTGGCGTTCTTCTTCGCGACGATCTTCGGCATGGTCTCGCCGAAGATCATGACGAGTATGGTCGTCACAACGGTGGAGAGCCAGGTCCAGTGGTCGCCGGCGATGAGGATGACGACGACAGAGGCGATGGAGGAGGTCGCGATGTTCACGAGGTTGTTGCCTATGAGTATGGCCGAGAGCGAGTCGTCGAACCTGTCCATGACCTTGAGGGCGATCCTGGCCCCGCGGGAGCCGCCCTCGGCGGCGGACTCCAGCCTCATGCGGTTGGCCGAGGAGAAGCACATCTCCGAGGCCGAGAAAAAGGCCGACAGGCAGATGAGGACTATGTAGGCGGCTATGTATCCGCTCATTTCTCCCCGCCCCCTTCCCCGGGAGCCGGGAGCGCCCGGCATACCAGCTTCACTATGCGGTTCTGGTGCATCTCCGAGACCGTGACGGCCAGCCCCTCGTATTCGAAGCTCTCCCGCTCGCGCGGGATGCGGTCGAACTGCTCGTAGGCCCATTCGCCCATCAGCTTGTGCTCCAGGTCCTCGTCCTCGTGCTCCGGCTCGAAATCCATGCGGTCGAAGACCTCTCCCACGGTGAGCGAGGCGTCCACCTCGTACCTGCCGCCGCCCAGGGGCACGAAGCTCTCCTCCACGACGTCGTCCTCGTCCCAGATCTCGCCCACGAGCTCCTCCAGGATGTCCTCCACGGTGACTATGCCCAGCGTGCCGCCGTAGCCGTCCGTGACGACGGCCATGTTCAGCTTCTTCTGGCTCATGACGGAGAGCAGCTCGTCTATCTTCATGCTGCGCGGGACGAAATAGGCCTCGTCCAGCAGGGCGCTCAGGCTGACGGAGGGGCCTTCTTTCAGATAGGCCCTTATGTACTTGCGTATCTGCAAAACGCCGACGATGTTGTCTATGCTGCCCTCGTACACGGGCAGGCGGGAGTGGCGCTGCTCCTTTATGAAGGCGAGCACCCGCTCGCTGTCCCACTCGGAGTTTATCGCCGCGACGTCCACGCGCGCCGTCAGCACCGTCTCGACGGAGAGGTCCGCAAACTGCAGCGCCGAGCTCATGAGCTCGCCCCGCTCCGGCTCAAGCGTACCCTCGTCCGTCATGTCCTCTATGATGTCGTAGAGCTCATCCTCCGTGACCGAGACCTCGGGGTCGCCGCGCGTGAGGTTCGAGGCGGCGTGGCCTATGGCCGTCAGCGCCGCGGACAGGGGGGAGAAGAGCGCCATGAAAAAACGCAGGGAGCCCGCCGTCTGCAGGCACAGCCGCTCGCTGTATTTCTTCGCTATCGACTTGGGCAGCATCTCGCCCGCGAAAAAAACCACGGCCGTCGTGACTAAGGTGCCCGCTGCGACCGCCGAAATGCCCCATTTGCGCGTCACGAGCACCGTCACGATGGCCGCGACGGTTATGTGTACGATGTTGGTGCCTATGAGGACGGTGGTGATAGCCTTGTCGAAGTTATCCAAGACTAACAGCGCCCCCTTGGCCCTGTGATCCCCCTTGTCGAGCCTGGTCTTGAGGCGGATCCTGGAGACTGTTGCAAAAGCCGTCTCGGCGATGGCAAAATACATTGCAAAGCCGAGGAGGATGATGATCGCCGCTATTGACAATCGACTGCCTGTGTCCATTTAGGACTATCACTCCCATGTGATAAAGATTTCTTAAAATTATAGCACCCGTTCCGTATATTGTCAACGCGGGGGCCTATTTCACGACAACGTTCTCCCGGCCAAGCAGTTCCTCCAGCTCGCGCAGGAGGCTGTTTTTTATGACGCACTCGGCGCCCAGGCGGCGGCCGGTGTCGGCAAAGACGAGGATCATGCGCTCCCGGCCCGGGAACATCTCGCACAGCAGCTCTATGCGGCGCAGGAGGCGCGGATCGGCCGTGGGCAGGCGCAGCCAGAGCTTGCGCTCTTTCTTCGGAGGCTCGGAGGCGCCGGGCTCGTTGAGGTCCGAAAGCGGGCGGACGGTGTCCACCATGAGCTGGGGCTCCTTCTCGTCGCGCAGGGAGATGCGCCCGCGCACCAGGAGGGCGGCGTTCTCGCTTATATAGCCGCCGCTCTCGTCCAGGGTCCTCTGGAAGGCCAGCAGCTCCATGGCGCCGCTGTCGTCCTCAAACTGGATGTAGCACATGAGGCGGCCGTTTTTCGTCGTGCGCGTGCGGGAGGAGGCCACGATGCCGGCGAGGGTGACGTACTGCCCGTCCTGGAAGCGCTCCGGCCCCTCGGGGGAGGCGAAGTCGGACATGACCGCGCCTATGCTGACGGCCCCGGCGCGGCGCGCGGCCTCGCGGTAGTCGTCTATCGGGTGGCCGCTCAGGTACAGTCCCGTTGTCTCCCGCTCCATGGCCATGAGCTCCCGGCTCGAATACTCCGCCACGTCCGGCACAGGCACGGAGGAGGAGGCCCCGCCGGGCTCCCCGGCCTCGTCCAGGCCGAAGAGGTCCAGCTGCCCGTCTATGTTCCTGCGCCCGTCGGAGGCGATACATTCAAGCACGCCGTCCGTCATCTGCATGAGCGCCTTGCGGCGGCAGCCCAGGCTGTCGAAGGCCCCGGCCTTTATGAGGCTTTCCACCGCGCGGCGGTTGAGCTCCTTGCCCGACATGCGGCGGCAGAACTCCTCAAAGCCCGTGAAAGGCCCGTTTTCCGCCCGCTCCTGCATCAGCAGCTGGATGAAGCGCTCGCCTATGTTCTTGATGGCCACGAGGCCGAAGCGGATATTCCCGCCCACGACCGTGAAGCGCGCGTCCGACTCATTCACGTCCGGGGGCAGGACCTTGATGCCCATCTCCCGGCACTCCGTGATATACTCGGCCACCTTGGCGCTGGAGTCCAGGACGCTTGTCAGCAGGGCGGCCATGTACTCGCAGGGCCAGTGGCATTTCATATAGGCCGTGCGGTAGGCCACGACGGCGTAGGCCACGGCGTGGGCCTTGTTGAAGGCGTAGCTGGCAAAGTCGAGTATCTCGTCGTAGATGCTGTTGGCCGTGGCCTCGTCCACGCCGTTTTTGACGCAGCCGGGGATGCCGCGCGCCTCGTCGCCGTGTATGAAGGCGCGGCGCTCCGCGTCTATGACCTCGTGCTTCTTTTTCGACATGGCGCGGCGTATCATGTCCGCCTGGCCCAGCGAGAAGCCCGCGAGACGCCGGAATATCTCTATGACCTGTTCCTGATATACTATGCAGCCGTAGGTGACGGAAAGTATCGGCTCCAGCATCGGGTGCTTGTAGCTTATCTTCTCCGGCTGCGCCGAGCAGGCAAGAAAGCGGGGGATGCTGTCCATCGGCCCCGGGCGGTAGAGGGCGATGACGGCGGTGATGTCCTCTATGCTCTTCGGCTTCAGGCCCGTACACACGGCGGTGATGCCCGTCGATTCCAGCTGGAATACGCCCTCGGTCTTGCCCGCAGAGAGCATGGCGAAGGTGTCCGCATCGTCCTCCGGCACGGAGGCGACGTCGAAGTCCGGCTGCCGCCGGCGCGCCAGCTCCGCCGCGTCCTCCAGCACCGTCAGGTTCCGCAGGCCGAGAAAGTCCATCTTCAGAAGCCCCAGGTGCTCCAGCGTCGTCATCGTGTACTGGGTGACGATGCTCTCGTCGTTTTTCGCCAGCGGGACGTACTCATACACCGGCCGCTCCGTGATGACGACGCCCGCCGCGTGGGTCGAGGCGTGGCGCGGCATGCCCTCCAGGGCCTTCGCCGTGTCTATGAGCGAGCGGAGCTTCTCGTCGCCGGAGTACATCTCCCGCAGCTGCTTCGAGAGCTTCATCGCCTCGTCGAGCGTCATGCCTATGGCAAAGGGCACCTGCTTTGCCACGGCGTCGCAGTCGGCGTAGCTGATGTTCAGCGCCCGGCCCGTGTCCCGTATGGCCGCGCGCGCGGCCATGGTCCCGAAGGTCACGATCTGCGCCACGTGGTCGGCGCCGTATTTGCGGTTTACATAATCAATGACCTCGCCCCTGCGGCGGACGCAGAAGTCGATGTCTATATCCGGCATGGAGACGCGCTCCGGGTTCAGGAAGCGCTCGAAGTAGAGGCTGTATTTGATGGGGTCTATGTCCGTTATGCCCAGGCAGTAGGAGACGACGCTGCCCGCGGCGGAGCCGCGCCCGGGGCCGACGGGTATGCCCTGGCCCTTGGCGTAGCCGATGAAGTCCGAGACTATGAGGAAGTAGTCCACAAAGCCCATCTTGCCTATCATGTCGAGCTCGTAGGCGAGCTGGCGCCGCGCGTCCTCGCGGTCCGCGCCGTAGCGGCGCAGGAAGCCGGCCTCGCAGAGCTTTTTGAGGTAGGCGGCGCTGTCCGTCTCGCCCTCGGGCAGCTTGAAGCGGGGCAGGTGGTAGCGCCCGAACTCGAAGTCGAAGCTGCACTTTTGGGCGATGAGGGCGGTGTTGTCCGCGGCCTCCTCCTGGCCGGGGAAGAGCGCGCGCATCTCCTCCTCGCTCTTGAGGTAGAACTCCTGCGTCTCGAAGCGCATGCGCTCGGCCTCGTCCACGGTCTTGCCGGTCTGGATGCACATGAGGACGTCCTGGTAGTAGGCGTCCTTTTTGTCGATATAGTGCGCGTCGTTCGTGAGGGCGAGGGGGATGCCGGTCTCCTCGTGCAGGCGGATGAGCCCGCGCGCGGCGGCGTCCTCGTCCGGGATGCCGTGGCGCTGAAGCTCAAGGTAGAAGTCCTCGCCAAAGGCCTCACGCAGTTCCAGGGCCTTCCGCTTGGCCTCGTCGTAGCGGCCGGAGACTATCTTCTGCGGAATGTCGCCGGCCAGGCAGCCGGAGAGGCAGACAAGGCCCTCCGTGTGCCCGTAGAGCAGCGGCCAGTCGATGCGCGGTTTTATATAAAAGCCCTCCACAAAGCCCATGGAGACGAGGTAGCAGAGGTTGCGGTAGCCCGTCTCGTTCTTGCACAGGAGGATGAGGTGGGTGTACTCTGAGTCCACGCCGTGCTCCCTGTCCGTGCGCCCGCGCGGGGCGACGTAGACCTCGCAGCCGATGACGGGCTTCACGCCCTCTTTCACGCAGGCCTCATAGAAGGCGACGGCGCCGTACATGACGCCGTGGTCGGTGATGGCGAGGCTCGTGAAGCCGAGCTCCCTGGCGCGCCTGGCCAGGGCCTCCACGCGGCAGGCGCCGTCGAGCAGGCTGTATTCCGTGTGTACATGCAGATGGGCAAAGGCCATGGCTCAGTCCTCCTTTGCGATGCCCCGGCCGAGTTCCGTGAGCTTTTTGAGCCTGTGGCTGAGGCAGGATTTCGTCACCGGGGGGTACGAGAGCTGCGCGAGGTCCGCGAGGCTGGCCTCGGGGTTGGCGATGCGCAGCAGCGCGGCCTGCTGCAGGCCCTCCGGCAGGCCGTCGAGGCCGTATTCGCGCTCCACGGCGCGTATGGCGGACAGCTGGGCCTGCGCGGCGGCGACGGTCTTGTCCGCGTTCGCGGTGTCGCAGTTTACCTTGCGGTTTATCTCGTTGCGCATGTCCCGCTCCACCTTGGCGGAGATGACGTCCAGCGCCGCCACGGGCGCGCCCACGGCGGTGAGAAAGTCGGCTATCGTCTCGGACTGCTTGAGATAGCTCAGGCAGTTTGCCCCGCGCCGGGCCTGTCCGGGCTCGAAGCCCAGCTCAAAGAGCAGGGAGCTCAGCTCCCGGCTGACGCTGGCGTGGGTGGTGGCGAGCTCCAGGTGGAAGCTCTTGGCCGGGTCCGTCACGCTGCCCCCCGCGAGGAAGGCGCCGCGCACGAAGGAGGCCCGGCAGCAGTCGTTTTCGAGCACGCCCAGATTTATGTGCAGGCTCAGCGTCTCCGCAGGCTCCATGCCGAAGGCGCGGTAGATGGAGGCTATCTTCTCCGTATCCGAGACGGAAAAGCGGCTCTTGCCCGCGCGGCCGGCGGCCGGGGTCTCGTCGAAGCCGAGGTTGAAGGCGCGGCGGAAGAGCCGGGGCAGGCGCTCGGCAAAATCCTCGCTGGCCGTGACTATCCTGAGCTCCCGGCTCGAAAACTGGCTGCAATACAGCAGCACGCCGTAGGCCTCCGCCACGGCGCAGCAGCGCTTTTTTATGGGCACACGGCAGAGCTCCGCCTTCGCCCTGGCTGAAAAGGTCACCTTTTCCCGCCTCCCTTCCTGCCCGGCCTCTCAGCCGTAGACCCGCGTGTGGGACTTCTCGCGGTAGAGCCGCAGCAGCTCCCGGGCCAGGTCCTCCGGCTCGTGCCGCACATAGCCCGAGGCCCAGCCGGCCACGGGCGCGCGCAAGAGGCCAACGCCCAGGGCCGATACGGCCTCCTCGTCCACGCGGACGGGCTCCGCGCCCTCCGCGCCGTAGCGCTCCAGCAGCCGTTCAGGGATGGGCCTGTCGTTTGCCAGGCACCAGTCGAACAGCCGCTCGCCCGAATTTGAAAACAGCGCCCCGATGTGGTCCGAGGCAGTGTAGCCCTCCGTCTCGCCGTCCTGGGTCATGACGTTCAGGACGTAGACCTTGAAGGCGTCCGAGGCCGCCACGGCGGCGGCCACGCCCTCGGTCAGCAGGTTCGGCATGATGCTCGTGTACAGGCTCCCGGGGCCTAAAACTATCATATCCGCCGCCTCTATGGCCTCCAGCACCTGGGGCAGGGCCGCGGGCCGCTCCGGGATGAGCCGCACGCGCCGGATGCGCGCGTCCCGAGCCTTCTTGGCGTCGGCTATGTGCGACTCGCCCGTGACCTCGCTGCCGTCGTCGAATTCCGCGGCGAGGTAGACGTTCTCGTTAGTGACGGGCAGGACCCGGCCCGTGATGGCCAGGACCTCGCTCATCTTGCGCACGGCCTCGTCGAAGGTCTCCGACATGCCGTTGAGCGCGGCGAGAAAGAGGTTGCCGAAGCTCTGGCCCCTGAGGCTGCCCTCGGTGAAGCGGTAGGCCAGGAGCTTTTCCATCGTCGGCTCCGTGTTCGCCAGGGCCTGGATGCAGTTGCGCACGTCGCCCGGGGGCGGCATGCCCAGGTCGGCCCGGAGCATGCCCGAGCCGCCGCCGTCGTCCGCCACGGTGACGACGGCCGTTATGTTCTCCGACTGCCGCTTCAGGCCCCGGAGCATGGTCGAGAGCCCCGTGCCGCCGCCTATGACGACGATGCGCGGGTCGGCCTCGCGTCTGCGTCTGCTCATGTACTCACCCCTTTTCAAGGTCGCGGAAGCTCCGCGCGGCGGGGATGCCCGCCTCCTCCAGACTGTCCGCCAGCGCGCAGGCGACGGCTACGCTCCTGTGCCGCCCGCCCGTGCAGCCTATGGCTATGTTCAGGTTGTATTTGCCCTCCTCCAGATAGAGCGGCATGAGGAAGCGGAGCAGATCCTCCAGCTTCTCCAGAAAACGCCGCGCGTCCCCGCAGCCGAGCACGAAGTCCGACACCGGCTTGTCAAGGCCCGAGAGGCCCCGGAGCTCCTCGACGTAGAAGGGGTTCGGCAGAAAGCGCACGTCGAAGACGAGGTCCGCGTCCATGGGCAGGCCGTATTTGTAGCCGAAGGCCGTCACCGTGACGGCAAGGCGCCGCGCGCCGGCCCCGCCCGGCAGCAGGGCCGCGATGCGCGCCTGGAGCATCGCCGTTGTGAGGCCCGTGGTGTTGATGATGTAGTCTGCCCGCTCCCTGAGCGGCGCGAGGGCCGCCACTTCAAGGCGCACGGCCTCCTCGATGGAGCCGCCCGCGAGCATGGGATGCGGCCGGCGCGAGCTCTTGTAGCGGCGCACGATGGTGGGCATGTCCGCCTCGACGTAGAGTATCCTGTACTCCAGGCCCTGCTCCCAGAGCCTGTCCAGGGCCTCGATGAGGCCCGAGATGCTCTCCCTCTCGCGCACGTCCGTGACAAGGGCCACGCGCTCGTAGCGCCCGCGCGTCGCAAGGCAGAGCTCCGCAAAGCGCGGCAGCAGCGCCACGGGCATGTTGTCCACGCAGTAGTAGTCCATGTCTTCGAGTATGTCCGCCGCGAGGCTCTTGCCCGCGCCGGACATGCCGGAAATTATGAGAAATTCCATCCCTTAACCCTTCAAGATCCTGACCTCCGGCTCCAGCCGGATGCCGCTTTTTTCAAAGACCGTCTTTTCTATGTGCGCCATGAGGCGCAGCACGTCCTCAAACGTGGCCCCGCCGCGGTTCACGACGAAGCCCGCGTGCTTTTCCGAGACCTGCGCCCCGCCTATGGCGAAGCCCTTGAGTCCCGCCTGGTCTATGAGCGCGGCCGCGTATCCTCCGGCAGGCCGCTTGAAGGTGCTGCCCGCCGAGGGCAGGTCGAGCGGCTGGGAGGCGCGGCGCTTTTCCAAGAGCTCCCGCATCCGGGCGCGGATATCCTCCGGCTGCGCGGGCGTGAGCTTCAGCGTCGCCGCGGTGACGAGCGCCCCCGAGCCCTCAAGCGCGCTGTGGCGGTAGCTGAGCTCAAGCTCCTGCGCGGGGACCTCTCTCACCGTGCCGTCCGGCAGCGCGAGCTCGGCGCTCTGGAGCACGTCTTTCATCTCGCCCCCGTAGGCGCCCGCGTTCATGAACACGGCCCCGCCGAGCGAGCCGGGTATGCCGTGGGCAAACTCCAGGCCCGAGAGCCCGGCGTCGGCCGCGAACACGGCGAGCTTCGCGAGCGAGATGCCCGCCCCGGCCCTGACGCGGTCCCCGGGCAGCAGCCCGGCCTCAGATATGGCCTCGCCCAGCCGCACGACAACGGCGTCCAGCCCCCCGTCCGCGACGAGGAGGTTCGTGCCCTTGCCCATGAGCTCCACGGGCGCGCCGCGCTCCCTCAGAAAGCGCAGCAGCGCCGCGGCCTGCGCGCCCGAGGCCGGGCAGACCATGAGCCGCGCCGGGCCGCCTATGCGGAAGGAGCAGTGCGCGGCCATGGGTTCGTTCTCGTGCAGCTCCAGCCCCGGCAGGGCGGAGCGCAGCTCCTTTATGAGTGTGTCGGTAACTCGCAAGGCTCAGTACCTCCAGCCGTTGTCCACCAGCTTGTCGTGTTCCTGGGCCAGCGCCACGGCGGCGTTGTAGCCCATCTTCTTCTGCCTGTTGTTCATGGCCGCCAGCTCCAGGATGACGGCGAGGTTCCGCCCGGGCCGGACGGGGATGGTCACGCTCGGGACGTTCACGCCCAGGATGCTGGTGTACTCCGTCTCAAGGCCCAGCCTGTCGTAGGCCTTGTCGTCGTCCCAGAGCTCGAAGTTCACGACGAGGTCCACGTTCGACTCCGGCTTCACCGCGCCGACGCCGAAGATGTGCCGCGCGTTTATGACGCCTATGCCGCGCAGCTCCATGTAGTAGCGTATGAGCGCGGGGGCCGTCCCTATGAGCGTCTCGCGCGAGATGCGGCGTATCTCCACGGCGTCGTCCGCGATGAGGCGGTGGCCGCGCTTGATCAGCTCCAGCGCCGTCTCGCTCTTGCCGACGCCGGAGTCGCCCATGATGAGCAGGCCCTCGCCGTATATCTCCACGAGCACGCCGTGCAGGGTGACGCGCGGGGCCATGGCGTTGCGCAGCATGCTGATTAGGTCGGCCATGAAGGTGGAGGTGTCCTCTTTCGTTGCGAGCAGGTTGCGGTCGTATTTTTCGGCCAGCTCCACGCACTCACGCAGGGGCTGGGTGTCGTGGCAGAGGATGAGCGCGGCGATGTCGAAGCGCATGAACTGCTCCAGCGCGGCGAGCCTCGCCTGGTCGCCCAGGGTCTGCAGATATGTGCTCTCGACGCGGCCTATGAGCTGGAGCCGCTTGGGGTCAAAATAGTCGTAAAAGCCCGCCAGCTGGAGGGCGGGGCGGTTGACGTCCGCGGTGTAGACCCGCGCGCTGTCAAAGTCCTTCGCGGCGTGCAGGACGGTGAGGCCCTGCTCCTCGACTATGCTCTTCAGGCTGACGGAATATTCCTCGCGCACCATTGTGACGCAGCCCCCTTCTGAAATCTATACGACCATTTTAACCACATAGCCCACGTTTGGCAAATACTTTATGAATAAACCCGCAGAATGTGAAAATTCAGCTTGCATTTGCGGGGGGCTTCTGCTATTATAGATAAGCTCGTCAATGATTTCTAAGAGAACGGAGGTGCTTCATACATGGCGAAGTGTGAATTCTGCGGCAAGGACATGGCCTTCGGCATCAAGGTCAGCCACTCTCACAGGCGCTCCAACCGCACCTGGAAGCCCAACGTCAAGCGCGTCAAGGCCATAGTAGACGGAAGCCCCAAGCACGTCTACGCCTGCACCCGCTGCCTCCGCAGCGGAAAGGTGACCCGCGCCGTCTGAGCGCAGTGAAAACGCCCGAAACAAGGCTCGCCTGCCGGCGGGCCTTTTTCGTATACACAAAAAATCGCCGGCCCGCCGTCCTCCACGGACGGCGGGCCTTTTTGCGGCTCGGTATCAGTATAAAAACGGCCTCTTCTCCCGCCGCCGGCGGGAGGGGGACTGCTGGAGGTCCACGAGTATGATGTCGCTGCCCAGGCGCGAGATGCTCGACCAGGGGATGACGTAGTCGTCCTCCCGGCCCAGCAGGCCCCCCGCCCGGCCCTGGCCGGGGACTATGATGGCGAGTATTTTCCCGTCGCAGGGCTCGTATTCCGCGTCGCAGACGTAGCCGAGCCGCTGGCCGCTGTGCAGGTCTATGACCTCCTTGCAGCGCAGTTCAGAGAACAGACAGGCCATGTTCCATACCCCCTCGCCTGAGCATATGCGCCGGGCGGGGCGGAAAATGCCTCCGGGCCCTCACTGGGCGAAGATATTCTTCTTTATCTGCGCTATGGCGTTTTTCTCCAGGCGGGAGACCTGGGCCTGGGAGATGTGGATCTCGTCCGCGACCTCCATCTGGGTCTTGCCGTCGTAATAGCGCAGGGCGAGGATGCGCTTTTCGCGCTCGCCCAGGGCGGAGATGGCGTCGGAGAGGGCCAGGCGTTCGAGCCAGCTCTCGTCCGTGTCCCGGTCGTCGCGGATCTGGTCCATGACGCAGACGCTCTCGCCCGCGTCGGAATACACGGGCTCGAAGAGAGAGACAGGGTCCGAGATGGCGTCCAGGGAGAAGACCACCTCCTCCCTCCGGATGCCGAGGGTGGAGGCTATCTCCTCCGTCGTGGGCTCGCGGCCCGTCTCGGCGGTGAGCTTTTCGCGGGCCTGGAGCACGCGGTAGGCCGTGTCACGCATGGAGCGCGAGACGCGCACGGAGCTGTTGTCCCGCAGGTAGCGGCGGATCTCGCCCGCTATCATCGGCACGCCGTAGGTGGAAAAGCGCACGTTCTGGCTGACGTCGAAGTTGTCTATGGCCTTTATTAGCCCGATGCAGCCGACCTGGAAGAGGTCGTCCACATTTTCGCCCCGGCCGGAGAACTTCTGGATGACCGAGAGCACAAGGCGCAGGTTCCCGCTTATGAGCTCCTCCCGCGCGGCCTTGTCTCCGGCCTTGGCCCTCTCCAGCAGCGCCTGCGCCTCCTCGTTTTTCAGTACCGGGAGCCTGGAGGTGTTCACGCCGCAGATCTCGACCTTGCCCTGCAATAAAAAAACCCCTTTTCAGGAAAGTACAGCTAGTCTTTCCCGGAAGGGGCTTTTTGATTCAGCGCCTTGTCAGTTCAGGCCGGATGAGGTATAATCCGGGCATGGAAAATGATCGCAGGGAGGGCTCGGTATGAAGAAAATAGCGGCGCTATGCCTGGCTGCGGCGCTCTGCCTTGCGCCTGCATACGCGGCATCCGGCTTTTCAGATGTGCCGGAGGGCAGGTGGTACAGCGATGAGATCGCGGCGATGTCCGCCGCGGGCTATATAGACGGCTATGAGGACGGCACGTTCCGCCCTGAGGGAGAGGTGAGCGTGCCGGAGTTTGTGACCATCACCGCGCGCTGCCTGGGCCTGCCCACGGGCGCGCAGGACGGGCGCTGGGCGGGCGTGCAGCTCGAATACGCGCTCGAAAACGGCTGGCTCGACGCGCGGGAGCAGGCGGAGGGCGCCGTTTCCCGTCAGCTTGCGGCGAAGATCCTTGTCTGCGCCCTGGGCCTCGCTCCGGACGGCGAGGCGCCCTTCACGGACGCAGGGGACATCCTCGCGCCCTACGCCGGTTACGTGGCCGCGGCCTGGGGTGCGGAGCTCATGGAGGGTTTTGAGGACGGCAGTTTCCGCCCCGAAAAGGCGCTCAGCCGCGCCGAGGCCGCCGTGCTCATCTCCCGCGCCGTCCGAAGCTGCGGGCCGGAGCGGCTCACGGCCGCCCCGGACGGCACGCCCTTTGGCGGGAGCGTGGAGCTTGCGGGCTATGACAACCCCAACTTCCGCCTGATGCTCAGCGCCGGGCGCGCCACGGTGGTCATAGACAAGGCAGAGCTCTGGACGGACTACGCCGACCCCGGATCCCCGGACCCCGCCGAGGCCGCCGAGGGCCGTCGCCGCCAGGAGGTGCTGGAGGCCATGGGCAGGGAGCGCGAGATACCCGCGCCCGCTGTTGTGAGCGAGGTCTATGAGCTGCCCTGCACGAGCTGGTTTCCCGGCTCGGACGCCAACGCGCTCATCCGCACCGAGGACGGGGCCTGGTACTTCGTGGAGCTGAGCGGGCGCAATAACGGCTGCGTGCCGGAGCTCACGGCCCTCACGGCCCTGCGCGGCCTTGAAATCTCCTCCCTGCGCTGGTGCACGACCACACGGGAGGAGGACGGCGTCCTCGTCTGCGGGCGGGATTACCTTGTCGCCTCCCTGCCCGGCGGAGGAGAATTCGTCGCCTACGGCTATTAAATACGAGGAAAGGGAAAACGCCCCCGAGAGGGGGCGCTTTTGCTTTACAGGAAGAGCTCCGGCTCCTTGCGCTCAGAGCAGCTCTTTTTGAGGCCGGCCTTCGCGGCGGCGAGCATAACGGGGTTGAGGCTGCGGGCAAAATGGGGACAGACGGCGACGCAGCGCATGCAGGTGATGCACTTGTCCTTGTCGGTCTTCGTAGGGTCCGAGGCCGGGATGGCCCCGACAGGACACTCGGCGGCGCATTTGCCGCACTTGCCGCACTTTATCCGGCTGGCAGCCGGGTGCAGCGGCACGCCGTCGTATTTTCGGAATACGAGATTGCCGGGGACGATGGCCGTGGGCAGGCTGCCCGTGGAGGCGGCATAGTCCAGCCTCTCGCGGATGCGGCGGACGAACTCGTCCATTTTGAGGAAGTCCGCGGCGTCGGGGCGGCCTGCGCCGAACTCGGGCGCTATCGAGTGCCGAGCGATGAAGGCTGCGGCTGCCATGACCTTGAAGCCGCGCTCCTCGGCAAGGCCCCTCAGCTCCAGCAGCGCGTCCTCATAGGCGCGGTTGCCGTACACCGCGACGATGGCTGCGGGCGTGCCCTCAGCGCGCACGTGGGAGAGCCGCTCCGCCGTCGGGGACGGCACTCGCCCGCCGAAAACCGGCACGGCGATGACGACAAAATCCTCCGGCCCGAAGGCGAGCTCACACCCGGACGAGGTGACGTCCAGAAACTCCGCCGCATCGCACAGGCCGGAGGCTATGTGCTCTGCTATCTTCTTCGTTCCGCCCGTGGGCGAGAAATAAAGTGCAGACGACTTTTTTATATTCATGCCGAAGACCTCCTTTTTTCCGATTTTACAACAGCCGCGCCGCCATTGCAATAGCATGAGGAATGTGGTAAAATCCATTAGTTAAACAAAGTTGGCCAAACATATTTTCAGAACGGAGGCAAGCCTTGAAAAAGACCCTTTCACTTGTCATCTGCTGCGCCCTGCTGCTCGGCCTGCTCTCGGGCTGCGGGGATATAAGCATACCCTTCATCGGCGGCGGGGAGGACCACGTGAAGCAGAACTCCCTGCCCGCGGCTGAGGTCTCCCTCAGCTCGGAGAACGCCGCTGAAAACGAGCTGCGCGCAGCCGTGCTCTACGACGGCAGCGCCGGCACCGGCTACTGGGAGGACACCTGCTCCCGGCTCTGCCAGCCCTTGCTGCTAGGCCTCGAGGCCGAGGCCGTGGACGTCTCGGGCGAGTACAGCCTGGAGGACTACGACCTGCTCTACCCGGATGAGAGCATCATCGGCTCCGAAAAGGCCGAGAGCCTCAAGGATGAGATAACCGCCTTTGCCGAGGCGGGCGGCGGGGTTTTCCTCACGAACGGTTTCTACGACTTCTTCGACAAGGATCTCATCGGCGCCAAGAGCTTCCACGAGGTGGAGGACTACCCCTACCTTATGGACTACCCGGAGGTAGACGACGACCTCGCGGAGTTGCAGGAGATAACCCGCGACTTCTACACCCTCTACGAGGCCTACACCGACTTCCCCGAGCTTGAGGGCCTGGAGCGCGGCATGGCTCTGAAACCCTCCACCGCCGTCGCCCTGTGCACCCGCGTGGGCTACGCGCTCTCCACCATGAACATGTACGGCGAGGGCTACGTCTTTTTCGCCTCGGGCCTTCTGCCGAACCCCTACTGCATCAGCGGCACCATGCTGGAGCAGCGGGACGACGGGCAGCGCTACCTCTCCGACACGGCCATGAGCGCCGCGCGCCTTCTGGAGAACGCCTTCGCTTCCTTCTGCATGAAGCGCACCGTGGGCTATTCCGTCTGGCGCGTCTACGGCTCCTTCGGCAGCCCGGCCATGAGCTGGGAGCTGCACTTCGAGGAGCTCGGCGGCTTTGCCGACGGCTCCGGCGTCGCCTTCGCGGAGCTCTGCAAGGAGTACGGCCAGATCCCCTCCTACACCCTGGTTCGGAACAGCTACACCTGGTTTGAGAGGGTGGAGACCGTCTCCAGCCTGCTGGGGCAGGAGGGCGGCCGGCTCAGGTTTTCCATGGAGCTCAACGAGAACGCCTACTCCTCCGGCGCGCACGTCGCCGCAGGGGACAGGTGGCTCACGCTCGCCTCCATTGAGGACGGCGGCAGCTATTTTGAGGACTACCCCGAGTTCGAGCTGCGCGCCTACCCGGACGTATATGACCTCGACGGGGACGGCAAGCCCGACATCGTCTGCGGCTCCTCCGACGGGCGGCTGTACTTCTACCGGGGCCTCGGCTACAAGTCCCGCCTGCTCACGGAGGAGGCCGCGCCCCTGACGGACTCCGAGGGGCGGCAGCTTTCCGTCTCCGGCTACTCCGCGCCCGTCGTCTGCGACTTCGACGGCGACGGCGAGGCGGACATCCTCTGCGGCGCGCAGGACGGCAAGGTCTATCTCTTCCGCGGCTTGGGCGAGCTCACTTTCGAGGCGGGCGTTGTGGCCGCGGACACGGGAATAGAAGGCCAGGTCTTCCCCGACTGGGGCGACCTCAACGGCGACGGCGTGGACGACCTCGTCTGCGGCTCGAACTCCGGCAAGCTCCTCGTGCTCTATGGTACGGAGAGCGGCCTGCCCGAGAGCGGCTTCACGGAGCTCAGTGTGTTCGGCGTGGACGGGGACTGGCTCTGCCCGCGCATATACGACATAAACGGCGACGGCATCCAGGATCTGCTGCTCGGCACCTTCGACGGCTACGTCGCGAAGCTGCTGAACCAGGGCGTCGGCGGCTTTGCCTCTGCGGGCTTCATAGAGCTCGACGAAATGAACTACAAGGGCAACTACAACGCCAAGTTCGGCAACAACTGCGTGCCGGTCGTCGCGGACATAAACGGCGACGGCATAGACGACCTTATCTGCGGCAGCCTTGAGTACGGCGCTTCCTACCCGATCGACAGCGAGTACTTCCCCTACAAGAGCGAGCTCATGGAGCAGATAAAATACTTCCGCGACAACTATATCTACGTCGGCGCGCATTTCTACACGACGGCCTGCTCCTCCGCGGAGCGGGAGGCCTACGAGCTGCAGCGGCACCTTGAGTCCCTCAAGCTCTACGGGGTGGTCTCGGACAAGCTGGGCGCGAACCAGCACACCTGGTACACCAACAGCCTCAGCCAGACGCAGACCTTCCTCTCGCTGTGGAAGGCGGGCTTCCTCTGGAATACGGGCTACGCCGCGCCCGGCGACCTCGACCCCTATCCCCAGGCCAGCGCGCGCAACGTAATAAGCCTGCCCTTCTTCCTCACGCAGGACGGGAAGTGGACCATCCTGCTGCAGAACTGCTGCACGATGCTCTATGGCTATGACGAGTGGACGGACATCTCCGCGCGCTACGGCATGCCCATGTGCGTCTACTACCACTGCGACTTCACCGCCCAGGACGACACCGAGGCGATAGCGAGCATAGAGCAGGTCCAGGCCTTCCGCGAGAAGTTCGGCTACAGCTTCGTCATGGAGAACCAGCTGGCCTCCGCCTGCGCCGCGGCGATAAACCTCTCGCTCGACATCGTGGGCAACAGCGAGGAAAACTTCGACATCGAGCTTGTGGGCTCCGGACAGTCGAACACCTTCCCGCTCTACTCCGGCAACTACCAGATAAGCACCGGAGTGCGCCTGAGCCTCGGCACGGCGCTGCAGGGCCGGGACATCCGCACGGACGCCGACGTCTGGCACAGGGACGGCAGCGACCTCTATATCGGCCTCAACCGCCCTGTGCGCGTATATGAGGCCGCCGAGGGCGCGGCTGAGGAGGCGGCCCACATCGAGCGCGTGAACCTGCCCGCCACCATCTCCACCCACGAGGGCGGGGCCTCGGTCAGCTTCCTATCGAACGGCTATATGGAGGTCGAAACCTCCGCGCCCGCAACCACCCAGTCCTCGGGCTGGACGGCGAAGGAGCTTGAGGACGGCGGCACCCTCTTCTACAAATACGGCGCGGCGAGCGCGCTCATCATAAGCTACGGGGAGTGAGAGCATGAATTCAGCCATATGCCTGCTGGAGCGGGCGGCGGGGCTCTGGGGTGAGCGCTGCGCCCTGGCGGACGAGGCGGAGAGCCTCAGCTACGCCGAGCTGAGGGCGCGCTCCCGCCGGGCGGCGAGCGGCCTGCTGCGCCGCAGCGGCGGCCGCGCGCCGGTCATGGTCTGGCTGCCGAAGAGCGCGGCCATGGTCGAGGGCTTCTGCGCCGCGCTCTACGCGGGCCGGCCCTATGTGCCGACGGACTCCGCCGCGCCCGTGGAGCGGCTGCGGAAGATAATCTCGAACCTCGGCCCCTCCGCCATAGTCACGAACGCGGAGCTGGCCGCGAAGCTCGGGGACCTCGACACCGGCGGCGCGCCCGTGCTGCTGCTTGAGGAGCTCGAACGCGAGCCGGAGGACGCCGCAGCCGTGGACGCCGCCGTCGCAGACGTCACGGATTCGGAGCCGGTGTATGTCATGTACACCTCCGGCTCCACCGGCGAGCCCAAGGGCGTCACCATCCCGCACCGGGGCGTGCTGCTCTTCGCCCGCTGGGCGGAGGAGACCTTCGGCTGGGGCCCGGAGACGGTCATCGCGAACCAGGCCCCGCTCTACTTCGACGTCTCGGTCATGGACGTCTACGGCGCGATGCGCTGCGGGGGAAAGCTCATCCTGACGCCCGAGGTGCTCTTCCGCTTCCCGGTGAAGCTGCCGGAGTTCCTGCGGGAGAACGGGGTCACGAGCATCTACTGGGTGCCGACGGTGATGATAAACATTGCCAACTCCGGCGTACTGGAGAGCGTGGAGCTGCCGGAGCTCAGGAGCGTCGCCTTCGCGGGGGAGGTAATGCCAAATTTGCAGTTGAACATATGGCGGCGCGCGCTGCCGGGGCGCATCTTTGCAAACCTCTACGGCCCGACGGAGACGGACGTCTGCACGGCCTACGTTGTGGACCGGGAGTTTTCGGACACGGAGCCCCTGCCCATAGGGAAGCCCCTGCCGGACATGCGCGTGCTGCTCATAGGCGAGGACGGCCGGCCGGTGCCGCGCGGCGAGACGGGCGAGATCTGCGTCGCGGGCTCGGGCGTGAACATAGGCTACTGGAACCAGCCGGAGCTCACTGAGCGGGCCTTCTACGTGAACCCAGAGGGCCTGCCCTACGCGCCGAGGTACTACCGCACGGGCGACCTCGGCTGGTACAACGAGCGGGGCGAGCTGATGTTTGCAGGGCGGCGCGACGGGCAGATAAAGCTGCGCGGCAACCGCATAGAGCTGGGCGAGATCGAAAACGCGGCGCGCATGGTGGAAGGCACGGAAAACGTCTGCGCGCTCTTTGATGCCGTGAAGCAGGAGATAGTGCTTTTTGTCGAGACGCGCGGCACCCTGCCTTTGAGGCAATACAATCGTGAGCTGAAGAAATACATCCCTGCCTATATGCTGCCGCACCGCCTGGTGACGATGGAGAAGCTGCCGCACAATGCCAACGATAAGATAGACCGTGTGGCGCTGAAAAAGCTGTTGGCGGAGTGAAGTTGCGGCTCGCGGAACGCTCTTGCGCAGCCTTTTGTAGGGGCGGGGTTCAGGAATTCGCCTATATGTTTGCGGAAAATTTTTAGGTTGTGCTGCCTGTTCCACCCCATTTCTTTGGTCTTGCCCAAAGAAACGGGGTGGAGCCCCAAAGAAAAACGCTTTT
>UQUO01000017.1 GCA_900544295.1 uncultured Eubacteriales bacterium | reverse complement strand
ATAAGAGACAGGTCCAGGGGCGGAGCCCTTGGACGCGCGCCGCAGCGCGCGGAACTCTCTTATGCTCACAAAGCGCAGGAGGGGGTTAAAGGGGGAACCCTCGCCGGGGGTTCCCCCTTTGCGGGCGGCCCCGCCGCCCGCAGTCCCTGCGCCGCCGTGGGGCTGGCGGTGAACGAAGGTAAGGGTCGTCGAGGACGCCGACCCCTACAGGGCTGGTGCGGCGACACGGGGTTTGCGGTCATCCCGGCGTCCGGGCGGGGGCGGAACCCCGCCCCTACGAGGGGTCGGCGGAACGTGGCGAGGTGGGCGGCGGACGAACGGTCGGGTCGTCGAGGACGCCGACCCCTACGGGTCGCGGCAAGGCCGGGCCGCGTGCCGCGGGATTTACCGGGTGCGGGATGCGGCGGGGGAAATGGTGAAAATGCCGCCACCGGCGGCATTTTGGTTTCATTTGCGGGACGCCGAACCCTACGGGGCAGGCGCGTGGCGTTGGCTGGCTCGGTACACCAAACGTAAACAACGAAATACAACGTCCCCATCCAGGACGTGCGTATCCCGCCGGAGCCAGCGCGGAGAGGAAAACAAAAAATGCCGCCCCACAGGGCGGCATTTTGAGTTTATTGTTTCACGCGGCAGACGAGCTCACCGTTTTCGGTGTCCAGCACGAGGGTGGAGCCGGAGCCGAGGTCGCCGGAGAGCAGTTTCTTCGCGATGAGCGTCTCCGCGCCGGATTGCAGGCAGCGGCGCAGGGGGCGCGCGCCGTAGAGCGGGTCGTAGCCGCGCTCGATTATGAGGTCCTTGGCAGCGTCGGTGAGCTCCAGAGAGAGCGTCTTGTCCGCAAGGCGCTTTTTGAGGCCCTCGACCATGATGTCGATGATGCCGCCCAGGTTCTCGCGCGTCAGGGGCTTGAACATGATGACCTCGTCCAGCCTGTTGAGGAACTCCGGCCTGAACGCACCCTTGAGCTCGCGCATGACCTCGGCCTGCGCCTCGGGCGAGATGCTCCCGTCCGGCCTGATGCCCTCCAGCAGATACTGGCTGCCCAGGTTGCTCGTCAGGATGATGATAGTGTTTTTGAAGTCCACCGTGCGGCCCTGGCTGTCCGTTATGCGGCCGTCGTCCAGGATCTGCAGCAGGATGTTGAACACGTCCGGATGCGCCTTCTCCACCTCGTCGAAGAGCACGACGGAGTAGGGCCTGCGGCGCACGGCCTCCGTGAGCTGGCCGCCCTCGTCGTAGCCGACGTAGCCGGGAGGCGCGCCGATGAGGCGCGAGACGGAGAACTTCTCCATGTACTCGGTCATGTCTATGCGGACCATGTTGCGCTCGTCGTCAAAGAGGCACTCGGCCAGCGACTTCGCCAGCTCCGTCTTGCCCACGCCCGTCGGGCCCAGGAAGAGGAAGCTGCCTATCGGCCTGTTAGGGTCGGAAATGCCGGCGCGCGAGCGCTGGATGGCCTCGGTCACGAGCCTCACGGCCTCGTCCTGGCCCACGACGCGCTTGTGAATGACCTCGTCCAGGTGCAGCAGCTTCTCGCGCTCGCCCTCGACAAGCTTCGAGACGGGGATGCCGGTCCATTTGGCGACGATGCCGGCTATCTCCTCCTCCGTCACGGTGTCGTGCACCAGCGTGTTCTCGCCGGAGCGCTTTTCGGCGCGCTGCTCGGCCTCGGCCAGCTGCTTTTCCAGCGCGGGCAGGTCGGAGTATTGCAGGCGCGCGGCCTTCTCGTATTCGAGCGCCATCTGCGCGGCCTCGATCTCGCCGTGGACGCGCTCTATGTCGCCCTTTATCTTCTTCACCTCGTCCACGCTGCCGCGCTCGGCCTCCCAGCGGGACTTCATGGCGTTGAATTTGTCCTTCAGCTCCGCCAGCTCCTGCGAGAGCTTCGCAAGGCGGTCCTTCGAGAGCTGGTCGTCCTCCTTCTTGAGCGCCATCTCCTCTATTTCAAGCTGCATGATCTTGCGCCGCAGGTCATCCAGCTCCGAGGGCATGGAGTCTATCTCCGTGCGGATGAGTGCGCAGGCCTCGTCCACGAGGTCTATGGCCTTGTCGGGCAGGAAGCGGTCCGTTATATAGCGGTTTGAGAGCGTCGCGGCGGCCACCAGGGCGTTGTCGTGGATGCGCACGCCGTGGAAGATCTCGTAGCGCTCCTTCAGGCCGCGGAGGATGCTTATCGTGTCCTCGACGGTCGGTTCATTCACCATGACGGGCTGGAAGCGGCGCTCCAGGGCGGCGTCCTTTTCGATGTACTTGCGGTATTCGTCCAGGGTGGTCGCGCCGATGCAGTGCAGCTCGCCGCGCGCAAGCATGGGCTTTAAGAGGTTGCCCGCGTCCATGCTGCCCTCGGTCTTGCCCGCGCCGACTATGGTGTGCAGCTCGTCTATGAAGAGGATGATGCCGCCCTCGGAGCGGCGGATCTCCTCCAGCACGGCCTTGAGCCTCTCCTCAAACTCGCCGCGGTACTTCGCGCCCGCGATGAGCGCGCCCATGTCGAGGGAGAAGATGGTCTTGTCGCGCAGGCCCTCCGGCACGTCGCCGCGCACTATGCGCTGCGCCAGACCCTCCGCGATGGCGGTCTTGCCGACGCCCGGCTCGCCTATCAGCACGGGGTTGTTCTTAGTCTTGCGCGAGAGGATGCGGATGACGTTGCGTATCTCAGCGTCGCGGCCGATGACGGGGTCGAGCTTCTGCTCGCGGGCGCGCTGGACGAGGTCCGTGCCGTATTTCGTCAGGGCGTCGTAGCTGCCCTCGGGGTTGTCGCTCGTGACGGGGCCGGTCTTGACCTTGGCGAGGGCCGTGTTGAAGCCCTCGCGCGTGACGCCGTGGTCGGAGAGTATCTTCCGCACGGCCGGGCCGCCCTCGGAGAACATGCCGAGCATCAGATGCTCGACGGAGATATACTCGTCCCCCAGCTTCTCCGCCGCCTTCTCGGCAAAGCGCAGGAGCTTCGAGGTCTCGGGCGAGGCGTAAGTTTCGCCGCTCCCGCCGGAGACGCGGGGCAGCTTTGCTATCTCGGCGTCCAGCTCGCCCAGCATGGCGTCGCAGTCCGCGCCCATCTTCGTGAGCAGGGAGCCGATGAGGCCCCCGTCCTGGTCGATGAGGGCGTAGAGCAGGTGGGCCGGGGTCAGGTACTGGTTCCCGTTCTCCTGGGCCATGGCCTGAGCGGTGTTTATGGTCTCTATGGTTTTCTGAGTGAATTTTTCGGCGTTCATAAACGTTCACCTTCCTTTAGGTGAGAGTGTGTTCTCAGATGAGTATTTTGCGCCGGCCGAGGTCGGCGTAGTACTCGGCCTCGACCGTGCGCGAGTCGGCACGGCCGCTGAGATAGGCCTTCATGAGCCGGTCGAAGAGCTTGATGTACTCGGAGAGCGCTTCGGCCACGTCCTCCGCCGTGCAGTCCCGCCCGCGCGGGACGGCGATGCTGCGGACGAATTTGCCGTCGTAGAGCGCATAATCCAGGTTCTCCGCCAGCAGCGGGGCCAGGAGCTTGTCTTCGACGTATTTCCAGAGCCGGAAGAAGCCCGTCATCGCCTCGATGAGCGCCGCCGACTGCGTGCGGAAGACTACGCTCAGCTCGCCCAGCGAGCCCTCGCCGGAGCGGAAGAGCTGCACCTCGTACTTCACCGTGGGCCGGTATTTGTACTCCAGGCTGGACTTGAGCGACATCGTCAGCGCGTTCGGCGCGAAGAAGGGCACCAGCTCCCGCGAGGGCGCCAGCATCTGCTCCACGGCCTGGAATATATCGTTTATCCTCCGCTCCGGAGTCGTGACGGAGACGTAATCCGCCAGGATCTGATTTATGAGATTCGAGCGGTTCGTCCCCAGCCTGTGCGCCAGGGCGTCCACCTCGCGCACGACCTCCTCCGAGAGCATGAGGCTGTAAAGTGTCTTTTTCATGCATGCACCGCCTTTCCTTCCTTTACGCCGATATCATACACCCACACATGAAACTTGTCAAGAGTATTATATAAATAATATAGCAAATTATTTATTGGTCGACGCAAGTAATGCGCTGAGGGCAAAAAAATAACGCCCCCTCCGGGGCGCACGAATGGGCATAAAAAAAGCATCTGACCCCTGTTTTCCTTTGAGCCTTCCCCTCAAAACCTCTGACACTTTCAGACCGGTTTTTTGAATTTCAGGGGATTTCCTGCTCTCAGGATCCGCACAGGGGTCAGATGCCGTGGTTCTTGGTATCTAACATCAATTTAACCTCTCTTTCTGCAGATTTCGGAAAAATCCGAGCCTGTGATGTGCCGTAAGCCGCTTTTTCATTTCCTTCCGGTATGCCTCATTTGCCTGCATCAATTTCCGCGTTTTTATATTGTGTGCTGTGTAATGTTGCTTGAATTGATTTTCCGGCTGCTTTTAGCAAAGCTGCGTTGGCATTCTCGGCTTAGCAAAGTGTGGATATAACGATATATATCAAATGTGCGGCCCGGCTCACCGACGGGGTCGGCATTCCGACGGGGTAAGGCGTTGGCCTTTGGCCTTAGCTCTCATCCTTTGGCTATAATATACTACTACTGTGCCGAATTGTCAACTAAAAATATACTTGTTTCACAGTTTTGTCAATTTAACGAAATATAGTCACGGCGTGTTTTTGGGTTTGCAAAGCCGCGCGGGCCATGATATAATGTGAAACTGGGAGCGAAAAAAGGACCCGCCGGGAGGCGGGCCCTTTTTCATTTGCAGAAGCAATTTATATAGTTGTCTATGCAGTGCTCGATGATCTCCACCGCGGCGTCGCGGCCCTGGACCTCGTCCACGACGGTCTCCTTGACCTCCAGGGTCTTGTAGACGGAGAAGAAGTGGCGCATCTCCTCGAAGGTGTGGCTGGGCAGCTGGGCGATGTCGTCGTACATGTTGTAGTTGGGGTCGTCCTTGCAGACGGCGATTATCTTCTCGTCCATCTTGCCGCTGTCCTTCATCGCGATGACGCCTATCGGCCGGCAGCGCACGAGGGTCATGGGCTCTATGGGCTCGGAGCAGATGACCAGCACGTCCAGCGGGTCCCCGTCGTCGCCGTAGGTGCGGGGGATAAAGCCGTAGTTGGCGGGGTAATGCGTCGCCGTGTAGAGGATGCGGTCCAGGATGATGAGGCCGGTCTCCTTGTCGAGCTCGTATTTCTTCTTGCTGCCCTTCGTTATCTCGATGACGGCGATGAATTCCTCGGGGCGTATGCGCTTGGGGTCGATGTCGTGCCAGATGTTGGACATAATTTCACTCCTACATATTTCCTATGAGCTGTACTATGACGCCGCCGACGGCGTCGGCAAACTGTTCTATCGAGCGTATCCTGACGAGGTCCCGCCCGTAGATGCGGCGGGCGGCGGGCAGGTCCGCGTCCTCGCCGGTGAAGATGCACATGACCGAGATGCCCTCGCGCCGGAGCTTTTCCACCTCCTCGGCGGAGTCTGTGACGCCGGCCTGCCCGCGGTAGAGCTCCTGCCGGCCCGTGTCCCTGTCCGTTATCTTCCTGTCGTCATTGGGGCTGGCGTCGGAGAGTATCATGAGCAGCCGCCGCTCACAGTGGCTGGAGCGCATGAGCCAGCCCGCGGCGCGGAAGGCCAGGCCGTCCCGGTTCCAGCCCGCGGCGCAGTAGTCGAAGATGTTCTCGTTTTTCCCCGGCTCCTCATAGTCGCGGTAGAGCCGGAGCACTGTGCAGCCGCTGAGCGTGCAGAAGGAATAGACCCGCGTGGGGATGCCGCAGCGGGTGAGGCTCTCGGCTATCATGTAGGCCTGGGTGGAGACGCTCTCCTGCCTTTCTATCTGCGAGGCCGAGGCGTCCAGCAGGATGTCCACGGAAAGCTCCGTGTCGTTCCCGCGCTCGGGCCTGGTAAAAACGCTCTCGTCGCCCAGGACGACGCCGCGCCAGACCTTCTCCGGGGCCAGCGCGCCCGCGCGGGACTTTATCCGCGCGTCGTCCAGGTGGACGAGCATGCAGTTGCGTATCTTCTCCGCAAGGCGGGAGATGGTGAGACGGTTGCGGACGATGTCGTCCGTGAAGTATTTGCGGTTTTGCCCC
This sequence comes from uncultured Eubacteriales bacterium, assembly GCA_900544295.1. Lineage (GTDB taxonomy): Bacteria > Bacillota > Clostridia > Oscillospirales > Oscillospiraceae > Scatomorpha > Scatomorpha intestinigallinarum. The sequence goes on along the minus strand of UQUO01000017.1, from coordinate 35,809 downwards.
GACTGGCGCTTTGCGGAGCTGCGCTGGACTATCGCCTCGCGGTTGTTGCGCTCCAGGGGCGCCAGCTCGCCGCGCGTGAAGTGGAGGATGCTGTCCCAGTGCGCGCCGGAGCACAGCCGCTCTTCTATGCGCTTCAGCTCCCCCGGGGCGTACATAGACAGGCCGAAGCAGTCCGAGACATACTCGCGCATCTCGCCCTCGCTGCGCTCGCCAGCCAGGCGGTCCTTTATGCGCCTGGCATTTTTGGCGGCGGCACTGCCCTCCTCGCCGTTGCGCACGGCGGCGCCTATGCCGCCCCTGCGGCGGCGCAGGAAGTTTATGAGCGTCGGCAGGCCTCCGCCGCGCCCGGCGGAGGTCGTGGCCACGAACATGTAGTATTCCCGCAGCACGGCGCGGATGCGCTGCACGACCTCGTCCGTCGTGAGGCCGCCGGGCAGCTCCAGGGCCGCGAGGATCTTCCTGTCCCGCTCCGGCATCTCGGGTTCGAGGCCCAGGGCGCGCTCGTAGTGGAAGAGCTTTATGCGGTAGGCCTCGTCCAGCTCACGCGCGCCGCCCTTGCGCTTCGCCTCGGCCTCCACCCTCATGGCGTAGGCCAGGCGCAGTTCACGCAGGGCGGGCCGCTCCGCGGCCGCGCGCTCGAAGGCGCAGTTTTCAAGCGCTATCCAGGCGAGCTCCTCGAACTCGTCCCCCTTCGGCGTGCGCTCGAAGCTGTCAAGGACTTCCTTTATCTTCGGGAACTCGTAGAAGCTGTAGACCGCGCCTATGATGCTGTTCATATAGACGTCCGCAAAGCCCTCCGTGTCATAGGCGCGGACGACCGGGGCGAGGGAATAATCCCTCGCCGCGTTCCAGATGAGGTTTGTGGCCCGGCGCTCCTGGCGCTCGGCCTCGCGCTGGCTGAGCTGCATCACTCGTCAAAGAGCTTGTCCCGCCCGAGGTTCGAGGGGATGCGGGCGGTGATGACGTCCTCGACCAGCCTGCGCTCAAAGGGGTCGAAGGCCTTGTTCACTACGCCGAGCTTCAGCGCCTCGCCCGCCGTGAGGCCGCGGTGCATGAGCCGCACGGAGCTCATGAGCCCGCGCAGGTCCAGCGCCTTGGTCGAGATCTCCGCGCTGTCGCACTTCTTGCGGATGTCCTCGAAGAGGCCGGAAAGCTGGTCGGCCCACTCGTCCCGCAGGCTGGGGTACTCGCGCTTTAAGAGCTTCTTAAGGTTCTCCGCGCTGATGGGCGGCATGTCGATGACCGCAAAGCGGGAGACAAGGGCCTCGTTCAGCTCCCTTGTGCCGGCGTAGCCGTAGTTCATCGTGGCGATGAAGCGCGTGGCCTCGTCCATGACTATCCTGTCATAGCCAGGCACGTCTATGATGCGGCGGAAGTCCAGACTCGCGTGCAGGACGGCGAGGGACTCGTTCTTCGCCATGTTTATCTCGTCCAGGATGCCGAAGCCGCCGAGCCGGGCGCATTTCGTGATGGGGCCCTGGCGGAAGCTCACCTCGCCGCCCGTGAAGGTGTCCGTGCCGATGAGGGAGGCGGCGTCCGTGTTGATATAGAAGGAGACGTCCCAGCTCGGACGGCCGAATGCGCAGGCCAGGCACTCGGCCAGGACGTTCTTGCCCGTGGCCTTGGGACCCACCAGCAGCAGGTTCTCCCCGCACAGCAGCGCCGTCGCCGCGGCCTCCCAGACCTCTTTTCCGTAATACTCGTACCTGGGTTTTTGTATGAGCCTGTGCTCCGCCTCGGGACTGACGCCGTGCGCCGCCCGGAAGGCCTCTATACCGGAGACTATCTCCTCGTTCACGCCCTCGCGCCTGAGAAAGCTCAGCAACTCCGATTACCCCTTTCAATATCCTTGTTACAAGGATTCTACCACGTTTTTTCCGCTTGTCAAAGAAGTTTTTCCCTGCTAACCCGCGCCTGCGCCGGGGAGCGAATTGAGGTTTGACTATGGGCCTGCGGTGTGTTAAACTGTAAACGAAAATACGTTCGGAAACGGACAACATCGGGCTGATAAGCTCAAAAATTTTGTACAAAACATCGAAAGGGGCAGAGTTATGCTCAGGACTATCGAGATAAAGCAGAGCGTCTTCGCGGACAACAACCGGGAGGCCGATTCCCTCCGTGCAGAGCTGAAAGGGAAGGGCCTCTTCCTCCTGAACCTCATGTCCTCCCCCGGCAGCGGGAAGACGACGACTCTGGTGCGCACGATAGAGGCTCTGCGCGACGAGCTGCGCATAGGCATCATGGAGGCGGACATCGACTCGGACGTGGACGCGCACACCGTCCAGAACGCGGGCGCGAAGGCCGTGCAGCTCCACACCGGCGGCATGTGCCACCTGACGGCGGACATGACCCGTCAGGGCCTTGAGGCCCTCGGCACCGAGGACGTCGATATCGCCATCCTGGAGAACGTCGGCAACCTCGTCTGCCCCGCGGAGTTCGACACCGGCGCCTCCAAGAGCGCCATGATACTCTCCGTCCCCGAGGGCGACGACAAGCCCCTCAAGTACCCCCTGATGTTCACGGTCTGCGACTGCCTCATCGTCAACAAGATAGACGTCCTGCCCTATTTTGACTTCGACTTCGACGCCATGTGCGAGCGGGCTAAGAAGCTCAATCCCAACATCGAGATAATCCCCATCTCCGCCAAGACCGGCGAGGGCGTGGAGAAGTGGGCCGACTGGCTGCGCGCCCAGGTGAAGGCCTGGAAGGGCGAATAAGCCCAGCGCATGGAGCTTGAAGAGCTGCTCCTCCGCCGCCTGGCGGGCCATCGCCTCCTCAAAGCGGCGGCGAGGCTGAGCACCGCGCGCGCCCTGTGCGGGGTGCAGGCGCAGTTCATGTCGAACGCCATGCACGCGCTGCGCATCCGCTGCACGGACTGGGCCGCGGGCGGCGCGGGCCTTGTGAAGAACTGGAGCCTGCGCGGCACGGTCCATGTCTTTCCCGAGAGCGACCTGCCCCTCTACATCCGCGCCGGGGACTATCGCAAAAACGAGTGGGACGCCCCGAACTGGTGGAACTCCCGTCCCGACTGGGCGCTTTCTCCGGAGCGGCAGCGGTATTTTTCGCAGGCCGTCCTGGAGGCGCTGGAAAATGGCCCGCGCACGCGCGAGGAGCTCCGCGAGCTCTGCCGGGCGGAGGGCATGACGCCGGAGGAGGAGCACAGCATGTTCCATCCCTGGGGCGGCGGCCTGCGCCAGCTCTGTGAGCGCGGCTTCATGCACTACGCGGCGGAGGAGAAAAAGGAATTTCGCCCCTCGCCCGTATTCGAGCCCATGCCGGAGGACGAGGCGAGGCTGGAGCTCGCGAGGCGGTATTTTAGAAACTACGGCCCGGCTACGGTGAAGGACGCGGCGTATTTTTTCGGCACGACGCAGGCCGAAGTGAAGAAGCTCCTGCCGAGGCTGCCCGTGGAAACTGCCGTGTGCGAGGGCAGGACGTATTTCAGCCCCGGAGAGGCGGAGCCTGAGGGAGAGGTGCCGCGCTGCATATTTCTCGCGGGCTTCGACCCGCTCATGCTGGGCTACGAGAAGCGGGATAGCCTCTTCCTGCCGCCGGAGCACCTGCGCGCCATATTCAGCCTGGCTGGGATAGTCATGCCGGCTGTGCTGCTGCGCGGCCGCGTCGCCGGAAGGTGGAAGCGCAGGGGCCGCAGGCTTTCCATAGAGCTTTTCTCCCCGGCGGACAGGCAGGACACGGAGCTGCTCCGCGAGAGCGCAGCGGCGCTGTGGAGCGAGGTCACGGCCATAGAATTTGCGTAAGAGTTGTTGTTGCACATAGCGAAAAACGAAAAAGAGGGGGAATTCCACAAGATGAGACCTATTATCCTGAAGCTTGCGACGAAAATAAGCCTCGAATGCGGCACCTACACCGGCGTCACGCCGAACGACCCCGAATACAAGATCCTCGACCCCGTGCTGACGGACGAGATGGCCGAGATCGCCATGGGCCTGCGCGTCCGCCACTACGTGACGCCCGAGGAGGTCGCCAAGAAGGTCAAAAAGCCTCTCGACAGGGTCACGGAGGTGCTCTACGAGCTGGCCCAGCTCGGCGTCTGCCGCTTCGCCAAAAAGGACGGCGTGGACAAGTTCAACATGCCCATCTGGGTGCCGGGCATCATGGAGATGATGGTCGGCAACAAGGAGATGTGCGAGAAGTACCCCGTCATAGCCGAGTGCTTCGAGGAGTACACGCGCAAGCGCATTGCCCCGCTGGCCCCCTTCGTCCCCGTCGGCCAGGGCATGATGCGCGTCATCCCCGTCGAGATGGCCATACACAACGACGCGCGCCGCGGCACCTACGAGGAGATCCACCGCATCGTGGACAACGCCTACGCCATCGCCGTCACGGACTGCTCCTGCCGCCGGACGAGACGACTCATGGGCGAGGGCTGCGGCCACCTGGAGACGGACGTCTGCCTCTTCTTCAACGAGTCCGCCGAGTACCACATCCGCACCGGCCACGGCCGCGAGATAGACCGTGAGGAGTGCTACGAGATACTCAAGCGCTGCGAGGAGAACGGCCTCGTGCACGAAATTTCGAACCTCGACCCGCCCGACGGAGCGGCGGCCATCTGCAACTGCTGCGGCTGCTCCTGCTTCTCCCTTCGCATAGCCCAGTACTTCAAGACCCCGGACGTCATCCGCTCCAACTACGTCGCCGAGGTGGACACGCAAAAGTGTGTCGCCTGCGGCCTGTGCGTTGAAAACTGCAACCTCGGCGCGCTGAAGCTCGGCCAGAAGCTCTGCGCCTCGCCCTCGCACCCGCCGAAGTACGAGACCCCGCACGAGAAGCTGCTCTGGTTCGGCGAGAAGAACTACAACGCCGACTACCGCACGGACCGCGGCTACACCGCCTCCGACGGCACCGCCCCCTGCAAGACCAAGTGTCCCGCCCACATCCCCGTCCAGGGCTACATAAAGCTCGCCTCCCAGGGCCGCTTCGACGAGGCGCTGGAGCTCATCCGCCGCGAGAACCCCTTCCCGGCCGTCTGCGGCCGCGTCTGCCCCCGCTTCTGTGAGGAGGCCTGCACCCGCGGCGACGTGGACGCCCCCGTCGCCATCGACGAGGTCAAGAAGTTCCTCGCCCAGCGCGAGCTCGATCCCGCCACCCGCGTGAAGCCCAGGATGCTCAACACCACCGGCAAGCCCTACAAAAACCAGATCGCCGTCATCGGCGCCGGCCCCGCGGGCCTTTCCTGCGCCTATTACCTCGCCCTCCAGGGCTACCCCGTCACCGTCTTCGAGAAGCAGAAGACCCTCGGCGGCATGCTCACCATGGGCATACCCTCCTTCCGCCTGGAGAAGGACGTCGTCGAGGCCGAGATCGAGATCCTCAAGGATTTGGGCGTCGAGTTCCGCACCGGCGTCGAGGTCGGCAAGGACGTGACGCTCGACGGGCTGCGAAAGGACGGCTACGAGGCCTTCTACATCGCCATCGGCGCCTGGAAGAGCACGCCCATCGGCGTGCCCGGCGAGAAGCTCAAGGGCGTGATGGCGGGCATAGACTTCCTGCGCCGCACGAACTCCTCCCGCAAGCCCGCGATAGGCGAGAACGTCGCCGTCATCGGCGGCGGCAACGTGGCCATAGACGTGGCCCGCTCCGCCGTCCGCCTGGGCGCGAAGAGCGTCACCGTGGTCTACCGCCGCACCGAGGCCGAGATGCCCGCGGACGCCGAGGAGGTCGCCGAGGCCAGGGCCGAGGGCGTGAAGTTCAAGTTCCTCGCCGCCCCCGCGCAGATAGAGGGCAAGGACGGCAAGGCCGCCGCCCTGAAGCTCCAGCTCATGGAGCTGGGCGAGCCGGACGCCTCCGGCCGCCGCAAGCCCGTCCCCGTTGAGGGCGAGTTCGAGACGCTGAAGGCCGAGACCGTCATCGCCGCCATCGGCCAGAGCGTCGAGTGGGGCGGCCTGCTGGAGGGCTCCAAGGTCGAGACCGGCCGCGGCGGCACCGCCATCGCGGACAGCACCACCTTCCAGACCGCGCAGCCCGACGTCTTCGTCGGCGGCGACGTCATGACCGGGCCGAAGTTCGTCATCGACGCCATCGCGGCCGGCAAGGAGGGCGCCATCTCCATCCACCGTTTCGTCCAGCCGGGCCAGAGCCTGACCCTGGGCCGCCGCAAGAAGGACTACGCCGAGTTCGACAAGGCCGGGGCGAGGATCTACAGCTACGACAACGCCCCCAGGCAGAAGGTCAAGAACCCCTCCGCCAAGGAGCAGAAGGAGACCTTCCGCGACCTGCGCGGCACCTTCACGGAAAAGCAGGTGCTCAAGGAGACGGAGCGCTGCCTCGGCTGCGGCGCGACGGTCGTGGACCAGGCCGCCTGCGTCGGCTGCGGCGTCTGCACCACCATGTGCAAGTTCGACGCCATCAAGCTCCGCCGCGTCACCGACGCCGCGGGCGAGAAATACGAGAAGCTCCTCATCGAGAGCGGCAAGAACGTTGCCAAGCGCGTGAAGAACATCGCCGTGCGCAAGATAAGCCGCCCCGCCGGGAAGTGATATGCACGAGATGACGCTGGCGATACAGGCGATAAAAAGCGTCGTCGAGTTCGCTGAGGAAAACGGGATAGAGGAGATAGACACCGTCGTGCTCGAAATCGGCGAGCTCTCGCTCGTTGTGCCGGAGTACATGGAGGAGGCCTGGTACGCCGCCGTACCGCGCACCATGCTGGCAAACTCCAAGCTCCGTATAGACACGGTGCCGGGCAACGGCATCTGCCTCGACTGCGGCGAGGTCTACAACATCGTGCAGGAGAAGGGCCGCTGCCCCAAGTGCGGCTCCGACAGGAAGGACGTCCTCTGCGGCGAGGAGTTCAACATAAAAGAGCTCCTCGTCCCCGAGGAGGTATAGCTGGAAAAGTTCCCCCGCCTGAGCCCAGGCGGGGGAATTTGCGTCTGTCGAAAAAGCCTCGCAGAGTTTCGCGGCCGCAGCCGCGAAATAGAATTTAATCATTTTCGGCGGCGGCGTGTACGTCGCCGAAAATACCGCTCGCGGAGCGGAGTGTCGAATTGTCCGCCTTTGGCGGACAACCGAGGCGCGCAGCGCAGCGCAATCCCTTTTGTCGAAGAAGGCAAGGCCTTCTTCGACAAGCTGAAGTTTGCCGGGGTCCTGTTTTCCCTGATGCTGTCCGCCATGCTGCGCCAGGACTATGAGCCGGACGCCGTGCTGGAGATCGTCCGCCGCACACTGTATTAGAATTCCCACAGACCGTGGGAATTCTTTATCCTGCAAATTGAACAGCGTTCATAGGGGGGAAAACCATGAAAGTTAAGCGGAACACCCTGTTGCTTCTGGCATGCCTGGTGTGGGGCGCGGCGGGCTTCAACATTCTCCGCATCGGCCTGCGGTCGAGCGGTCTCGCGCCGGAGAGGTTCATCGCGGTGTTCTACACCGGCCTGGGCGCCTCGCTGCTGCTGGCCGGGCTGCTGTTCGGCCGCAACTTCGGCAGAGCGCTCCATGCCGCCGCCGAGCTTCAAAATAAAACTGAGCACGAAGGAGAATGAACCATGCAAGCGATCGCGGAGACCCTGTTTGACGCAGTATACCTGATTTCCGTAGTTACCATCGGCATCCTGATGATAAGGGGGAGCGGGCAGGCGCAGCAGTTCCGGCTGTTCGGCTGGATGGCGGTAGTCCTGGGGGCGGGAGATTCCTTCCACCTCATCCCCCGCGCCCTGGCCCTGTGTACCACCGGCCTTGAAAGCTACACCGTCGCCCTGGGCCTTGGGAAGTGGATAACCTCGGTCACCATGACCGTATTTTATGTGCTGCTCTACTACGTCTGGCGGCAGCGATACAAGATCAGCGGCCGGGGCGGGCTTACGGCCGCGGTGTACGGCCTGGCCGGCGCGAGGATCGTGCTGTGCATGCTGCCGCAGAACCAATGGCTCAGCGCCGAGGCGCCCCTCTCCTGGGGCATCTGGCGCAACATCCCCTTCGCTCTGCTGGGCGTCAGCCTGGTGCTTCTGCTGCTCCAGATCAGGCGCAGTGTATCCTGAGGCGGCCCAGACATGCAGCGCGCCCCCGGTCAGATGACCGGGGGCGCTTTTTTATTTCTCTGCGTTGTACTTACCCAGGATCTTTTCTTTCCAGACGTCCTCGGGCTCGGCCTCGTAGCTCTCGACATAGTCGAGCAGGGCGGCGGCGTCCGTGAAGACGGCGTAGAGCGCGTGCCCGTCCTCGGGGAAGAAGCGCTCCTCCACGGCCCTCACGAGCATGGCCTCCATGGCGTCGTAGTAGCCAAGGGTGTTGAGGACGGCCATGGCCTTGGCGTGACGGCCCAGCTGCTTCAGCGTCAGGGCCTCGAAGAACTCCTCAAAGGTGCCGATGCCGCCCGGCAGGGTGACGAAGGCGTCCGACATGTCCTCCATGGCCTTCTTGCGCTCGGACATCGTCTCGGTGAAGACGAAGCCCGTGCAGCCCTCAAAGAGGATGCCGGGCTCGTCAAAGAAGCGGGGGGCCACGCCGGTGAGGCGGCCGCCCTCGCTCACGACGCCCCGGGCGGCGGCGCCCATGAGCCCGCTCGTCCCGCCGCCGAAAACCAGCTCGTGTCCGCGCCGGGCAAGCTGGGCGCCCAGCTCATAGGCCGCGTCGTAGTAGCCCTGCGCGAGCTCGCGGCTCGACGCGCCGAAAACGCAGATCTTCACGGTTCTAAATCACCCCTCAAAATCCAGCACCCGGCGCATCCGCGCGAGGGTGAGGCGGTTCCTTATGGCGGCGGAGATGTCGAGGATCTCGGGCTCCAGCGCCTCGTCTATGCCTATGTCGGGCAGGCGGTATTTCCCGCCCAGGTCCTTGAAGAGGGCGGCCAGCTCTTCAGCAGGGGGAATGGCGGATACGATGTCCCGGATGGCCTGCCAGTTGTCCACGATGTTCTGCGGCTCGAAGGAGGCGAGGACGTCGTTTTTGTTTTCCTCTATGATGCCCTCGGCGAGATAGCCGAATTTTTCGCGTATCCAGCCCCCGGACAGGGGCTCGAAGGGCCTGGCCTTCGGGGTTTTGCGGGCCATGCGGCGGTACTCCGCGGCGCAGAGGACGGTTCCGACGCCGACGCACTCGCCGTGGATGCCATGCGCGTTTTCAAAGCGCGGGGGCTTCATCTCGACGAGGTGGGCGATGAGGTGCTCCGCGCCGGAGGCGGCGCGGGAGTTGCCCAGCAGCTGCATCGTCAGGCCGGAGAGCATCTGCGCCATGGTCATGGCCTCGAAGTCGGGCGCGCCGCCGCGGCGCAGCGTGTCGGCGCAGGAGATCATCATGTCCAGGGCCTCCTGGGCGAGGGCGGCCACGCGCTCGCAGTAGTATTCCCCGGCGACGAGACGGGCGATCTTCCAGTCCGCGAGGGAGATGTGCTTGGAGAGGATGTCCGCGATGCCGCTGACGGTGAGGAACATGGGCGCGCCGGAGATGATGTTGAGGTCCGCGACGACGAGGGCTGGGGCGGACATGGGGATGGAGCGCTTGTGCCCGTCGATGACGACGGAGCAGATATTGGCGGTGAAGCCGTCGGAGGAGGCGAGGGTGGGGATGGCGACGAAAGGCTTGCCGAGCTTGAAGGCGGGGTAGCGGGCGAAGTCCATGAGTGTGCCGCTGCCGACGGTGATGATGACATCGGGGTCGTCGAGCTGGGGGATGACGGCCTCGATGAGGCCCTTTTCGGAGTGGAGGCCCTTGGCTTCAAGGACGATCTCCTTGTCGGCGCGGACGTGGACCATGCCGGGAAGGTTGTAGGTGTTGGTGTCGTATAGGACGGTGCGCCTGCCGGTGAGGCCGCAGCGGTCCATGTACTCGTCGAAGTTATTGAGCGCGCCGTACTCGACGGCGACCATTTTGGTTTCGAGGGGATGCTCCCGCCCGCAGGAGCAGGGGCCGGAGTATTTTGCGCAGTCAAGAATCATAAGTTTCCTCCCTGAAAAAAGCAGGCGGCGGGACTCGCCGCCGCCTGCATCTCTCGATCCTTGCAGTTACTGTATCATATGTTCCGGGGAAAAGCAACGCTTATTGCGTTACCGGATTACTGTAAAAACACCGTGCTTGTGTTCGTGACAGTCATTATCGTAACTATTACGCCATTAACAATGCCTGCAATATACGGGTTCTTGGTGACTTTATACAGATATCGAGACATGAAGTTTGCTCCAAACAATATCAATATAATTGGGAATAGCCAAAGAACCTGCATCGCGGCGGTGGTCCAGACCATATGATCCTGAGAGAAGTATGTAATATACTGAATGGCGGGCAGGATTATTGCAGGGAACGCGGCGAACAGAGAAACGATGATGTTGTTAAAAAGCCCAGATTTTCCACCGATCGTGTTGTAGTTGAAGCTGTTGACAGATACGGATGCAGCTATGTAGTAAATGAGGAAAAGCCACATATACGTAAGCGTCAGCCACACCTTGTCCTTTTCAAAAGTCTTTATCGCAAGCGTCCACAAACGGAAGTCAGAATTAAAGAAATAATCTACAACAAAAACACAGCCGTAAGCGACAACAACAATAATTAATGCAAGGAGGATACTCTTTAGTAAGTTTTTGCCCTTGATAATGACACCACGCTCAGTCAGGTTGAAACCATTTTTCTTGCCATAGGCAAAGTAATATATCGCCATTATCAAAATATTGAATATACCGCAGAGTGCACTCCAAAGGCCGAGACCCATGGTCTCGGTTTGGCTTGCCGACGTAGAAGAACCCCAGTAAACCACAGGTATATATACAACAGTAGCAAGGGTCGCCGACACAATTAGGCAGCCCCAGAACCACAGCTTGCCCTTGCTATCCTCTATTGCCGTGGGTGCCGCAGCTTCTTTGGCGCGCAAACTTGAGAACGCAGGAGTATATACCATCAAAATGCCAAAGCAAACAATGAATATAACAAGGCCTATTGCACCTATGAAGTTAAACGTTTCTTTCCACTGCCAGACTTGACTATTCGGGTCAATAGGATTGGGCGCGTCAAGGGTTTCAGTGAAAAATTCAATAACAGATGCAGTGGCAGTAGCACTGAAATGCGACCAGGGGTGGATGATATTGGGGTTGTAAATAACACGCGAAGCCTCTTCGCCGTCAATTGTGGCTGTGTATATCGTGTCCGCCTCGCGTACCTCAGCGTCTGGAGAACCGGGGTCAAGACCAAAATTCAGAAATGATTGCGCATCTCCACCCTCGATAAAATATGGCGCTGGAATTGTTTCTCCAGTTTCTTCATCAACCCTTGTATAACTGAATTCATCATGCTTTGGCGCGAGAACCGCTATGTCGCGGCTGCCATACAAATTTGCATAATTGCCGTTTTCATCAGTGTATATAGCGAATGCACTATTGAACAGTCCGGCTGCAATTAGATTCGTACCGTTTGATATGTCAAGAGCTACGGCGCTTTCACTTGACCCACCGCCCATTGAATGCCCTGTAACTCCGATTCTGTCTTTGTCAACATATGACATTCGCGACAGGAACAATACACCTTGATAGACGCCGCCCGCCTCGCTCGTTGCTACTTCGTTGGCAGCCAGCTGATTTGTTGAATCAGTGTATGTTATATTGTCGGAGTTGCCATGCCCAGGCTGGTCGATTGCCAGGACAACAAAGCCCCTGCGAGCTAATTCAACATAGTTGGCGTCCTGCATTTCTTTGTTATTGAGATAGCCATGGCTTGTTACTATTGCCGGCGCCGGAGTTTCGTCGGTAGCGCTGGATGGTATAAACAAATATGCGCTCATTGAATACTCTGCGTCAGTCTCAAGTTTGAGTTCCTTCATTACGACATTGCCGCCGTCTGTTTGAATGTAGTTTGACACCATTCCGCTAAGCAGCATAAGTATGATTGCCACACACAGCCATACCTTGGCTTTCTTCTTAATATTTCCCATATTGTCCCCTTCCTCTCTAAGTCTATTCTTCCATATCCGCCCAGGTGAGGGCGGTGGTCAGGGCGCGGTTCCAGCCTTTCAGGAGCTTGGCGCGGGTGGCGTCGCGCATCTCGGGCAGGAACACGCGGCCGGTTTGGCGGTTCTGCCTTATGTCCGCCGTGTCCTTCCAGTAGCCGACTGCGAGGCCCGCGAGATACGCCGCGCCCAGCGCCGTCGTCTCTATGCAGGCCGGGCGCAGTACCTCGGCGCCCAGCAGGTCGCTCTGGAACTGCATCAGCAAATCGTTCGCCGCCGCGCCGCCGTCCACGCGCAGGCGCGTCAGCTCCACGCCCGCGTCGCTCTCCATTGCCCGGCAGATGTCGCAGGTCTGGTAGGCTATGGACTCCAGCGTCGCCCTCACGAGCTGCGCGCGCGTGAAGCCGCGCGTGATGCCCGTTATCGTCCCCCGGGCGTACTGGTTCCAATACGGCGCGCCCAGACCCGTGAAGGCCGGGACCACGTACACCCCGCCCGTGTCCGCCACGGAGCGGGCCTCTGCCTCCGAGGCCGCCGCGTCCGGGATGAGCTTCAGCTCGTCCCTCAGCCACTGCACCGCCGCGCCCGCCGTGAACACGCTGCCCTCCAGGGCGTAGCGTATCCGGCCCGGCCCGGAGGCCGCGATGGTCGTGATGAGCCCGTTTTCCGAGAACACCGGCTCCGAGCCCGTGTGCATGAGCAAAAAGCAGCCCGTGCCGTAGGTGTTCTTCACGTCCCCGGCCTCAAAGCAGCACTGGCCGAAGAGCGCGCTCTGCTGGTCGCCCGCCGCGCCCGCGACGGGTATCTTCCCGCCGAAGAGCCCTGGCTCCGTTTCGCCGTAGATGCAGCTCGAGGGCTGCACGCGGGGCAGCATCTGCTCCGGTATGCCGAAGAGCTCCAGCAGCTCGGGGTCCCAGCGCAGGCGGCGGATGTCGAAGAGCATCGTGCGCGAGGCGTTCGTCACGTCCGTCACGTGCGCGCGGCCGCCGGTGAGCTTCCAGATGAGCCAGCTGTCTATCGTCCCGAAGAGCAGCCGCCCCTCCTCCGCGCCCTGCCGCGCGCCGGGCACCTTGTCCAGTATCCAGCGCAGCTTCGTGCCGGAGAAATAGGCGTCCGGCACGAGGCCGGTCTTTTGCCTTATCATCTCCGACCAGCCCGAGGCCGCGAGGGCGTCCGCCATGGGCGCCGTGCGGCGGCACTGCCAGACTATCGCGGGGCAGACGGGCTCGCCCGTCTCCCTGTCCCACACGACCGTCGTCTCCCGCTGGTTCGTGATGCCTATGGCCGCGATGTCCGCGGCCTCCAGGCCCGACTTTGCCATGGCCCCCCGGGCCACCTCCAGGGTCGTCTCCCAAATCTCCGCGGCGTCGTGCTCCACCCAGCCGGGCTTGGGGTAGTGCTGGGCAAACTCCTTCTGTGCCGAGGCGAGCATTGCGCCTGAGTGGTCGAAGATGATGCACCTGGAGCTCGTGGTGCCCTGGTCGAGGGCCATAATGTACTTCACCGTCTCACATCCCTTCCTTCCTGAATTGTCTTTGCGCCGGCGTCTGCGCTGAATCCAGCTCCTGCCAGGCCTCCTCGCAGGAGGTACTGATGCTGACCGCCCCGGCCGAGAGCGCGCTCACCGTGTCCTCCTTGTCACGTATGAGCCCACCGGCGATGAGCGGCGTCCTGTGCAGGGAGTGTACCTGCCTGATTATCTTCGGCATCAGGCCCGGCACAAGCTCGATGAGGTCAAGGTGTACGAAGGCGTATTTGCCCCGCTCCTTCACGCTTTCCACGAGCTTCGGAATGTTGCAGATGTTGCCGAAAAGGAAAAATATGATGTTGCTCCCTGAAGTCAGGGCGCGCTCAAGCTGCTCCTCCGTTTTGACCGCGGCTATTATCGGCTCGGTCTCAAAAAATTGAAGCCGTTTGTTCATGTTCTTCCTCTCCTGTGCAGATATAAAAAAACGGTGCGAAATAACGGGCGGAACGCCCGCGATTTCGCACCTCTATCTCTCGTGCAGTATTTATCTGCTTTTATCTTATCCTGATAAAGCTATAAATGCAATGCATGAACTTAATGAATTTCGTCCAACAAAAACGTCAAATTACACAAAATAAACGCATATTTATGGCGATATTGTTGCAATTTTAACGAACTGCCAATTTAAACGCTCAGCGCTTGAGCTCCAGGGCGGCGCGGGCGGTCTCGACGATGCCGGCGGGGGTAAGGCCGTAGGCCTCGAGCACCTGCTCGGCCTTGCCGGAGCGGCCAAACACGTCGCGCACGCCGTGGCGCAGGACGGGGACGGGGCAGCGCTCGGCGAGGAAGGAGGCTACGGCGGCGCCGAGGCCGCCGACGATGCTGTGCTCCTCTGTGGTGACTATGCAGCCGGTCTCGCGCGCGGCGGCGAGCAGGGCCTCGCCGTCCAGGGGCTTTATGGTGTGGAAGTCGAGCACGCGGGCGCTGACGCCCTCGCCGGCGAGCAGCTCCGCGGCGGCCAGCGCGCGCTGGACCATCAGGCCCGTGGCGCAGATGGTGAGGTCGGAGCCCTCACGCAGCGCGGCGGCGCGGCCCAGCTCGAACTTGTAGCCGGGGACGGAGTCAGTGACCGTCTCGACTGCCATGCGGCCGAGGCGCAGGTAGGCGGGGCCCTTGTATTCGATGAGGGCCTGCACGGCCTGGCGCATCTCGTGGGCGTCGCAGGGGTTCAGCACCAGCATGCCGGGGATGGCGCTCATGAGGGCGAGATCCTCTATGCACTGGTGGGTGGCGCCGTCCTCGCCGACGGAGATGCCGCCGTGGGAGCCGACGCACTTGACGTTGAGGCCGGGGTAAGCCACGGAGTTGCGCACCTGCTCATAGGCACGGCCGGCCGTGAACATGGCGAAGGAGTTGGCAAAGGGCTTCTTCCCGCAGGCGGCCAGGCCCGCGGCGACGCCTATCATGTTGGCTTCGGCTATGCCCATGTCGAAGAACCTGTCGGGGCAGGCCTGGGCGAAGCCCTTGGTCATCGTGGCGCCGGCCAGGTCGGCGTCCAGGACGACGAGTTCGGGGTACTTGTCCGCCAGCTCCACGAGCATCTCGCCGTAGGCCGCGCGGGTCGCCTTCTTCTCAGACATTTACTCCACCTCCAGGCTTGCGATGGCGGCGTCCAGCTCCGCCACAGCGCGCTCATACTGCTCTGCGTTCGGGGCCTTGCCGTGCCAGCCGGCCTCGTTTTCCATGAAGGAGACGCCCTTGCCCTTGACGGTTTTGGCGAGGATGACGCTGGGGCGGTCCTTCTCGGCACGCGCGGCGGCAAAGGCGGCGCGCAGGGAGTCGAAGTCGTGACCGTCAGCCTTTATCACGTTCCAGCCGAAGGCGGCGAACTTGGCGTCCAGCGGCTCGGAGGGCATGACGTCGGCGGTGCGGCCGTCTATCTGCAGGCCGTTCACGTCCACGATGCCGCAGAGGTTGGAAAGCCCGTACTTGGCGGCGGACATGGCCGCCTCCCAGATCTGGCCTTCCTCTATCTCGCCGTCGCCCATGAGGGCGAAGACACGGTAGCCAGCGCCGTCCAGCTTCGCGGCGAGCGCCATGCCCACGGCGGCGGAGAGACCCTGGCCCAGGGAGCCCGTGGACATATCCACGCCCGGGACGTGGACCATGTCAGGGTGGCCGGACATGTGGCCCTCAATGCTCCGGAAGAGCTCCAGCTCCTTCTCGGGGAAGTAGCCGCGCAGGGCGAGGACGGAATAGAGCGCGGGCGTGCAGTGGCCCTTGCTCATGACGAAGCGGTCCCGCTCCGGGGCCTGAGGGCGCGCGGGGTCTATGCGGAGCTCTTCGAAATACAGCTCCGTCAATATGTCCATCGCCGAAAGCGAGCCGCCAATATGCCCGCTCGCGGCGCGGAACACCATATCCATGCCCAAGCGCCGCCCGCGCGCGGCGATGAGCTCAAGCTCCCTGTTTGTCATGGTCTTGCCTCCCAGTCAGAATCAGAAAATGTGTCCCGTGGTATCGGGACTTACGAGCTTCAAATCATTATACCATCCGCCAAAGGCCATTTCAACTCAAACGGCGCCGCCGGACGCAGAGCGCAGCTTCAAAAATACCGCTTGCCTGTTTGGCAAAATGCAATTATAATAATATATTTAAGGGGACATCGGCGTTTGTACCCCCAAAAAATCCACTCAGAAGGCGGACGATTTCTGTGAATGAGTCTCAGCGATTCATGACGCCCATCAAGAACGAATCCCTCGTGCAGCGCATCATCAACAAAATAACCGACTCCATCATTGCCGGGGAGCTCAAACCCGGCGACAAGCTGCCCACAGAGATGGAGCTCATTGCCGCCTTCCAGGTCAGCCGGAACACGGTGCGCGAGGCCATACGCACGCTTATCGCCTACGGCGTGGTCGAGATACGCCGCCCGGAGGGTACCTTCGTCTGCGACGGCTTCTCCAACAAGATGATAAACCCCCTGCTGTACAGAATAATACTCCAAAAAGAGGATTCTTATAAGGACCTGCTGGGCCTCCGTCAGATAATCGAGTCCGGCATCTACCGCCTGATCCTTGCCCAGGGGCTCAGTGACGAGGAGGTTGAGCAGCTGGAGTCCATCAACGCCGAACTTGAGACTAAGCTCAGACGCGAGGACTATGACATCGAGGACATCTCAGATACTGACATGGCCTTCCATAAGGCCATAGCCGAGACGACGCACAATTCCCTTGTCGTCATGATACACGATTTCGTCGCTGATTTGACAAGCGAGTCACGCCACCGCACCATCGAAAAGGTCTTTGAGGAAAACGACAGGGAGTACCTGGTGAGGACCCACCGCATGGCTCTCGACGCCCTCGAGAAAAAGCCCGGCTCCGATGTGGACGAGGCCCTGAGGTATAGTTATTATTACTGGAAAGATTCTTACAATTGGTGAACGTTGCACAAATCGATTTGACCGACATAACATCCGCTTGACTTTTTGCCGGGCGGATGTTTAAAATTAAGCCACAACATCCAACATTGAGCATTGGACGTTTGACAATTATTAAACAATCTGTCGCCGGTGCTGCGGCAGGCACAGAAAGGGGAAATTTCAGTGCCAGATGAGAAGATAAAAGAGCTCAAAGAGCGGGCGAAGGAGCTGCGCAAGACTGCCGTCACGATGATATACGAGGCGCAGTCCGGGCATCCGGGCGGCTCGCTCTCGGCGGCGGACATAGTGGCCGCGCTGTATTTTTCAGAGATGCACGTGGACCCGAAGGACCCCAAGTGGCCGGACCGGGACCGCTTCGTGCTCTCGAAGGGCCACGTCTGCCCCATCCAGTATGCCGCGCTGGGCAAACTGGGCTTTTTCCCCGAGGAGGACCTGCACACGCTGCGCCAGGAGGGTTCCAAGCTCCAGGGCCACCCGAGCATGCTGAAATGCCCCGGCATAGACATCTCCACCGGCTCCCTGGGCCAGGGCACAGCCTGCGCCGTGGGCATGGCCCTCGCCGGCAAGCGCGACGGCAGGGACTACCGCGTCTTCGACATGGTGGGCGACGGCGAGCTCGACGAGGGCATCATCTGGGAGGCCATGATGACAGCGCACAAGTATGAGCTCGACAACTTCATCATGATACTCGACAACAACGGCCTGCAGCTCGACGGTCCCTCCGAGGTGATCATGCCCCTCATAGACGTGAACAGGAAGGCAGAGGCCTTCGGCTTCGAGGTCTACGAGATAGACGGCCACGACATGGGCCAGATCGTGGAGGTCTTCGACAAGATACGCGCTGCGAAGAACGGCAAGCCCAAGTTCATAAACGCCCACACGGTAAAGGGCAAGGGCGTGGATTACATGGAGAACAACCTTGACTGGCACGGGAACGCTCCCAACAAGGAGCAGTACGAGAGCGCCATGGCGCAGCTTGAAAGGGGGCTGAACTGAATGGCCATCGGTGATATGATAGCCACGCGCGACGGATTCGGGGACGAGATAGTCGAGCTCGGGCGCGAGAACCGGAACATATATGTTGTTGACGCCGACATAAGCAAGAGCTGCAAGACGGGCAAGTTTGTCAAGGCTCTGCCGGAGCAGCACGTGAACGTGGGCATAGCCGAACAGAACGCCGCCGCCCTGGCCGCGGGCCTTGCCACGACGGGCAAAATACCCTTCGTCGTCACCTACGCCGTGTTCGGCTCGCTCAGGATGTGCGAGATGATCCGCCAGGAGATATGCTATACTAACCTGAACGTGAAGATAGCCTGCTCCCACGGCGGCCTGACCCCCGCGAACGACGGCGCCAGCCACCAGGCCATCGAGGACATGGGCGTCCTGCGCACCATCCCCAACATGACCGTCATCCAGCCGGCGGACTACGTGTCCGCCAGGAAGCTCGTCCGCGCGGCGGGCGAGACCTACGGCCCGATGTTCCTGCGCTTTACGAGGGACGCTGTGCCGGTGGTCTACGACGAGGACGCGCAGTTCGTCATCGGCAAGGCGAACAAGCTGCGCGAGGGCAGGGACGTGGCGCTCATCGCCGTGGGCGACACGCTGCGCCTGGCCATCGAGGCGGCGCAGGTCCTGCACGAGCAGGGCATCGAGGCGAGGGTGCTCGACATGCACACGATAAAGCCCCTGGACGAGGAGGCGGTGCAGGGTTGCATCGCGGACATCGGCAAGATCGTGACCGTCGAGGACCACAACAAGATAAACGGCCTGGGCAGCGCGGTCTGCGAGTGCGTGGCCGAAGCGGGCCGCGGCATAGTGCGGCGCGTGGCCATCCAGGACAAGTTCGGCGAGTCCGCCCCCTACGAGCGCCTGCTCGCCAAAAACGGCATCACCGTGGAGAACATCGTCGCCCAGGCGAAAGCCATCCAGTGACGGTGCAAAAAATAAGAAGAGAAGAAATAAGAAGAAAGGGAGACACGAAAATGAAAAAGTTGCTTGCGCTCATCCTCGCGCTCACCATGGTCTTCGCCCTGGCCGCCTGCGGCAGCGAGCCCGCTGCGAACAGCGACGCCCCCTCCGGCGACGACGTCCCCTCCGGCGAGGCCGTGGAGCTAACCCTCACCTGCAACGGCACCGATCAGGGCAACGACACCCGCTCCGCCAAGCGCTTCAAGGAGCTCATCGAAGAGGAGACCAACGGCCGCATCACCATCAACATCATCAACAACGACCAGCTCGCCGGCGGCAACATGACCAGCGCCATCGAGCTGCTCACCAGCGGCGGCACGGATATCGACATCCACTCCACCTCCATCATCTCCAGCATCGCCCCCGAGGCCATGGTCTGCACCATGCCCTGGCTGTTCTCCGACTACCAGGCTGCTGAGGACGCCTTCTTCGGCGCCGGCGGCGAGTACATGACCGAGCTGCTCAGCACCAAGGGCGTCACCTACCTCGGCGCCGTCCACAACGGCTTCAAGCTCATCACCAACAGCAAGCACCCCATCGAGCAGCCTGAGGACCTCGCCGGCCTCAAGATCCGTATCCCCGGCGGCGACTTCTTCATGGACTTCTACACCGCTTACGGCGCTTCTCCCCAGGCCATGAGCTGGTCCGAGGTGTTCACCGCTCTGCAGCAGGGCACCATCGACGGCCACGACAACTCCATCTCCACCATCGTCTCCAACAACGTCCAGGAGATCCAGCCCTACATGACCGTCTCCCGCCACACCTATGAGGCCTTCACCTGGATGGCCAACACCGCCAACTTCACCAGCAAGCTGAGCGAAGAGGATCAGCAGCTCGTGTTTGATCTCGTCGAGCAGGCCTGCAAGGAGGTCAACGCTGAGATCGTCGCCGAGGAAGAAGAGCTCATCGCCCAGTGCGAGGAGGAGAACGGCGTCCAGTTCTACCGCTTCACCGATGAGGACGTCGAGACCTGGCGTGCCGTCATCACCGACCTCATTGAGGAGTACAAGGGCGTCTACGGCGAGGCCGCCTGCACCGCTTTCGGCGTGGAGTAATACTCCCTTCGCTGACCCAGCATCACGCCTGCCGGGGGCTCCGGCCTCCGGCGGGCTTTTTGTTGGATTTTTTGAGAAAAGAGATTGAAAAGGAGGAAAAGGCATGAAAAAGTTCCTCAACTCATTTGAGGACGGCGTCTGCGCCATCATACTGTTTGTCATGCTAATACTCACGTTTGTCAACGTCATAGCCCGTAAGTTCCTGGTCATGATAGACCCGTCCCTGGGCTCCATGCCCTTCATTGAGGAGCTGACCTGCGTTGGCCTGATGATCCTGAGCATACTCGGCGCCGCCACCGCCACCAAGCGCGGCGCGCACCTCGGCCTGAGCGTCGTTACCGACCTGCTTCCCAAGACCGCCCAGAGCGTCCTCGCTCTCATCTGCGACCTGCTGAGCGCCGCTTTCTGCGCCGCCATCATCTACCTCGGCTACCAGTACGTCCAGAACCAGTTCACCAACAACGTCCTCAGCATGGGCATGAGCTGGCCCGTCTGGCTCTACGGCATCTGGCTGCCCATAGGCGCGGCCGTGCTGTTCATCCGCCAGGTGCAGCTCGCCGTCATCAACTTCACCAAGTCTCTTCACAGCGGAAAGGAGGAGAATGCCTGATGGCCGCCATAATACTCTTCGGCATATTCTTCCTTCTGCTGTTCATGAATATGCCCATAGCCTTCGCGCTCGGCATCTCGAGCCTGGCCGTCATCCTGTTTGAGGGCCTGCCGCTCATGCCCATCGCCTCGAACCTCTACGCGGCCACGAGCAAGTTCGTGCTGCTGGCCATACCCTTCTTCATCCTGGGCGGCAACGTCATGGACAAGAGCGGCATCTCCACCCAGCTCATAGACTTTGCCCGCACCCTCGTCGGACACCGCCGCAGCGGCATGGCCCTCGTCACGGTCATCGTCGCCTGCTTCTTCGCGGCCATCTCCGGCTCGGGCCCGGCCACCGTCGCCGCCCTGGGCATGATTCTTATCCCCGCAATGACCAACGTTGGATATCAGAAGAACGACTCCGCCGCTCTGGTCTCCACCGCCGGCGCCATCGGCATCATCATCCCTCCCAGCATCACCTTCGTCATCTACGGCTCCGTCACCGGCGAGAGCGTCGGCGAGCTGTTTGCCTCCGGCATAGTCCCCGGCATCCTCATGGGCTGCTTCCTCATCTTCGCCATGATGTTCACCTACCGCGGCCGCGAGCTCAAGCTCCTGCCCAAGGCCAGCGGACGTGAGCGCTGGAGGGCTTTCGTCAAGGCCATCCCCGGCCTGCTGATGCCCGTCATCATCCTCGGCGGCATCTACGGCGGCTTCTTCACCCCGACCGAGGCCGCGGCCGTCGCCTCCATTTACGGCATTGTCATCGGCTTCTGCACCAGGAAGCTGAAGGTCAAGGACCTCTGGCCCCTGCTGGTGGACAGCGTCAGCCAGACCGCCGTCGTCATGCTCATTGTCGGCACCGCCAGCCTGTTCTCCTACGCCCTGACTCTCACCGGCATCGCCGCGGACGCCAGCGCTGCGCTTATAAGCTTCGTCGGCGACAGCAAGTTCCTCTTCCTGCTCATCGTCAACATCATCCTGCTCATCGCCGGCTGCTTCATCGACGCCAACAGCGCCATGTACATCATCGTCCCCATCCTGGTCCCCGTTGCCAGGGCTCTGGGCATCGACCTGGTCCACCTGGGCTGCGTCATGGTCTTCAACCTGGCCGTCGGCCTCGTCACCCCGCCTGTCGGCGTCAACCTCTACGTCGGCTGCGGCATAGCAGGCATCAAGCTCAAGGAGATCTGCAAGGGCGTCATGCCGCTGATTGTGGCATCCATACTGGCGCTGCTGCTGGTTACCTACATCAAGCCCATTTCCATGATACTGCCCAACCTGCTCGGCGGAGGGGCCGCAGGCTGAGCCGCTTAATTAAGGAGGATTTGCTGAAATGAGAGCTGGTTATATGCCCGCCGTCGGCGTCGCCGAGTTCCGCGACGACATGCCGGAACCTCAGATTGAGAAGGCCGACGACGTAAAGATAAAAATACGCAACTGCGGCATATGCGGCAGCGAGGTCCACGCCATCCACGGCCTGCACCCCTTCCGCATCCCGCCCATAGTCTCCGGCCACGAGGTGGCCGGTGACGTGGTGGCGGTAGGCGAGGGCGTCACCAAGTTCAAGGTCGGCGACCGCGTCACCGTCGAGCCCCACTATGGCTGCGGCCACTGCTGGTACTGCGATCACGGGCTCTACAACGTCTGCCCGGACAAGAAGGTCCTCGGCGCCGGCCCCTGGAGCGGCGGCCTGGGCGAGTACATCGTCACCCCCGAGCAGACCGTCGTCAAGCTCCCGGACTCCCTCACCTACGAGGAGGGCGCCCTCATCGAGCCCGTCGCCAACGGCATGTACGCCGTGCGCAACAGCAAGATTGACGAGGAAACCAACATCGTCGTCATCGGCTGCGGCCCCATAGGCATAGGCGACTTCCTCTGCGCGAGGCTCTATGATCCCAGGAGCATCCTCATGGTGGACGTGGCGGACTTCAACCTCCAGAAGGCCCGCGAGATGGGCGCCGAGCTCACCTGCAACAGCCGCAGCGAGAACCTCTATGAGCGCGTCATGGAGCTCACGGGGGGCGTGGGCGCGGACCTCGTCTTCCTCGCCTACGGCGACGCTCCGACCCTCCAGCAGGCGGCTGAGATCTGCCGCCGGGGCGGCCAGCTCGTCCAGCACGCCCTCATGGAGGACGGCATAGGCTTCCCCTACCGCGTGCACCAGCAGCATGAGCTGGACTTCAAGGCCTACAACATGTACACCAACGAGGACTTCCGCCTCATTGCCGAGGCGATAGACGCCGGGAAGATGGATCTCAGCCATTTCGTCACCCAGCGCTACCCCATAGAGCAGTTTGCCGAGGCCATGCACATGGCCGACAAGCGGCCCGAGCCCGTTCTCAAGGTCATGATGACCTTCTGAGAAACCCAAAGCCTCAGCCCCGCCGGGCCTCTCCCGGCGGGGACTTTTTTCAGTTTTGGTAAGCTGCGGCAAACTCGTGCTTGATAAATCTTCCGTTTGGGGGTATGATGATACAGCCAATTACTGAGAAAGGTCTAGAATGCCATGAGTGTATATGCCTATCAGATAACAGCCGATTCCGGCTGCGACCTCTCGCTTGAAAAGTGCGCCGAACGCGGCGTGATGCCCTACAAGATGCCTTTCACCATGGACGGCAAGCCCATGACGGACGGTATGACGGAGGAGAGCTTCCGCGAGTTCTACGACCTGATGCGCGCCGGCGGGATCGCCCGCACCAGCCAGATAAACCCCGGGGAGTTCACGGAGTTCTGGAGGCCCCTGGCCGAGGCCGGCACGCCCGTGCTGCACATCTCCCTCGCCGCGGCCATCTCCGGCTCCTGCGACAACGCCCGTTCCGCCGCGGCCGTGCTCATGGAGGAGTATCCCGGCTGGACCTGCCGCGTCGTGGATTCAACCAACGCCTCCGCCGGCTTCGGCCTCGTCGTCCTGCGCGCGGCGGACAACCGTGACAAGGGCCTCAGCCTCGCGGACAACGCCGACGAGCTTGAGAGCATGGTACACAACACCAACTCCATCTTCACGACGAACGACCTCACCTACCTCTACCGCGGCGGCCGCGTCAGCAAGACCGCGGCGGCCTTCGGCACGGCGCTCAACATCGTCCCCATCATGCACCTCGACTACGAGGGCCACCTTGAGGTCTGGCAGAAGGTGCGCGGCGACAAGCAGTGCTTCAAGAAGGTAATAAAGGATGTGCAGGAGCTGGTCGTGGACGCCGCGGGCCAGACCCTCATAGTCTCCGAAGCCGACGCGCCCGAGAAGGCCCGCGAGTACGGCGAGGCCCTCGTGCGCGAGTGCGGCTTCCGCGACGTCTTCTACACGCACATAGGCCCCATCATAGGCGCGCACACCGGTCCGGGGCTCATCTCAATCTTTTTTGTCGGAAAAGAGCGCGTTTGAGCCCGGCGGCGGGAACTTTCGCCCCGGCACAGCAGTCTCAGCAGGGCCATGAATACTGCAAGGAAGTTTACTCTCATTTTAATATTCCTCATCTGCGCGGCGGCGCTGGGCGGGCTGCTCTTCCTGCGCGTCACCGCGGCGCCGGAGCCGACGCCGGCCCCCACGCCGACGCCCAGCCCCAGCGCCTCGCCCACGCCGACGCCGACCCCCACCCCGACCCCCACGCCGACGCCCACACCGACGCCAACGCCGGAGCCGGAGTATTTCACCATCTCCATGGTGGGCGACTGCACGCTCAGTTCCTCCCAGTACAACGACCACTTCGAGAGCATCCTCGACGGGGACATGAGCTGGCCCTTCTCCGGCACGCTGCAATACTTTGAGGACGACTACCTCAGCATAGCGAACCTTGAGTGCAGCCTCTCGGAGACGCCGCTTTCCGGCACGGGCACTTTCCAGTTCTGCGGCGCGGCGGAAAATGCGCAGATACTCGTCCAGGGCGGCATAGATTTCGTCACCCTGGCGAACAACCACACCCTTGACTTCGGCCAGACGGGCCTGGACAACACCAAGGCCGTCCTGGACGGCGCGGGCGTCGCCTACGCCGGGCCGAACGAGAGCTATGTCTATTCGCGGGACGACGGGCTGACCGTCGGCCTCTACGCCGCGCGCTGGACGGCGGGCGAGCAGGAGATCCGCGAGGGCGTCTCCGCCCTGGCGCAGAGGGAGGACATAGACCTCGTCATCTGCCTTATGCACTGGGGCATAGAGGGCAGCTACCGGGTCACCGGCGGGCAGGAGCAGCTCGGACGCGCCGCCATAGACGCCGGGGCCGACATAGTCTACGGCTCCCACCCGCACGTTCTTCAGCGCATAGACGAGTATAACGGCGGCTACATCGTCAACAGCCTCGGCAACTGGAGCTTCGGCGGCAACACCGCCCCGCGCGACAGGGACACCGCCATCGTGCGCTTTTCCGTGAAGCGCGACCTGGACGGCACGGTCAGCGTCGAGGGCTACGAGGCCGTCCCCTGCTGCCTATCAAGCACGGAGGGCATCAACGACTACCGGCCCACGCCCTACGAGGAGGGCTCGGAGGCCTATGAGCGCACGATGTCCAAGCTCGACGGCAGCTTTGACGGGCCGGACCTCGTCGTGGACTACTCCGAGTATCACAAGGGCGAGGAGAGCGCCTCCCCGGAGGCGGGGCAGGCGGACGCTGCGCTCCCGGACGCCGGGGCGCAGGAGGCTCCGATGGAATAAAAAAAGGGCGGGTCCCCTCGCGGGACCCGCCTTAAATTTTTTATTTGCTCTTTTTCTTCTCCGCCGCCGCCTTGGGCGCGGGGGAGCCGCTGACTATGGCAAAGGCCGTGCGCGAGCCCGCCGCGCGGGCCATCGTGACCGCCATACCTACGTTCATCCTGAGCAGGCTCATGCCTTCGCCTCCTTTCTTCGTTATGGCTACAGTATATGCGCCGAAGATTAAACGAAGATTAAGGGGCGAAAATTTTTTCAGCCCAGCAGCTTTGCCAGGACGCTCTCGTGCGCCTCGCGCTCGGAGAGGTCGGGCAGGGGCGAAAGCTCGGCGTCCCCGTAGCGGCGGCGCAGGGCCGCGAGGAGTATGCCGTCGCAGAAGCCGGGGTTTTTCGGCAGCACGGGGCCGTGGCTGTAGGTGCCGAAGACGTTCTTGTACCGCGCGCCCTCCGTGCCGTCCTCGCCGTTGTTGCCGAAGCCGCGCAGCACGCGGCCCAGGGGCTGCGCGCCGGGGCCGAGCCGGGTGCGTCCGCTGTGGTTCTCGAAGCCCACGACGGGGCCGAACTCCGTCTCGAAGGCAAAGTTGCCTATCATGCGCTCTTCCGCGCCCTCGGTGACGAGGTCGAGCACGTCCAGGCCCGCGCAGCGCGCGCCGGAGACCGTGTCGTAGTGGTGGCCCATGAGCTGGTAGCCGCCGCAGACGCACAGAAAGGCCGCTCCGTCCTCCGCCGCGGCGCGGATGTCCGCGCCCTTGCCGCCGCGCAGGTCCTCCAGCAGCAGCCCCTGCTCGAAGTCCTGGCCGCCGCCGACGAAGAACAGGTCGAAGTTCCCCAGCCCGCGGCGCTCGCCTATGGGCAGCTCCGTCACAGTGCAGCCTATGCCGCGCCACTCCAGGCGCTTTTTTATGCAGAGCACGTTGCCCCGGTCGCCGTAGAGGTTCAGCACGTCGGGGTAGAGGTGGCAGACTCTCAGCTCCATCACTTCCAGAACTCCTTTCTGCCGCAGCGGGAGGCCAGCTCGGCCCTCAGGGGCAGCATGGCCGTGTAGGTGGGCAGGATGCACACGTCGCCCTTGCAGCCGGCGATGAGGTCTATGAGCTCCGTGGCCCCGTGGATGAGGCGGATGCTCTCCTCGTCCGCGCCGGCGTACTTGAGCCGCAGGCGCATGTCCTCGGCGCGGCTGCCGGAGACGATGAGGGACATGGGCTTTTTCTCCGGCTCGAAGAGGCGCTCGAAGGCGGCGTCCCAGATCCAGGAGACGTCCGTGCCGTCGGCTATCTCGTCGTTGAGGCAGAAGACGGCGGTGACGCCCTCGGGCAGGGAGGCGAGGTAGTCTATGGCCCTGTCGCAGCCCGCGG
Source organism: uncultured Eubacteriales bacterium (assembly GCA_900544295.1). GTDB lineage: Bacteria > Bacillota > Clostridia > Oscillospirales > Oscillospiraceae > Scatomorpha > Scatomorpha intestinigallinarum. The sequence continues at coordinate 9,402 of UQUO01000017.1, read as the reverse complement.
GGTTTTTGACGAGCACCATCGTCACCCGGGCCTCGCCGAGCTCGAAGCGCTCCATGCGCCCGAAGCCGCTCTCGATGTGCGCGAGGGAGCGCACGGCGGATTTGGCGTCTACGCCCAGGGCCGTGGCGGCGGCGACGGCGGCCGCGGCGTTGTAGAGGTTGTAGGCCGCCGGCAGGCTGACGGCGGCGGGGAGGAACTCCCCGTCCACGCGCAGCTGGGCGAGGCTGCTGTCCGGCTCAAGCGCGTCCACCTCGACTATGGCGACGTCGGGCTCCGCGCGGGAGTAGCCGCACTGCGGGCAGCGGAAGCCGCCCAGGTGGGCGAAGGTGTGGTAGTCGTACTCGTACTCAGCGCCGCAGAAGATGCAGCGGGGCGCGTCCGAGACCGCGGCGGCCTCGCCCAGGGCCGCGTCCATGCCGAAAAAGCGCACCCTGTCCGGCGCGTCCGGCGCGAGCGAGGAGGTCAGCGAGCAGTCCGCGTTCAGGCAGACCCGCGTCTCGGGCGAACGGGCCAGGCCCTCGCGTATGCCGGCGAGGGTGTGAGTCACCTCGCCGTAGCGGTCCAGCTGGTCACGGAAGATGTTCGTCACGACGGCGACTGCGGGCTTCACCTCCCCGCAGACGCGGCGGAAGGCGGCCTCGTCGCACTCAATGACGGCGAAGCGGCGGCGGGGCTTCCCGAAGAGGCTGGCGTTCGCGGCGAAGTCCGCGGCGATGCCGCGCTCCAGGTTCGAGCCGGAGCGGTTGGCGAAGCAGTCCCGGCCCGCGTCCCGGGCCATCTGCTCCAGCATGCGGCAGGTGGTGGTCTTGCCGTTCGTGCCGGTGACCATAACCGTCGTCACGCCGCGGGCCAGCCGCGAGAGCATGTCCGGGCAGACGCGCAGGGCAATTTTGCCCGGCAGGGCCGTGCCGCCCCTCCCGGCCAGCCGGAGCGCCAGGCGCACCAGCTTGCAGAGCAATATGGCAAAGAAAAGTCTCATCTCTACACCAGCCTTCAGCAGCTTATCTCACGCCCGGAGGCGAAACGGCCGCGGTTTGCCTCAAGCAGGGGCGCAAGCGTGTTTTCCACATAGTCGGCAGCCTGGACCGGGGCCAGGCCGACGAACTTGCCGACGTCCATGAGCTGCGCGAGCGCGGCCTCGTCCAGCTTGAAGCGCGCATCCGCAAGCAGGCGCTCAGCCAGATCGTTCCCGCAGCCGGTCTCCTTCATACGCCGGGCGGTATCGACGGAGTATTCGCGTATGGCCTCGTGCAGCTCTTGCCTGTCCCCGCCGAGGGACACGGCGCGCATGAGGATGTTCTCCGTGGCGAGGAAGGGCAGCTCCTCCGCCAGGTGCCGGGCCATCATGCCCGGATAGACCCGCGCCCCGCGCAGGACGTTCGCGGCGAGCGAGAGCACGGCGTCCGCGGTCAGGAAGGCCTCCGGGATCGAGATGCGGCGGTTGGCCGAGTCGTCCAGCGTGCGCTCCAGCCACTGGCTGGAGGCGGTCATGGCCGTGTCCTGCGCCAGGGCGACGAGGTGCCGCGAGAGGGAGCAGATGCGCTCGCAGCGCATGGGGTTGCGCTTGTAGGCCATGGCCGAGGAGCCGACCTGAGAGGCGGTAAAGGGCTCGTCAAACTCCTTCTCGTGGGCCATGAGGCGCAGGTCCGTCGCCATCTTCGCCGCGCTCTGGGCGATGCCGGACAGGACGTTCAAAAGGAAGGAGTCGATTTTCCGCGTGTAGGTCTGGCCCGTGATGGGCAGCACGCGGTCAAAGCCCATATCCGCGGCAATGCGCCGCTCCAGCTCGCCGGCCCGCTCCGCGTCCCCGCCGAAGAGGGCGAGGAAGCTCGCGCCCGTGCCTGTCGCGCCCTTGCAGCCGTAGAAGGGCAGGCGCTCCAGCTCAAAGTCCAGGCGCTCAAGGTCAAAGACGAAGTCCTGCGCCCACATGCAGGCGCGCTTGCCCAGGGTCGTGGGCTGGGCGGCCTGATAGTGCGTGTAGGCGAGCACCGGCGTGTCCTTCTGCGCGCGGATGAAGTCCGCGAGGGCCTCTATGACGTTCAGGAGCAGCCCGCGGATCTGCTCCATGGCGTCCCGGTAGGCGATGAGGTCGCCGTTGTCGTCCACGAAGCAGCTCGTGGCGCCCAGGTGGATGATGCCGCGGGCACGGGGGCAGTGCTCGCCCCAGGCGCGGATGTGGGCCATGACGTCGTGCCGCAGCTCCTTTTCATAGCGCTCTGCGGCCTCATAGTCGATGACGGCGAGGTTTTCCCGGAGCTCCGCCACCTGCTCGGCCGTGACGGGAAGGCCCAGGGCCCGCTCGTTCTCCGCCAGGGAGAGCCAGAGCCGGTGCCAGGTCGTGAACTTGTAGTCCGGGGAGAAGATCTGCTGCATCCGCTCCGAGGCGTAGCGCGAGCAGAGCGGGTTTTCGTACCTGTCCTTTTTCACGGGCGACACTCCAAAACGCAAGAAATTTGAAACTCCACTATATTATCACAAACTCCCGCGCCGCACCAGTGGGAGAGCGCAAAAAAGCGCGCCGCAGTTTGCGGCGCGCTTTGGCGATGTTTACGGCTTTTTCAGACGGCCTCAAGCCCCGCCTTGAAGGCGGCGCGGTTCATGTCGAGGAAGGCGGGCTTGACGCAGGCGGCGAGGGCGGCGTCCCAGTCCATGGCCTCAAGGCCCAGCGCCCTGACCGCCGCGCCCAGCAGGACGACGTTCGCGGCCTTCTCGTTGCCGAGCTCCCCGGCTATCTTCGTGGCCTTTATGACGCGCACGTCCCCGGCCTTCTCCTTCACCCTGTCGATGCAGTCCTCGGGGTAGGCGGCCATGCCCTGCAGCGTGGGCAGGGACTGGATGGCGTGGTCGTTTATGATGACCACCCCGCCGTCGGCCTTGACGTCGTCAAGGTAGCGCAGGGCCTCCATCTTCTCGAAGGCGACCAGCACGTCGGCCGAGCCCTTGCCGATGATGGCGGAGTAGACCTTGTCGCCGTAGCGCACCTGGGTCGTGACGCTGCCGCCGCGCTGGCTCATGCCGTGTATCTCGCTCATCTTGACGTCGTAGCCGGCCTCGATGAGCGCATAGCTGAGGATCTTGCTGGCCAGGATGGTGCCCTGGCCGCCAACGCCGCAGAGGACGACGTTCTTGACGTTTGACATATCAGCCACCCACCTTTCCAATAGCTTTCTTCGGGCAGACCTGGGCGCAGACGCCGCAGCCGGCGCAGGCCACGCGGTCTATGTCCGCCTTCTTCGCGCCGCCGTCGAAGCTCAGGGCCGGGCAGCCGAGGCGCAGGCAGCTCTTGCAGCCGATGCAGGCGTCGTTATCGACGGCGTACTTGGCCTTCTCCGTGCCGAACTCGGCCTTGTCCTCGGGGCTGCGCTTCTTGAGGGCGCAGGGGTAGCGCGTGATGACCAGCGAGGGGCCCTCGAAGGCGATGGCCTCCTTGAGCGCCTTGCGCGTGGCCTCAAGGTCCATGGGGTTCACCTTGTGTATGTCCGTCATGCCGAAGGCCCGGGCGACGCCCTCGATGTCCGCGGGGTAGGCGTGCTCGCCGGTGATGGTGTAGCCGGAGCCGGGGTTCTCCTGGTGGCCGGTCATGCCGGTGATGCGGTTGTCAACGACGATGAGCGTGACGTTCGAGTGGTTATACACGGCGTCGAGCATGCTGTTCATGCCCGTATGGAAGAAGGTCGAGTCGCCGACGACGCCGACTATCTTCTTGTTCTCGCCGAACTTTTCCATTATTTTCGCTGCGCCGTGGGCCATGGAGAAGCCGGAGCCCATGCACAGGGCGAAGTCCTTGGCGTTCAGCGGCGGGTTGCCGGACAGGGCGTAGCAGCCGATGTCGCCTATGGCGATGACGTCCTTAATTTTGCCCAGCTCATAGAAGAGGCCGACGTGCGGGCAGCCGGCGCAGAGCATGGGCGGGCGGCCGGGGACGACGCTCTTGTCGTACTCGATGGTGGGCGTGACCTCGCCGGTCAGGCTCTTGCGGACGATGTCGGGGTTCAGCTCGCCCTCGATGGGGATGAGGGCCTTGCCCACGCAGTCTATGCCGGCTGCACGCATCAGGTCCTCCATGTAGGGCTCAAGCTCCTCGACGACGTAGAGCTTTTTCACCTTGGCGGCGAATTTCCTGATGCTCTCGAGGGGCATCGGGCTCGTCATGCCGCACTTGAAATAGGAGGCGTTGTCTCCAAACACCTCGCGCGCGTACTGGTATGCCGCGCCGGCCGAGACTATGCCTATTTCGTCCGTATGCCACTCCTCGCGGTTGAGGGGACATACCTCCGTGTACTCCAGAAGCCTCTTCCAGCGCTTTTCGACGGCCGTGTGCATGCCCTTGGCCATGGCGGGGACGGGGTCGTACTTCGCGCGGTTTTTAACGTACTCCTTCTTGCGCTGCTCCTGGACATCGCCGAACTCGACGAGGCTCTTGCTGTGGCAGACGCGGGTGGTCATGCGCAGCATGACGGGCGAGTCGAACTGCTCGCTGAGCTCATAGCCCATGACGGCCATGTCCTTGGCCTCCTGGGAGTCCGAGGGCTCAAGCATGATGAACTTTCCCATGCGCGCGTAGAAGCGGTTGTCCTGCTCATTCTGGGAGGAATGCAGCCCCGGGTCGTCCGCCGAGACGAAGACCATGCCGCCGTTCACACCCGTGTAGGCGAAGGTCAGCAGCGGGTCCGCCGCAACGTTCAGGCCGACGTGCTTCATCGCCGCGAAGGAGCGGCCGCCGACAAAGGAGGCGCCGACCGCCGCCTCAAAGGCGACCTTTTCGTTGGGCGCCCACTCGCAGGCTATGCTGTCCTTGTACTTTTCGGCAACGTTTTCCAGTATCTCCGTGCTGGGCGTGCCGGGATACGCGGAGGCGAAGGCCACTCCGGCCTCGTAAAGGCCGCGGGCCACGGCCTCGTTGCCGGTCATCAGGTTTTTGGCCATGTTCTCACCCTTTCAAGTTATAAGTTGCGCCGCCGCGGGGGCGGCCTGTTCGCTATGTAGTCCGGTCAAATTCATAATATATTTATTATTTCTAAAAGTCAATAGCCATAACATGCCTTACTATATAAAATTTCACGAATATCCCCCTTGCAAAGTCGGCGGGCTTGTTTTATACTCTAATAAAGGGGAGAGGGGATTTAAAGGCCAAAAGTACAGGAGGGCTGCCCGTGGAAGACAATATGCGCATCAAAAAAGTCTCCGCCTCGGAGCAGGTCTGCGAGGCGATACAGGAGCAGATAAGCGGCGGCGTCTGGCGCGTCGGGGACAAGCTCCCCTCGGAGAGCGAGCTGGCGCAGAAGTTCGGCGTCAACCGCCTGACCGTGCGCATGGCCCTGCAGAAGCTCAACGCCCTCGGCATCGTCGAGACGCGCACGGGCAGCGGCACCTTCGTCATAGAGTTCGACTTCGAGGGCTACCTCAAGACAGCCTCCCGCTTTTTCGAGCAGAGTGGCATGATGCAGAACGTGACGGAGTTCCGCAACCACATCGAGATAGAGTGCGCCCGCCTGGCCATGGAGCGCGCCACGCCCGAGGACCTCGCGGAGCTGGAGCGCCTGGCCCTGCGGCACCGCGAGGCCTGGGCCGAGACCGAGGGCCTCACGCACGAGGAGTGGTGCAAGCGCGTCGCCGCCGCGGACCTCGCCTTCCACGAGCACGTCTGCCGCATCTCGCACAACCCGCTCTACGCCTACGCCTTCGCCGTAGCGCGTGAGCCCATACACCAGTACATGCTCTTCTGCCTGTCCAAGTGGATGCCCGAGCTCGTGCGCAACTTCCGCCTCGACAGGCACCGCGACATCCACTACTGCATCTACGAATCCATAAAAGACCGCGATTTCGCCGCCTGCCAGAGCGACTATGCGGCCATGATAGAGTCCTATACCAGAGTGAACTGGTCCATGCCCGAAGTCGGGTAGGGCCTTGCGATATGGGATATGGAAGGGAAAGCGGCCCGGGAGGGCCGCTTTTCTTTGTCTGGCAAAAGGCCGGAACGGCCTTTTGCCAAAGCCCCCGGCCGGTGGCCGGTGGGAGCTGCCGCACGGCTGCGCGCGCCCCGCGGGCACACTTGCCGTGCAAGAGGTGTTTTTTCCGAGGTACACGCCCCCGGAAAAAACCCATTGCAATTTTGGCTTGACAGCGCTGTCCTACACATGTAGTATGGTCCTATACTACATGTGTAGGAGGCGGCGCGATGAAGCTGACGGAGGCCGAGTGGTCGGTCATGGAGGCGCTCTGGGCGGGGGAGAGCTTTTCGCTGGGCGAGCTCACTCGCGCGCTCTACCCGGGGCAGGGCTGGAGCAAGAACACGGTCCACACCTATCTGAAGCGCATGGAGGCCAAGGGCCTCGTAAAGATAGAGCGCAGCTCTCCGGCGCCGTATTCGGCGGGGGCGGCGCGGGAGGACTGCGCCCGGCAGGAGAGGGACGAGCTGCTCAACAAGGTCTACGGCGGCGCGGCGGGGGACCTCATCGCCGCGTTTTTGAAGGAGACGCACATCTCCGCTGATGAGGCGGCGCGGCTCCGGAAGCTGCTCGACGAGATGGAGGTGTAACCGTGGGGAACATCTGGGAGTTCCTGCTGCAAACGCTCACCGTCTCGCTGGCAGCGGCGGTGCTGCTCATCGTGAAATACCTGCTCGCGGACAAACTCTCTCCGCGCTGGCAGTACGGCGTCTGGGGCCTGCTGGCCCTGCGGGCGCTCATCCCGGCGGGGATGACGCGGCAGGTGCTGCTGCCTCTGCCCGTCTGGGTGGACATGTGGAAGACGGCGGCGGAGCGCGGCCTCGGCTCCGCCTACGCCGGGCCATGGGATGCGCTGGACGCCAAAAGCGTCCTGCCCTGGCCCTCCGGCGCGCCGGAGAGCGTCACGGACTGGCTGTTTGTAGTCTACGCCCTCGGCGCGGCGGCGTATCTGCTCTGGAAGCTCGCGGCCTATGCCCGGCTGCGTCTGGCGCTCAGGCGCGGCGCGCCCGCCTCGGAGGCGGTGTCGGCGCGCCTCGCCGCGGTGTGTGAAAAGTACGGCCTGCGGGGCAGCCGCGCCGTCGAGGTCGAGGGCCTGCCCACGGCCTTCGTCTGCGGTGTCATCCGGCCCGTCCTCGCCCTGCCGCGCGGCGGCGCGGACGACAAGGTGCTGCTGCACGAGCTGCTGCACCTCAAATATTTCGACGCGGCGCAGGGCATCTTCTGGTGCCTCATCCGCGCGCTGCACTGGTGCGATCCCTTCATGCACTATGTCCTCGACCGCGTGGGCAACGACCTCGAATCCCTCTGCGACCAGCGCGTGCTGGAGCGCCTGGAGGGTGAGGAGCGGCGCGAGTACGGCGGCATACTGCTCGGTATGGCAAACGCGAAATATGCCCGCGCGCCGGGGACGAGCTCCATCTCCAACGGCGGGAAGAACATCTCCCGGCGCATCGCGGCCATCGTGCGCTTCAAGCTCTATCCGCGCGGCATGGCCCTGGCCTCGGTCTGCATAGCCGTAGTGCTCGCGACGCCGCTGCTGCTCGGCACGGCGAGCGCGGATACGGGGCACATGCACCCCGGCCCGCAGAGGGAGCTTGACCGCAGCCTTGCCGCCGCGCGCACCACGCGCTGTCAGACTCCCGCCGCGGCGCTGGATACCTACGCCAAGGGGCTGATCTACGACAACGGCGTCTTCCTCGCCGCCGCTTCGCCCTTTGAAAAGCACGGGGAGCTCTACGAGGGCATGCGCGCGAGCCGCGCCGAGGGATGGGTGGCCTATCACTACGAGAGCGTGCCCGAGCAGTACGCCATCGACAGCGGCTCGGGATACCTTATAAATAACCTCGTCTGCTCGGAGGGCGTCTGCGAGGCGGAGCTCATACTCACGGTAAACTATGTGGCCGACCTCGAAAACGGCGGCTGGCTGAAAGACGCGGACGGCGACACTCTCACGGGCCTCTACGTCGTCCCCGTGCGCGCCTGGGAGGCCGAGGGCTGGGTCGTGGAGGAGACGGGCGAGCGGCTTTTCATCCCCATCACCGACTTCATGGTGAGCGACCCCGTGTCCCTTGCCCGCTGGGGGAATGATATACTGCCCTGGCGCGACACCGTGAGCGCGGAGCGCGAGTGCGGCACGGTGACGCTCCGGCGGAACCTCTACGCCGTGGCCGCGGACGCGGGCTTCGGCCTCTCCGGCGTGCCGCAGGGCTATTCCGACAGCATTTACAGGCCGGAGGCCGTGTTTCGCACCATGGCGGAGCTCTTCTGCGTCGAATATACCAGCGGCGAGGACGCGCTCCCGCAGAGCTGGGCGAAGCTGGAGATGCTGCCTCTCCGCTCCGCAGACGAGGAGTATGCCTTCGACGGCACGGAGTACGAGAGCATAGGCCTGGACCCCTGCGAGGGGGCTTTGAAGGCCAGCGCGCTCTCCGAGGAGTTCCGCTACGACGCGCCGCAGCTGCCGGAGCCGGAGGCGAAGGCCGCCGCCGTGCGCATAACGTTGGGCAGCGAGGTCGTGGACGAGTTCGTCATGGAAGGGGGCGAGACGGATGGAGGAGCGTAAGGGCCTTTACAGATCTCTGGGCAGGATAGCCTGGGGCTACGCGCTCATTTACCTGAACATCAATATAAACGCGCTGGACCTGCTGCCCGACTGGGCGGGCTGGCTGCTCATCGGCTCGGCCCTGCCCGGCGTCGCCGGGGCGGGGGAGCCCTCCGCGCTGCTTTTGCGTCCGCTCTGCTGGCTGCTCGCGGCCTGGGAGGGCCTTTGCTGGGCGCTGGAGGCCATGGGGAGGCCCACGGAGCTCTGGGGCCTGTGGCTCATCGCCGCGGCGGTGTCGCTGTACGTGCACTTCCAGCTCTTCACGAACCTCGCGGGCGCGGCGGAGCGCTTCGCCTGTCCCCAGCGCCGCAGCCTGCTGGTGCTCCGGACGGTGAACGTGGTCTTCACGACGCTCATGCACCTGCCCCTGCCCCTGGACTCCGGCGACGCCTGGCTGGCCTGGCCCCTCGTAGCCGTGTCCCTCGTCATCATCGTCGGCACGCTGGTGGTGATGAACACCTTTCAGGCCAGCCTGAGGGATGGGGGCGTGGAACAGGAGTAGTCCCCAGGCGCTTGCGGAGATGCCCGCCGCGAATGTATATCGATTTGGGCGCTCAGCGTCGCGGAAAAATGTAAAAACGCCCCAGAGGGGCGTTTTTACATTTTCAATGGCGCGTGTCGCAGGTTTCCGCAACCCCCTGTAGGGGCGGGGTTCCACCCCCGCCCGGCGTCGGATTATCGCCTGCGCTGCGGCGCCGCGCACGGGCTGCGGGCGGCGGGGGCCGCCCGCAAAGGGGGAACCCCCGGCGAGGGTTCCCCCTTTGACCCCTTCCTGCGCTTTGTGAAGCATAAAGGACGTTCCGCGCGCTGCGGCGCGCGGCCAGGGCTCCGCCCCTGGACCTGTCTCTTATA